>DATCMA010000016.1:0-60541 GCA_036563645.1 Micromonospora sp.
CTTTGCGCGGGCGTCCTTCCGGTACGGGCTCGACCGTGGTTACCCGGTCTACATGTCGACCAAGAACACGATCCTCAAGGCGTACGACGGCCGGTTCAAGGATCTGTTCCAGGAGGTGTTCGACAACGAGTTCGCCGAGCAGTTCAAGGCCGCCGGCCTGACCTACGAGCACCGGCTGATCGACGACATGGTGGCCGCCGCGCTGAAGTGGGAGGGCGGCTTCGTCTGGGCGTGCAAGAACTACGACGGTGACGTGCAGTCCGACACGGTGGCCCAGGGCTTCGGCTCGCTCGGCCTGATGACCTCGGTGCTGATGACGCCGGACGGCAAGACGGTCGAGGCCGAGGCGGCGCACGGGACGGTGACCCGCCACTACCGGGCCTGGCAGCGGGGCGAGAAGACCTCCACCAACCCGATCGCCTCGATCTTCGCGTGGACCCGGGGCCTGGCGCACCGCGGCAAGCTCGACGGCACCCCGGAGGTCACCAAGTTCGCCGAGACGCTGGAGCGGGTGTGCATCGAGACCGTTGAGGCGGGGCAGATGACGAAGGACCTCGCCCTGCTCATCTCGAAGGACACCCCGTGGCTGACCACGGACGAGTTCATGAACGCGCTGACGGAGAACCTGGCCAAGAAGATGCAGGCCTGACGGCCACGCCGGTCGGGCTCGCCGCGGTAACGGACCGTCACCGTCCCTGATGTCTCCTCGTTGATTGGGGTGAATGTGGCACTCGCCACGTTCGAGGAGACTGACACCGGTTTCGGTCGCCCCCCGAGCCCACGGCGCCGGCCGGGCGGTCTTCGGCTCTGCGGCAGCAGCCCTGCCGTCCCTCCCCAGCGGGGAGCCCAGGCACGGGCTCCCCGCAACCCCCCGCCGTCTCGGGGCGGAGACTCTGCCGCGAGTCGCCGGACCTGCCGGGCGGTTACCCACCGTCGCCCGACGTCGGTCCGTGGAGAACGGACGAGTGCGCGGTTGCCGTCGTCACCGCGGCGGCAACCGCGCACAGGCCACATCCTCGGCCCGCCGCTTCCCCCCCCAGAGTTGCCACTCCCGCGGGCCGGGAGGGCTAGCGCTTATCCGATCGCCTGGAGCCGCGGCTCCACCCACCCGTGGTCGATGAGGTACTGCAACACCATGTCGACCGCCTGATCGACGCTGAGATTGGTTGTATCGATGACGAGGTCGGCGTCCGTCGGCACCTCGTAGGGATCGTCAATCCCCGTCATCCCACGGATCTGACCGGCCCGCGCTTTGGCATACAACCCCTTGCGGTCGCGCTGTTCGCAGACCTCGAGGGGAGTGGAGACGTACACCAGCACGAACCCCCCGCCGGCCGCGTGCGCCATCGCCCGCGCCGTGGCGCGGGCCTCGGCGTACGGCGCGATGGGGCAGCAGATGGCCACACCCCGGTGGCGGGCAATCTCGGCGGCCACCCAGCCGATCCGGCGGATGTTGAGGTCGCGATCAGCCTTGCTGAACCCGAGGCCGGCGGAGAGCTCCCGCCGGACGACATCGCCGTCGAGGAGCGTGATGGTGCGTTCGCCGCTCTCCCGCAGCGCGTCCGCGACCCCCCGCGCGATCGTGGACTTGCCCGAGCCGGAGAGCCCGGTAAAGAAGAGCACCAGCCCGCGGTGACGGCGCGGTGGGCGGGCACGCGCCAACTCCTTGGCGACCGCTGGCGGGGTGTGCCACTCCGGCAGCGGGAATCCGCGGTTGAGCAGGTCGTCGATCTCGTCGGGCCGGAGCGCGAGGCGGCGGTTGCGTGGGGGGATGTCCTCGCGCGCACGCCACTGGCCGTCCCGGTTGTCGTACGCCAGCTCCCGGGGGATGACCACCCGAGGGCCGCCGCCAGAGAGCGTCTCCCCGGTGGAGAGCAGGTGCGTCGCCCCGTACGCACTGGCGACGCGAGCGCGCAGCAGCGCGTCGTGGACCTCGTTGCTGCGCCGCACGAGGGGAACGGCCACCAGGGTGGCGGGCGGCATGCGGTCACGCGCGGCGAAGATGGCGCGGACCAGGGCCTCTGGTGGCAGCCCATCGGGACCCACGTCGCCGACGGGGATGAGCACGAGAAGGTGGGCGGAGAGCAGGCGAGCCCCGTGGGAGATCTGGGCGAGCTGTGGACGGTGCAGCGGACGGTCCGCGAAGACACCGAGCACGCGACCCGGCGGAAGCAGGGAGCGGACCTCCTCCGGGGTACGGCGCAGCCGCCGGAATGGCCCGTGGCCGCCGTCGCCGATGCGGCGGACCGGGCCGCCGACTCCTGAGTACCCCTCCCGCGTCGGCCAGACGTCGGCTACGTCGAGCGCGGCGATGGGAGCGCCCTCCGGATCGGTGAGCACCAGCACCCGGTGGAGCGGATTGGTGAGGTCGAACTGTTTAGCGATCTCGGTAGGAACTTCCAGGGTGATCGGCACCGTCCATGGCGTTCCGTCGGCGAGCTGCGCATTGACGCGGACGGATTCGAGGTCGGCACGGGTGTGAAATCCCGTCAATGGTGCGTACGCGCCAGACAGCAGCATCTCGAGGTCGGCGAGCTCGTACGGCCGCGGTGTGTATGTCGGCGCGTCACGCAGCACCTCGTCGGGCAGTGCCCACCCCTTGCTCATCACACCCCCATCACCGGATCGGCACACAGTTTCGCAGCCGACCTGCCGATCGGTCGAGTTTGCCACGAGAGCCGAGTCGACAGGTTTCGCTAATCCACGTCGGGGATCGGCGATGTTCCGCGGAAAGAAAGGAGTCTTTCTCCTCCCGGTCACCGACCCTTTCCCTTACGGATCCCGGGCCCGTTGGATCAGGGAAGGATCGGGGTCCGCGCCGGAGGTGCGGGATCGCCTGCCCTCCGTACGCTGAGCCGCGTGACAATCATTTCGACCCATGCGCTGACCAAGACGTACGGCGGTGGGGTCACGGCGCTCTCCGACTTCACCGTCGAGGTGCCGGCGGGAATCGTCGGCTTGGTCGGCGCGAATGGGGCCGGCAAGTCGACGTTCATCAAGATTCTGCTGGGGTTGCTCGCCCCGACCAGCGGCCGGGTGCGCGTGCTCGGTCTCGATCCGACCACCGACGCGCCGGCCGTTCGCGCCCGGGTCGGGTACATGCCGGAGCACGACTGCCTGCCGGCCGACCTCACCGCCGCGGAGTTCGTGACGCACCTGGGGCGGGTCAGCGGGCTGCCGCGCAGCGTCGCTCGGGAACGGGCCTCGGAGGTGCTGCGCCACGTTGGTCTCTACGAGGAGCGATACCGGCAGATCGGCGGTTACTCGACCGGGATGAAGCAGCGGGTGAAGCTCGCTCAGGCGCTCGTCCACGACCCGGACCTGCTGCTCCTCGATGAGCCCACCAACGGGCTCGACCCCGCCGGTCGGGACGCCATGCTCGCGCTCATCCACCGCATCGGCACGGAGTTCGGCCTGTCGGTACTGGTCTGCTCGCACCTCCTCGGTGAAATCGAACGGATCTGCGACACGGTGGTCGCCATCGACGGCGGGCGGCTGCTGCGCGCCGGCCGCGTCGACGCGATGACCAGCGCCACCGACGTGCTCACCGTGGAAGTCAGCGAGGGCACGGAGGAGCTCGCCGCTCGCCTGGCCGCGCTGCGGTTGCCGGTGACCCGCGAGGGCCGTCAGCTGCTCGTACCGGTGGCTGACGAGTCGACGTACGACGTGATCCTGCGCGCGGTGGCGGACCTCGATCTGCCGCTGCACCGACTCGACCAGCGGCGGCACCGCGTGGTCGAGTTGTTCGCCCAGAAGGAGACCAGCCGTGCGAGCTGACGAACGCGCACCCGCCCCCACCGGGGTCATTCACGACATCGGCTACCAGCGCTACACCGGGCCGCGGCTGGGGCGGCGATCGGTGTTCGCCGCGCTCTACGTGCACGGGCTGCGCACCGCGTTCGGGCTGGGCCGGACCGCCAAAGCGAAGATCTTCCCCTGGATGATCGTGGCGATCGTCGGGGGAGCGGCCATCGGATCCTCCATGGTGCACGGGCTGATCGGCGAGCCCTTGTTCACCTACGCCGGCTTCGCCGACGTGATGAGTTGGCTGGTGTTCTTCTTCGTCGCCGCGGTCGCCCCGGAGCTCGTCTCGCGGGACCTGCGCGCGGGCGTGCTGCCGCTGTACTTCTCCCGGCCGTTGCCGCACACCGATTACGTGCTGGCGAAACTCGCCGCCCTGGCCACCGCGGTGTGGTTGCTGCTGGGCGCGCCGCAGCTGTTCATGTTCGCGGTGGCGGTGTTCACCACCGATCTCGCCCCGCGGGTGGTGAAGGAGGAGGTGACTGACCTGCTGCCCGGCTTGGCGTACGCCGGGGTCTGGGCGGTGCTCTTCGCCACGGTGGGGCTGCTGGTGGCCTCGCTCACCGGCCGGCGCGCGTTCGCCGCAGGGGGAATCGTCGCGGTTTTCCTCATGACCACGCCGATCGTCGGGGTGCTCTCGGTGATGCCGTCGTCGACCGTCAATGAGCTCGCCGGGCTCGCCGCGCCGTTGACGCTCGTGCAGGGAGTCGGCGTGTGGCTGTGGCGGGATGCGCTGGTCCGTGGTCCGGAGGCCGCGACAAGTGTCGAGATCGGCCAATTCGGCCCGGTGTATGGGCTCGTCGCCCTCGTGGTGATCGTCGCCTGCCTCGGGCTGCTGTTGGCCCGCTACCGAAAGGTCGCTGCCCGATGAGCACCGCTGCTGCCATCGCCCCCCAGACCCGTACGTCTACTGTGGAACTCAAAGCCGTCTCACGCTGGTACGGCAACGTGGTGGCCGTCAACAACGTGAGCATGAGCCTGGGCCCCGGTGTGACCGGGCTGCTCGGCCCGAACGGCGCGGGCAAGACCACCCTGCTGCACATGATGGCCGGATTCCTCGCGCCCTCCCGCGGCACGGTCACCCTCGACGGTGAGCCGACGTGGCGCAACCCGGCGATCTACCGGCGGCTCGGTTTGGTCGTGGAGCGCGAGGCGGTGCATACGTTCCTCACGGCGTACGAGTTCGTCCTCGCCAGCGCTCGACTCCACCGCTTGCCCAACCCGGAGGCCGCGACCCGTCGGGCGCTCGAAATGGTGGAGATGACCGGGGCGCAGGACCGCCGGATCGGCACCTACTCCAAAGGGATGCGGCAGCGGACGCGGGTCGCCGCCGCCCTGGTGCACGACCCCCAGGTGCTCCTGCTCGACGAGCCGTTCAACGGGATGGATCCCCGGCAGCGGCTGCACATGATGGAGCTGCTGCACCGGCTCGGCGACGAGGGGCGCACGATCCTGTTCAGCTCCCACATCCTCGAAGAGGTGGAGCAGATCGCCGGCACGGTGCAGGTGGTCGTCGCCGGGCGGCTCGCCGCCTCCGGGGATTTCCGCACCATTCGGCGGCTGATGACGAACCGGCCGCACGTGTTCGCGCTCCGCTCCAGCGATGACCGGGCGCTCGCGGTCGCCTTGATGGCCGAGCCATCGGTCACCGGCGTCGAGCTCGACCGCACCGGGCTCACCGTCCGGGCGAGCGACTACGGCCGCTTCACCCGCGCCCTACCCAAGATCGCACTCGCCTCCGGCATTCGGGTACGCCAGGTGGTGCCCGCCGACGAGTCGCTGGAGAGCGTGTTCGCCTACCTCCTGGAGGCCTGACGTGTCGACGATTGCCTGGCTGACCGCCCGCAGCCTCCTTGGCCGCCGCCGGGTGTGGCTGTTGATTCCGCTGCCGGCTCTCGTGGTGCTGTTGGCGACGCTGGCGGAAGGGGCCGGCGTCTCCTCGGAGAGCTGGGCCCGCCCGGTGATCGGCGGGCTCGGCCTCGGCGTGCTCCTCCCGGTGATCCCGCTCCTCGTCGGCACGAGTGTCCTCGGCTCGGAGATCGACGACGGGACGATCGTCTACGTCCTCACCAAGCCGCTGCCGCGGTGGCAGATCGTGTTGCCCAAGCTCGCGGTGGCGATCGCCGTCAGCGCGACCGCGGTAGCCGTGCCGCTGTTCGTCGCCGGGGTGGTCGCGCACTCGGTACGGCTCGGCGGGGCGCTCGTGGTCGCGGGGGTCATCGGCGCGACCGCGTACGCGGCGCTCTTCGTGGCGCTGAGCGTGGTGACCCGTCGGCCGGTGCTGTTGGGTCTGGTGTACGTGCTGGTGTGGGAAGGGCTCCTCGCCAAATTCATGGTCGGTACGAGGATGCTCTCCCTCCAGCAGTACGCGGTGGCGCTCGCCGACCGGATCGCCCCGACGCCGCTGTTGAGCGGCGACGTGGGGGTGCCGCTGGCCCTCGCCATGTGCGCGGTGATCGTGGTCGGGTCGACCGCGGTGGCGATCCGCCGGCTCACCACGTTCAGCATGGCCGGCGAGACGAGCTGAGCGAGCGACCTGGCGGGGCCGGCGACCTCTCCGAGGGCCGGCCCCGCCAGCCTGAGCCACAGGCGGAGGCGCCGGTGTCGCCTAGCCGGTGTTGCGCATCCCGGCGGCGATGCCGTTGATCGTGGTGAGCAGGGCGCGCTCCAGCGCCGCCCCTCGGCCGGGCTCGCGCCGGGCCCCGGGCACGGTGGACACCGCGCGGTCGGCGAGCCCGGATTCCCGGTACTGCCGCAGCAGCGCCACCTGGAGGTGGTGCAGCGGCTCCAGGTACGTGTCGCGGACCTTCAGGGTGCGCTTCAGGACCGGGTTGTGCTCCAGCGGCTCCCGCTCCCCGGTGATGGCCAAGACCTCGCGCACCGTCAGGGCGTACTCCGCCTCGATCTTCTTGAAGATCGGGTGCAGCCCGGGCGGTACCAGCGTCTCGACGTAGCGGCGCGCGATCCCCAAGTCGGTCTTGGCCAGCATCATCTCGACGTTCGACAGGAACGTCCGGAAGAAGTGCCAGCGCGAGTGCATCTCGGCGAGCACGTCGGTCAGCCCGGCCTTGCGCGCCGCGGCGAGACCGGAGCCGACGCCGTACCAGCCGGGGACGATCTGCCGCGATTGCGTCCATCCGAAGACCCACGGGATGGCGCGCAACCCGCTGAGCCCGGCCCCGGTGTTGGGCCGCTTCGCCGGACGCGACCCGATGTTGAGCGCCCCGAGCAGCTCCGTCGGCGTGGACGCCCAGAAGTACTCGGGCAGGTCGGGGTGCTCGACCAGGTCGCGGTAGGCGCGGTAGGCCGCCTCGGAGATGAGGTTCATCGCCGCGTCCCACCGCTCCAGGAGCTCGTGCGGCTGTCGGGGAGCGGTGTGCAGCAGCGTGGCCTGAAGCACCGCGGCGACGGTCAGCTCCAAGTTCTCCCGGGCCAGGGCCGGCAGCGTGTACTTGTCGGAGATGACCTCGCCCTGCTCCGTCACCTTGATCGCGCCGTCCAGCGTGCCGTACGGCTGGGCGAGGATCGCCTCGTGCGTGGGGCCGCCGCCCCGGCCGACGGTGCCGCCGCGGCCGTGGAAGAGCCGCAGCCGCACCCCGTGCCGCTGCGCGACGTCCCGCAGCGCCCGCTGGGCCCGGTGGATCGACCACTGGGAGGTGGTGATGCCGGCTTCCTTGTTGGAGTCGGAGTAGCCGAGCATCACCTCTTGAACGTCGCCGCGCGCCTCGACGATCGCCCGGTAGGCCGGGAGGGACAGCAGCTCGTCGAGGATGTCGCCGCCGGCTTCGAGCTCGGCCGGTGTCTCCAGCAGCGGGACGAAGCCGATGCGAGCCCGCTTGGTGTGCACATCGATCAAGCCTGCTTCGCGGGCGAGGACTGCGGCGGCGAGTACGTCGTCCGCGCCGAGCGTCATCGAGATGATGTACGACTCGATGACCTCGGGGCCGAAGCGGTCTTGCGCTTCGCGGATCGTGGTGAAGACCTCGAAGGTCCGTCGCGCGGATTCGGTCAGCGGAGTGTCCAGAGTGGTCAGCGGTCGCCGTCCCGAGAGCTCCTCGGCGAGGAGCTTGGTGCGCTCGGCTCGAGATAGCGAGGAGTAGTCGGCGACCTCACCGACCCGGGCGTAGAGCTGGGCGAGCACGGCGTGGTGCGCGTCGGCGTGCTCGCGGATATCCATAGTGGCCAAGTGAAGCCCGAAGGCGGAGACCGTTCGGATCGCCTGGGCGAGCTTGCCGACGGCGGTGAGCTGGCCGGAGTTGCGGGCCAGCGAGGCGCGCATCAGCTCCAAGTCGGCGAGGAGTTCGGCCGAGCCGAGGTAGTCGCGGCCGGGGACGTGGGGGGTGCCTTCGACGAGCCGCTTGCGGGTGTTGGCGAGCTTGGCCTTGATGCAGCGCGCCTTGAGTCGGTACGGCTCCTCCGCGTTGATGCGCCGGAACCGTGGCGCGACCTCGGGCAGAGCATCGAGGTCCTTGGCGAGGCTGGTCGACAGGTCCAGGGAGACGTTCCGGAGCCGCCGCGATACGGAGATTTCCTGGATGAGGTCGTCCATCGCCTTCTCGGTGGCCTGGAGACCGTGCTCGTGCTGGATGAGCAGCACGTCCCGGGTCACCGCGGGCGTGATGAACGGGTTTCCGTCCCGGTCACCGCCGATCCAGGTGCCGAAGGTCAGCGGACGCGATGTCGGCGACGTCTCCACCCCGAGAGACCGCAGGGTCTCGGCCAGGTCGTCGAGGACCTGCGGCGCCGCGTCCGCGTACAGGTCCCGCAAGTAGTAGATGGCGTTGCGCGCCTCGTCGGTTGGGTGCGGACGGTCGATGCGCAGCTCGTCGGTTTGCCAGAGCAGGTCGAGGAGCTCGGCCAAGCGCCGATCCGTGTGGCTGGTGTCGGTGGCGCCGTACAAGGTGCGCTCGGCGTACTCCGCGTCGAGGACGTCCGCGACGAGGCGCAGCTTGGAGAGGATCGACCGGCGGGCGGCTTCGGTCGGGTGAGCGGTGAAGACCGGTCGGATGGCCAGCCGGCGGGCGACAGCGGCGATCTCCTCGGCGGGCACGCCCCGCTCGGCGATCAACTTCGCCGCCTGATCCAGCCAGCCGCCGTGCTTGGCGCGGTGCCGGCGCAGCTCGCGGGCGCGATGGACCTGCTCGGTGATGTTCGCCAGGTGGAAATACGTGGAGAAGGCGCGAGCGAGCTTGGTGCCGGTGGTGACGTCGAGGGACGCCAGCCGTGCGGCCGCGGCGTCCGCGTCGGTACGGACCAGCGCTCGGACCTCCTCGACTAAGTCGAGCAGGGGCCGGCCTTCCTGTCGCGCGAGGGTCTGTCCGAGGAGAGTGCCGAGCCGGCGGATGTCGGCGCGAAGCGCGGCGTCGGGGCTGTCGGATGCGGCGTCGGACATTTCGCTCACCATACGCTCCTTATGACCACTGCGGAGGACGGCGCTGTCCGACAACCCGCATGGTATCGAGAGCGTCGATTGACCTTGCGGGAGTCGTGACCTGCGTCTCACCTGTCTGGACGGGTGCGCCTGCCCGGACGTCTGGGTTTCCTGGTGGCGGGCGATAGCCGGGGGATTACGCTGATGCACGCCCCCTACCCTCCGCCGGTGTGGGGTCATTGTCGCCTGTGCGTAACCCGAAGCCGATTCTGATTCGACAGAAGGTTCCCGTATGCAGCTCTCCGGCCTGCTGGCCGCCGCCCTTCGCGACCCGGGGTTGGCCCGCGTCCGGGACGCGGCGCGCGCCGACGCGCCCGCCGACGAGCTGGACCTGACCGCGCCCTCTGCCCTGCGTCCCTTCGCGGTGGCCGCCATCGCCGCGGACGTGGCGCAGGGAGGCGCGGGACGACCGGTCTTGGCGGTGACCGCCACCAGCCGCGAGGCTGAGGATCTCGCCGCCGCGCTTGGCTGTCTGCTGCCCGCCGAGCAGGTCGCGGTCTACCCGTCGTGGGAGACGCTGCCCCACGAACGGCTGTCGCCCCGCGCGGACACCATCGGTCGGCGGCTGGCGGTGTTGCGGCGGCTCGCCCACCCCGATGCCGAGACCGCCACGGGTGTCGCCGCGCCGCTGCGCGTCGTGGTGGCGCCGGTGCGGTCGGTGCTCCAGCCCCAGCTCGCCGGCCTGGGCGACCTGGAGCCGGTCCGGCTCGCCCCCGGCGTGCAGGTCGAACTCGAGGAGGTCGCCCGGCGACTAGCCGACCTGGCCTACGTCCGTGTCGATCTCGTGACGAAGCGGGGCGAGTTCGCCGTGCGGGGCGGCATCCTCGACGTCTTTCCGCCTACCGACGAGCACCCGTCGCGTGTGGAGTTCTGGGGCGACGAGGTCGAGGAGATCCGCACCTTCGCCGTGGCCGACCAGCGGACGATCCGCCCGGTCGAGCGGCTCTGGGCGCCGCCCTGCCGGGAGCTGCTCCTCACCCCGGCGGTCCGCGAGCGGGCCCGGGAGCTCGCCACCCAGTACCCGGCGCTCGCCGAGATGCTGAACAAGCTCGCCGAAGGCATCCCAGTGGAGGGGATGGAGTCGCTCATCCCCGTCCTGCTCGACGGCAGCGACTCCCTGGAGCTGCTCCTGCACTGCATGCCGCCGGGGACCCACGTGCTGCTGTGCGACCCGGAGCGCATCCGCACCCGGGCGCACGACCTGTTGCGGACCTCGGAGGAGTTCCTCGAGGCGAGCTGGGCCGCGGCCGCGGTCGGGGGTGCGGCCCCGATCGACCTGGGGGCGACCGCGTTTCGCACCTTGGCGGAGGTGCGGGCCACCGCGCGCGAGTTGGGGCAGCCGTGGTGGTCCCTGTCGCCGTTCGGGCTGGCGGAGGGGGAGTCAGCGCGCGATCGCTCCGATTCGGAAGCGGCGCGGGCCGAGCCGACCTCCGTCATCCCCGATGTCGGGGAGACGATCCTGCTCGCCGCCCAGCCTGCGGCGCGCTACCACGGCGACACCGGGCGGGTGGTCGAGGACCTCACGCGGTGGTCCGGGGCGGGCTGGTCGGTCGCCCTGGTCTTCGAAGCCAACGGACCGGCGCAGCGGGCGGTCGAGGTGCTGCGGGACGCCGGGCTGGGCGCGGTCAAGGTGGAGCGGATCGATGCCCCACCCGCGCCAGGCGAGGTGCTCGTGGCGTGCGGCGCGCTGCAGCACGGCTTCGTGGACGAGGCGGCCCAGCTGGTCGTCGTCACCGGCTACGACATCAGCGGCGGCCGGGGGGCGTCCACCCGGGAGATGCGGCGGATGCCGAGCCGGCGACGCACCACGATCGACCCGCTGGAGTTGAAGGCCGGCGACTACGTGGTGCACGAACAGCACGGCATCGGCCGCTACGTCGAGCTGGTGCAGCGCACGGTCAACGGCGCGAACCGGGAATACCTGGTGATCGAGTACGCGCCGTCGAAACGGGGACAGCCCGGCGACCGGCTCTACGTCCCCACCGACCAGCTCGACCAGCTATCCCGGTACGTCGGGGGCGAGCAGCCCACCCTGCACAAGTTGGGCGGCACGGACTGGCAGAAGTCCAAGGCCCGGGCCCGCAAGGCGGTCCGGGGGATCGCCGCTCAGTTGATTCAGCTGTACGCCGCCCGCAAGGCGGCCAAGGGGCACGCGTTCGGCCCGGACACGCCGTGGCAGCGGGAGCTGGAAGACGCCTTCCCGTACACCGAGACGCCGGACCAACTCGCCGCGATCGAGGAGGTCAAGCGGGATATGGAGAAGCCGATCCCGATGGATCGGCTGATCTGCGGCGACGTGGGCTACGGCAAGACCGAGATCGCGGTCCGTGCGGCGTTCAAGGCGGTGCAGGACGGCAAGCAGGTCGCCGTGCTGGTGCCGACGACGTTGTTGGCCCAGCAGCACTACAACACGTTCACCGAACGGATGGCGCAGTTCCCGGTCCGGATTCGGCAGCTGTCCCGCTTCCAGACGCAGAAGGAAGCGGAGGAGACGATCGCGATGCTCGCCGAGGGCAGCGTTGACATCGTCATTGGGACGCACCGGCTGCTGTCGGACACGGTGCGCTTCAAGAACCTGGGCTTGGTCATCGTCGACGAGGAGCAGCGCTTCGGGGTCGAGCACAAGGAGTACCTCAAGCGGCTGCGCACCTCTGTGGACGTGCTCGCGATGTCGGCGACGCCGATTCCCCGGACCCTCGAGATGGCGATCACCGGCATTCGCGAGATGTCGACCATCGCCACCCCGCCGGAGGAGCGCCACCCGGTGCTCACCTTCGTGGGGCCGTACGACGACAAGCAGGTGGCCGCGGCGATCCACCGTGAGCTGCTGCGGGACGGGCAGGTCTTCTACGTCCACAACCGCGTCGAGACCATCGACAAGGCGGCGCGGAAGCTGCGGGAGCTGGTGCCCGAGGCGCGCATCGCGGTGGCGCACGGGCAGATGGGCGAGGACGCCCTGGAAAAGGTCATGATTGCCTTCTGGCAGAAGGAGTACGACGTCCTCGTCTGCACCACGATCGTCGAGTCGGGTATCGACATCCCGAACGCCAACACGCTGATCGTGGAGCGCGCCGACCTGCTCGGGCTCGCACAGCTCCACCAGATCCGCGGCCGCGTGGGGCGGGGGCGGGAACGGGCGTACGCCTACTTCCTCTACCCGGCCGACCGGCCCTTGACCGAGCAGGCCCACGAGCGGCTGGCGACCATCGCGCAGCACACCGAGCTCGGCGCCGGCATGTACGTGGCGATGAAGGACTTGGAGATCCGCGGTGCCGGCAATCTGCTCGGCAGTGAGCAGTCCGGCCACATCGAGGGGGTCGGCTTCGACCTCTACGTGCGGATGGTCAGCGAGGCGGTGCAGGCGTTCAAAGGGGAGCGCCCCGACGAGGAAGAGGTCGAAGTCAAGATCGATCTTCCGGTCGACGCGCACCTGCCGCACGACTACATCGGGGTCGAGCGGCTGCGGCTGGAGATGTACCGCAAGCTCGCGGAGGCCCGCGACGAGGACGCGCTGCGCGAGGTCGTCGCCGAGATGACCGACCGGTACGGCGAGCCGCCGGAGCCGGTGCGCAACCTGGTGGAGGTGGCCCGGTTCCGCCTGCTCGCGCGGGCGTACGGCCTCACCGACGTCTCGATGCAGGGCCGGCATGTGCGGTTCAGCCCGCTGACACTGCCGGACTCCAAGCAGATGCGGCTCAAGCGGTACTACCCGGACGCCGTGTACAAGGCGGCGCTCAGCCAGGTGAGCGTGCCACGGCCGGTCACCCGGCGGGTGGGCGGCGAGCCGCTGCGGGACCAGGCGTTGCTGCGGTGGTGCGCGCAGCTGTTGTCCGATGTCCTCGGTGAGCCGGCGCCGAAACCGGCCCCGGTGGGGGCACGCGGGTGATGCGTCTGGGTGCGCCCACAGAGGATCGTGCTCGCTTCGGCCACGGGCGCGAGGGCCATGGGCGGGGCGGAGTACGTGCCGTCATCCCCTCATGAGAGAGTGTCGGTCATGCAGCATGTCCGTCGTGTGGTATCGATCCCTGTCATCGCAGCGGTCGGCCTGCTCGCCCTGGCCGGGTGTCGCAGTGAGCCCGGGGTGGCCGCGTACGTCGGCACCAAGAAGATCACTGAGGAGCGCGTGACGGCGATCATCGACGAGGCGATCCGCACGCGCCGCGACGACGCCGGCGACACCGTTCCCGTGGACCGCGCTACGGTGGTGAGCACGCTGATCCTCAACGAGATCTGCACGCACCTCGCGCGTGACCCACAGGCGGAGGGGCAGCCGCCGATCACCCCGGAGCAGATCGCCGCGGGGTACGGCATCTCGGCGGACACGGAGTTCGCGCGGCACACCGCCGAGCTGCAGAACTGCCTGCGGTCGCTCAAGGTCGGGGATCCGATCGCGCCGACGCAGGAGGAGCTCGCCGATCTGATGAAGCGGGCACGCGAGGCGGGGTCGATTCCCGAGGGCATGAGCGAGGAGGACGCGGCGCGCCAGTACGACAACCACACCCTGCGCAGCGCGCTCGCGCAGCGGAAGGTGCTGAGCGACGCGGTGGCCGAGCACGACGTGAGCGTGAGCCCTCGCTACCGGCCGCTGGAGTTCCCCCTGCTGTGGTTCCAGACCCGGAAACCAGCGGTGGTGGTGCTGATCGGCGAACCGGATTCGGACGCGATTGTTGAGCGTCGGTGAATTGATGACGAACCGCATCATCCTGCTGGTGACCTCTCCTCGCCTTCCGGCGGGGCTGCTCAGCGCCGCCGCCTGGGACGCCGTGCGGGCGCATCCGGTGCTGACCGCTCACGACACGGCGCAGGTCGCGGCGCTGCGCGCGGCGGGCGCGACCGTGACCGTGGTGAGGGAGCAGCCGATGTCCGCGGTGCTCACCGCCGTCGCCGAACACGGCACCGTGGTGTGGCTCGCCGGCCCCGGCGGTGATGAGGACATCGCGCGGGAGCTCGGTCTGCGCCTCGCGCAGCAGCCCGGGTTGGCGGAGTTGGAGCTGCTGCACGGATCGTGGGATCCGCCCGGTGCCCGCCTGCTCGACGCCGTGGCGGTGATGGACCGGTTGGTCTCACCGGGCGGTGATCCGTGGAAGCGGGAACAGACGCACGCCACACTCGCGCCGTACCTCCTGGAAGAGGCGTATGAGGCGTACGACGCGATCGCGGCGGGGGATCTCGACGCGCTGCGTGAGGAGCTCGGGGACGTCCTGCTGCAGGTGGTGCTGCACGCCCGGCTGGCGGAGGAGCTGCCCCCGGATCAGCAGTGGAGCGTCGACGACGTGGCGGGCGGGCTCGTGGACAAGATGATCCGGCGGAATCCGCACGTCTTCGCCGGGGAAGACGTCCAGACGCTCGAGGAGATCACCGAGAACTGGGAGCGCATCAAGCGCGCGGAGAAGGCCCGCGGCTCCGCCATGGACGGGATCGCGCGCTCCCAGCCCGCGCTCGCGCTCGCCGCGAAGATTCTCGAGCGGGCGGCGCGAGCCGGCGTGACGCCCCCACTGCCGTCCGCTCCCGCGGCGCTGGGGGAGGTGCGGCTTGAGTCGGCCGACAGCCTGGGCGCGGCGCTGCTCACCCTGGTCGCTCGGGCACAGGAGGCCGGTTTGGACGCCGAGGCGGCGTTGCGCCAGGCGGCGCTCGCCTACGCCGAGGCGGTGCGCGCCGCAGAGCGTTCCGCCGACTGACTATTCAAGCTGCCCATTTCGCCTGGCCTTTCAGCCTCCCCATTTGGCCTGACCATTTATCCTGCTCATTCAGACTGGTCATTCAGACTAGCCATTTGTCCTGGTCGTTCATTGTCATTCACTCACTCATCGGAGTGCTGTGCGGTGCCCTCTGGACTCGCCACAAGACATCAATACATTTGAAACATTCGAAAAATAGTCTGCTGTTCATGCCGGCCATACCGCACGGGCGAGAGGCCGGCGCGGAGGACGAAGCGCGTGCTTCGCACTTTGGCTGTTTGCCGTTATGGGAGGTCATCGTGGCGCGTTGGACTCGAAAGGCCCTTTCCGTTATCGCTATTTCCGCGGTAGCGCTAGCGGCAACGCCGCAAGTCGCGTCCGCGGCCGAATCGGCAACGGTTCCTGACCTCGCATCGGCTGCTGACACGGTCAGCCACAGCGGACTCGTCGCGCGGGGAAGTGGGGGCGCACAAAACGAAGCGATCAACGCCCTTCTTTGCGTTTTCACCACGCACGGCGACTATGTCCACATCTCGTCATCCGCGTTCGAAGCCTCCGGACACGGCTGGTGGGTCAACGGCAACTGCAACGCCACGTATGCGGTGGTGACCGTTCAGCTGCAACAGAAAATCGGTGGCCAGTGGCGGAACGCTGGCCCGGCGGGCAAGGCGACAGTACGATCTGGCGGCGGCTCGGGTAATCGGGCGACCGGACGAGCGGCATGCAACAGCAGCACCGTGACGGAATGGCGCAGCATCGTTGACGTCGATCTCGTAGGCGTGCTCGACGACCCGGGCAAGCTTGTCACCCCGACTCGAACTCTCGCCTGCCGGCACTAGGGCGAGACGACACGAGAGCGAGGATCGCGACGTGGGGATCACGCCAGATTGCACGATGTCCACTGTCCTCTACGGCGACCTGGTGGACCACCCGTGGCG
Source organism: Micromonospora sp. (assembly GCA_036563645.1). Taxonomy (GTDB): domain Bacteria; phylum Actinomycetota; class Actinomycetes; order Mycobacteriales; family Micromonosporaceae; genus DATCMA01. The sequence goes on from DATCMA010000016.1 coordinate 15,849, forward strand.
TGATCCCCACGTCGACGAATCGGACCCCTACAGCCTCTTCGTATCTCGGTCCTCCGCGCTCGGGTGGCTCGACGAGTTGGGCGCGGGAGCCGTAGGCGGGCTGTGGGGCATGAACGACGCCGGCCGCGGTGCGGGGCCAGCCGGTGAGGACTCCGACGAGCCCTCGGCCGGTGGGGGCGGCGCCGCGGACGCGGGACCGTCCCGTATCGCCTGGTTCCAGGTCGCCGTCGCTTGGCCTTTCCCTCCGGGGCGGCCGCTGCCGATCCAACCGTTCCTCGCGTGCGTTGGCGACGTCGTCACACGGATCGGCCAGGCCCGGGTTGACGCGGTGCAGCTCCTGCTCCCGCTCGAGGTGCTGCGCGCCTGCCGCGGTGCGCCCCCTGGCTCGGGTTTCGGCCCGCGCGACGGTTTGAGAAGCCTGCTGCAGGACGCGCAGTGGTTCGTCGACCTCCCCGCGCACGCTCCGGTAGTGGTCAGCGCCACCGTGGACGCGGGCGATGCGACGGACGTCCGACCGATCGCCCCGGGCATGCGCCGGTGGATGCGCGAGATCCGGCAGGACGTCTTCGTGTGTGAGTCCGTCGCCGACGCGGATGGGGAGCCGACCCTGGGCACGCGGGACGACGGCTGGCCGGGGCCGTCGGCGTCGGCGCACCGGGTGGCCTTCCGGGGCACGCTCGCGGAGTGGTCCCTCGACGCGGTCGGGTGGCTCGCCGCGTACCTCGCCGAGGCCGCCTACTACCACGGGCTGGACGCACCGGTGACGCTCACCGTCCGCCGCGTCGACTGATCGCCGAAAGGCGCCGCCGCGGTTTACCGGGCGGCTGCGGACGTGCGGCGGTCGACAATCTCGGCGCCCTTAGGCACCTCGAAGATCTCGGGGTCGACGGTGTCCCGGTAGTGACTCATCGCGATATCGATCGACGTGCCCTGCACGACGCCGGTGAAGCTGCCGAGCACCCCTTCGGTGGTGATGCAGGTGTCGAAGTTGGAGGCGGCCGCCTTCTCCACCTGCCGGACCGTCACACAGGTGGCGTGCCGCCCGGCGATGGTCGTGTCGTGCTGTTCGATGACCGCCTCAGCGTCCAGCGCGGCCGCGGTCAGCAGGCTGATGACCAGAGTCGGGGTGACGAGCCCGTGCTCCGTGGCGCGGGTGAAGTAGCTCGACGGCGGGCGCGCCCCCGGCGAAGGCGGCGGGTGGATGGTGCAGGTCTCCCGACCGCCACGGGTCTGGCACTCGGTGATCGCCTCTTCCGTGATGATCAGCCGTCCCCCGGGATAGATGTACGCCGACCGTTGAGGCTGGGGCGTTTGGGCGATCGTGGCGCTGCGCGACTCCGGCAGCCGATAGTCGATCGAGTACGTGAGCTCAGAGGAGCGATCGAGCCGCGCGGCGAGGTCGTTGACGAGGTCGGAGCGCCCAATCACTTGGCTGGCGTCGGAGAGCGCCTGACAACCGGCACTGGCCAACAGCGCGCCGACGGCCGCGCAGGCCAGCACGGCGCGGGTCGAGCGTGACGGAGCGGGCATGGGGTCCAGCCTCTCCGATGGGGGTAACTCCGCGCAAACTGGTTGGCGAGCTGCCCGGCGACTTGTCGGAGTACGTCCGGTTGCGGGGGATTCTGCGCACCTGACGGGACGCGCGGAGCCAGCGGCCAGCCGACGGGCGTTGCCCGATACGCTGCCACGGGAACGGTCGCACCGGCGCGACCCGAGAAACGACCACGAGGAGCGACACAGTGGCCACCATTGAGGGAATCGTCGCCAGGGAGATCCTCGATTCGCGGGGCAACCCGACCGTCGAGGTCGAGGTCGAGCTCGATGACGGGACCATCGCCCGCGCGGCCGTGCCGTCGGGCGCGTCGACCGGCGCTTTCGAGGCGCTGGAGCTGCGTGACGGCGACAAGAGCCGGTACGGCGGCAAGGGCGTCGAGCAGGCCGTGAGGAACATCGAGGAGCGCCTCGTCGAGGAGCTGGTCGGTTACGACGCCAGCGAGCAGCGCCTCATCGACCAGCGCATGCTGGACATCGACGGCACCCCGGACAAGTCCGGGCTGGGCGCCAACGCCATCCTCGGTGTTTCCCTCGCGGTGGCGAAGGCGGCGGCGGCTAGCGCGGGGCTGAGCCTCTACCGCTATCTCGGTGGCCCCAACGCTCACCTGCTGCCGGTGCCGATGATGAACATCCTCAACGGCGGCGCGCACGCGGACTCCAACGTCGACGTCCAGGAGTTCATGATCGCGCCGATCGGGGCACCGAGCTTCCGGGAGGCCCTGCGCTGCGGCGCGGAGGTCTACCACGCGCTGAAGGCGGTGTTGAAGAAGAAGGGGTTGAGCACCGGCCTGGGTGACGAGGGCGGGTTCGCGCCCAACCTGCCCGCCAACGCGGCGGCGCTGGACTTGCTCGCCGAAGCGGTCCAGGCCGCAGGCTACAAGCTCGGCACCGATGTCGTGCTCGCGCTCGACGTCGCGGCGACGGAGTTCTACAAGGACGGGGCGTACCACTTCGAGGGCGCGGCGAAGTCGGCCGAGGAGATGACCGACTACTACGCCAAGCTCATCGAGACGTACCCCATCGTCTCTATCGAGGACCCGCTCGCCGAGGAGGACTGGTCCGGCTGGACCCAGCTCACCGCCCGGCTCGGCGACCGCATCCAAATCGTCGGGGATGACTTGTTCGTCACGAACCCGCAGCGCATCGCCCGGGGTATCGCGGAGCGGGCCGGCAACGCGGTGCTCGTCAAGGTCAACCAGATTGGTTCGCTGACGGAGACGTTCGACGCGGTGGAGCTGGCGCACCGCAACGGGTACCGCTGCATGATGAGCCACCGGTCCGGGGAGACCGAGGACACCACGATCGCTGACCTCGCGGTGGCGACCGGGTGCGGCCAAATCAAGACGGGCGCGCCGGCGCGGTCCGAGCGGGTGGCGAAGTACAACCAGCTGCTGCGCATCGAAGAGGAGCTGGGCGACGCGGCGCGGTACGCCGGCGCCTCCGCGTTTCCGCGTTACCGTTCGGCGTAACGTGCCAACGGGAGGGATCCGGGGCGATGACGCAGCGCCGCATGCCGAGCGGTCAGGGGCCGAGCCGACGGTCGGGAATTGGCCGTGACGGCCCGCGGACCCCGCTCGCCTATCACAGCGCGCGTCCGGATCTCCGTGGTGTCTCCGCTCGCTCGGCGAGGCGCCCCGCGGCGGCTCGCCGAGCGGCTGCGGGCGGCGCGGCCAAGCGAACCTCCGCTCCGCGGCCGCGCCGCTTCACCGGCCGCGCCGTGATCCTCGGCGCGGTCCTCATCACGCTCGCCCTCGGGTACACGTACCCCGTTCGGCTCTACTTGAGCCAGCAGGCCGAGATCGCCGCGCTGGAGGCGGCGCAGGAGGCCCAGCGCCGGCGAATCGGGGAGTTGACCGAGGAGGCGGCGAAGTGGAAGGACGACGAGTACGTCCGGATTCAAGCCCGCAAGCGCTTCTACATGGTGTACCCCGGTGAGGTGCCGCTGCTGGTGCTCACCGACTCCGACGAGGCGGCTGGGGACGGGGGGATGACCCCGGATTCTCGGACTCAGCCGCCGGACCCCTGGTACGAGACGCTGTGGTCCAGCATCCAGGCAGCCGATGACGAACGGCCCGAGGAGTAGCCCGTGACCCTGTCACCGCCGGAGCAACCGGCGGCGGAGCTTGTGCCCCCGCCTACGCGACAGCCCGCCACCGACCGTGACCTCGAGGTGGTCGCGAAGCAACTCGGTCGCCGGCCGCGCGGCACGCGCGCGGTCGCCCATCGGTGTCCGTGCGGTTTGCCGGATGTGGTGGAGACGTCGCCCCGCCTCGCCGACGGCAGCCCGTTCCCGACGCTCTACTACCTGACCTGTCCCCGAGCGGTCAGCGCGTGCAGCCGACTGGAGTCGGCTGGGGTGATGAAGGAGATGACGGCTCGGCTGGCCTCCGATCCGGAGCTGGCCGAGCGGTACCGCGCGGCGCACGAGGACTACCTGGCCCGCCGGGAGGCGATCGCCCACGTGCCGGAGATCGCTGGGGTCTCCGCGGGGGGTATGCCGGGGCGGGTCAAGTGCCTGCACGTGCACGTGGGGCACGCGCTCGCCGTCGGGCCGGGAGTGAATCCCTTCGGCGACGAGGTACTCGCGATGATCGAACCCTGGTGGTTAGCCGGTCCCTGCGTGGAGCTCGACTGATGGCAGAGGACACCGCGGAGCCGCCACGCGAGCGCGCGGCGTCGGAGGAGATCTACGTCCGCCGCGCTCGTACCCCAGACGTGCGAGGCATCCGTCGATTGATCGACATCTATCGTGGTCCGGGGCCGCGCCTGCTCGACAAGCCGACGGTCGCGCTCTACGAGGACGTGCAGGAGTTCCGCGTGGCGGTCCGCGCGAGCGACGAGGAGGTCGTGGGCTGCGGGGCGCTGCACGTGATGTGGGAGGACCTCGCGGAGATTCGCACGGTGGCGGTGGACCCGGCCTACCGTGGCCGAAAGATCGGTCGCCGGATCGTCGCGGAACTGCTCGATGAGGCGCGGGAACTCGGCGTGTCTCGGGTGTTCGTGCTCACCTTCGAGACGAAGTTCTTCGCCTCCTTTGGCTTCGTGGAGATCGACGGCGCGCCCGTGCCGCCGGAGGTGTACGAGCAGTTGCTGCGCTCGTACGACGAGGGCGTCGCCGAGTTCCTGGAGCTGGATCGGGTCAAGCCCAACATCCTCGGCAACACGAGGATGCTGCTCCACCTGTGAGTCCGGGGGAGTGGCCGGCGGCGATGTCCGCCGTGCGGCGAGCCGATCGATGCCGGTAGGGGCGGCCCCGTCGTTGTGGGGCGCGGCCCGGCACTAGGGTTGGTCCGGTGACGACCCGAGTAGCGGCGATCGACTGTGGCACGAATTCGATTCGACTTCTCGTGGCCGACCTGCCTCCGGCGGGCAGTGGGCCGGACGCGCCTTTCACCGAGGTCGTGCGCCGCATGCGCATCGTGCGGCTCGGCGAAGGGGTAGACCGCACGGGACGGCTCTCCACCGACGGGCTCGAACGCACCCGGCTCGCCCTCGCCGATTACGCCGCGGAGATCAAAGCGCTGGGCGTGGAGCGGGTGCGCCTGTGCGCCACGTCGGCGACCCGGGACGCCAGCAACGGTGAGGAATTCGCCGCGATGGTCCGCGCCACGCTGGGGATCTCGCCCGAGGTCATCTCCGGCGCGGAGGAGGCGCGTCTGTCCTTCACGGGCGCGGTCCGGGGATTGGCCGCCGACGCTCCGCCGCCGTACCTGGTCGTCGACATCGGCGGCGGATCGACGGAGTTCGTCCTCGGCGACTCCGAGGTCCAGGCGGCGACCTCTGTGGACGTCGGCTGCGTCCGCATGACCGAGCGACACCTGCGCAGCGATCCCCCGACCCCGTCCGAGATCGCCGCCGCCGAGGCGGACATCACCGCGGCGGTCGACCGGGCGCTCGCCGCGGTTCCGGGTTGGCAGCAGGCCACCCTGGTCGGGCTCGCGGGTTCGGTCACCACGGTGGCCGCGATCGCCCTAGGCTTGCCGGCGTACGACTCGCAGCGGATCCACCGGGCCCGGATCTCCGCCGACGAGGTGGCGGCGGTCACGGCGGACCTGCTCAGCCGCACCGTCGCGCAGCGGATGGAGCTGCCGGTGATGCATCCGGGGCGCGCGGACGTCATCGGGGCGGGGGCGCTGGTGCTGCGGGTCGTGCTGGAGCGCACCGGCTTCTCCTCGCTGATCGTCAGTGAGCACGACATCCTCGACGGGATCGCCTGGTCACTGGCGTAGGACGTCCTCTGTGGGCGGTGGCCGTCGCGACGCGACCGCCGCGGGCTGACCGGAGGGGGACCGCGTGCTGCCCGCTCGGGGCGTGCCCGCGCGGACGGGAGGCCTAGAGCCTGGGGGACGCGAGTCGATGGTCGGGTAGGCAAGGTCACGAGGAGGTCTACGCCACGTCTGTCTTTCCTCCGTTCAGCTGGTCGTGGGACGCTACGCGCACACGGACGCCACTGCGAGTAGCCGAGGACGCCTAACCGGCAGGAGGACGGCCGATGGGACAAAGGGTGACCTATCGCGGTGATCGAGGGACAAGTGAGGGTTACCTCGCCCTGCCGGCCGCCTCACGCGCCAACGGCGCTCCCGCGGTCATCGTCATCCACGAATGGTGGGGCGTGGTGCCCCACATCACCGCTGTCGCGGACCGCTTCGCGGACGAGGGGTTCATCGCCCTGGTTCCCGACCTCTACCGGGGGATCGAAAGCCGGGAACCGGACGCGGCGGGGAAGCTCCTGATGGGGCTCGCGATGGATCAAGCCGCGCAGGAGGTCGCGCAGGCGGCGCGCTATTTGCGCGCGCGGCCCGAGGTGACCGGCAAGGTGGGGGTCGTGGGCTTCTGCGTCGGCGGCAGCCTCGCCTTGTGGTCCGCGACCCGCTCGGAGGACATCGTCGCCGCCGTCGGTTTCTACCCGCTCCTGCCGTGGGAGCGGATGAGCCCGAGCTGGTCGGATTACGTGGGCAAGATCGCGATGATCCACTGCGCGGAGGAGGACGGCGACTCGGCGACGGCGGGGGTGCAGGTCGTCAAGCGCTGCATTGAGCAGGCGGGCGGGAAGTGCGTCCTGTACGACTACCCGGGGACGCGGCACGCGTTTTTCAACGATGACCGACCCCACGCGTACGATCGAGCGGCGTCGGTGCGCGCGTGGGCGCGGACCCTCGAGTTGCTGCGCTCCGAGCTCGGCTGACTCGTCGGGCCTGTGCCGCTCGCGCCGGCAGGCCCGTACGCGAGGGAGGTAACCGCCGGTGAGCCCCACAGCCGACGTCGCCGCCCGGGCACGGCTCGCGTCTGATCTGGCTGAACTCGATTCCGCCATCGCGGACTGCGCCGCGTGCCCGCGTCTGGTGGCCTGGCGTGAGGAGGTAGCGGCGACCCGGCGCGCGGCGTTCCGCGATCAGGTGTACTGGGGCCGGCCGGTGCCGGGCTTCGGTGTCGCGAATCCGCGGATCGCGATTCTCGGGCTGGCGCCCGCGGCCCATGGGGGGAACCGCACTGGCCGCATCTTCACCGGTGACCGCTCCGGCGATGTGCTCTTCGCCGCACTCCACCGCGTCGGGCTGGCGAACCAGCCGACCAGCGTGGCGATCGACGACGGGCTGACGCTGCGGGAGACGCGGATTTTCGCCGCGGTGCGGTGCGCGCCACCGGCGAACAAGCCGACGCCGGCCGAGCGGGACACCTGCGCGCCCTGGCTGCACCGCGAAGTGGAGCTGATCCGGCCCACGCTGCGAGTCGTGGTCGCGCTCGGGGCGTTCGCGTGGAACGCCTGGTGGTCGGCGTTGCGCGCGGTGTACGGCGTGTCGCCGCCCACACCCCGGCCAGCGTTCGCGCACGGCGCCTCGTGGGCGGCGCCCGGGGTGCCCGTCCTGCTCGGGTGCTACCACGTCAGTCAGCAGAACACCTTCACCGGCCGGCTCACCCCCCAGATGCTGGAGGACGTCCTCCTGCGGGCCAAGGACATTGCGGACGTCGCGTAATGCGGCCGCGCGAAAAATATTCCACTGTGAATTTTCCTTATCTGTCTACTGTGGCTGTGCGGTGACCGTCGGCGCCCTGTTTTCGCGGGCACTGGCGCGGCGGTGGGCGCCGTCACGTGAGGTCGGAGTCACTGCGCGGGCTGCATCACACGAGGCACTTGACGGGCCGGAAATGGTCGACGACCGCGGAATACTGCGTATGTGAATCCAGTGCGGATCCTCATCGTCGGCGCCGGTCATGTCGGCTTGTACGCGGCTCTTCGCCTGTCGCGGAAATTGTCGCCGCGGGAGGCCGAGGTGGTCGTCGTCGACCCGCAGCTCCACATGACGTACCAGCCGTTTCTTCCGGAAGCGGCGGCGGGGAGTATCTCCCCCCGGCACACCGTGGTGCCGCTGCGGCGAGAGCTGCACCGGTGCCAGGTCGTGGCGGGCACGGTGACGCGAATTGAGCACGCCCGCAAGACGGCGGTCGTGCAGCCTATCGTCGGCCCGGCCCGTGAGATCGCTTACGACCACGTGATCGTGGCGCCGGGATCGGTCTCGCGTACCCTGCCGATCCCCGGCCTGCGCGAGCACGGCATCGGATTCAAGACCATCGGCGAGGCGATCTACCTGCGGAACCACGTGCTGGAGCGGCTCGCCGTCGCCGCGGCCACCGCTGATCCCGCCACGCGACGCCGGGCGCTCACCTTCGTGTTCGTCGGTGGGGGATACGCGGGCATCGAGGCCCTCGCCGAGATGCAGGACATGGCGCGCGCCGCCCTGCGCTACTACCCGGAGCTCAGCGCCGACGACATGCACTGGGTTCTGGTCGAGGCGACCCAGCGGGTGCTGCCCGAGGTTGACCTCGACATGGGCGCGTACGTCGTGCGGAAGCTGCGCGAGAGGAACATGGACATCCGGCTGGGTACCCGGCTGGAGTCGTGCGTGGACGGCGTGGTGCGGCTCTCCGACGGGGATTCCTTCCCCGCCGACACGATTGTCTGGACTGCGGGGGTGCGGCCGTCGCCCATGCTCGACCACACCGACTTGCCGCGGGACGCGCGTGGGCGGGTCACCTGCCTGCCGACGCTGCAAGTGGTCGACGGGGATCAGGTGGTGGAGGGCGCGTGGAGCGCCGGCGACTGCGCCGCGGTCCCCGACCTCACCAAGGGGCCGGGCGCATTCTGCTCGCCGAGCGCCCAACACGCCGTCCGGCAGGCGGCCGTGCTCGCCGACAACATCCGCGCGGTCATCCGCGGCCAGCAGCCCAAGCCCTACCGGCACAAGCACGCGGGGAGCGTGGCCAGCCTCGGCCTGTACAAGGGCGTGGCTCAGGTGTACGGCATCAAGGTGACCGGTTTCCCGGCCTGGTTCATGCACCGCACGTACCACATGAGCCGCATCCCGTCGCTCAACCGGAAGATTCGCGTGCTCGTCGACTGGACGCTGGCCCTGCTGCTCAAGCGCGAGGTGGTCTCCCTCGGCCAGCTGCACGACCCGCGCGAGGAGTTCCTGGAGGCGATGCCGCGGGAGCTCGCCGCCTAGTCGCGCACCCGCCACACCCAGGCGTCCGCGATCCGCGTCCCCGGGCCGAGGAGCGCGTCCATGAGGACCCGCAGGTTGTCCTCGTAGGGAGTGCCGTCGACGAGGACGAAGCAGGAGGCGCCCCAGAAGGCGATGTCCTCCTGGGCCTGCCGCCGCTCGACGTCGCTCACCGTGCGGGTACCGCCGGTCGCGACGTCGTGGATGAGCAGCGAGGTGGGGCGTTTGTAGGTTCCCATCGACGCCCGTCCGCCGGGCCGGTACGGGCCGATGAAGAACCCTTCGGGGAGCGCGAACTCGGCGTGCGCCGCCGTCGCCCAGCGCATCGCCCACGGATCTTTCGGCGTGGGCGGCGGTACGGGGACGAGCACGCCGCCGGGCGGGACGCAGGAGCGCCAGTGACCGCCCGTGATGAACGTCGGCAGGGGTGGCCGCGCCTCGGTCGGCAGGGGCATGGGCAGGGCCGGCACGAGCGCGACGGCGACCGCCACGGGCGCCAGGATCCGGGCGGGGCGCCAGCGCAGCCGGGAGGCTCGGTCGAGCGCGAGCGCCAGGATCGTCGCGATGAGGGGAATGACCGCGAGCGCGAACCGCATCGGCAACGCGCTCTCCACCACCGGCAGCCCGACGAGGAGCTCGTACGGTCCCGGGATGGCGGTCCGCTCGCCGTTGATCACGATTCGGGGCCCCAAGCTGAGCGTGGCCATGACCAGCGCGGCGACCGCGCAGGCGATGGCGAGCAGGTGACGCCACAGCCAGATCACCGCGGCGACCGTCACCACCACCAGGGGCCAGCCGAGGAAGGTGTTGTACTCCGCGGGGCCAGTGCTCAGGGCAGCCGACGCCTCGCTGCCGGCGAGGGAGAGCGGGGAGAAGGCGACCCAACTCGCGAGGTCGGCGGAGAAGTAGTACGGGCTGAAGACCCCGTTCGGCACGCTCTGGGGACCGGTGAACTGGAACCACAACGGGTACGCCAGCAGCGCGCTCGCCACCGCGACCGCGATGAGCATCGACACGGCGAAGCCGGGCAGTACCCGCCGGGCGTAGGACGGTCGGGCCAGGGCGTACGCCACGGTCATCACCGCCAGTGTGAGGGCGGTGAGGAAGAGGACTTCCTCCCCGATGAAGACCTGGACAGCGACGGTGACGGCGAGCGCCACCCCGGAGGTGACCAACCGGCGCCAGTCCGGTCCGCGTGCCCCGGGCCGGCTCGCCGGGTCGGCGGCGCGTGCCATGCGGACGACCAGCCAGACGATGACCGGCACGAGCCAGAGCGCGGTCATGTGGAGGTGGCTGTTGCTCTGGGAGACCATGCCGGGGGCGAAGCCGCAGAAGCCGCCGCCGACCGCGGCCGCCAGACGGCGGACCCCGAGGACGCGGACGAAGAGCAGGTACCAGGCGATCGCGGTGGCCGCGAGGTGACCGGTGACCACCAGGGCGAAGCTCACCGGCGCTCCGAACAGCACCGAGACCGGGGCGAGGAGGAAGCCCAGGGCGATGACCGTCGTGTTGGCCATCAAATTGACGCCGTCGGGTGCGTTCAAGCGGTCGCTGAGCAAGGCAAAATCGCCGAAGAGCACCCGGCTGTCGTAGGCGAGGAACCACTCGTACAACGTCTGGTCTTCGGGGTTGAGCGCCAGCACGCGGGAGGTGGGGTCAGGCCACAGCCCGTGGGTGACCCATCCGGCGGCAGCGGTGAAGATAAAGAAGATGACGAGATCTGGGACGTGGGCGCGGAGAGCGGTGCGAGCCCGACTGAGCCAGGTGGGTCGGGGCGCGGTGTCACCGGTTCGCGTGGCTTTCTCAGCGTCCTGTGGCGCCAGAGCGGCCCTGCTCACGGATGACGACCCTAGTCGGCATGCCCCGACATAGTGGGCCGAGTGGACGTTGAGCCGCTACGGTGACATTCTGCGGTTGCATCCACGATTCCGGCCCCGTGCCGGTGTCGTCGGGCGATCGTTAAGCCCGGGTGGTGGAACGGCAGACACGGCCGCCTTAAAAGCGGCTGCCGAAAGGCGTGCGGGTTCGAGACCCGCCCCGGGCACTACAGACCATGCCTAGAGGGGGCCGTGATCTCCACAACGTCGATGACGACGACTACCCTTGACATGCGCGCCTGTTCGTGCACGAGCCCGTAGGGAGGCCCAGACGTGAAGACTTCTAACCCGGTGCTGATCCGGCTCGGTCAGGCAGCCGAGCGGGAGCGGGCTGCCGGGTACGCGCCGGGCGGGCCGTACGGTCAGCCTGGTTACCCGCCGCCGGGGTATCCGCCGCAGGGTTTCGGACCGGCGTACCCGTCAGCTGGAACGTACGCGCCGGCACCTACGGTCGCCGCGCCGATGACGATCGACGACGTCGTCGTCAAGACCGTGATTCTGCTCGCCGTGACCGGTCTGTCGGCGGTCGCGGCGTGGAACCTGGTGCCGGACTCGCTGCTCGGCCTGGCCTGGATCGGGTCCGCCATGGTCGGACTCGTCCTCGGGCTGATCATCTCGTTCTCTCGCGTGGCTAACCCCGCGCTCGTCGTCGCCTACGCGGTGGCGGAGGGCGCCTTCGTCGGGTTGGTCAGCAAGGTTTTCCAGGAGATCGCGGGCTATCGGGGCATCGTCCTCCAGGCCGTGATCGCCACCTTCGGGGTCTTCTTCCTCATGGCCATGCTCTACAAGGCCAGGGTGATTCGGGCGACCCCGAAGTTCGTGCGCGGCATGATCGCGGCGATGGTCGGCGTCTTCGCCGTCATGCTGATCAACCTGGTGCTCGCGCTCTTCGGGGTGGAGACCGGTCTGCGCAGCAACGGCGCGCTCGGCATCCTGTTCAGCTTGGTCTGCATCGTCCTCGCGTCCCTCAGCTTCGTGCTCAGCTTCCACGAGGTCGAGGAGAGCGTGCGCATGGGGCTGCCCCAGCGCTACGCCTGGACCGCGGCGTTCGGCATCCTGGTCAGCTTGATCTGGCTGTACGTGGAGTTCCTGCGCCTGCTGAGCTACTTCCAGGGCGACGAGTGACCTAACGGCGTGCGGATGATGCCCGTCCCCCGCCGGGGACGGGCATCACTGTTGTGCGCGCCGGCGTGCGCGTCCGGCGGGTCGAGGGGCCGCGACCGGTGGAAGAGGGAGCGCAGTGGGCCAATCGTCAGATCCAGGTGGGAGATCGCCGGGCATGGGTGTCGACAACGCCAGCCCGCACCCGAGCGGCGCGAGCGCCGCGGCGCTCGCGCAGGAGGTCGAGCGTTTCGTCCGCCAGGTCGGCCATTGGACGCCGGCGCGCTGGAGCGCCCCGGCCGGCGGCGGGGGTGGCACCCGTGCCGAGCTCGTCCACGCCCTCGTCCAGCGGATCGCCGATCGGGCGGCGGACGCCGAGGGAGAGCCGCGGCGTCGGGTTCCCCGGCTCGACAATGACCTTGTCCTGCCCGATCAGTTGCGGGTCGTCGTCGCCGATTTGGTGGCCGCTCACCCGTCGGAGCAGGTGCTTGCGGAGACCACCGCTGACGTCAACGCCACGCGTCGCGCTCTCTAGCGCGGAACAGGAGGTCGTGACGGAAGCCGCGCGCGGCGGCTGGCCCTCCTACCGGTGGGCGGTGGCGGCAGCCGCGGCCACCGCCGGGAGCAGCGCGTGAGCCCACACGCGATAGCCATCCGCTGAGGGATGGAAGCCGTCGAAGCAGAAGGTGTTGGGATCAGCGCGGAACACTGCTCCGGTCTCGGCGGCGAGATCCACGACTGTGCCACCCGCCTCTTCGACCGCGCGCGCCTGAGCCCGGGCGGTCCACCGCCCGAGCACGCCGATGAGCTGGCGCAAGGGCTGCGCGATGGCCCGCACCGCCCCGAGGTCGGGGCAGGTGCCGACCACGACCTGCACGCCCGCCTCGCGCAGCCGGCGTACGGCGGCACCGAGGTGGGCCGCCGTCTCGGCTGGTCTGCGCAGGCTGGTGACGTCGTGCGTGCCGATGAGGATCACCGCGACGTCCGGGCGCTCACCCACCAAAGCCCGGGCGACTTGCGTGGAGAGGTCGGCGCAGCGGGATCCGACGACACCGACACTCGACAAGTGCACTTGTGGGGAATCTGGACCTTGGTTGGCGAGCAGCTCCGCGAGCTGCCCGCCGACCGTGTCACTCCACCGGTCGACACCGACGCCCAGTGACGAGGAGTCGCCGAGGAGGACGAGACGCAACGGTGGGGCGTTGTCCGGCCCCACGGTGGCGCGCAACCCCAGATCAAAGCGGGGCTCCGCGTACCGGCGCCGACGAGCCACCGCTGCCTCCACCGCCAGCAGCGCGGCACCACCGACCGCGCCGGCGAGCAGTGTCATCGCGGCGGCGCGGGCGACCGGAACAACCTTCATGCGCTCTCCCGTGCGCTCGCCAGCCTACCCGCCGGCGTCGATTCCCGCTGCACACTGCGTACCCCACCGAGAAGCCGGCCGAGCGCGCCACCGGGAAGCAGCGGTGGCCGGTGCCGGCGAAGGCGCACCCACCGACCCGCCGGGCCGTGTTCGCGGCCGGCGACGCGCGCCCCGCTGAGCGACGTACCCGCCCGGCGCGCCGCCACTCGGGCCGCCTGCGGGAGCGCCCGCACCTCGCCACCCGGCTTGGCCGGCACTGCGCCCCGTTCGCGTTCGGTGAGCACGGCGATGACGGTCGGCAGCATGGCGGCAACCGCGATGGCGTACCCCTCTGCGGACGGGTGGAAGCGGTCCCAGGAGAACAGGCGGGCCGGCTCGGCGGCGAAACGTGGGCCGAGCAGGTCGCCGAGGGAGACCGTGTGTCCGCCCGCCTCGATGACGGCCACGGTTTGCGCGGCGGCGAGCTGCCGGCTGCGCCGGCGGGCCAGCCACCGCAGCGGCGGCTTGATGGGCCGGATCGCGCCCAGGTCAGGGCAGGTGCCGACGACCACCTCGACGCCAGCGGCGCGCAGCTTCCGGACGGCGTCGGCGAGGTAGCCCACGGCGACGTCGATGGGGGTGCGGTTGGTGACGTCGTTTGCGCCGATCAATATCACGGCGATGTCGGGCTTGTGCTCCAGCGCCGCCTCAACCTGGAACGGGAGGCCGGACGAGAGTGCACCCACGACAGCGAATCGATGCAGTCGGACCGGCCGGTGCAACCGCCGGGAGATCGCGGTGGCGAGCAGCGCGCCCGGCGTTTCGCGCGGCCGGTGAACGCCGTAACCGGCTGCGGTGGAGTCGCCGAGCATGACCAGCGTGAGGGGAGACCCAGGGAATCGAGCCCCATACAGGCCGTCGCCGCGCGGTGGTGGGGCCTCGGCCGCGGGAATGACCCGCCGGGCGCCTTTCGCCTGGCTGTACAGCACGGCCGAGATGGTCGCCACGAGCCCCGCGGCGATCCCGCCACCGAGTGCGGCGGCCTTGGCGACGCTGGCTGCGGTCCGCCACCGTGTTGTCCGACACACCGCAACCGCATCACTCATTGACACGATCACCTGCCATCTCAACTCTTTTCGCGAGGTTAACTCGCGATGCAAGTCACGGTGGGCATGGACACCGTGGGCGATGCGACTGCTCCAACCGGTTACGTTGGAGTCAATGAATGCCGCTGCCCGGGGCGTGGCGATCCGGGGTGGAGGAGGTACCGGCGATGGCCAAGACGTTGCGGCGGGCGGGGGCGTTCGCCGCGTTGGGGCGGGCGCTCGTGCTCGGGGCCCGGGGTGGCCCTCCGTTGAGCCGCCGACTCGCCGCGTTGCCGCGGATGATTGTCGCGAGCGTGCGGGGCGAGTATGACGGCCGCCTGCGGCTTGCGCTCATGGCGCTCGCCCTGGCATACGTGCTCTCCCCCGTGGACGCGGTACCGGAGATAGCCCTGTTTCTCCTCGGCCTGATTGACGACGGGTTGATCATCACGTGGCTCGCCGGCAGCATCCTCGCCGAGACCGAGAGGTTTCTGGCCTGGGAAGCCGAGCGGGCGCGGGTTATCGCGGGTGAGGTGCTGTCCTAACGGCTGATTCGTCGTCCGTCGCGGCGCGTCTCGGGGTGGCGGTGCCGGTCCGTCGGCCACGCTGGTCGACGCGAGGGAGGGGGCACCGAGGTGCAGTACTACGACAGTGTCGTCGAGCTCATCGGCAACACGCCACTGGTCCGGCTGCGGCGGGTGACGTCCGGGATTCCCGCCACGGTGCTGGCGAAGGTCGAGTACCTCAATCCGGGCGGCTCCGTGAAAGACCGCATCGCGCTGCGCATGGTCGAAGAGGCCGAGCGCAGCGGGGCACTGCGGCCCGGTGGGACGATCGTCGAGCCGACCAGCGGCAACACCGGGGTTGGGCTGGCGCTCGTGGCGCAACTCAAGGGCTACCGCTGCGTGTTCGTCTGCCCGGATAAGGTGAGCGAGGACAAGCTCAACGTGCTGCGGGCGTACGGCGCGGAGGTGGTGGTGTGCCCGACCGCGGTGCCACCGGATGACCCGCGGTCCTACTACAGCGTCTCCGACCGGCTGGCCCGCGAGATCCCCGGCGCCTGGAAACCCGACCAGTACTCCAACCCGGCGAACCCCCGGTCCCACTACGAGACCACGGGCCCGGAGATTTGGCAGCAGACCGCGGGCCGTGTCACGCACTTCGTCGCGGGGATCGGCACGGGCGGCACGATCTCCGGCGCGGGCCGCTACCTCAAAGAGGTGTCGCACGGGCGTGTCCGGGTCATCGGCGCCGATCCGGAAGGCTCGGTCTACTCGGGGGGCACCGGGCGTCCGTACCTCGTCGAAGGAGTGGGGGAGGACTTCTGGCCGGCGAACTACGATCCGCAGATTTGCGACGAGATTGTGACGGTCTCCGATAAGACCTCTTTCGAGATGACCCGGCGGCTCGCGCGGGAGGAAGGGCTGCTCGTCGGGGGCTCCTGCGGAATGGCGGTGGCGGCCGCGCTCGAAGTGGGCCGGCGGGCGCAGCCCGATGACGTGATCGTGGTGGTGCTGCCGGACGGCGGTCGCGGATATCTATCCAAGATTTTCAACGACTCGTGGATGGCTCACTACGGCTTCCTCAACGCCAGCGGCAGCGAGCCGACCGTGGCGGACGTGCTCGCCACCAAGTCAGGTGGTCTGCCGGACCTGGTGCACGTGCACCCCACGGAGACGGTGCGGGACGCGATCGACTACATGCGGGAGTACGGCGTCTCCCAGCTTCCGGTGCTCAAGGCGGAACCGCCGGTGATGACCGGGGAGGTGGCGGGCTCCATCTCCGAGCGCGCCCTGCTCGACGCCCTGTTCACGGGCAAGGCTCAGCTCCACGACACGGTCGAGCGGCACATGTCCGACCCCTTGCCGATGATCGGTGGTGGGGAGCCGGTCAGCGCGGCGGTGGCGTTGCTGGAACGCGCGGACGCGGCGCTGGTGTTGGTGGATGGGAAGCCCCGGGGGGTCATCACCCGGCAGGATCTCCTCGCGCACCTCGGGGGGCGGACCACCGACCACCGCGAGTAGGCAGTCGGCGTCGCACAACCTGTGCGACCACCGACGGTGCTCGTGGGGTTCACTTGGGGTACGAACGGTTGACCGGGTATCCGGCTACCGGCTCCTCGCGGTCGGCACGTTGCCCTCTGACGGGCCGGCCGCGCGCGACAACTTCAGACGTCGCCCCCTGCGGTGACCCGTCGGTGTGCCTCCGCCAGCACCACGGCCGCCGCGTGCCCACCCAGTCAGGTGGCCGGCTGCCTCCGCCGGTCCCACGCCTCCGGCCAGGCGTTTCACGGGTGGGGTGACGGGCGAGGGTACGTGGCCACTCAGTTTCCCCCGCAGATCCCCGGTCATGTACCCTCGCCCGACCATAGGGGCGCCGAGGGCGTGGTGCCCCACACGGCTCAGCGTGACTCCGCGTCCACCGTCGCGGGCGGCACGGGCACCCGCATCAGATCCTCGGCGACGACGAGATCTCCGTCGAAGTATCGCCGCGCCTCGTCGACCACGCGCGCGGGTTCGGTGTACCGCTGGGAGAAGTGCGTCAGGACGAGGCGGCGTACCCCTGACTCCGCCGCGACCCGGGCGGCCTGACCCACCGTCAAGTGACCCACCTCGGCGGCGAGCGCGGCCTCGGACTGGAGGAACGTGGCCTCGATGACGAGGAGGTCCGCACGCTCCGCCAGGGCGAAGACGTTCTCGCAGAGGCTGGTGTCCATGATGAACGCGAAGCGCTGGCCAGGCCGCGGCACGCTCACCTCGTCGAGCGTCACGCGCCGCCCGTGGATCTCAATCGCGCCGGCGCGACGCAGCTCACCAACGGCGGGCCCGCGGATACCATGCCGCGCCAACGCCTCGGGGAGCATCCGCCGCTCGTCGGGTTCGACTAACCGGTAGCCGTACGTCTCCACCGGGTGGCGCAGCCGGCGCGCCTCGAGCGTGCCGATTGGCAACGTGACGACGTGCCCGTCGCGCTCAATCGGCTCGGGCCGAATCTCGGCCACCTCTCGGTACGGGGTGGCGTACCGCAGCCGCTCGAAGTACGTCTGGTCGCCTGCGGGGTAGTGGACGGTGACCGGGTGCGCGACGGCGTCCAGCGACAGGCGTTGGAGCACCCCGGGCAGACCGAGGCTGTGATCACCGTGGAAGTGGGTGATGCAGATCCGGGTGAGGTCGTTCGCGGCGACGCCCGCGTGGAGCATCTGTCGCTGGGTGCCCTCGCCGGGGTCGAAGAGGATGCCCTCCACGGCGGCCGGTCCGGGGCCGCGGTAGTCCCAGCGGAGGAAGTAGCCGTTGTGGCTGCGCTGGCGCGTCGGCACCTGGCTGGCGGTGCCGAGGATGACGAGCTCACGGGCGGACATGGCCCCTAGCGTGCCGGGACGTCGCGGATCACTTCCCAGCGGTCCCGGACACACGCGATGGCCAGCCCGGTCGGTTAGCGTGCCACACCGATCGGGCAGGTCAACCCGTTCGGGCCGTGGTTGCAGTAGCCGCCCGGGTTCTTGTGCAGGTACTGCTGGTGGTAGTCCTCGGCGTAGTAGAACGTCCGCAGCGGCGCGATCTCCGTGGTGATCGGGCCACGCCCGGCCGCCGCCACGATCGGCGCGAACGCCTCCCGAGACGCCTCGGCGATCCTGAGCTGATCGGAGTCGGTGGTGTAGATCGCCGAGCGGTACTGGGTGCCGATGTCGTTCCCCTGGCGCATCCCCTGCGTCGGATCGTGGTTCTCCCAGAAGACCTTGAGGAGATCCTCGTACTGGATGCGGGTCGGGTCGTACACCACCTGCACCACCTCGGCGTGACCGGTCAACCCTGTGCACACCTCCTCGTACGTCGGGTTCGGGGTGTACCCGCCCGCGTAGCCCACCGCCGTGGAGATCACCCCAGGGAGGCGCCAGTACAGTCGTTCGGCGCCCCAGAAGCAGCCCATGCCGAAGACAGCGATGCGCGACCCCTCCGGCCACGGCCCCATCAGCGGCGCGTCGAGGACAGCGTGCCGGTTGGTGATCGGCAAGGGCGTCTCGCGTCCCGGCAAGGCCTCCTCGGGGGACGGCATGGTGGGGGTGATGCGCCGTAGGAACACGGTGACTCCCTTCGTCCTTGTCCCACAGGTACCCGATCGGCGACCGCATCAATCGTCACGCGCTTCCGGATGAACAGACCACACCGTGCGGCGCCCGGGTGGGGAATAGCGTCTGGGTGGGGGATGGGACATCGCCCGTGCCCGTCCCTATCGATGGCCTAGCCTCGGGGCATGACGTTCGGCTTTGAGACGCTCGCCATTCACGCCGGCCAGGACCCGGATCCCCGTACCGGCGCGGTGGTGACGCCGATCTACCAGACGAGCACGTTCGCGCAGGACGCCGTGGGCTCCCCGCGGTTGGGCTACGACTACAGCCGTTCGGGCAACCCCACCCGGGACGCGCTGCAGGAGTGTCTCGCGGCGTTGGAAGGCGGCAGGCGAGCGCTCACCTTTGCCAGTGGGCTCGCGGCGGAGGACACCCTGGTGCGCACCGTCTGCCGACCGGGGGATCACGTCGTCATCCCGGACGACGCCTATGGCGGGACGTTCCGCCTCTTCGCCCGGGTCGCGGAGCGCTGGGGCATTCGCTGGACGGCGGCGCCGATGTCGGATATCGACGCGGTGCGCGCCGCCATCGAGCCGGGGCGGACGAAACTCGTCTGGGTCGAGACCCCGAGCAATCCGCTGCTGGGTATCGCCGACATCGCGGCCCTCTCCGCCGTGGCGCACGACGCGGACGCCCTCCTCGTGGTCGACAACACCTTCGCCTCGCCGTACCTGCAACAGCCGTTGACGCTCGGCGCGGACGTCGTCGTGCACTCCACGACGAAGTACATCGGCGGTCACTCCGATGTGGTCGGCGGGGCACTCATTACTTCGGACAGTGCGCTCGGCGAGGAGTTGGCCTTCGCCCAGAAGGCGATGGGCGCGGTGAACGGGCCGTTTGACGCGTGGTTGACGCTGCGGGGCGTCAAGACGCTCGCGGTGCGGATGGACCGGCACTGCGACAACGCCGAACGCATCGCCGAGTACCTGCACGGGCATCCCGCGGTGGCGCAGGTGCTGTATCCGGGGTTGCCGGATCACCCGGGGCACGAAATCGCCGTGAAGCAGATGCGCCGGTTCGGTGGGATGGTTTCCTTCCGGGCCGCTGGCGGTCCGGAGCACGCCATCGAGATTTGTCACCGGACGCGGCTGTTTGTCCTGGCCGAATCGCTCGGGGGCGTCGAGTCGTTGATCGAGCATCCTGGACGCATGACGCACGCGAGCGCGGCGGGATCCCCTCTTGAAGTTCCGGCCGACCTCGTGCGACTGTCGGTCGGCATCGAGTCCGCCGAGGACCTGCTGGCTGACTTGGAGCAGGCGCTCGGGTGAACTCGGTCCAGGAGGTAGAGACGCGGGCGGCGCGCCCCGCCCGCGAGACGACAGACGCATAGGCCGGATGGGGGAGGTGGCCGTGCAGGACATCGTGCCGACCTGGGTGGGCGCGACCGCAAAACAGATGGCCCGGGCGGTGCGCCGTGGCGACACGTCGGCCACGCGTGTCGTGGCCGACCATCTCGATCACATCGCTGTCGCGGACAAGGCGATTTCGGCGTTCCGCACGCTGCGTAGCGGTGAGGCGATCGTCGAAGCGGAGAAGGTCGACGAGCAGGAGGACCTCCGTAACCTGCCGCTGGCCGGGGTTCCGGTTGCGGTGAAGGAGAACATCGCGGTCGCCGGACTGCCCACGTGGAACGGATCGGCGGCGGCGCGCTCCCCGGTGGCGCAGGAGGACCACGAGATTGTCCGGCGGCTGCGGGGCGCGGGAGCGGTGGTGATCGGGGTGACCCGGATGCCGGAGCTGGGGATCTGGGCGCTCACCGACGACGAGACCGCGGTCACGCGCAATCCGTGGTGCATCGACCGGACCCCGGGCGGCTCCTCGGGCGGTGCGGCCGCCGCGGTCGCCTCGGGCATGGTGCCGCTTGCCCACGGCAACGACGGCTTCGGGTCGGTGCGTATCCCGGCCGCGTGTTGCGGGCTGATCGGGCTGAAGCCGGGTCGGGACGTCATCCCCGCTCGACTGGGCGCCGATGACTGGTGCGGGATGGCGGAGAATGGGCTCTTCGCGACGACGGTGGCGGATGCTGCGCTGGGGTTCGCGGTGCTCGCGGGGCGCCGCCCCGAGAAGTTGGTCGAGCCGAGCCGCCTGCGGATCGCCGTCTCGCTGCGCGCGCCGGTACCCGGGATCCGGCCCGACGAGCCGAACCGGAAAGCCGTCAACTCCGCGGCGCGGCTACTCGTGGCGGCCGGGCACGACGCGATCGCCGCGGACCCGAGCTATCCCCCAGCCCTCAGCGCGCGCGGTCTGGCGACCTGGTTCGCGGCCGTGGCCCGCGACGCGCGGCACGCCGGCCTCGACCGCCGGGCGCTTCAGCCCCGTACGCGCCGGCACATCGCCGTGGGCGAGTGGGTCGAGCGCCGTGGATTGATCCGTGAGGACGATCGGGAGCGGTGGCGGGAACGGGCCATCAACTTCTTCGCTGATTACGGGGTCGACCTGCTGCTGACCCCGGCGTTGGCCACGGTGCCACCGCCGGCGATCCAGTGGGCGCGCCGATCCTGGTTGGCCAACGTCATGAGCAACATCCGCTACGCCCCGTACGCCGCGCCGTGGAATCTCGCCGGCCTCCCCGCGATCGTCGTGCCGATGGGGCAGCGGCCCGATGGGCTGCCGGTGGCGGTGCAGCTCGTGGGGCCGCCCGGTTCGGAGCTGCTGTTGCTCGCGGTGGCGGGGCAGGTGGAGGTGGCAGCTCCATGGCCGCGGCACGCCCCCGGCTGGCCTCGCGTGCCCGTCCCGGCGAGCTAGCGCGCCCCGGCGCTGCGCGACGGTGACGGGTGACGTCTGATACCGGTGGCGTTATCCCAAGTGGACGGTGTCGTGTGGACCGGCCGGAAGCGACGGCTCTGCCCCAAGACGGGAGGGCTCTGCCCCACGACGGGCGCGACGGTACCGGCGTGAGTCACCTGGTCGGCCTCGCCGAGGTCGTCGCCGCGCGCGAGTTGCTCGCGGGAGTGGTGCGCGTCACTCCACTGGAGTTCTCTCGACCGCTGGCCGACGCGCTCGGCGGTCCGGTGTGGCTCAAGTGCGAGCACCTGCAACGCGCCGGGTCGTACAAGGTCCGCGGCGCCTACGTGCGCATCGCCCGGCTCTCCGCCGAGGAACGGGCGCGGGGCGTGGTGGCGGCCAGCGCGGGTAACCACGCCCAGGGGGTGGCGCTCGCCGCCAAGCTCCTCGGCACCGCGGCCACGGTGTTCATGCCGGCCTCCGCGCCCTTGCCCAAGGTGGTGGCGACCAAGGGGTACGGCGCCCGCGTGGAGCTCGTCAGCGCCACGATCGACGACACGCTCGCCGCCGCAGAGGAGTACGCCGCAGCGACGGGGGCGGTCTTCATCCACCCGTTCAACCACCCGGACGTCATCGCCGGGCAGGGGACGATCGCCCTCGAGGTGCTCGACCAGTGCCCGGACGTGCGGACGATCGTCGCCGCGGTGGGCGGGGGCGGGCTGGTTTCCGGGATCGCCGCGGCGGTGAAGGCGATTCGGCCGGAGATCCGCGTGATCGGCGTGCAGGCCGCGGGCGCCGCCGCCTACCCGCCGTCCCTGCGAGCCGGGGCGCCGGTGCGCCTCGCCTCGTACGCCACGATCGCCGACGGAATCGCGGTCGGCTGTCCCGGTGACCTGACCTTCGCCCACGTCGCCAAGCTGGTCGACGACGTGGTGACGGTCACCGACGACGAGATCTCCCAGGCGTTGCTCATGCTCTTGGAGCGCAACAAGCAGGTCGTCGAGCCCGCCGCGGCGGTCAGCGTCGCGGCGCTGCTCGCGGGCGCCGTCCGCGTGGAGACACCGGTGGTGGCGGTGCTCTCCGGAGGCAATATCGACCCGCTGTTGCTATTGCGGGTTATCGAGCACGGATTGGCCGCCGCCGGCCGATATCTGCGATTTACCGTCCGCTGCGCGGACCGACCGGGACAGCTCGCCTCGCTCCTCGCCGAAATCGCCGAACACCGGGCAAACGTCATTGACGTCGAGCACCAGCGGCACAATCCGCATTTGCGATTCGGCGAGGTGGAAGTCGCGCTTTCTGTGGAAACCCGCGGCCCGGACCATTCCGATCAGCTGCTGAGGGCGCTGCGGGCCAGCGGCTACGCGGTGAGTTTGGCGCAGTAGCCGAGGCCCGCAGCGCCCGGTGCCCCGCGCTTAGCCGGCGAACGGCTCGATCTTGACGACGGTGGCTTTGATCTCGGCCCCGCTGGGCGCGGTGTAGGTGACCGTCTCGCCCGCGCGCTTGCCGAGAATGGCCTGACCGAGCGCGGACTCCGGGCTGTAGACGGTGAGATCGGTGGTAGCGGCGATTTCGCGGGAGCCGAGGAGAAACGTCTCCTGGTCGTCGGTGTCGTCGTCGAAGTAAACGGTCACAACCGTTCCGGGCGCGACCACATCGCCTTTTGGCGGCTCGCCGACTTTCGCGTTGCGCAGCAGCTCCTGCAGGTAGCGAATGCGCGCTTCCTGCTTGCTCTGCTCCTCCCGCGCGGCGTGGTAGCCGCCATTCTCCCTCAGGTCGCCCTCCTCGCGTCGGGCGTTAATTTCCGCGGCGAGCACCGGTCGATTAGCGATCAGCTCATTGAGCTCGGCTTGCAGCCGGTCGTACGCGTCCTGAGACAGCCACGTGGTGCGGGCGCCGTTGTCGGTCGTGGACACAGACGATCTCCTCATCCGGGTTGCGCGGTAATGAGTAGAACTTTCAACGTACCAGCGAAAGATGCCAAGGGGCTGGTGTCAGTTGGCGGAGAACGTGATCGGGCGAGTCACTCCGCGGGCCAACAGCGGGGCACCTCGCCGACCATCGGGCGTGCCGTGGTGGTGAGCCGGTGTGAGACGGTGACCTGCCGCTGCCCCGGCGGCGCGGTGACCTGGACCTGCTCGCGCCCCACCTCCGCGCCGTCACGGGTCCGCGCCCGGACCAGACACACCGCGGACCCACCGGGCGGAAGGGTGACGCGGAACTCCACCACCACCTGCGAGTCCGTGATGTCGGTGTAGGTGATCACCTGCGCGCGGTAGTTCGGGTCCCCGAATTGCTGGTACAGCCGGACTGCCGCCCCAGTGGCGAGCGCCACGGCGACGGCGACGACCAGCCCCCGCAGCCAGCGGCGGCGCGGGCGCGGCTCACGGCGCCGCCCGTAGCGTCCCGGTGGGAACACGGGCGGCTGTCCGCTGAGATTGGCATATCTCTCGCTCACCGGCTACGGTCTCCTGACGCTCGCTCAACGGTGTCATCGGCGACAATGTCAGGGTCAATCTTGGCAGCTCATGACTTCGGGTCGGCAGGGACGTGCACCTGTTAGACGCGGGTCTCCGTAGTGCCACCGGACGAGGGAGCAACGTTGGCCGAGCAACTGCGTCTCATGGCCGTTCACGCGCATCCAGATGACGAGTCGAGTAAGGGTGCCGCGACCAGCGCGAAGTACGTCGCCGAGGGCGCCAAGGTGCTGGTCGTCACCTGTACGGGTGGTGAACGCGGCAGTGTGCTCAATCCCAAGCTCGACCGGCCAGAGGTGTGGGAGAACATCGCCGAGATCCGCCGCGCGGAGATGGACGCGGCGCGGGCGATCCTCGGCGTTGAGCAGGCCTGGCTCGGTTTCGTCGACTCGGGGCTTCCCGAAGGCGACCCGCCCCCGCCGCTGCCGGAGGGGTGCTTCGCCCTGGAGGATCCGCAGGAGGCGGCACGTCCCCTGATCCGCCTGATGCGGGAGTTCCGGCCGCACGTGGTGACCACGTACGACGAGGACGGCGGCTACCCCCATCCCGACCACATCATGTGCCACAAGATCACCGTGATCGCCTTCGAGGCGGCCGGTGATCCGGAGCGCTATCCCGAGCTGGGCCCGCCGTGGCAGCCGCTCAAGCTCTACTACGACGTGGCGTTCTCCAAGAGCAAGGTGATGGCGCTGCACGAGGCGATGCTCGCCGCCGGCCTCCAGTCGCCCTACGAAGAGTGGATCAAGCGGTGGGAGAACGGGGAGCGGCGGGACAAGAGTCCGATGATCACGACTCGGATCCCGTGCGCGGAGTACTTCCCGATCCGCGACGAGGCCCTGCGCGCCCACGCCACCCAGGTCGATCCGGACGGATTCTGGTTCCAGGTGCCGCTGGAGGTGCAGCAACGGGCCTGGCCGACCGAGGACTTCCACCTCGCGCGCTCACTGGTTGAGACAACTTTGCCGGAATCAGACCTATTTGCCGGTATCCGGGAGCGGCTCAATGTCGGGTAAGCGCGCGGCGGCGTACCGTTGCAGCAGGCTGAGGCCAGGCAGAGGGAGGACGCGTCCATGCTGACCGCCGCAGAGCTGCTCGCGGTGAACAACTTCGGCGATACCCGGTCGGGTGGGCTGGCAGGGCCGATGGGCTTCTTCCTGCTGTTGCTCCTCGCCACCGCCACGGTGCTCTTGATCCGCAACATGAACCAGCGGCTGCGCCGGCTGCCCCAGCGCTTCCCGCAGCAGCAGCCTGAGCAGGAGCACGACGCCGTCGTGTCGAGATCGGAGGGAAAGCCCGGCAACTGATCGTCCCTGTGCCGCTGGCGCCGCCGGCCGGCATCGGTCGCCCCGGAACTGGTTCCCGTCATGAGAAACGGGACCAGTGGACACTGTTGCGGCAAACTTCTTTGGCTTAGCCTCTCCGCCGGGGAGGGAAACGTTCCCCCCACCGTGCGCGAAGGGGCGACCATGAATGGCTGGACCGACCCCCGACACCACGGGCACCCCTCCTCGACGGTCCTTTTTGTCCGGCCACCGTTCGGGGTCGACCCGTGACGGCGGAGGTCGGTGCCGGTTCGCCGCCGGATCGTGCGCCAGCGGCGCCGATCGTCGTGCGGCACTCCGTGCTACCCAGCGTCACGCTGCTCGCCCTGGCGCTCGGGGCGATCGCCGGTGGCCTCGCCCTCGCGGAGCCACCCACCCCCGGCCTGCTGTCGCCCGCGGCCCAATTCGGCGTGGCGGCCGGACTGGTCGCGCTGGCGAACCTCGCCCGGTTCCGGGTCCGCATCGGCGCTGACACGGTCAGCGTGACCTGGACCGAGGCGGCGTTGATCGTCGCCCTCTACCTCGCCCCGGCCGGCTGGTTGCCCGCAGCCACCTTCGTCGGCGCGGGCGTGGCGTGGACGTTGCTCTCGCTCTTCGCCGAGCGGCGAGCCCCGATCGACGTCGTGGAGACCGCCTCCGGTTTCACGATCGCGGTTGCGCTCGGGGCCGCGGTGACCAGCGCCCTCACTGACCCGTACGGCGCGGCACCCAGCCCGGCCACGGCGGGCGCGGCCACCGCCGGAGCGGTGACCTATGTGGTGGCCAGCGCAGGTGTGGTGGCTCTCACCCTGTCGCTGAGGCGGCGCGCCTCGTTCTGGACCGTGCTGGTGCGCGTCGTGCAGAGCAAGGCGCTGATGGTCGTCGGCAACGTCTTGATCGGAATCGTCGCGGTCGTGATACTTGCCGATGATCCACAGTGGTTGTTGTTCCTGCCCGCCGCCCTCTGGCTGCTCCAACAGACCTATGGTTTACGGCTGCTCGCCGACGACGAGCGCCGCGCCTGGCAGGAGTTCGCGCGGGCGACCGGGGCGCTCAACCAGCTGGACGAGCGGGCGGTGGCGACCGCCGGAGCCACGGGCGCGCTCGCGATCTTCGGCGCGGACCAGGTGGAGATCGACGTGGTGCGCGCCGATGGACGCCGGCGCCGCTACACCGCCGACCGCAACGGAGTGCTCCGGGAAGACGACACCGCACCACCGCGGCCACGACCCGACGACCAGACCCTGACGCGGACGCTGACGGTCGGCGACGCGGAGGTCGGCGAGCTGCGCGTGCGGCTGCCCCGCTCGGTCCTGCCCGGGCCCCGGGAGCGCAACGCCCTCAACGCGTTCGGGGACACCCTCGGCGCGGCGCTCCACGACGCGGCCACTCACCGGGCCCTGCTGGCGATGACCGCCCGCTCGTCGTACGAGGCGCGCCACGACCCGCTGACCCGGCTGGTCAACCGCAGCGCCCTCCTCAGCCAGGGCGACGCCACGCTGCGTGACCTGCCGCCGGAGCATCCGGTGGCGCTGATCCTCCTCGACCTGAACGACTTCCGTGAGGTCAACGACATCCTCGGGCACGCCGCCGGCGACGAGTTGCTCCGCGCGACCGCCGAACGGCTCGCCGGGCTGGTCCGCCCGGGTGAGCTGCTCGGCCGGCTCGGGGGTGACGAGTTCGCGCTCCTGGCCACCGCGCTGCCGGTGATCGCCGACTCGGAGGGCGGGGCGCCGATCCCGTCCGCCCTGCGGCGAGCCCGCGAGATCATCAAAGGACTCGCCAGCGCGCCGATCGAGGTCGCCGGCATTCGGATGTCGGTGGAGGCCTCGGTGGGGGTGGTGGTCGCGAACGCGGGCGCCGCCGACATGACGGAGCTGCTGCGCCGGGCCGACATCGCGATGTACCAGGCGAAGAACGCGGGTGCCGGCGTCGCCCTCTACGACAGCGCCTACGACGCGTCCAGCACTGACCAGCTCGCGCTCCTGGCCGAGCTGCGGGAGGCGCTCGCCACCGACGACCAGCTCATCCTCGCGCTGCAGCCCTTAGTGGACCTCACCACGGGTGAACCGACCGGAGTGGAGGCGCTCATCCGGTGGCAGCATCCGCGCCGCGGCTGGCTCAACCCGTCGGAATTCATCGGCGCGGTCGAGGGCAGCGAGCTCCTCGCCCCGTTCACCCGCTATGTGATCGACAAGGCGCTCGCGGTGGCCGCCGAGTGGGCCCGGCACGGCCTCGACGTACCGATCTCGGTGAACGTCTCCGCCCGTAACCTCCTCGATCCGCGGCTCCCCAACACGGTCGCCGCCCTCCTCCGCCGTCACCACGTGCCGCCCAACCGGCTCATCTTGGAGATCACCGAGACCGTCGCGATGAGTGACCTCGACGTCATCGACGAGGTGCTCGGCAGCCTCCGCGCGATGGGGGTGCGGATCGCGGTCGACGACTTCGGCACCGGCTTCTCCTCCTTGAGCTTCCTCACCCGGATCTCGGTGGATGAGCTCAAAGTGGATCGCTCGTTCGTCGGGCAGATGGTGGAGTCGCCGCAGGCGGCGGCGATCGTCCGTACCACGATCGAGTTGGGCCGGCAGCTCGGCCTCCGGGTCATCGCCGAGGGGGTGGAGACCGCCGACCAGCGGGCCGCACTCGTCGACCTCGGTTGCGCGGCGGCGCAGGGGTACCACTTCTTCAAACCGGTGCCCGCCGACCGCATCGTCGGGGTTCTGCGCTCCTTGCTGGACACCGCGCGGGCCCAGGTCCTCCCGCTGCGGGCGGACGGCGCGTCCTGACGGCGGGGTGACGCGCGCGTCGTCGCCCCCGCGTCGCGAGGCCGCGCCCCGGTGGGGCGTACGTGGCGGGACACGGGCGAGGCCAGCGCGGCGCGGTGGCAAGCCACCGCAGCTCGCCGAGGCGGGGTAGGTCCCGGACCTGAGGAGAGCGTCAGCGGTTTTGCGGAACGCGCGCGGTGGCGTGGGCCGGGTGGGAGGGCAGGGGGTTAGGTTGGTCATGGCGGGGCGTGGGTCCCTGCCTGGCGGCGCGAGGAGCGGCGGATGAACAGGCTCGCTGATGCCACCAGCCCATACCTGCGGCAGCACGCGGACAACCCCGTGGACTGGTGGCCCTGGTCCGAGGAGGCGTTCGCGGAAGCCCGTCGGCTGGACCGACCCGTGCTCATCTCGGTGGGGTACGCGTCCTGCCACTGGTGCCACGTCATGGCGCGCGAGTCGTTCGAGGACGAGGAGGTCGCGCGGCTGGTCAACGACCACTTTGTTGCGATCAAAGTGGATCGGGAGGAACGCCCCGACGTCGACGCGATCTACATGATGGCCACGCAGGCCATGACCGGGCACGGCGGCTGGCCGATGACCGTCTTCGCCACGCCGGACGGCAATCCCTTCCTGTGTGGCACGTACTTCCCGCGGGACACCTTCGTCCGCTTGCTCCAGGCCGTCGCCGCCGCCTGGCGGGACCAGCGGCAGGCGGTGCTCCGCCAAGGCGCGGCGCTCGTCGAGGCGATCGGCGGCGCGCAAGCGGTGGACGGCCCCACCGCGCCCCTCACCGCCGAGGTGCTCGACGCCGCCGCGCTCGAGCTCACCAAGGAGTACGACTCGATTAACGGCGGGTTCGGGGGCGCGCCGAAGTTCCCCCCGCACATGAACCTGCTGTTCCTGTTGCGGCACTACCAGCGCACCGGAGAGCGGGCCAGCCTCGAAGTGGTGCGCCACACCTGCGAGGCGATGGCGCGTGGGGGCATCTACGACCAGCTCGCCGGCGGGTTCGCCCGCTACGCGGTGGACGCCACGTGGACCGTGCCGCACTTCGAGAAGATGCTCTACGACAACGCCCTGCTGCTGCGGGTCTACACCCAGCTGTGGCGGCTCACCGGCGACCGGCTGGGGCGGCGTGTGGCCCGAGAGACCGTGCACTTCCTGCGCGACGCCCTCGCGCTGCCCTCCGGCGGGTTCGCCTCCGCCCTCGACGCGGACACCGAGGGGGTGGAGGGGGCGACCTACACCTGGACTCCGGAGCAGCTCGTCGAGGTGTTGGGGGAGGACGACGGGCGCTGGGCGGCGGATCTCTTCGGGGTCACCCCGGAGGGCACGTTCGAGCACGGCACGAGTGTGCTGCGGCTGGGGCGGGACATCGACGCGGCGGTCGACGACGTGCGCGAGCGGTGGCTTCGGGTGCGTCGCGCGCTGGCAGAGGCTCGTTCACGGCGCCCGCAGCCGGCCCGGGACGACAAGGTGGTCGCCGCGTGGAACGGGCTGGCCATCACCGCCCTGTGTGAGTACGCGTGGACCGCGCTCGCGGTGGCGGACGCCGGCCCGGAGGAGCGGGCTACCGCGCGCCTCGCCCGCGACCTCGCGACCTCCGCGGGGAAGTACCTGGCGCGGACGCACCTCGTCGACGGACGGCTGCGCCGAGTCTCCCGCGCCGGAGTGGTCGGCGAGGCGGCCGGGGTGTTGGAGGACCACGGGTGTCTCGCGGAGGCGTTCTGCGCCCTCCACCAGCTCACCGGCGAGGGGCGGTGGCTGGAGCTCGCCGGTGAGCTGATCGAGACCGCGCTGTCCCGCTTCACCACCGGCTCCGGTGGCTTCTACGACACGGCGAACGACGCGGAGCGTCTCGTCGTACGCCCCGCGGACCCGACCGACAACGCCACCCCCTCGGGGCTGTCGTCGATCGCGGCGGCGCTGACGACGTACGGGGCGCTCACCGGTGAGCCGCGGTATCGGCGGGCGGCGGAGGCGGCGCTGGAGACCGTCGTCCCGATCGCGGCCCGGTACCCGCGGATGACCGGGTACGCCGCGGCGGTCGGCGAGGCGCTGCTCTCCGGCCCGTACGAGATCGCGATCGTGGCTCACGACCTCGACGCCGCGGAGCCCTTGCTGGCGACCGCCTACCGGTACGCCCCGCCCGGAGCGGTCGTGGTCGCGGGGACGGCCGACCAGCCGGGCGTGCCGCTGCTGCGCGGCCGCACCGTCCTCGATGGCCACGCGACGGCGTACGTCTGTCGAGGATTTGTCTGTGACCGCCCAGTGACCAGCGCGATCGAGCTGGCTGATCAGCTCCACTGACCGGTGGCCCACTGACGCGGGCCCATGGGCGCGGCATTAGGCTGGCGGCCGCTATGGATCCCCGCACCGGTTTACCTCGTGTCGGCATGGTGGGTGGCGGGCAGCTCGCCCGGATGACCCACCAAGCGGCGATCGCTCTGGGGCAGTCGTTGCGCGTCCTCGCGCAGACTCCGGAGGATGGCGCCGCCCTGGTCGCGGCCGACGTGCACTACGGCGATCACACGGACTTGGCGGCGCTGCGCGCCTTCGCCAAAGACTGCGACGTGGTGACCTTCGACCACGAGCACGTGCCGAACGAGCACGTGCGCGCTCTCGCCGCCGAGGGCGTGGTGGTCTACCCCGGCGCCGAGGCGCTGCGGTACGCGCAGGACAAGCGCGCCATGCGGGAACGGCTGGCGCAGCTGGGCGCTCCGGTGCCCCGGTGGCGGCCGATCCGCGACCGCGCGGACCTGGCGGCTTTCGGCGCCGAGGTCGGTTGGCCGGTGGTCGTCAAAGCGGTCCGCGGTGGCTACGACGGCCGCGGGGTGTGGGTGTTGTCCCACGTCGACGAGGGGGATGCGCTGCTGGCGAGCGGCACCGAGCTAATCGCCGAGGAGCGGGTGGCGTTGCGCCGGGAGCTCGCCGTGCAGGTGGCGCGATCCCCCTTTGGACAGATTGCGGTCTATCCCGTGGTGGAGACCGTGCAACGGGACGGGATCTGCGTGGAGGTTGTCGCTCCGGCGCCTGGGCTTCCCGAGGATCGGGCGCTCGCCGCCCAGCAGCTGGCGATCGACATCGCCACGCAGCTCGGCGTCGTCGGCCTGCTCGCCGTCGAGTTGTTCGAGACCGACGAGGGGCTGGTCGTCAATGAGCTGGCGATGCGGCCGCACAATTCTGGGCACTGGACGATCGAAGGGGCCCGGACGTCGCAGTTCGAGCAACACCTGCGGGCGGTGCTCGACTACCCGATGGGGGAGACGTCGCTGACCGCTCCGGTGGTGGTGATGGCCAACGTGCTCGGCGGTCCTGACGGCGGGATGCCCTTGGACGAGCGGCTCCACCACCTCTTCGCCCAGGATCCCGGGGTCAAGGTCCACCTCTACGGCAAGCGTTCCCGGCCCGGGCGCAAGATCGGTCACGTGACGGTGCTTGGGGACGACCTCGAGCAGGTGCGGGCACGAGCGGCGCGGGCCGCGAGCTGGCTGCGGGAAGGAAAGTGAGACGGCGGTGACCAGCGTCGGTGTGATCATGGGCAGCGACTCGGACTGGCCGACCATGAAGGCCGCCGCGGAGGCGCTGGACGAGTTCGGGGTCAGCTACGAGGTGCGGGTGGTCTCCGCGCACCGCACCCCGATGGCGATGCTCGACTACGCGTGCTCCGCCGCCGGTCGCGGCCTGAAGGTGATCATCGCAGGGGCGGGGGGAGCGGCCCACCTGCCGGGCATGGTCGCCTCGGCCACCCCACTGCCCGTGATCGGTGTGCCGGTGCCGTTGAAGCACCTCGATGGTCTGGACTCCCTGCTGTCGATCGTGCAGATGCCGGCGGGTGTCCCGGTGGCCACGGTCTCCATCGGGAATGCCCGCAACGCGGGGCTGCTCGCGGTTCGGATCCTCGCCGCCAGCGACGACGCCCTCCGCGAGCGGATGCTCGCGTACCAGGACGAACTCGCCGCGCTCGTGGCGGAGAAGGACCGGGCGCTGCGCGCCACCCTCAACCAGTAGCCCGCTCGTCCCCCGGGGGTCCCCGCGGGCACGGCCCGTCACGGCCGGGCGCCGGTGGCGGTCACCGCATGCCGCGCAGCGCGCCCCGTACCCGTTCCTGGGTGCGGCGGCGGCGTTCGTTGGTGGCGCCGAGGGTGAGCAGCAGGATCCCGATCGGGATCAACGCCAGCCACGGCCCGACGAGCATGAGGACGTGCAGCGTGGTGACCACGGTGACGACCGTGCCGACCACCACCGGAGCCTGCTGCTGGCGCATCGAACCGAGGAGCAGCGTCGCGACCGCCCCGAGGAGGAGGAACACCTGCCGGAGGTCACTCCGGCCGCTGGCCACCACGAGGATCAGCGTCGGGGCGAACGCGGCGACCAGCGCGGGCCCGTACGCCGTCCAGCTGGTGAGGTCGGGCCGGTGGCGCAGCTCCACCATGCCGACCAGCAGGGCGAGCGCCGCGAACGGCAGGGTGTACGCCTCCAGTAGCCTCACGCCGCTGAGGGCCATCAACAGCCACCACGCGACGATCTCGCAGCCGACCGCGGCCCAGAAGAGCACTCGGCGCTGGAGGAGCGCGCGGTCTGGCCGGGTGGAGACCACCCCGAGGACCGCGCCCCACGCGGCCAGCAGCCCGGCGACGTGCCGCAGCGAGGTGTGCGCGAGCGCCAGCGCCAGCAGCGCGGCCCCGTAGCCGGTCCACTCGACCACGGTCGCCTCCCGCACTCCCTGCGTTCCTCGGACGCGGGGGAGCTGGGTCGCGCTCAGCAGCAGGAGGGCGCCGACGGCCAAGACCCCGAAGGCGGACCAGGTGGCGGGCGCCCCGGCGACCAGGCCCGTGGTGAGAACGAAGAGCTGAGCCATCACCGCCCCGAAGAGCCAGCCCAGGATGCGGGCGGTGGAGCTGCTACCGACGAGGGCGGCGACGGCGCCGACCGTGACCCCGCCACCCAGCGCCATCACGGTGAGGCCAGAGGTGGCGAGGCTACCGGCGAGACCGGCTCCACCCGCGGCGAGCCCGATGGCGAAGACCACGACTCGGGCGATCCGAATCGGCCGCGCGCGGGCGGTGTCCGGCGGTGGGGGCGTCAACGCCAGACCCAGCATCGTGAGAGTGAAGACGGCGAGGGCGGTCACGGTGCTCGCCGGCCACGGCAGGTCGAGGGCGATCGGCGCGATCAGCAGCGTGACCGCGAGCCCGGGCAGGATCACCGGGATCGCCTCGCTGAGCCGGCCTCCGGTGAAGCCGATGGCGGCCAGCGCCGCCGCGAGGGTCAACAGCGCGCACGCCCCGACCGTCGTGGGGTCGACCGCGATGGCGGGTGGGGCCAGCAGCGCGGTAGGCGGGCCCTGCCAGGGGTGCCGGAGCGTTCCGTACGGCGCGATCAGCGCGGTGAGGAGGGTAGGCGCGATCGCCACCGTGGCGAGGGCGGTCGGCAGGGCGGCGGCGAGCACGACCCCGCGTTCCGGGGGGATCGTCCAGCGTGGCGCAGGTCCCGAGGACTGGTCGATGGGGGTCACGGCGCGGGGCGCGGGGGTGTGCGCGCGCAGCAGCTCCGCGAGGACGACGAGCAGCACCGCGGTGGCGGCGTAGAGCGCGGCGGGCAGGTCGGTCGGCAGGGCGGCCAGGGTGATGAGCGTCGTGCCACCGGTGAGCCCCGCCGTGGCGTACGGCAGGTAGTGGGGCACGTGGCGCCGGACTGCCGCGACCCCGACGAGACCCACGCCCGCCGCGGCGAGCGCGCTGGTGAGCACCATCCCCGGCGGCATCGCGAGGTGAGCGGCGACGGAGGCGACGGCGCCGGGCAGCGCCAGCAGCGCCGCGGCGGTGGCGACGCCGCCGATGCGCGCCAGATGCGGCGGCATCAGGATGCCCGACGTGTCCTGTGTGGAGCGTGTCTCCTCGCTCTCCTCAGCCGCGTCGGGCTCGGGTGGCGGCGTGGTCAGCGTGGCGACGGCCTGGGCCAGGACAGCGATCACGACGCCGAGCAACGCCACCAGGATGAGCGTGGCGGCTGTGGTCCACGGGCGGACGAGCGCGGCGCCGATCGTGTAGAGCAGGACCGCCGCCGCGACGGTCGATCGCGCGAGGCCAGACCGCGGATCGGTCGCGGCCACGCCGGCGAGGGCGTACACGGTGGCCACCGTGCAGCCGACCAGGATCGGCGACCACCACGGCAGCCCCAGCGCCACCGGGGTGCCGACGGTGGCGAGCACCGCGAGCGCCCCCGAGGCCGTGTGCGACCAGGGGCGGGGAAGCGCCACGGCGGCGGCGCCGGCGAGCAGCGCCAGGGCGGCGGGCACCTGCCAGCCCCAAGCGGCCGGTCCGCTCGGCCAGGCGTCCAGGTCGGCGTGCCAGAGCCCACCGGGGGTCGCGAGCGCCAGGAGACCGTTGCCGAGCGCCTGGTACCCCGCGATCAGCGCGATCGCGCCGCCACTGACGGCCGCGCCGAGGATGGGACCTCTCTGCCAGTCCACCGGCAACGCCCGGACGCCCGCCGCGACGACGAGCATCAGCGCAGCGGAGGCGGTGAGAGCGAAGCCGGGGGCGATCACCGCGCCGACGCGGGCGAGCGCCCCGGCGAGGGCCACGGTGGCGGCGGCGGCCGCGTAGTCGGCGCCGTCGAACAACCGATCAGCGCGGCGGCCAGCGTCGATCGTGGGGGCGAGGAAGAGGAGTACCGCGCTCACCAGCACCAGCGCCCCGACCACGGCGTCTGGGCCGGTCGCGCCGGGAGCGCCGAACGCCGCGCCGGCGACGAGCAGCGCGCCGAGGCCGGTGCCGAGGGTGAGCGGGGTGCTGATGAGGCGTTCGGAGACCAGCCGGATCGCGGCGTAGCCGAGCGCGGCGCCGACGGCGAGGAAACTCGTGGCGAGGATGGGGACGGTCGCGGCGTTGAGCGCCGCGGCGGTGGGGGGTGATGCCGTCCACGTGGCCGTCAGCGCGGCGACGGCGCCGGGCAGGGCGAGGGCTGCCCCGCCTTCCGCCCAGGACGCCACGGTGTCGCTCCCCGGGTAGGCGTGGAGCTCGGGCCGGCGGGCGAGGAGGGCGACGAGAGCGCCGCCGGCGGCCAGGGTGGCGAGCGCCGCCGCGGTGAGGCTCGGGCGGGCGGTCGCGGTCAGAGCTCCGACGGTGCCGACGAGCGCCGCCCCGGCTGCGTGCAGGTGGCCGCTGCGCTCGGTACGCGCGGTGAGACCAGCCAGGCCGATGCCGATCGCGACGAGGATCGCCGGCCAGGGGGCGGAGAACCAGGCGAGGCGGAACGAGGCGGGCGCGGCTACCGCGGCGAGCGCGAGGCCGGCGAGGACGGCTCCCCGGCGGGAGCCTGCCGGCAGGGCCAGCGCGGCGGCCATGGCGAGCAGGAGCGCCGCGGTCGCGAGTTGCCAGTCGATCGCGCCGACGGTGGCCGCGATGGTCTCCGCGTACGTCGTGAGATCAGCGGTCCAGATCGGCTGAGCCGCGCGGATCGGGGCCACCGTGGCGCGTACCGCGCTCCCGGCGACCAGGATGCCGACCACGGCCAACGTGGCGCCGGTCGCGACTTGGGGACCCCGGCGCACCGCCTCGGGGAGGGCGCGCACACCGGCGCCGGCACCGGTGACGATCAGCGCGATGACCAGCAGCGCCCCTTCTGGGAACGCGAGGGTGGCTACTCGGCTGACCGCCCCGATCACCGCCAAGGTGAAAAGCCCGGTGGCCACGTCCGGCAGCGGACGCCGCCCGAGGGCGACGGCGCCTACCACGCCGACAGCAGCGGCCAGCACCAGGGCCACACCCGCGCGAGTCGCCGGCAGCACCGCGTCGGCGCGGAGCAGGCCGATCGCCGCGTACGCGAGAGCGGCGCCGATGGCGAGCCCGTGCAGCGCCCAGATCAGGTCTCGCAGCCAGGTAGCGGTAGCCGGGGTGTCGGGGGCGCCCTCGGGCTGCTCCGGGATGACCACCGCGTCAGGCTCCTCGGGCGCGCCCTCGGGTCGGCCGTTCGTGCGCGGCCGCTCCTCGGGCGACGTGGGCTGAGACCGCGGCGCGGTGTCCCGGCCGGAGGAGGGGTCGAGCAGCCATCGGGGAGCGCGGTGGTGCGCGAAGAGCCAGGCCAGACAGAGGTCGAGGACCCCGACGGCGGTGAGGGCGAGTGCCCACCCGACGGGCCCGTCGACGCGGCCGCTGATGATGAGCGGCAGGACCGGCTGGACGGCGAGCACGGTCGCGACGCGCGGCACCGTGAGGGGGACGACCTGGGCGTATCCGCCGGCGACGAGGGCCGTCGCCGCGAAGATCAGCGCGCCGATGATCCCGCCACCGAAGCCGGTGGGGTCGATCGCAAGGGCGTTGAGCAGCGAGTAGCCCGCCAGGGGGATCAGCAGGAGCCCGATTCCGGCGACTGTTTCCGCTGTGGATATCAGCGACCGGCGGGCGAGGACGGGCGCGGCGGCCAGGGTGAGGGCGATCGCCGCCCCCAGGATGAGCATCCGGCTGACGAGTGCGAGGGTGCTGACGGCGAATCCCGCGAAGACCACCGCGGCGGCGGCGAGGACCAGGGCGCTGAGGCCGAGCAGGACGTTCTGGATCTCCTTCGAGGAGGTCTCCGGTGGCGCGGGCGGTGGGGGTTCCGACGAGGACGCGGTCCCGACGGGACCTTCCTCCGGAGGCGGTTGCCGGGGCGGGGGGATGTGGCCTGTCGCGGTCGGCGGTCGGCGTCCGATGCGGTGGCGCAGGGTGCGGGGACGAGGCCCCCGCTTCAGCCGCTCCGCCTGGGCGTGGGCGAGGACGTCCCGCTGGAAGATCGCGGCTTGCAACTCGGCGGCGAGGGCTTGTTGCTCTTGGGCGAGCTCCGCGTCCCTGGCCTTCATCTCGGCGATGGCGCGCTCGAGACGGGCCAGTTCCTCGGCGAAGTCGCCGTGTAGCGCGCCACAGTGTGGGCATTGGGGGGCGGTGGATGGGATTCCCCGGCCGCACACGGGACAGGGGGAGAGGGCCATGGTGACCTCCTGCGTCGGCCCAGCACCGTGGACTGTCTGAAGCATGCCTAAAGAGGTCGATTCTTGGATAGCCCTCATTGGCCCCGGTGGCCAAGAGAGAACGTGGGTCAGATGGGAAATGCGGGCCAGATATGACATCGGCCGTGAATCCAATTCGGATTCACGGCCGATGTCCCGCGTCCTATATCGATCAGGGACGGCCCATACCGCGGTACACCCAGCCCGCCTGCGTCCACAGGGCTGGGTCAAGGCAGTTCCGCCCGTCGATGACCCGCCGTTCGGCGACGAGTTCCCCGAGCGCGACCGGGTCGGCGTTGCGGAATTCGGCCCATTCGGTCAGCACACAGACCAAATCCGCGCCGCGGACCGCGTCCTCCATCGATGGCTCATACGTCACGCTCGGCAGGGCGCGCTTGGCGTTCTCCATGCCCTGCGGGTCGTAGACGTGGACGTCGGCACCCGCCTTGTGGAGCATGCCCGCGATGGCGAGCGAGGGCGCGTCGCGGACGTCGTCGGAGTTGGGCTTGAAGGTCGCGCCGAGGACCGCGATGCGCGTGCCGGACAGGTCGGGCCCCGCCGGCCCCGATTTGCGGCCCAGCAGCTCCGCGGCGAGCTGCACGACCCGGGTACGCCGCCGCTGGTTGATGAGGTCGACCTCGTGCAGGAACCGGAGCGCCTCGCCCGCGCCCAGCTCCTGTGCCCGGGCCTGGAACGCGCGGATGTCCTTGGGGAGGCAGCCGCCACCGAATCCGATACCGGCCTGGAGGAAGCGGTTTCCGATACGGGGGTCGTAACCGATGGCGCGCGCGAGCTGCGTCACGTCAGCGCCGACGACCTCGCAGACCTCGGCCATCGCGTTGATGAACGAGATCTTGGTGGCGAGGAAGGCGTTGGCGGCGACCTTGACGAGTTCGGCGGTGGCGAAGTCGGTCACGACCACCGGGACTTCGCGGTCCTCGGTGGCGGCGAGGTCGAAGACGCCCTTGTGCGCGGCGTAGAGCATCGAATACGCCCATTCGCTCTTGACGCCGAGCACGATCCGGTTGGGGCGGAGGACGTCCTCGACGGCGAAGCCCTCCTGGAGGAACTCCGGGCTCCACGCCACCTCGACCCCGAGCTCGGGCGGGACGTGCTTGCTCACGAGCTGCTCGACCCATTCGGCCGTGCCGACCGGGACGGTGGACTTGCCCACGATCAGCGCCTTACGGGTCAGGTGCGGCGCGAGGCTCGTGACCGCGGCTTCGACGTACGACAGGTCCGCCCCCATCCCGTCGGCGCGCTGGGGCGTGCCGACGCAGATGAAGTGGACGTCACCGAAGTCGGCGGTCTCCTTGTAGTCCGTGGTGAAGCGGAGCCGTCCCGTCGCCAGGTTGCGACGCAGGAGTTCGTCGAGACCAGGCTCGTGGAACGGCACGACTCCGTTCGCCAGCGTCGCAATCTTTTCTTCGTCGATATCGCAGCCGAGTACCTCGTAGCCCAACTCAGCGAAGCAGATCGCGTAGGTCGCGCCGAGGTAACCGGTGCCCAGGAACGTCAATCGCGGCCGGGGAGCCCCGGACGGGGGGGTAACCGTGGCGAAGGCCGGAAGCGATTGGCCACTCGGGTACGGGATAGTCACGCCTGTGGTCTCCGCTCGCGTGGGGCGCTAGGTGCGTCGCGGTCAACTGACGCCAAAGGGCGCCTTAACGGACACATAGTGATATTCGATTGGGGTGATTACGTGACCGGCGGGGCCACGGAGATGTGAGCGACGATAGTGGTTCGACCTATGCGCCCGTAAGGGGCTATGTGCGGTCGGTGTATCCTCACACCCGCTCAGGCCGATCACAAAGGGGGGATGGCCGGGATGACGATGGAGTCGTCGTTCGACGCCTACCGGTTGTCGGAAGAACATGAGGCAATCCGTGAGGCGGTACGAACACTGTGTGACGCCAAGGTCGCTCCCCATGCTGCGGAGGTCGATGAGACCGCCGCGTTCCCCCAGGCATCGTACGAGGCGTTGCGCTCCGCTGACTTCCATGCTCCGCACATTCCCGTGGAGTATGGCGGGGCCGGCGCGGATGCGCTGGCCACCGCGATCGTAATCGAGGAGGTGGCGCGCGCGTGCGCCTCCTCGTCCCTCATCCCGGCAGTGAACAAGCTGGGCACGATGCCGCTGCTGCTGGCCGGCTCGGAGGAGCTCAAGCGCCGTTACCTGCCTCCGGTGGCGCGTGGTGAGGCTCTCTTCTCGTACTGCCTCTCCGAGCCGGAAGCGGGCAGCGACGCCGCCTCGATGAAGACCCGGGCGGTCCGTGATGGGGATCACTACATTATCAACGGCGTCAAGCGGTGGATCACGAACGCAGGGGAGTCCGAGTTCTACACCGTATTCGCGGTGACCGATCCCGAGGCCCGCAGCCGGGGTATCTCCGCGTTCGTCGTGGAGAAGTCCGACCCGGGGGTGAGCTTCGGCGCTCCCGAGAAGAAGCTCGGCATCCGGGGTTCCCCCACCCGTGAGGTGTACTTCGACAACGTCCGCATCCCGGCCGACCGCATGATCGGTGAGCCGGGCACGGGGTTCGTCACCGCGATGCGCACCCTCGACCACACCCGGGTGACCATCGCCGCGCAGGCCGTGGGGATCGCCCAGGGCGCGCTGGATTACGCCAAGAACTACGTCAAGGAGCGGAAGCAGTTCGGCCGGCCGATCGCCGACTTCCAGGGCATCCAGTTCATGCTCGCCGACATGGCGATGAAGGTGGAGGCAGCTCGTCAGCTCACCTACACCGCGGCGGCGAAGTCGGAGCGGTCGGACCCGGACCTGACCTTCTTCGGCGCGGCGGCCAAGTGCTTCGCCTCCGACGTCGCCATGGAGGTCACGACGAACGCCGTCCAGCTCCTCGGCGGGTACGGCTACACGCGGGACTACCCGGTCGAGCGGATGATGCGGGACGCCAAGATCACGCAGATCTACGAGGGCACCAACCAGGTCCAGCGGATCGTCATGGCACGCCAGCTCCTGCGGGACTAGCGCGACGGCGGGAAGCGGGGCTTCCCGCCTGGCCTCCGGGCACGGCATGATGGGCACAGTGATGCCCCTCACCGTGGCACCCCGGGAGGGACGCCGTGGGCGAGCCGCTGTGGACGCCTCCGGCTGACGTGCGCGAGCGGAGCCGGATCGGCGATTACCTGCGCTGGCTCGCCCGTGAGCGTGATCTCGATTTCCCGGACTACGACGCGCTGTGGCGCTGGTCGGTCACGGATCTCGACGGCTTCTGGCGCTCGCTGTGGGACTACTTCGCCGTCACCGCGCACGCCCCGCCGCAGGCGGTGCTCACCAGCCGGCGCATGCCGGGGGCGCGGTGGTTTCCCGGGGCCCGACTCAACTACGCCGAGCACGTGCTGCGCGCGCCAGGGCTGGGCGTGGACGACCCCGTGGTGGTCGCCCACAGCCAGAGCCGTCCGCCGAGCACCCTCACCGTCGGTGAGCTGCGGGAACAGGTGCGGCGGGTGCGCGCTGGCCTGCGCCGGCTCGGCGTGCGGCAGGGCGATCGGGTGGTGGCGTACGCGCCGAACATCCCCGAGACCGTCGTCGTGCTGCTCGCCGCCGCGAGCCTCGGCGCGGTCTTCTCGTCCTGCGCGCCGGAGTTCGGCGCCCGTGGCGTCCTGGACCGGTGGCGCCAGATCGACCCCACGGTGCTCGTCGTCGTCGACGGTTACCGATACGGCGCCAGGGTGGTCGACCGGCGTCCCCAGGTGGCGGAGATCCGCGCCGGGCTGCCGTCGCTGCAGCACACGGTGCTGATCCCCTACCTCGACCCCGCGGCCTCGCCCGAGGCGGGGGAGCTGAGCTGGCGGGAGCTCGCCGCCGAGACCGACGAGCCGCTGGCGTTCCAGCCGGTGCCCTTCGACCACCCGCTCTACGTGCTGTACTCCTCGGGGACCACCGGGCTGCCCAAGCCGATCGTGCACGGCCACGGCGGGATCCTGCTCGAGCACCTCAAGATGCTCGCCCTGCACCACGATCTCGGCCCGGGTGATCGATTCTTCTGGTTCACCACCACCGGGTGGATGATGTGGAACTACCTGGTCTCCGGGCCGGCGGTCGGTGCGGCGATCGTGCTGGTCGACGCCGATCCGACCTATCCGGATCTCAGCGCCCTGTGGCGGCTCGCCGAGCGGGCCGGTGTCACGTACTTCGGCACGTCAGCGCCCTACCTGCTCGCCTGCCGCAAGGCGGGGATCGTGCCCCGCGAGGTGGCCGACGTGTCGCCTCTCCGGGGCCTCGGCTCGACCGGCGCGCCCCTGCCCGCGGAGGGCTTCACGTGGGTCTACGACGCCATCGGCGACCACGTGTGCCTGGAGTCCCTCTCCGGCGGCACCGACGTGTGCACGGGGTTCGTCGGCGGCGTGCCGCTACTGCCGGTGTACCCGGGCGAGATTTCGTGCCGGTGCCTGGGCGCCAAGGTTGAGGCGTGGTCGCCGCAGGGCACCCCGCTCGTCGGGGAGCGGGGCGAACTTGTGATCACAGAGCCGATGCCGAGCATGCCGATCGGCCTGTGGAACGACCCGGATGGGACGCGCTATCGGAAGGCGTATTTCGACGACTTCCCGGGTGTGTGGCGGCACGGCGACTGGATCACGATCACCCCGCGGGGAAGCTGCGTCATCTCGGGCCGCTCCGACGCCACGCTCAACCGCGGCGGGGTGCGCCTCGGCACCGCCGAGGTCTACTCGGTGGTCGAGGCTCGGCCCGAGGTCCTCGATTCGCTCGTGGTCCACGTCGAGGATCCCGAGGGCGGCCCAGGCGCGCTGCTCCTCTTCGTGGTCCTGGCGGAGGGCCGGACGCTCGATGACGCGCTGCGCGACGCGATCGTCCGCGACTTGCGGACCGCGCTCTCCCCACGGCACGTGCCCGACGAGATCCACCACGTGGCGGCGGTGCCGCGGACCTTGTCGGGCAAGAAGCTGGAGGTCCCGGTGAAACGGATCCTCAGCGGGACCCCGGCGGCGGAGGCGGCCTCCCTCGACGCGCTGGCCAATCCGGACGCCCTGGTGGCCTTCGAGCGCTTCGCCCGACGCCGCTCGGCGGGCGACACGCCCGCCACGGTGAGCCACTAGCGCAGAGTCACCGTGACCCGCTCGGTGGTGGTGCGGCTCGCGAGCCGCTCGGCATCGACATGTCCACACAGGACGATTGATCCGCCGACTGTCAGCGGGGCCAGCAG
The DNA here is from genome assembly GCA_036563645.1 of Micromonospora sp. GTDB lineage: Bacteria > Actinomycetota > Actinomycetes > Mycobacteriales > Micromonosporaceae > DATCMA01. Next base: position 57,884 of record DATCMA010000016.1, read on the forward strand.
CCAGTCAACCGGGTCCGGGTAGCGAGCGGCGTCCACAAGCACCCGTGCCCCGTGGGTCAGCCCCAACTCCGCCGCGCGCGCGGCGGCCCGCCGGAGGAGCTCCGCGTCCTGTGGCCCCGCCCCGGAAGGACTGAAGTGGTCCCCGTGCGCGCGGACCTCCACGACGTAGTCGACGAAACCCGGGGGGACCTCGCGCAGTGGCGCGGCCATCGGCGCCAGCGACAAGGCGTACTGCTCTCCCGCCGACCACCGGGTCGCCTCTTCTATCCGGTCCGCGGCGGCGAAGAGGGCCTCGACCGGCCCGTCATCGGGCGACTGGTGGACCACCAGCCCGGCCGACCACGCGCCGAGGAGCACGGCGGCGGTCTGCCAGTGGGGCGGCAGGAGCACACCGACGGGGTCACCGGGGGCGAGCCCGGCGCCATCGACGAGGAGGTTCGCCGTCTTCGCCACCCAGTTGCCCAGCGTGGCGCCGGAGAGCTCGGTGCGCTCCCCAACCGCGTCGTCATACCACGTCAGGAGAGGGCGGGACGGGTCCGCAGAGACCGCGGCGCTGAACATCCGGGCGATGCTGTCGGCCATGCATCGCGACGATACCGGCTTAGGCGGATTCCGGCGGAGCCCGCCCCGGGTGACGCGGGCGACGCCTCCGCCGGCACGCCAGGGCGGCCTGGCGGACACCACCGAAGACCCGGACCAGAACGCCGTCGACCTCGCGGCGCTCCTCGACGACGCACCGCGTCGGCTCGCGTTGGCTCGCCCCGGAGTCGAGCGGGTTCAAGAGTTTGTGTGGGAGTCCAGCGCGGAGGCGCACATCGCGTCGGGGAGCCGAGCGGCGGGATAGGAGTGAGGCCGAGCGGGATAACCGACGCTCGCGGCGCGTCGTTTGCCGCGGCCGGGCATGATGAGCCAATGCTCTTCGCCGTTATCCCGGCGGGTGGCAGCGGCACTCGCCTGTGGCCGTTGTCGCGCGCTGGTAACCCCAAGTTCCTGCATCCGCTCACCGGAACAGGCGCGTCGCTGCTTCAGGCCACGGTGGAGCGGCTGTCGGCACTGACCACGCCCGAGCGCACCTTCGTGGTCACGGGAGCGGCCCACGCGCCGGCGGTGGCGCGACAGCTCACCGCGATACCTGAGGAGAACATCCTGGTCGAGCCCTCGCCGCGGGACTCCTGCGCGGCGATCGCCCTCGCCGCCGCCGTGATCGCGCGGCGTGAGCCCGAGGCGGTCATGGGCTCGTTCGCCGCCGACCACCTCATCGCCCACACCGACCGGTTTGTGGAGACGGTCCGGCACGCGGTGGTCGGCGCGCGGCAAGGGCTGCTCATGACGGTGGGGATCAGCCCGACCCGTCCGGAGACCGGCTACGGCTACCTCCGCTGCGGCGACCTGATCGGTGATGGTCCACTGCGTCAGGTCACCGAGTTCACCGAGAAACCGGCGTACGAGGTGGCTGAGCGGTACGTGCGTTCGGGTCACTACCTGTGGAACGCGAGCATGTTCGTCTGGCGGGTTGACGTGTTCCTCGCCGAGTTGGCCCGTCAGCAGCCCGAGATGCACGCCGGGGTGACCCGCATCGCCGAGGCCTGGGACACGCCCGAGCGGGACCACGTCCTCGGCGAGGTCTGGCCCACGCTGAAGAAGATCTCCGTCGACTACGCGGTCATGGAACGGGCGGCCGACGCCGGACGGGTGGGTACCGTGCCGGGTGACTTCGGCTGGAATGACCTCGGCGACTTCCACACGCTGGGGGAGGTGCTCCCGGCGGACGAGCAGGGCAACGTGGTGCTCGGTTCGCCGGCGGCCGAGGAGAAGCCGGGTGTGCTGCTGTACGACACGTCCCGGTCGGTGTTCGTCCCGCAGTCGGGTCGGCTGATCGCCGCGCTCGGACTGCGTGACGTGATCATTGTGGACACCCCGGACGTCGTGCTGGTCTGTCCGCGTGACCGTGCTCAGGACGTCAAGAAGCTCGTCGACCAGCTCAAGGAGCGGGGAGAGGAGGGCTATGTGTGACGTCCTGCCCCGCGCGTGACGCGGGTGAGGCGACCGTCTCCGGTGCTGGCGGACACCGCGCCGCCAGCACCGGCCGGCGTGCGGTCCACCCTCCGCCGCCTGAGCGGAGGCGTCGGGGGTATCGGTTACCGTGAGCGAGGACGGGGTGGCGGTGAGCCGGCTCCGACCAACACCAAGTTGATCTAGGAACCTCTAGTGACCCCGGAAACCCGGGGAGTTTCCGAACCGATAAATGGGGAGAAAGGTGATATTTCGGCTCGCGTACCTGGGGGTCATGGAGTTATGGCTGTCCATATCCGCTGGTCGCGTGCCGCTGCGTCCGGTCTTCGGACCGGGCGAGGATCGCAACTCACCCGCCAGGCCCCGGATCAGGGCCGCACCCTCGTCCAGCTGCGTCCGGTCTTCGGACCGGGCGAGGATCGCAACAGCGGTGGCGGGAGCGGCAGGCCGTCAGGCAGGTGCAGCGGGCTGCGTCCGGTCTTCGGACCGGGCGAGGATCGCAACGTGCCGCAGCACATGCTCGCGCCCGCGCCGCAGTCGAGCTGCGTCCGGTCTTCGGACCGGGCGAGGATCGCAACGCCGGGCTCGCCCGGCACTGGCCGCTTGGGCTGCTCGAGCTGCGTCCGATCTTCGGACCGGACGAGG
>DATCMA010000020.1:0-2960 GCA_036563645.1 Micromonospora sp.
GACGCCCGACTTCCGCGTCGGGTTCGTCAACGACCTCTCGTATCGCAACTTCAATCTCGCCGCCGTCCTCGACTGGCAGCAGGGCGGCAACGTCGTGAACCTGACGCGCTTCCTCCAGGACGCGAACGCGACCTCGCCGGACTGGGCCACGCCCGAGGGACAGCGTCGCTTCCTCGCCGCGAGCAGAGTCATAACCGAGCCGTACGTCGAGGACGCGACGTTCGTGAAACTCCGCGAGGTGTCGGTCCTCTACGACGTGCCGGTGAGCGTGACGCAGTCGATCGGCCTGGGGCTCCGCCACCTGCGACTCGGGCTGACGGGGCGCAACCTCTTCATGTGGACCCGTTACTCCGGGCTCGACCCCGAAGTCGCGAACTTCGGCGCGACCGCCGTCCGGCACCCGCTGGACATCACTCCGTATCCGCCGAGCCGATCCATCTACTTCAACATCTCGGTGGGGTTCTGACCATGACGACGATCGCTATGCTTCGGATCGATTCCCCGCGGGCGCGCAGGACGCGCATCGGCGCGCTGCTGGCCGGTGCGCTCCTGCTCGGCGCCTGCGACATGGATATCGCCAACACCAACGCACCGACCATCGACGACCTGGTCGATTCGCCGACCCGGGACATCCTGGCCACGGCGGCGACGGGGATCTTCGCGCGGGCCTTCAACGACGTCGGTACGGAGATCCAGTTCTACGCGATCTACGGCCGGGAGGGGTACAACCTGGACGGCAACGATCCGCGTGACGTCGACGAGCAGGTGGCGGGTCCGCAGAACGCGGCTGCCCGCAGCGGGGCGATCTGGATCGGCCAGTACAACGCGATCCGGCACATCAACACGTACCTCGCGGCGCTTCCGAACGCCACGGGGTTGAGCGAGGCGGAAGTCCGCGCCTCGATGGGCTTCGCGAAGACGCTTAAGGCGTGGCACTTCGCTCGCCTCGCCATTCGCACCGGCGAGCTCGGCATCCCGATCGACGTGGACCGTCCGATCAGCGAGGAGCCGGCGCCGTTCGTCTCGTTCGCGGATGCCCTGGAGTACGTGTCGGACCTCCTGGACGAGGCGCGCGACGACCTCGTCGCCGCCGGTGGCGCGGCATTCCCGTTCCCCGTGGCGCCCGGGTTCGATGATTTCGACACGCCTGCCCGGTTCCTCCAGTTCAACCGGGCCCTGGCCGCCAAGGTGCTGGTGTACCGGGCGACGTTCAACGACTGCTCCGCCTGTTGGGCCCAGGCCGCGACGGCGCTGAGCGAGTCGTTCATCACCGACGCGGGACTCCCCGGGTCGCTGTCGCTGGGCGTGTACTACGGCTACACCGGCCTGGCGGACGAATTCTCGAACCCGATCACGGAGCCGCTCTCGGGCAACCAGCTCTGGGTTCACAGCTCGATCGTGACGGGCGTTCAGCGCCGCGGCGACGGCTCTCCCGACTTGCGTTTCACGCGCAAGGTCATGGATTCCGGCCGCGTGCACACCTACAAAGAGCTGACCGGCACGCACAAACCGGTGTTGTACAACAATCCATCCAACCGGGCGGAGCCGAACCCCGCCGCGTGGGTCCCGTGGATCACGAACGAGGAGCTGCTCCTGCTCCGCGCCGAGATCCGCTGGCACACCGGCGACAAGGCCGGCGCGATCAGCGACATCGACCTCATCCGTCAGCACGCAGGCGGGCTCGATCCGACCTCGCTCACTCCCGCCAGCTCGGACGACGAATTCATCGACGAGTTGCTGTACAACCGCCTCTACTCGTTGATGTGGTCGCAGGGGGTGCGCTGGATCGACGCGCGCCGGTACGACCGCTTGGACACCCTGCCGATCGATCGGCCGGGCGACCAGATCTTCACCAACATGCTCGTTCCGGCCGCCGAGTGCGCCGCGCGCGGGCACGACGTCCCGTGTACCCCGCTGACGGCGCAGTCGAACTGATCGCGGACGGCGTCCGCGGCTCGCGGCGAAATGCCGGCCGCGGCTGACCTTTGTGGTCAGCCGCGGCCGATCGCCCGCGTCGGTCGAGCAGGCCGGTGCGACGCATCGCCCACGATGGCGCGCCGCGATCGAGAACGTCGGTCGAAGCGGCCGGGCGCGTCGTCGGCAATGATCGTCGTTCGGCCGAAACGGAAGGGCCGGCGCCCATCGGCGTATGCCTCGCGGAGCGCATGCCTCGCAGAATCCGATCCGCCAGGATCGCCGCGCGCCCTCTCCCCTCTCGGGCACACCGACCCGGCACGGTCGAAACCCGCGCGGATCAGCGCTTCACCAGCACCACGCGAATCCGGGTCCCGCCGAAGGTGCGATCCCCCTCCAGCCGTCCATCGCGCACGACGAAGGGCATGTCCCGTACGAAGGTGTCAGCCGCATGGGAGAACCGGACGGTATCGCCGACCAGAGTCCAGGTGCCGGTGAGGTCTGCATCGAAGTCGCCCCCGTCCTCATCCATTCCCGGGACGAAAAGGCGACCCTCGGTCGTGCCATCCGTCGCCAGCGTGATCGTGAGCGAGGCGCCCCGCTCGAGCCAGTCGATCGTCTCGCCGCCTTCGGTGGTCGTGAACGTGATGGCGCCAAGCGTTTGCTCCGCTACGTACTCGCCGGCCACCATTGTCATGGTGAGTCGCGGCTCCGCGGGGTCGTCGCCGCATGCGATCAGGAGCAGCGCGGCAGCGAGTGGCGCGGGGACGAAACTCCGTATGTTTCTGAACATGGTGACGGGCTCCTGCATGGGGGTGCGGTGGTAGGTGCGCCGGCGCCGGGCTCATGCGCGCCAACGCCAAGTCTTCATTGGATAATGCCTGACGGCGGGCCATTCTGACACCGAAACACCACCGGTCGCATTGCCCCGTGCCCGGCCATCCCACCCGCACAGCGGGACGCGCGACGCGCCGCGTAGCCGCCTGCGGCGACAGCGGGCTATCCCCCGCGCCGCGGCGCCTCCTGCGGCGACACCGGGCCATCCC
>DATCMA010000007.1:0-1697 GCA_036563645.1 Micromonospora sp.
CCCGGGGAGGTTCCGAACCGATAAATGGGGCGAAAGGTGATATTTCGGCTCGCGTACTTGGGGGTCATGGAGTTATGGTTGTCCATATCCGCAGGTCGCGTGCCGCTGCGTCCGGTCTTCGGACCGGACGAGGATCGCAACCACAGCCGCCGGCCGACCCGTAGCCGCCGGCCGGTGCGCTGCGTCCGGTCTTCGGACCGGACGAGGATCGCAACCCCGCGCGGTGGTGGCGCCCCGCGTGAGCAGACTCACGCTGCGTCCGGTCTTCGGACCGGACGAGGATCGCAACAATGTGCCGGCGGCGCTAGCCGCCCCCATCAAGATCGGGCTGCGTCCGGTCTTCGGACCGGACCAGCGCCAGCAACTCAGCCAGCGTGTCGACCGGGACTACTGACCAACAAGGGCTCCCGCTAGCCTTCTGCCGCGTGGAGATCACTGAAGCTGGCCTGCTCGTGGCGGCCGGGCTCGCAGCCGGGACGGTCAACGCGGTCGCCGGAGGCGGTTCACTCATCACCTTCCCCGCGTTGATCGCGATTGGCGTGCCCCCCGTGCACGCGAACGTCACCAACTCGGTGGCCGTCGCCCCCGGCTATGTCGCCAGCGTGGTCGGCAGCTGGAAAGACCTTCCCAAAGCCCGAGTCGCCCGCTTGCTCCCCACCGCGGTGCTCGGCACCTGCGCCGGAACCGCGCTCCTGCTGGCCACCCCGGCACGCGCCTTCGAAATGGTGGTGCCGTTCCTCGTGCTCGGCGCGGCGGCGGCGCTCGCCTTCCAGGACCGGCTACGCCGCGTCGTAGGGCACCCAGCGGACCTGTCACCGCGACGCCGGATGGGGGCCCTCCAAGCAATGGTCGCCCTCGGCTCGCTCTACGGCGGCTACTTCGGCGCGGCGCTCGGCGTCATGCTGGTGGCCGCGCTCGGACTAGTCCTCGACGCGACCCTCGCCCAGGTCAGCGCCCTGAAAAACCTGCTCTCGGCGGTAGTCGGCCTCACTACGGTGGTGGTCTTCGCCGCGTTCGGGCCGATCAACTGGGCCGCCACCGCCGTCCTCATTCCCGCCGCCATCGCCGGCGGATACGGCGGCGCCCGCCTCGCGCGTCGGCTCCCGCAGGTCGTGCTACGGGCGATCATCGTGCTCTTCGGGACCGTGGTCGGCCTGGTGCTGCTCGCCCGTATCCTCACCTGACACCCGACTCGCCACTCGGCCGCGAGACCGACGAAGCGGACGGCGCCGTGGTCACGTCCTCGGAGGAAGCCCGTGGGGCGGGCGGCGTGGCGCCGTCCGCGACGTAGTCCCCCGGGGCGGTGCGGTCACCACCATCGGGCACCCGCGCGGCGCGCAACACGACAGTCAGCACGACCGCCACCACGAGGTTGACCGCGACCGCGAGCAGCCCGACGTAGACCGAGGCCTGGGTGTCGAGCCCGAACCGGTCCAGCGGAAAGGCCGATCCGCCGACATGCGCGCGCCCGGTCTCCGGGTTCGGGATGAGATACAGCAGCCACAAGCCGGTTCCCATCCCGCACGCCCAGCCGGCGAGAAGCGCACCGCGGTGAAACCACCGGGTGACGAGTCCCAGGGCGACCGCCGGCAGCGTTTGGAGGATCACGACCCCGCCGATGAGTTGCAGATCAATCGAAAACTGCGGATCGAGGAAGACGACACAGGCGAGCGCGCCGAGTTTCACCACGAGTGACG
>DATCMA010000037.1:0-148766 GCA_036563645.1 Micromonospora sp.
CTCGGCGACCTCGTCGGTCATCGACTCCAGCAACGGCACGCGCTCGTCCTGGCTCAGCTCGCCGCGTGCGATGGCCTGCTCGAGCAGGATCTTGATGTTGACCTCGTGGTCGGAGCTGTCCACGCCCGCGGAGTTGTCCAGCGCGTCGGTGTTGATCTTGCCACCGTTGCGGGCGAACTCGATCCGGCCCCGCTGGGTGAAGCCCAGGTTGCCGCCTTCGCCGACCACCTTGACCCGCAGCTGGTTGCCGTCCACCCGCACCGCGTCGTTGGTCTTGTCGCCGGCGTCGGCGTGGCTTTCCGTGCTCGCTTTGACGTAGGTGCCGATGCCGCCGTTCCACAGCAGGTCGACCGGCGCCTGGAGGATCGCTTTGATCAGCTCCGCCGGCGACATCGCGGTGACCGACTCCTCGATGCCGAGCGCGGCACGGACCTGCGGCGTGATCGGGATGGACTTCGCCGAGCGCGGATAGACCCCACCGCCTTCGGAGATGAGCGAGCGGTCGTAGTCGTCCCAGCTTGAGCGCGGCAGGCGGAACAGGCGCTCGCGTTCGGCATAGGAGACCGCGGGATCGGGGTTCGGGTCGAGGAAGATGTGCCGGTGGTCGAAGGCGGCCACCAGGCGGATGTGCCGAGAGCGCAGCATCCCGTTGCCGAAGACGTCCCCGGACATGTCGCCGATACCGACGACCGTGAAGTCCTGCGACTGGACGTCGATCCCGAGCGTGCGGAAGTGGCGCTTGACCGACTCCCACGCCCCGCGGGCGGTGATGCCCATCTTCTTGTGGTCGTAGCCGGAGGAGCCGCCCGAGGCGAACGCGTCGCCGAGCCAGAAGCCGTACTCAGCGGCGACCTCGTTGGCGATGTCGGAGAAGGTGGCCGTGCCCTTGTCCGCCGCGACCACGAGGTACGGGTCGTCGCCGTCGTGGCGGATCACGTCGCGCGGCGGCACCACCGCGCCGCCGACGATGTTGTCGGTGACGTCGAGCATCCCGGAGATGAACTGGCGGTAGCAGGCGACCGCCTCCTCCCGATCCCCGGGGCGGCGCTTGAGGACGAAGCCGCCCTTGGCCCCGACCGGCACGATCACCGAGTTCTTCACCATCTGCGCCTTGACCAGGCCGAGCACCTCGGTGCGGAAGTCCTCGCGCCGGTCCGACCAGCGCAGCCCACCCCGCGCCACCTCGCCGAAGCGCATGTGCACGCCCTCGAAGCGCGGCGAATAGACGAAGATCTCGTACTTTGGCCGGGGCGCGGGCAGCTCGGGGATGGCCTGGGGGTTGAGCTTGAACGCCACGTACGGCTTGGGCCGCCCGTCCGGCATCCGCTGGTAGAAGTTGGTGCGCAGCGTGGCCTGGATGAGCGCCAGGTAGGCCCGCACGATGCGGTCCTGGTTGAGGCTGGCCACCGCGTCGAGCTCGTGGTGGATCGCGCTGATCAACTCCTGGGCGCGCCGCTGCCGGTCCTCCTCGGTGAGGTCGAGCGCGGGGCTGAATCGGTTGTCGAAGAGGTGGACGAGCAGACGCGCGATCGCCGGATAGGTGGTGAAGGTCGCCTCAAGGTACTCCTGCGAGAACACCGGGTGGGCCTGACGCAGGTACTTGGCGTAGGCGCGGAGCACCACCACCTGCCGCCAGGTCAAGCCCGCGCGCAGCACGAGCTCGTTGAAGCCGTCGATCTCGGCCTCGCCCCGCCACACCGCCGAGAAGGCGTTCTCCACGTGCGAGCGAATCTCGGTCAGGGACCGGGCGCCCTCCGGGAGTGTGAGGCCGAAGTCGTACAGGTAAATCGTCCCGTCCGCCCGGCGAATCTCGTACGGGCGCTCATCGACGACCTGCACCCCGAGGGAGTGCAGCACCGGCAACACCGCCGAAAGCATCATCGGCTCGCCGAATCGGTAGATCTTGAACCGGACGATGGCGTCGTCGCCAACGGCACGGTGATCACTGACGAGCCGAAGCTCAAGCTGGCCGGGCTCCTCCAGCAGCTCCAACTTGGCGAGGTCCTGCAACGCCGCGTACGGCGTGTGGTGGTCCCGGTAGCCGTCGGGGAACGCCTCGGCGTACCGCGCGTACAGCCGCTTGGCCTGTTCGTCGCCGAGTTTGCGCTCCAGCGCCAGTCGGAAGTCGTCGTTCCATAGCCGGGTGGCGTCGGCGAGGCGCTGGGCGAGGGCGTCGACGTCGACCTCGGCGGGCGGGTTGTTCGGGTCGGTCCGGACGATGACGTGCACCTGGGCCAGCACCGACTCGGTCACCCGGGTGGTGTAGTCGAGCCCGACGCCGTTTAGCTCGCGCAGCAGGATGTCCTGCATGCGCAGGAGGTTTTGGGTGGTGAAGCGGTCCCGCGGCAGGTAGATGAGGCAGGAGAGGAATCGGCCGTACCCGTCACGGCGCACGAAGAGCCGCACCTGGCGTCGCCCGGCCATACGGAGGACGCCGATGACCGCCTCATACAGCTCGTCCGTCTTGATTTGGAAGAGCTCGTCCCGCGGGTAGAACTCGAGGACTTGCAGCAGGTTCTTCCCCAGGTGGCTGCGCGGGCTGAGCCCGGAGCGCTCCAGCACGTCGGCGACCTTGCGCTTGACCACCGGCAGCTCGCGCACGCTCGTGCGGTAGGCGGCGGTGGAGAAGAGCCCGAGGAAGCGGCGTTCGCCAACGACCTCGCCGTTGGCGTCGAAGACTTTGAAACCGATGTAGTCCAAGTACGACGCCCGGTGCACGGTCGAGCGGGAGTTCGCCTTGGTGATGATCAAGAGGCGCTTTTCGCGGACCTTGGCCGCCGCCTCCGGGGCCATCGACGACAGACGCCGCGGCGTCGTCTGCGCGTGCCGCAGGATGCCGAGTCCGCTGCCCGGCACTGCCTCCAGCGCCTTGTCGCCGTCACCGGTGTCGACGAGGCGGTACTCGCGGTAGCCGAGGAAGGTGAAGTGGTCATCGGCGAGCCAGCGCAGCAGCTCCACCGAGTCGGTGATGTCCTTCTCAGGGACCGGCGGCGCGGTGCCGGCTGCCCGCGCGGCGGCCAGGTCGTCGGCGAGCTGGAGCGCCCGCTGCCGCATCGGCACCCAGTCCTCGACCGCCAGGCGGACATCGGTGAGGACACGTTCAAGATCGGCGTGGAGCCGCTCCCGATCCGCCGGATCGCGCACCGGGTCGATCTCGATACGAATCCAGCTCTCGATGAGGTCGCCCTCGATGGCGTCGTCCGGCTCGACCTCCGCGGCGACTTCCTGCAAGCGGCCGTCCGGGTCGCGCCGCACCACCATCAGGGGATGCACGAGGAGGTGGATGTCGAGCTGGCGTGTGCTCAGCGCCGCGGTGACCGAGTTGACCAGGAACGGCATGTCGTCCGTGACGATCTCGATCACGCTGCGCTGGTGCTCGCCCTGCGGCGCGCTGATCCGCAGCTTCAGCTCTCCGGGAACGCGCTGGCGCGCAAGCTCTCGATGGGCGTAGGCCGCGGCGAGTAGCTCCTCTGGGGTGCGGTCGACCAGTTCCTCATCGGAGGCGAAGCGCCAGTACCGCGCGACGAGGTTCGCCTCCTGGTCACCGTCGGCGAGCGCGATGACCTGGGCGATGAGGCGCTCGGCGTTGGGAAGGACATCGAAGGTCGCATCCTCGTCGGCCGGAGCGACGCTGACCATAGCGTCGGAGATCGATCCTGGCTGCGGTTCGCCCGGGGGATGGTCATCGGTCGACATCGCGTCCACCGCCGAATCTGAGCCGCCGATAGTACCGCTGGTCTCCAGCTCCGGAGCCCGACGCCAATCCATCGTGCAACTCCCCTCGCCCACCACGCTGTGGGTCACGTCTGACACAAGCCTATGCCTTGCCGATCACCAAATCGGCCCTCCTGGCGTCTGCATAGGCGAAACGGCGTGTCGCATGACGTCCGAGAGGGTCAATATCCGAGGGTGAGGGGGTCGGCGGGCGGCACGCGGGCGGACGATCAGCCGGTCTCCGCGGACCGGGGGACGTCCGTCATACCCGACCGTGCCGAGGGCACGCCGTCGGGGTGGTGCGGCCAATCCGTGCCGGCCGCCGCATCGATCTCGTCCGGTGGGGCCGCGATTTCACTCACCGCCCCGGTCAACGGCGCCAATCCGGCGACCACCGTGGACACAATCTCCGCCGCGTACGTGCCGTCGGGGTCGTAGTCCGGGTCGAAGACGGTGAGCTCCATCCCCAGGCAGTGCGGCGTGTCCACCAATCCCGCGAGCAGGAGTTCCAGCTCACCGAAGGCGATTCCGCCGGGTTCGGGCGCGTCCACCGCGGGCAAGACGGACGGGTCGAGCACGTCGACGTCCACATGCACCCAGTAGCCGACGCACTCGGTGAGCTGATCACGAGCCCACTGGGCGCTGCGCGGCGCCCCTTCCGCCCGGAGGACCGGCACGGGCCGGTGGATGATCCCGGCGGCCTGGAGATCCAGCCGGTGGGCGTCGTGTGCCCGGATACCGAGCACGACTACGTCGATGTCGCGGAAGTACGGGCGTCGATTCTCAATGCTGGCGAGGTCCGACTGACCGCGCCCGGTCGCCAACGCCAAGGCCTCCCCCGCCGCCGCCCCCACGTACGAGGCGTTGCCGGGGTGCCGGAAGTCGGAGTGACCGTCGACGTAGACGAGGCCGACCCGCCCGCCGATCGCCTCGCCGAGCCGGTGCATGGCGAGCCCCGCTCCCAGCAGGATCGAGCAGTCACCGCCCAGCACCAGCGGGAATTCGCCACGGTCAATGATGGCGCCAATCCGATCCGCCAAGGCCACGGAGTACCGCGCGATCAGCGGCGCGTGGCAGACCCCGTCACCGGGACGCCAGTCGCCAGGGTCGTAGCGAGGCGGGGTCAGGCATCCGGCGTCCCGGGCGGCGAGGCGGGCGACGAGCCCATGATCGCGTAGTGCGCCGGGTGCCTTGGCGCAACCCGGCACCGACGTCTCGGTCGGCGGACGCAAACCGAGATTGGACGGTGCGTCGAGAACGGCGATCCGGCGCATCGGTCCGTCAGAACAGCGCGCTCGCCAGGGCGCGTCGGGCGGCCGACACGGCGGGATCGTCCGGACCGGCGATCGTGAACAGCGAGATCAGGTGCTTGCGGACCGTCTCGCGGTCATCGCCGGCCGTCCGCCGCACCAGGTCGATGAGCCGCTCGTAGGCCTGCTCCGCCTGCCCTTGCAGCACCTGAATGTCCGCGGCGAGGAGCTGCGCCGGGATGTCGTCCGGGTTGCTGTCCGCGGCGGCCAACGCGGCGGCCTGGTCGACGCCGCGCACACGCCGCAAGAGCTCCACGCGCGCCAACCCCGATTCGGCCACGGTGTCCGCTGGGGACTCCGCCAGGATCTTCTTGTACGCCTGCTCGGCCGCGTCGAGATCGCCGCGCAGGACGGCCTCCTCCGCCTCCCGCATCCGCGGGTCCTGCGGCGGTTGCACGGCGACACCCGCGGTCCGCAGCACCGCCTCGATCCACTGCCGCAGCTGCGCCTCGGGAATCACCCCGGTGAAACCGTCGATCGGCTGGCCCCCGACGATCGCGTAGACCATCGGGATGCTCTGGACCCGGAACATCTGGGCCAGCCGCGGGTTGGCGTCGACGTTGACCTTCGCCAGCACCCACGCGCCGCCACCCTCCACCGCGAGCCGCTCCAGCACCGGGGAGAGCTGCTTGCACGGCTGGCACCAGTCGGCCCAGAAGTCGACCAGCACCGGGGTGGTCATCGACCGTTGCAGCACCTCGGAGTGGAAGGTGGCCTCCGTGACGTCGATGACGGCGACCCCCGGGCCAGCTGGGCCGCGGCCAGCCACCCCACCGCCGGCCGCCACGCCGCTAGGCGCCGCGCCGCCGGGGCGAGCGCCGACGGAGTCGGGCGACGCCTCCGCCGAAGGACTGGACTGGGACTGGGCACGCAAGGCGCCGAGGTCTACCGCGCCACGGGCGAAAACCGACGAGGTCGTGCGTGGGTCGCTCATGGTTCCCTAGTCTCGCACGCGGGCGCTTGACCGAGTCGATGAGCGCTGGGCTCCGCGTTTCGCACCTCAAGTCCGGCTCGGCGCCCCGCCGACGCCGCGGGCGACGGCGGCCGTCAGAATCGGGCCGGCTCCCGATAGGTGCCCCACTCGGCGCGCAGGACGTCGCAGATCTCGCCCAGGGTCGCCTCCGCCCGAGCGGCGTCGAGTATCACGGGAATCATGTTGTCGTCCGAACGGGCGACATCGGCCAGGCGGCGCAACGCCCGTTCGACCGCCTCCGCGTCCCGGGCCGCCTTCCGTTCCGCCAGCACGCGCTTCTGTTCCTGCTCCACCTCGGGAGAGATGCGGAGGATGTCCACCGGCTTGGTGACCGTGTCGGTGTGACAGTTGACACCGACGATCTTCTTCTCACCTTTCTCCACGGCCTGCTGGTATGCGAAGGCCGATTCGGAGATCTGCGCGATGAACCACCCCTCCTCGATGCCGCGGAGGATGCCCGAGGTCATCGGACCGATCGGATGGGAGCCATCGCCGCCGAGCTCCCGGATTCGCGCGAAGATCGCTTCCGCGTCCGCCTCGATCTGGTCGGTGAGCGCCTCGACGTACCACGAGCCGCCGAGGGGATCGATGACGTTGGCGACGCCGGTCTCCTCCAGCAGCACCTGCTGGGTGCGCAGGGCGACTTCGGCCGCCTCGGCGGTGGGGAGGGCGAGGGTCTCATCCATCGCGTTGGTGTGCAGGGAGTTGGTGCCGCCGAGGATCGCCGCCAGCGCCTCCACCGTGGTGCGCACCACGTTGTTGAACGGCTGCTGGGCGGTCAACGACACCCCAGCGGTCTGGGTGTGGAAGCGCAGCCACTGGGCCCGCTCGTTCGTCGCGCCGTAGACGTCCCGCATCCACCGGGCCCATATTCGGCGGGCGGCCCGGAACTTCGCTATCTCCTCGAAGAAGTCGATGTGCGCGTCGAAGAAGAAGCTGAGCTGCGGCGCGAAGGCGTTGACGTCGAGCCCACGGGAGCGGCCGAGCTCCACGTAGGCGAAGCCGTCGGCGAGCGTGAAGGCCAGCTCCTGGGCGGCGGTGGCGCCGGCTTCGCGGATGTGGTAGCCGGAGATGGAGATTGGCTTGTAGCGCGGGATCTCCCGGGCGCAGTACTCCATCAAGTCGCCGATCAGGCGCAGGTGCGGCTCAGGCGGGAAGAGCCACTCCTTTTGGGCGATGTACTCCTTGAAGATGTCTGTCTGAAGTGTTCCGTCTAATGAGGAGATATCCGCGCCCTGCCGTTCCGCCGCGACCAGGTACATGCAGAAGATCGGTATGGCCGGCCCGGAGATGGTCATCGACGTCGTGACGCTGGCCAGGTCGATGCCGTCGAAGAGGACCTCCATATCGGCGGCTGAGTCGACCGCCACCCCGCAGTGCCCCACTTCGCCGAGGCAGCGGGGATCGTCCGAGTCCCGGCCCATCAGGGTCGGCATGTCGAAAGCGACGGACAGCCCTCCCCCACCGGCGTTGAGGAGCATCTTGTAGCGCTCGTTGGTCTGCCGCGCGGTGCCGAAGCCGGCGAACTGGCGGATGGTCCACGGCCGGCCGCGATAGCCCGTCGGGTAGAGGCCGCGGGTGTACGGGTGTTCCCCAGGCCATCCGATTCGCTCGAAGCCGGGCACCTCCACGCCCGGCGGCGGCCCGTACACCGGATCGAGCGGGCGCCCGGACAGCGTGGTGAAGTCGGCGTCGCGCTTGCGGGCCGCGTCGTACCGAGCCTGCCACCGCGCGCGTCCGGCGGCGATCTCGTGCGCATCCATCCGGAGCTCCTCCTCGGCCCTCGCGCTATCGCCGAGTCTAGAGGAACTCCTGAACGATCGCTAAGGATGGGACGGGTGTCGACTCATCGATTGAGCTGGGCGAGCACCTCATCGGCGGCGGTGTAGGGATCGATCTCGCCGTCCGCCACCCGCTGCGCGAGGCGGTCCAGCGTCACGCCCGACCGCAGCGAGCCCATCCGCGCGCGCACCGCGCCGAGCGCGATCGCCTCGATCTCCGCGGCGGCCCGGGCCAAGCGGCGACGGCGCAGCTCGCCCCGTTCCACCATCCACCGGTGGTGCTTCTCGATGGCCGCGACGATGTCGTCGATCCCCTCGCCCCGCGCCGCGACCGCCCGCACCACCTGCGGACGCCACTCCCCCGGGGCGCGCTCCCGCAAGGCGATCATGTTCTGGATGTCGTGGTACGTCGCGTTCGCGCCGTCGCGGTCGGCTTTGTTCACCACGAACACGTCGGCGATCTCGAGAATCCCCGCCTTGACCGCCTGGATCGAGTCGCCCATGCCCGGCGCGAGCAGCACGAGGGTGGTGTCGGCCAGCGAGGCGATCTCCACCTCGGCCTGGCCGACACCGACCGTCTCCACGAGCACGATGTCGCAGCCGGCCCCCTCCAACACCCGGACCGCCTGCGGGGTCGCCGCGGCCAACCCGCCGAGGTGACCGCGGTTGGACATCGACCGGATGAAGACCCCGGGGTCGGTGGCGTGGTCTTGCATCCGCACCCGGTCGCCGAGGATCGCGCCTCCGCTGAACGGGCTGGAGGGATCGATCGCGAGGACCCCCACCCGGTGCCCTTGGGCGCGCATCGCCCGCACCAGCTCGTTGGTGGTCGTCGACTTCCCGACCCCCGGGGAGCCGGTCAGGCCGATGATGCGGGCGGTGCCGGCGTAGGGGGCGAGCTCGGCGGCGATCCGCGGCACCGTCTCGTCACCGGACTCGACCAACGTGATCAGCCGGGCTACGGCCCGCGGATCGCCCTCGCGGGCGCGCTTG
This sequence comes from Micromonospora sp., assembly GCA_036563645.1. GTDB lineage: Bacteria > Actinomycetota > Actinomycetes > Mycobacteriales > Micromonosporaceae > DATCMA01. Next base: position 8,772 of record DATCMA010000037.1, read on the forward strand.
ACCAGCATGGGTACGTCGCGACTGCGCCGCACCGACCCGCTCATCCCGCTGTCCCCTTTCGCGGCCTACCGGTTGGGGGTTGGCCCCGCTTCCGTCACGCAGCCGGAACCCTAATGATCAGCGCGTCGCCCTGGCCACCGCCACCGCACAGCGCGGCGGCCCCGGTGCCGCCGCCCCGCCGCTGGAGCTCGAGGGCGAGCGTCAGGACGATCCGGGCACCGGACATCCCGATCGGGTGGCCGAGCGCGATCGCCCCACCGTTAACGTTGACGATGTCGTGGCTGACGCCAAGGTCGCGCATCGAGCGAATGGCGACCGCGGCGAAGGCCTCGTTGATCTCGATGAGGTCGAGGTCACCCACGGTCAGCCCGGCCTTGTCCACCGCGCGGCGGATGGCGTTGGCCGGCTGGGCGTGCAGCGAGTTGTCCGGACCGGCGACGGTGCCGTACGCCACGATCTCAGCGATCCACTTCAGGCCGAGCTCCTCCGCCTTGGCCCGGCTCATGACCACGACCGCGCAGGCGCCGTCGGAGATCGGCGACGAGCTGGCGGCGGTGATGGTGCCGTCCGGGGTGAAGGCGGGCGGCAGCTTGGCCAGGGTCTCCAGCGTGCTGTCCGGGCGGATGCCCTCGTCCTCGCTGAGCTCGATCGGGTCGCCCTTGCGCTGCGGCACGCTCACCGGAACGATTTCGGCGGCGAACACCCCGTTCTTCTGCGCCGCGGCGGCCCGCTGGTGGCTGGCGACGGCGAAGGCGTCCTGGTCCTGGCGGGTGATCCCCTCCATCAGCTTGTGCCGGTCGGTCACCTCGCCCATCGAGCAGCAGTCCCAGACGTCGGTGAGACCGTCGTAGGCCATGTGGTCCTTAATCACCACGTCGCCGTACTTGTAGCCGGTGCGGGCGCCGACGAGCAGGTGCGGCGCGTTGGTCATCGACTCCATTCCGCCGGCGACCACGATGTCGTGCTCACCGGCCCGGATGAGCTGGTCGGCCAGGGCGATCGCGTTGAGGCCGGAGAGGCACATCTTGTTAATCGAGATCGCCGGCACCGTCATCGGAATACCCGCTCCGACGGCGGCCTGCCGCGCGGGCAGTTGGCCGGCTCCAGCCTGGAGCACCTGCCCCATGATCACGTACTCGACCTGCTCGGGAGCGACGCCGGCCCGCTCGAGCGCAGCCTTGATCGCAATGCTGCCCAGTTTGCTGGCCGGGAAGGACTTGAGGTTGCCAAGAAGGCGCCCCATGGGGGTACGCGCGCCACTGACGATGACCGAGCTCATGGGATATCGCCTCCGCACAGTGGGACGGGCCGGGGGTCATATGTCACTTAACGTTGGTTCGGTCAGACTAGCGTCATGAACGAGAAGTCCCCTGTCGAGGCCGGTGCCGACTACGTCACAGATCGAGTTGCCCCCGACATCGGTATCCGCCGAATCGACCACGTCGGTATCGCGGTCGCAGATTTAGACGCCGCGATTGAGTTTTACGGCCGTGTCTTCGGGATGCGGTGCGTACACGTGGAGACGAACGAAGAGCAGGGCGTGCGCGAGGCGATGATATCGGTGGGGCCGTCGCCTTCCGGCGGCTGTATACAACTGCTCGCGCCGCTGACCCCCGACTCCCCGATCGCCAAGTTCTTGGACCGCAACGGCCCGGGGGTGCAACAGGTCGCGTACACCGTGACCGACGTCGAAGCGGCGAGCGAAGCGCTGCGGCAACGCGGGGTGCGCCTCCTCTACGACCGTCCGCGGCGGGGCACCGCCGGTTCACGGATCAACTTCGTCCACCCGAAGGACGCCGGTGGGGTGTTGGTCGAGCTCGTCCAGCCCGCCGCAGACGCCCAGCACGAGCACTGAACAGGGCCGGGAGCGGCGGCGCGAAGGCGGTGTCCGCCGCCCGGCTCGGCCAGGTCATCCGACTTTATCGCCAGGTTCGAATGTCCCGGCTCCGGTAGGCCATACCGCTCTTGCGATCTCCCCTACTCCATCTGCCACTATGTCTGAATGCCCCAGCAGCAGTCCTCCCTTGCATTTTTTGATAATGCCAACACGACCACTGATTTCACCGTCGTTCTGCGTGGGTACGACCGTAACCAGGTCGACGACCACATTCAGCGCCTCAACGCCGCGCTAAGCCAGGCCGAGCAGGCTCGGGCCGAGGCTGAGCAACGGATGAACGACGCCCAGCGCCGTCTCCGCCAGGCCGAGCAGCGCGTCAGCCAGCTCGAGCAGAAGCTCGCCGACCTCAACAAGCAGCTTGAGGAGAACAGCCGCCCGACGCTCTCCGGGCTCGGCACCCGGGTCGAGCAGATCCTCCGGCTCGCCGAGGAGCAGGCCAACGAACACCGGGCGGAAGCGCGGCGCGAGGCCGAGGGCATCCTCTCCGCCGCACGACTGGAAGCCCGCGAGATCACCGACAAGGCGCGGGCTGAGGCGGCGGCGATGAAGGCCACCGCCGAAAGGGAGGCCAACGCGACGCGTACGGCGGCCGAGCGCGAGGCCGCCGAGCTGCGGGTCCAGGCCCGCCGGGAGGCCGACATGTTGCGCGCCGACGCCGACCGGGAGGCCAAGCAGCTCCGCACGGTCACCGCGCACGAAGTGGCCGAGCTCAAGGCCACTGTCGAGCGCGAGGTGGCCACGCTCCGGGCGACCGCGGAGCGCGAAATCACGCAAATGCGCGCGAAGGCGGCCCGCGAGGCCGAGGAGAAGCGCGCTGAGGCGGCGAAGATCCTCGCCGACGCGCGCGAGAAGCGCGACAAGGACCTCCAGGCGCTCGAACTCCAGATCGCCGAACGGCGGGAGAAGGCCGAGCGCGAGGAGTCCGAGCGGCACGCGGCTCAGGTCGCGCGGACGCAGAAGATGGTGGCCGAGGCCGAGGAACGCGCCCGCGCCGCCGAGGAGCGCGCCCGGGAGATCGAGCAGCGGGCCGAGGCGCGCCGCATCGAAGCCGAGCGGACCGCCGCGGAGACCATCGAGAACGCCAAGGCACTCGCTGAGAAGACCATCAATGAAGCGCGCGCCGAGGCCACTCGCCTCCTCAACGAGGCGCGTACCGAGGCTGAGCTCACCACGCAGGCGGCCCGCCGCGAGGTGGAGGACCTGACTCGGCAGAAGGAATCGGTCACCGCGCAGCTCGAGCAGATGCTCTCCGGTCTCGCGGGCATCGTGCCGACCATCACTCAGTCCAAGACGCCCAAGGCGAACGAGTCGACGAGCACGGACAGCTCCAGCAGCGGCGACAGCGGCGGCGACAGCACGTCCGGCGACGACACGTCGAACTGAGCGGTGGCCATCTGCCGCCACGGCGTCCGCCGGGCGGCACGGACCGCGTGACACGGGCCGTACCGGGGTTCCCCCGGGCGGCCCGTTGTCGTTCGCGCGCTAGTCCACCGGGGGATCCCCCCTCCGGTGTGTGTCCGGCCGCGCGCCAGGATGTGTGCTTATTTGATCAGCATCACTGGCTCACCGTGACGAGTGTGAGTATCGTCACGGGATTCGGGCACGCGTGTGAGGATGGAGCCATGGCGCACGGCGAGGAACTGTTCACTCTTGACGGGGACGTGGCCTCGGGCCCGAGCTTCGAGTTGGCGCTTCGGGGTTACGACCGACGGCAAGTGGACCGGTACGTCGCCCGCACCGAAAGCGAGCTCGCCACGCTCGCCGCCGAGCGGGACCAGGCTTACGCCGAAGTCCAACAGCTGCTTGCCCAAGTTGAACAGCTCCAGGCCGAGCTCTCCGAGCTCCAAAAGCGGACCAGCTTCATCGACCAGGTGTCCTTCCGGCACCTCGGGCCGCGGGTGGAGCACATCCTCACGCTCGCCGAGGAACAGGCCGAGCAGATTCGTGCGGAGGCCGCCGAGGAGATCCGCGCCAAGCGCGAGGAGGCTGATCGGCTGCTCAACGAGGCGCGGGAGAAAGCCGCGGCGGCGATCCGCGACTTCGAGCTCGCTTTGGCGGCGCGCCGCGCCGACGAGGAGAAAGTGGACGCTGCCCGGCGTGCGGAAGCGGAGGCGGCGATCCGCGCCGCCTGGGAGGAAGCTGAACGGCTTCGCAAGGAGGGAGAAAGCGCGCTCGCCGCCGCGCGGGAGGAGGCGGAGCGGCTCGTCGAATCCGGACGCGCCACGCAAGCCGAGGCCGAGAAGCGCGCCGCCGCCGTCGTTCAGGAGGCGAACCAGTACGCGGAGCGCACCCGGTCCGAGACCGAGGCGTGGGTGGCCGAGACCCGCCGCCAAACCGAACAGGAACTCGCCGAGCTGCGCTCCCAGGTCGAGCAGGAGCTGACCCAACGGCGGACGACGACAGAGCAGGAGCTCGCCCAGCTCCGCACCACGACCGAACAGGAACTCGCCACCGCGCGCCGCGACGCGCAGAAGGAAATCGAGCAGTGGCGGCTGCGCGCGGAGCAGGAGATCGCCCGCCAGCGCGCCGATACCGAGAAGCACCTCGCGGCGCGCAAGGCCACGATGGAGCAGCAACTGGCCGAAGCCGCCCGCGAGCTCGACGAGCGCCGTCGCCAGACCGAACACGAACTCGCCGAGCTGCGCGCGAAGACGGAACGGGAAACCGCCGCGCTGCGGGAGAGCGCGGAACGAGAAACCGCCGAGCTGCGCGCGAGCGCGGAACGGGAGGTCGCGGAACTTCGCGCGACGGCGGAGCGGGAGATCGCTGAACTCCGGGAGAGCGCGGAACGGGAGGTGGCGGCCCAGCGCGCCGAGGCCGACCAGTACGCCACCCGGGTGCGGCAGCGGGCCGAGGAGCAAGCGGTCGCCGTCCGGCGGCAGGCCGAGGAGCAGGCGGCGAGCATCCGGCAGGCGGCGGAGGAGCAGGCCGCGCGCACTCGCCGGCACTCCGAGGAGCACGCCGCGACCGCGCAACGCCAGCTCGCCGCGACCCAGCAGCACCTGGCCGCCGCCCAGCGCGAAGTGATCGAGGCGCGGCAACAGCTCATGGAGGTGCTCCAGGAGGTCGCGGAGGCGCAGCAGACCCTCGCCGACCTCCGCCACGAAATCATGACGACCCGGCAGGAATCCGACGAGGCCAAGGCGCGCCTCGCGGAGATCCAGCAACAGCTCGCCGCGGAACAGCGCCGGCTGGCTGAGGTCCAGCAGGCCACCGAAGTCGCCCACCGCCAGCTCGCGGAGACGGCGTCGATGTCCGGCGATGGGCACGCGGGGCTCTCCGGTGACGGCCACAAGCCGTCCGGGATCGCGCCGCAGGAGGCGCCGGTGGGCGCCGCCAACGGCAAGTCGGATTCCGCGGTGTCGGACGACTCCTCTCGGAACGGGTGATATCGCGCCAGTCCCGGTGTGGTCACTGGCCGTCGACCACCGCGGCCGTTAGCCTGCCGACCATAGGCTGGGCTGGATCGTTGAGGCGGGGCAGGCGCCCGCCGAACGGCCGTGGACAGGTCGGGAGGGGCCGTGGTCGACGGAGAGCCGGTCGCGACACACGAGACGGACGACACCGCGAGGCAGGCGACCGATACCTGGCGCAGCGACGATCGCATCCCGCCGAGCGAGGAGCGCGTCACCCCGACCTCCGACCGCGTCACCCCACCCCACGACAGGGTGCCCTCCTCCAATGGCCACGCCACGCGCGGCCCTGACCGCGCCGCGGAGGACACGCAGCGGTTCGGTCGCCCCGGCCCGCCGCTGCGACGCGGTCCGTTCCTCATCGGATTCTCCGGCGCGACGGGGGTGTTGGTGGCGTACGCGGGCTTCCTGGCGCTCCGCAACGCCGCCTCGGCACTCGTCTTGATCGGGATCGCGCTCTTCCTCGCCATCGGGCTCAATCCCCTCGTCACCCGCCTGCGCTCCTGGGGGTTGCCGCGCGGGGTGGCCGTCGCCGCTGTCGCGCTCGGCCTGCTGCTGCTGTTCGTCGGCGGTGTGGTGGCGCTGGTGCCTCCGTTGGTCAACCAGACGACGGAGTTCATCAGCCATCTTCCGTCCTATGTGGAGGATCTGCGCCGCAATCCCACGGTCAACGAGCTCATCGAGCGCTTCGACTTGGCGGAGCGGGTGCGGTCCGCGGCGAACGTCGAGGTGGTCGAGCGGGCGATCGGCGGTGTCTACGGTGGAGCCCGATGGGTCTTCGGCACGGTGTTCAACGTCGTCACCGTGCTCGTCTTGACGATCTACTTCCTCGCCACCTTCGAGCGCATCAAGGATCTCGCCTACCGGCTCGTACCGGCGTCACGTCGCGAACGGGTGCGCCTCCTCGGTGACGAGATCCTGGCCAAGGTCGGGGCGTACATGGTGGGCGCCCTCTCCATCGCTTTCCTCGCCGGGGTCGCCACCTTCGTCTTCGCCTCGGTGATGGGGCTGAGCTATCCGATCGCGTTGGCGATCGTGGTGGCGGTGTGCGACCTGATTCCGCAGGTCGGCGCCACCCTCGGTGCGGCGATCGTCAGCCTGATCGGGTTCACGACCTCAGTGCCGATCGGGATCACCTGCGTCGTCTTCTTCATCATCTACCAGCAGGTGGAGAACTACCTGATCTATCCGAAGGTGATGCGGCGATCGGTGCAGGTCAGCGACGTCGCCGCGATCGTCGGCGCGCTGCTGGGCGTCACGTTGTTCGGCGTGCTCGGCGCCCTCCTCGCGGTCCCCATCGTCGCGGCGCTTCAGCTCATCATCCGAGAGGTCATACTTCCCCGCCAGGAGCGGCGCTAAACCGTCACGTCACAGACAGATATTGATGCGCACCGAATCATAGTCTGGATTCAATCCATCGCACGAGAAGCCGGTGAGGGAAGGGGGCCGACCGTGCTCAACCACGCGCCGCGGCCTGACGTGCCGTCGACATCCGTCTCGGGCGCGCCGACGGTCGCTCCGTCCGCGCGACGCCGCGGCGCGCGCCATTGGCGGCTGATCACCGGTTTACTCGTCGGCGTGGCCGTCTTGACCCTCGGCGGCGGTGCCGTGGTCCCCCCACGCGACACCACCTGCGGTCGGGTCTCCGCGATTCTCGAGCCGAGCTGCGGGGCGTGGCTGGGGATTTGGCCCCGGACCCGGGCCGACGGGACGGTCACCTCGGATCTCTTCGGCAACCTGGCGAGCCTAGAGCAGCGGCTCGGCCGCACGTTCGACATCGTCAGCCGCTATTACGGCTGGGGGCAGATGCTCCCCGATGACTGGGACCGACAGTGGTACGCCGGGCATCGGCTCCTGCTCCTCGACCTGCGCGCCCGGAACTTCTCGACCGGCCAGTACGCCTCGTGGCGGTCGATCGCGGCCGGTCACCACGACGCCTACCTGACGCAGCTCGCGGAACGGCTGCGCGACCTCGGTGGCCGTGTGTTCTTCTCCTTCAACCAGGAACCGGAGCAGGAGCTCGAACGGGGCGAGCACATCGCCGGCACTCCCGAGGACTTCGTCGCCGCCTACCGCCACATCCACGACGTCTTCAAGCGGGCGGGAGCGACGAACGTCGTCTGGGTCTGGTGGATCATGGGCTACCTCGGGCACACCCACTGGTATCCCCGGCTCTACCCCGGCGACAAGTACGTCGACTGGATCAGTTACGACCCGTACGACTTCAACGCCTGCCACGGCGTTCCTCCCAAGACGCCGGAGCAGACCGTCCTGCCGTTTCTGCAGTGGCTCGAGGAGAGCGGTCTGGGGGCTGGGAAGCCGGTGATGCTCTCGGAGTTCGGCAGCCACGGCCGCAACCGCCAGCAGTGGCTCGTCGGATTCGCCGAGGTGATCAAGAAGACGCCGAGGATTAAGGCGATCGTCTCCTTCAACTCCAACCCCGGCGGCTGCGACACCCGAGTGACCAACTCCGAGGACACCTGGCGGGGCTTCGTGCGGATCGCCTTCGACCCCTACTTCCGGCAGCCCATCGCCCCCGCCTTCCGGCGCACGGTCGCTCCCGCCTGACCGGAGCCGCGCTCGGGCCACGAGTGCCGATCAGATGCCGCGGCCGCGCTTGTGGAGCGACTGAAGAATGGTGTCGGCGCGCACCACGTTGCCCGCGACCGCCAGCGCCAGGTACGCCCGAGGCTCCCGCAGATTGCGGGTCAACGTCCGCCGCGCCCAGCGCAGGGCATCGCGGCGGTTGCCCGCCGCCGCGTGCGCGAAGGCGATTTGGCCGGTCACCCGAGCCTCACCCCGCGGCTGCGTGCGGAACTCCGGGTAGCGGTCGAGCAGCCAGGTCAACGCGGTCGCGATCGTCTCCCACCGGCGCGAGAAGTAGGAACGCCTGTGCCAGCGGACCACGACGTAGGGGGTCGGCACGTTGACCAGTGGCGCGCTGCGGGCGGCCCGCAGGAGGAACTCGTAGTCCTCGGCGTAGCTGCCGGGGATCTCCTCGTCCACCAGCCCAATGCGCTCGAGGGCGGCCCGACGCATGAGGAACGTGGACGGATGCAACTCGGTCAGTCGATCGCGCAGCAGCGCGGCAAGCGGCACCGAGGTCATGGCCAGGGACCGGTCGGTGGTCCGACCGTCGTAGCTCACGCGAATGCCGCAGCAGACGAACTCGGCCCCGGGGGTGGCGTGGAGCGCGTCGACCTGTGCCCGCAGCTTTCCGGGCAGCCACTCATCGTCGTCGTCGCAGAAGGCCACCAGCTCGCCGGTGGCGGCGAGGATGCCCGAGTTGCGCGCCCCGGCCAGCCCGGGCGTGCGCGTGTTGCGAATGACCCGGACCCGACGCGTGGGGTCGGTCGCCGTCTCCAGGGACGGGTCGGGCTCCGACTGGTCGTAGACGACGATGACTTCGATCTCTCCGGGGTAGTCCTGATCGAGGATCGCACGCAGCGCCGCGCGCAGCAGCTCAGGCCGGTCGCGAGTCGGCACCACCGCGCTGACAGACGGATAGTCGTTCACGCTCTCCCCCACAGATGTCACGACCGGCTACCGCCGACGGCCGAAAAGCCGTCGAGCGAAGAGCCAACGGGGCCGCGCCGCGGCGACCAGCTCCTCCACGATCTGGCCCACCCGGTGGACCGCCGCGATCCGCGCCGCGTGCGCGTCCGGGTCCGCGGTGACGGTAAAACTCGTCGGCTGCGCCAGGCCGCGGTTGAGCGCGTCGGTGAGCTCCTCTTGCGACTCACACAGCGCGATCATTCCCGCGGCGGCGAGCCGGCGCGCGAAGAGCTGCTGGTGGTTGTCGACGTGCTCCTGGCGGGAGGGATCCCGGGGGACCACGATCGGCAGGTGGCCGTGCCGGCGGGCTTCCAGGATCGTGGCGGGGCCGCCGTGGCACACGACCAGCGTCGCCGTCGCCATCGCCTCTTGCAGCTCGGCGTGCCCCAAGAACTGCACCCCGCCAGGGATCTTGGGAGGCCGGCTGTAGCCGTGCTGGATCACCATGGTGGGCCGGACGGAGGTGGTGGGAAACCACTCGTCGAGCCAATCCATGAGCCGATCGAACCGGTGCTTGTCGGTGCCGACGGCGACGAGGATGGTGGCCTGCCCTTGCTGCTGCTCACCGTCGCGCTGCCGAGGTACGGACACTGTGGGAGCGGCCGGGTCCGCGGGGGAAGCGCTCGCCAACCGCGTCTGCTCTCGTTGCGCGATCTCCAACTGTTCAGCGGTCACAGCAGGTTCCCCACCACAGTCGCTTCCGGGTACATGCGCCGCTGCTCATCCCACTGGACGAGCATCGCGGAGAGGAATGGACGACACAAACGCGCCGTCAACGTCGCGGTGTCGATCCGGTCGTAGACCTCGATGTAGATAGTCGGTATTCCCAACAGTCGCGCAATGACTACGAAGGGTAAAGCAACTCCTGCACCCGTTGTGACGACGGCTGCGATGTCTCGCTTCCGAAATACACGGAGTGCAACGAAAGTGTTACGGATGAGGTTTCGAATATTCCGCGTCGTCGGATGATGCGCCCAGATGACATCCTCACCCCGGAGCAGGGATGCTGCATCCGGCGTGTTGAACGTGACCCAGCAGCGGCGCAACGGGCGGTACCACGGCTCAAGAGCCAGCAGCTGCGCGAGATGACCACCACTCGAGCCGACGAAGAGGATCGATCCCTTACTCCCGGCAACACCCGCGAGTCCGGTCACGTAACCCCCTCCCATCGGGTTTTCACTTCCCCCGCGTCCCAGCACGCCAGCCCATAATCCCTGGTGAACTGATTGCCGCGTCAACTCTCGTGACCTAAATCGTCAAATCACCGACAGTAAACACCGCCCGATAATCACCAATCCGTAATCAGGCGACTACTGATATGAAAGTTCGGAGATGGGGGTCAATCTGGACAATAGCCGCTAACGATTAAGACGAGCTTCAATCACCTCAAGCAGCCCAGGGTGGAGCGTGGGATTCCACCCGGCACCCCCCTCGGCCAACCGCCAGGTGCGCAACCACATCTCCAGCAGATAGGCGTCCACCACCAGTTGGCCACGCTGTGGGTCCAGCCCCATCGCCGGGCCGTACCGCTGCACGAGCCCATCCGCGGCGCGCACCGCCGCGCGCAGGCTTCGTCCTTCCACGAGCAACGCGCACTGGAAGCCCTGATGCGCGAGATCCATCCCCACGGGTCGGTCGGGACCGCTGTGCTCCCAGTCCCACGCCACGAGGCGGCCGTCGTACGTGCCGAGATTCCACGGTACCCAGTCCCCGTGCCAGTCGCCGAACTCCACCAGCGTCGCGCCGTGCCGCTCGGCGAAGCGGCGGACCGCGTCGACCGCGCGCCGCCCCACGGCCGGGATCGCGCGCTCCGCCTCCGCCCGTAGTCGCTTCAAGAACGGCGAATCCGCCAGCGGACGCGGCGGCGTCGGGGAACCGCCCCGCCGAGCCACCGCCAGCATCTCGGCGATCCGCGGCGGCGCGGCCGGATCCACACCCCGAACCCCCAGCGGCAGCGGCTCGACCACGGTGATCGTCCGATCACCCCACTCCTCGTGCAGCAGCACGCGAGGCGCGAGAGGGTACCCCGGGATCGAATCGCGGGGCAGCGCCCGCAACGCGGTCGCCTCGGTACGCACGAGGGCCCGAGTCGCCTCGTTCCAGCCGATCTTCGCGTAGCCGGCGGGACGACCGTCGCTGTCGAAGAGCTGGAGCGTGGGCTTGTGGTTGGGGTCCGGCGGCCGTACGCCGAACGCGCCCGCCAGCGGACGCCCCAGCTTGGCCGACAGGTGCGCGGTGAGCACCAGATCCGTGGGGTCAGCGTCCTCGGGAATGGAGACCGTCAACACGGGGAACGGCGCCCACTCCACCAGCCCGACATGAGCCGCCACGCCGAGGACGGCCCGCGCCGCGCGCACCCGCGGCGGACGGAGAGCGTTGTACGCGAGGACCGACGCGGCCGTGACTCGCCGGCGTCCCAGCGGCAGCAGGAAGCGCGCGCGGTCGACGGTCGGCACGACCGCGTATCGGGCCACCACCCGCCCAGGGACCGCACCCCGGCCGCCCGGGCTGACGGTCAGCCGGACGCGGCGATCCGGGAAGACCGCGCGGGTGACCCAGCCCAGCCCATCCTGTCGATCTCGGGGATCGGCAGAGAACGGGTCCGCAGTCACCGAGACAACCCTGCCCAGTCGAACGTCATGCCGAGGCGACGCTGCAACGCCTCGCTGTACGGACGGAAGTACTCGGTCAACTCGGCACGAATCTCCGGGTCCATCGGAGCAGACCGACGGTCGTTGTAAACCTTGAACTCCGGCAAGTCGTATGGCGGCAACTCGAGGAATTCGAGCACCCGAGCGTAGGTCGCCCGCGGGTCGCGGTAGAGGTCCTCACTGGCCAGGAAGAGGAACTGCGACCGGTCGAAGCGCTCCAGCCAGGGCTCCAGGTGCTCGATGTAGCGGCCACGGGCACGGTAGGTGTACCAGTCGTACGGCTCGCTGAAGTAGTAGGGGTCCGCCATCATGCGATCCCACTCGCCCTTGATGCGCTCCTCTTCCCGCGCGAGGGCCTCGGCGAACTCCAAAGGCTCCTTACCCTCCGTACGCCGCTCCTTCCAGTGGGAGTACGCGCGCTCCACGGGATCGCGCAGCAGCACGATGAGGCGCACGTGGGGCATCAACTCGTACACCCGCTGCGGCGCCCGGGGATCGAACATGTACAACGGGGAGGCTTCCCCGACCCGCACCGGCCCGCCGTGCCGCTTCTCCAACTCCGCCCGCTGCCGCTCCGTGGGGAAATGCGAGCGATACCAGGCGAGGCCACGCGCCCAGTTCTCCTCGAAATAGTGGGTGGACTTGGTGTTCCACGCCGGGAAAAGCCGCGGCACCAAGGGGTGCTGGAGGAGGTAATTCCACAGCGAAGTCGTGCCACCACGCTTCGTACCGATGATGAGGAAATCCGGCAGCGGACGCCGGTCAGCGGTACGGATGCCGTACCGCACCAGTGACTGCTTCACCAGCGCCGTCACCGGTGCGGGCAAGGCCTGCTTCACTCGGTCGCGGAGCAATGGCACGACCCCATCACCTCACCCTTCATGCCCATGCCGCGCACGCGCTTGCCCTCTTGGCCACGATCGGCAGTGCGTGTCTCCGCCGGAATCGTTCACCACAACAGCGCGTCCATCAACCGCCAGACGTACCAGAATGCAGACGACCGCCATCCTGTCTGCCGTCGCGGATCTTCTTCAGAATGTCCCACACTTGGCGCCGACCACTCGGAATCGTCAGATAGCTGACGCTTGCTAAGGCCACAGTGACCAGTGCCACACCGAGACCGATAACGCCGCGTCCCGCGATGATTACTGCAAGTGTGCTCAGCGCCCCGACACCACCGATGACCGCCCCAGCGGTGCGGAGCATCCCCACTGTCAACAGTGGATGACCCACCACTCGCCACGCCGCGATCGCCGCCAACACGTTCTCCACGACGATTCCCGTGCTCCAGGCGATCGCCGCACCGATCGCCCCATGTGCGGGAATGAGCGCAATGCCCAATGTCAGATTCGCCACGACGTTGGCGAGAGTGGCCATCAGGTGCAGCCCGCTGCGCCCCGCCATCAGCAACAGCGACTGCACGTTACCCACTGAGATGTTCACCACCATGGCGATGGCGAGCACCGTCATCGCGGCGGATCCAGCGGTGAACTCCGGCCCGAACAGTTGCAGGAAACCGAGACTGAAGACGGCGAGCAGCACATAGACCGGCAGCGACAAGACCATCGCCCACGTGGTCATCTGGCGGTGCACCTGCGCCGCCTCCGCCCGCCGGCCGGTAGCGAGCAGCCGCGATAGCTGCGGGGAGATGGCGACTCGCAGTCCTTGCAACGCCAACTGGCCAGCGAGCACATACCGCCCGACCGCGCCGAAAATCCCCGCCTCCGCCTGGCTGGCCAACGCCGCGGTCATGAGCACGCCAATCCACATGCTGCCCGCGTCGATCGCCGCTGAGGCGGCGCGAGGCAGCGCGAAGCTCCAGAACCACGGCCAATCGCCGCGCGCGGGGTGCAGGCGGGCGCCGCGCCCGATCGCCAGCGAGCGACTGACCAGGACTGCGCAGGCCAGGAGCGCGACCCCCGCGGGCAGCAACCATCCCGTCATGCCCAGCACGACCCCGCCCCCGAGGAGGGCGGCACCACCGACCAACAGCGGACGCCCGATCGGCAGCCACAGCGATTGGATCGCCACGTACGTGCCGATCGGCCGCACGCAGCGCAGCGCGGCCAGCAGGAGGTTCATCAGCACCACCATCGGCAGCGCGGCGAAGCTCACCGCCAACAGCGCCGGGCCGGCGGAGCCGGCGCTGTCGAGCAACCGCGGCGCCAGCCAGTCGACCGCGAGCACCCCGCCGAGCGCGAGCAGCACCGAGGCGACCAGCGGTGGGGTGAGCGCAACCGGCATGATTTGCGCCGCGTCCCCCTCGACACCGCGGCGGCGGCGCGGCAACGCCCACACCATTCCGGTCTCCGCGCCGAGCGTGCAGATCGCGGTGGCGATCGTCACCAGCCCGATCGCGCTGAAGAACGCCCCCGCGCCCACGCTGCCGAACCCGCGGGTGATGACGATCGCGAGCACGAAGCCCAAGAGCCCATTGACCGCCGCGCCAACGAGCCCTATGGCGCCACTGCGTGCGCTCTTCGCGGTCTCCGCCCGCTCGGTCGCGGCCGGCGAGTCCCCTGACGGGCTGGCCGCGTTCCGGGTTGCTTGCGTGCTCACGCCACTCCTTTCCCGGAGGCCGGTGCGCGCGCCACTCCGACCACGGGAGCTGCCGCCGGCGTGGGCTCACGCCCAAGAGGCCGACGACGACGCGGCGTGGCCGCGCGCTCCCGCTCGGCGAGCGCCAACACGAACCCCACCGCGAAGAACGCGGCAGTCAGATTCTGATTGACCAATCCGTAGAACGGGATCTGCACCAATCCAATGAGGGGGACGACCGCCAACCACTGGCCGGCTGGCGAGACGGCCCGCTGGCACCGCACCAACACGGTGATGAACCAGCCGATGTAGCACAGCAAAGCCGGGATGCCATGGCTGTACAGCACCATCCACAACTGGCCTTGCGTGCCGATCGGCACTTCGGCTGAAACAGTGTCCACATTAGCCGGTGCGCCGAAGCCGATGAACGGTGAATCGCCGACTCGGCGCAACACCTCCAGGTAGACCGCCATTCGGTCGGTGTTGGTGTGGCTGGAGCTCACCCGCTGGCTGATGAGCTCAGCGACCGGGATCACCAGCATGACCAGCCCGCCGAGCGCGACCACGCCCACGATCGAAAGCGCCACCCGCACGTTGCCCCGCAGGGTCGCCCGGAGGGCCAGGACGAGCAACCCCACGCCCAGGCTGAGGAACATGCCGCGGTTGAGGGTGAGGAAGGCGGGGGGCAGGGACAGCGGCAGCGATATCAGCAGCACGAGGCGGAACAGCCCAGTGCGCCGCAGCATGACGAGCGCGACGATGCAGGGCAGCGTCAACGCGTACGCGCTGCCGTAGTTGTTCGTGTAGGCAAACGGCGCCGCCGGCCGATAGATCGGGTTCAGCGATCGCGGATTGAACTCGGCAGTGTGCAGGTGAACGATGTCGCGGATGTATGAGTGGCTGCGGACGCCGCCCGGCAGCATGACCTCGACGAGAGTGGTCATGGAGAGTCGAGGCACCACCACGCCGAGCCACCCGAGGAACACGAGGCTGAGCCAGAACGCGCCCAAGGGCACCAAGAGCGGGGTGAGGTCCTCCCGCTCCCGCGCCGCGGCGTAGACGTAGGCGCACACGATGAGCGCGGTGGCGTAGAAGGCGAGCCGCAGCCCGAAGGTGAGCAGCGTGCCCACGGCGGTCAGCTGGATGCCGCTCACCACCACGAGCCCGAGGAAGACCAACCAGATGGCGCTGCCGGGGGGAAGGGGGATGCGTCCGCGAACCGCCATGATCGCGAACAGCGCCGCGCCCATCACGGGCCAGCCGAGGTAGAAGCTGCCGGTCACCCACCACAGCGGGGTGAGCCCAAACATCGCCAGCAGCGGCCATATGGGCAGCAGCGGCGGTCGCGCGGTGTCGGATTGGTCAGCCACGGCCGCTGCGAGTGAAGACGTACCCGAGGGGCTCCGCGCCCGCGGCCCGCAGCCGGCCCACGAGCCGCCGCAAATCCTCCACCCGGGTCTCGTTCCGCTGCACTACGACGATCGCCGTGCCCCGGCGCGCCTCCCGCACGCCGCGCTCGTCGAACTCCGCCGGCGGAGCGTTGAACAAGACGATCTCGCTGTCCGGATGGTTCTGGTACGGCCCGACCCGTACCCGACCCGTGCCGACCTGCACCGCCTCCGGGGACAGCTTCCGGACCGGCACCTCCGCCATCGTCGCGGTCATGACGCCCTGCGGGGAGGCGGCGGCCTGGGTTGAGGTCGTCGAGGTGATCCGGGGCAGGGTGACTGTCGCGTCAACGTCCAGCGCGATCGTGGCCTCCGCGTCCCGCTCGGCGAGGGATGTGGTGGCGACCGTCGCGTTGTTGACCGCCGTCGCCCCACTCGGGGCGTTCCCGGCCGACGACACCTGCGCGGGCGTCTTCCGCAGATCCGCGGTGAGCACCGCGCGGATCTGGTCGATGCGGCCACTGTCGTCGCCGACGTAGACGTCCTTGCCGTCGGCGGCCAACGCGACCGCGAGGCTCGCCGTGATGAGCGTGGTGTCCTCACGCGGCCGCGAGGCGATCACGACCACCGGGGTCCGGACCGCGTGCCGGAATCGCTCAGCGATCGCCATGGCGACGTAGCGGACGTCGGCGTCCACCGCTTTCGCCCGGGCACGGTAGCCGCGGCTGCGCACCGTGCCGAGCAACGGCAAGGTGGCCGCCTCGTGCGCCTCCGCCGCGGTCCGCACGACGCGCTGCGTGGATTCCCGAATGTACGCGACGACCACCCCGAGCAGCACCCCGCCGAGCCCGCCCGCCAGCACGTAGAGCATCCGGCTCGACGCCTTGGCGGTCTGGATCTCAGCGGACTGCGTGATCCACCCCGGGGTCACGTCGATCGCGGCGATCTCCGCACGGGACGCGTTGAGCTGGGCGAGCTGGGCGTTGAGCGCGTTGAGCTCCGCTAACGCTGCCTCGGCGCTGGGGCTCTGCCCACTGGCGATACGCCGCTGCAGCGTCTCCCGTTGCCGCGTCACCTTCGCGATGCTGTCGTCGTACGAATCGAGCATCGCGCTGCGCTGGCGCTCGTACATCTTGCGGCGGACGTCGAGGTAGGTCTGGGCGATGAAGTTGACCATCTCGACGGCCTTCTCCGCCGAGTCGGCCGTGTACGACATCCGCAGAATCTGCCCACCCGCCGGCACCTCGATCTCAAGGGCGTCGCGGATGTCTGCCACTGAGCCGCCGCGCTCCTGCGCGACGATCTTCATGACCTCGGTACTGGTCGCGATGCCGCTCTCGACGTTCATGTTCACCGAACGGTCCGCAGCTTGCCCCGCCGGGGTGAACGCGTCAGTGACCACCGGGCGGACCGCGACGACCGCGGTCGCGGTCACCGACGGCGGCGAGATCATCACGTAGCCGACCGCGGCCACCAGGAAGATCACGGCGGTGACCACGACCGTCCGCCAGCGGCTGATCGGGACCCGCACCACGTCGGTGAGGGTGACGGAACGCTGCGGCTCGGTAGCCCGACGACGCTCCACAGGCCAGCCAGGGGCAATTCGATCGCTCATCGAAACTTCTTCACAATCTGCTGCGGGTTACCGGCGACCACCACCCGTTCCGGTACGTCAGACCGCACCACGGTGGCCGTGCCCACCACGCGGTCACGCTCGCAGACCACCCCCGTCACGGCCAGCGCATGGGCACGTGTCATCTCATTGTCCTCCACACCAGCCGGCGCCCGGGAGGCCGAAATCCGTGAATCATGACGACGTTCCGCATCGAGCGGGTCATGCCACGACACCGGTCGTCCGCCCCATCGTCACCTCACGTCAGCCTGCGAAACGCACCAGCGTAGTCATCTGGGCACGGTTCTCCAATCGTCATCCGCGCGCGACGGCGTAAGTGAATCCCCCGTCGAATCTGGTGGGCACCACCCCGTCGGACGGCCTCCCCACCGAGATGGGGTGGGCCGGCGGCGCTGCGCCGCCGGCCCACGACACTACTTGATTTGATATTGACGTTGATGAGAGGACAGCGTCGCTGTCCGTCGATGTCACTCCGCCGAGAAGAACATCGTCGGCGTCGACCAGTTCAACGTCGTCCCGCTCGGGTTGGGGATCACCACGGCGTTCGCGCCGTTGACCGCGACGCCGTTTGCCCTCGGGTCGAACGGCACCGACCGCAGCTTGCCGTCAGTCGAGCCGTAGACGATCTTGCCGGCGACCCACGCCATACCGCGCACCGACGACCACGACACCCCCTGGGTCGACACGGTGAACTCCGTCGCGCCCAGGATGTTGCCGTCAGTCTCGAAGTAGCGGTAGTGCAGGGCGTTGCTGCTCGACCGGACGTAGTACAGCCGGCCGTCGAGGAGGAAGGCGCCGCGCAAGGAGTTGGCGTTGAACCAGCTGTTGTACCCCGAGAGCTCCCACGGCTCCCCGATCGCGCTCCGGCCGTTGAACATCGAGGCGTCCAGCCGCCCATTCGGGTAGCCGCTGACCTTGGTGCGCACCCAGTAGATCCGGTCGGAGCCCACCCGCCAGACAGCGCCGGCGTTGGTGAAGTTCGGGTGGCTCGAGACCTGCGTCGCACCGAGCGTCGTGCCGTCGAAGGCCACCTTGGTGAGCTGGCCGTTCCCCGTGCTCAGGTAGAGGTAGCCGCTCGAGGCGGTCGGGGCGTTCCGCGGAGTGACGGTACGGCCGCCCGCGAGCGGGAACATGCCGAGCCGGCCGTGGTACTCGCCGGCCATGGCGTCGGAGTCCTGTCCGAAGTAGAGGCCGTCCGAGCCACGCCACAGGGTGGACACCGCGTTACCCCACGAGGCCGCGCCGGGCGGAAGGTTCGAGCCGCTACGACGGGGGTTCCAGGAGACGGGCATGCCGTTCGACGCGCTCACCGCGCCGATGCCCAGCCGGTCAATGCCACCCGGGCCCTTGGCGTCGCTGGCGTTGGGGTTGTTCAGCCAGCGGAAGTGACCACCGAGGTAGATCACTCCGTCGCAGGCCTCCACCGAGGTGATGCTGTCGTTGCCGGTGAAGTTGACCCAGGTCGCCTCAAGGTTGCTGCCCCGCGCGTCCGTCTCCCACCGGGTCAGCGCGTCGCAGTAGGCGGCCGGCCACCCGGCGCCGCCGTTGGTGCCGACGACGAAGTAGCTGCCATCGTCGGAGAAGTCCACGTCCTGCACGTAGTGGGTGAACGTGCGGTAGGAGCACGGCGGCTCGAACTTCTGGGTGCTCCAGTTAATCACCGTTGGCGGGTTCGCGGAGACGTCGATGAGCGCGATCTGCTCGCGCGGCAACCCGTTGACCTCGCGGAAGTTGCCGCCGACGACGAGGGTCCGCCCGTCCGGCGAGATGTCGATGGTCCACGCGTAGTGGCTCGTACCGTGGCGGCCCACGGCGACGTTCACCGCGAAGCTCGGGTCGACATCGCCGGTGGAGGCGTTGAGCCGAGCCAGGCCGGAGTGCGGCGTGCCGTTGATCCAGTTGAAGGCGCCGGCGATGTACAGCCAGTTTCCGTGCAGCGCCATGTCCCGGATCATTCCGCCGTCCGACCGACCCACCCAGCTCGAGACCGTCTGACCGGTCACCGGGTCGAGCGCCACGAGGTTACGCCGGGCCACCCCGTTGACGTTCTTGAACTTGCCGCCCACGATCAGGTAGCCGTTCGGGCTGACGATGAGGCTGTTGACCACATCGTCGAGCTGAGGCGTGAAGCTCGACACGATTGCCCCGGTGGTCCGGTCGTAGGCGAAGAGATACGGCCGCGCCGTCCAGGTCGTATCGGTCGCCGCCTTCACTTCCGTGAAGGTGCCGCCGACGTAGACGACGTTGCCGATTTCAGCGAAGGCGCGAACCTCTCCATTCCGGGCGTGAGGGGTATGGTCAGCCGGATTCGTCGACACCAGTTGGAACGTCTCCGGCGGAGGAATGACGACCGCGGACGCAGGAACCGCGCCCACGGTCGCCACGAGGAGTGCACTAGTTACGGTCAGTAGCGCTAGACGGCCACGACGAGAAAAACCTGACCGCCGTTGCGAGTGGAGCACGATCACGCTCTCGCCTCCGAAATAGGGGATGGAACTCGCGTAGCGTGCCCCTATTTTCTGTGGAGGCGAAATCGTCCAATCAGTCGGACCTTCTATCTCCTACACGACACTTGCTCATCCCTGTGACAGAACGCGATCCATTTCAGTACACATTGTCACGATATAGCGACGTCACCCTATCTTCGCTAACTCTGCGACATCGATCGGCTGCCGGAAGTACGGGTCCTGTCCCGCGATTCGGAAGCCCTCCAGCGCCGACGCGCTGCCGAGAGTCATGTCACAGGTCGACGAGGTGGTGGTCGACCCCGCCGAGTTGAAGTAGATAACCGCCTTAATCTTCGGGTGAGCCTTCACCGCGGCCGGGAACTCCTCGAACCACCGCTTCTTCGCCGCCGGATCGGCCGGGTCGAAGCTCGTCCCGAACTCGGCGAGCATACGCGGCTTACCCGCTCCAATCCCGGAGGAATCCAGCCAGCGGTAGAACGTCCCGATCGTGGTCTCCGGGCTCTTCCAGGACTTACTGCCGTTGCAGAGGTAGAAGTTGTACGGGTCGTACGCCACCCAGTCGACGTACTTGTCCCCTGGGTACAGGTCGGCATACCGGTGGTAGTGGCCGGACCAGCCCATCACCGTCCATACCCACACGGCGTTGGTCGCACCGGCCCGAGTGAAGCGGTCGTGGACGTAACGCCACGCCCGCACAAAGTCCGCGTCGCTGCCCTTTTGCGGATCGTCCTCGGGTTCGTGGTCGAAGCCCATGAAAACGGGGACGTCGAGGGCGGCAATGCGACGCGCTACCGCGTCGATGACCGAGTCGTACCGTCCGCTATAGACGTCACGCCAGGTCAAGACCTCCCCGGTGTCGAAGATGCGGGATTCCCAGGCGAAGAACATCAAACGCCCTTCAGCCATCTGCTCCCGCTCGTATCGGTCCGGGAACACACCGTTACTGCCCTTGTTCGAAAAGTCGTGATAACGGTGCACTATGTCGAATTTCCGACCGATCTTTTCCTCGATTTCCCGGACCGCAGCACCGTGGTCCCATCCCTTCGCTCGGCTCGTGGGCGCGTAAATGCCCCACCAGGCGCCGCAGGAGGGCACGAGCTTCGGCGAAATGTCCCCGCACGTCGAGGACGGGCGTGGCGTCGGCGTGCGCGAGCTGGACGGGCTCGCGCTCGGGGACACCGGCGAGCCGGTCGCGCTCGGGGACACCGACGGCGACACCGACGGCGTCACCGCGGTGGGTGAGGGAGTCGGCGACGACGTCGGGCGGACACGGTAGGTCAGGACCAGGCGCGGCCGAATCGACGTGTTGCGGTTCTCCAATGAGGCCCAATAAATCCGGCTGTCCCGGTAATGCTGGCGCAGGGCGATCGTGTAGCTGCCGTTTCCGGTCACCAGCTTCGAGACGTCGAAGGCGTTGTACCCACGGGCGACCCGTCGGATCGAGTCCAGCACGGGACCCGGTACCTCCGGCTCCGGGCGCGCGGCCCGCGCGTTGTTCCTCGAGATGTGCGCGGTGATGGTGACGCCACGGAACTCCTGCCAGGAGTACACCTCAAGGCGCGCCCGCACGTCGGTCGCGTTCGCCGGCAAAGAGGTCACCGCGAACTCGATGACCGCCTCGCGCGCGCCGCGCTTGTTGCGCTCGCAGGGGGAGGGGCAGGTAGCCAGGGTGGTCTTGCGGCTGTTGTCTCCATCCTGCGGGACGGAAGTAGCGGTCGTATCAGCCACGGCGTAGACCGCGTGTTCCGTGGCGAACAGCGAGTACGTCGTGCTGAGAATGCCGCCGGCCAGCCCAGCGCACAGGATCCCCGCAACGATTTTCCGGCTCCGGCGGCGGCGTGACACTCGATCAGCCCGATGCTTGCCCACGAAGCTCTCCCTGTCACCTGAGCCTTCGTGGGCTGACCATAGCGAGATCAGCGGAAAATCGCCGTCCCCCTGGCCGGCTCCTAATGATGGCTTAAGACAGTGTTAAGGGGACAGTGAGGTGCGTTGACGCAAACAGCGTTACGCGTCGGGCGACACAATTGGTCCTTTTCCGGAATACGACGATTCTTGGCTCGGATGTGGCACATCCGAAAAAGCGGCAAGAGTGCGATCCGCGTAGGCGCTAGAGTCACCGTACTCCATTGGCCCATCCCATGTGGACGGAAGTGGCACCGGCGTGTCGGGTGCTACCCGACGAACAATCTCATCGAGGACGACCTCGGCGTACCCCACCCAGAGGTGCCGCGCGCCCGGCACCCCCACGACCTCCGCGTGCGGAATGACGGAGAACCGCCGCCGCGCCTCGTCGGGGCGCAGAAAGTCGTCGAGCTCCGGCACCAACGCAGTTACCGGTTTGCCGGAATCCGCCCACACCGCGAGCTCCGCGTCCGTGGTGTACCGCAGCGGCGGGGAGAGGAGGATGGCACCCCGCACCGCCGGGTCACATCCGTACTTCAACGCGAGATCCGTCCCGAACGACCACCCCAGCAGCCACAGGTTCGGCAGGTCGGCGAACTCGGCGTACTCGATCGCGGCCGCGACGTCGAACCGCTCCCCGACGGCGTTGTCAAAGGCGCCCTCGCTGGTTCCGCGCAGGCTGCTCGTGCCCCGGGTGTTGAAGCGCAGCACTGCGAGGCCGGCGAGCGCGGGGAGCCGCCAGGCGGCTTTGCGGAAGACGTGGCTGTCCATCATCCCGCCGTGGGTCGGCAGCGGGTGCAGGCAGATCAGCGTGGCGACCGGCGCGCGGTCCTCCGGGAGCGCCAGCTCCCCGACGAGCGTGAGGCCGTCGGCGGTGTGCAGCTCGATGTCCTGACGGCGGGCAGGCAGGATCGAGGAGCCACGAATCAGCTTGCTCACCGCTCCAGTCTCACCCGCGGAAAAGTCGGCGGCGCCCGCGGGTCCGGTGTCGATATCCCAGGCCACAGCTGCCGGTCGAGTGGTCAGCCGCGTCGAGCGCGTCGGACCACGGGGAAACGCCGGTCGTGCGCCCGCCAGCAGCCGTTGTGCCAGTGCCGACGGTCGTTCAGGTCGCCCCGCTCGTCGGCAGGCCACGCCACGACGTGCGGGACACCGGGACGGATCTCGTGATCACACCCGGGGCATCGGTAGGTCTTCACCGCGGACGGACCGGGGATGCTCCGCACGACCCATTGGCCGTCGCTCCACGTCTGCACCCCCTCGACGCCATACCGCGCGCGCTGCTCGTCCAGCGGGGTGTGCCCAGCCCGCCGCCGCCCGGACGATCGAGACCGGGCAGGGCGGTTGCGACGCGGGCTCATAACCAAAAAGGGTACGTAACCCAGCCCGGGCGCATCTCGTGCGACCGGTCACCGCGGAATGCCAAGGTACGCGCCAACGGCACCGGCCACGAGGAGTAACCCGGCGGCGATGAGCAGCCACACCCGACGCCTGCGCGGCGCGGAGGAGATCTCCGAAGAGATCACGGGCGGGGAAACGGCCGGCGGAAGCGGCAACACCCCGGGGACCCCGGAGGTGAGCGCCCGGATGTGTGTGATGGGGGCGCCGATCGGATCGGTCAGCGAGTTGGCCGGATCGTAAAAGCGCAGCTCGACCTCGCCCAGGCGGATCTGGTCGCCGTCGCTCAACGCCCGGGAGCCCACCAGCCGTTGCCCATTGATCCAGGTGCCGTTGGTCGAGTCGGCGTCGATCAGCCACGTCCCCTCAGTGCTGTGCTCGATGACCGCGTGCCGACGGCTGACGGATATGTGCGCAATGTGCACGTCCGCCTCGGCGTCCCGCCCGATGACGTGTCGGCCGTCGGTCAAGCAAAACTGCGCGCCCCGTAGTGGTCCGCGTACGACCGTAAGGCGTGGCCGTAGGGCGTCGTCAGGCATCCGGAGCAGCACCTTTTCTGCTGAGGCTGACGTCCTCATATTGATGCACGACTCAGTATTCGGGCTACGACTGACGGCAAGACCAAGCTGGACGAACCGCCTGTCCGCGACGTCCGGACATTTTTCGGTAACCAGAAGGTCACTTCCCCTTCCGTCACAGGGAGGAGTCACGCCCTAACTCCGCCGCCTACCGAGCGGTAGCGCACCGTCGATACTCACCAGGTCGGCACGCAGCGCGCCGGCTGGTGCCACGCATCACGCTCGCCGCGTCCGCGGTCCGCACGAAGGGACGCGGGCGCCGATAACGCTACTCCACGATGCGGCGGTACTGCTGGACACCGTTGCGGTCGCGCACCACGATGCCAGCTTCTTGGAGCTGTTGCGCCAGCTCGTCAGCCGACTCAGCTTTCCCCTCTTTCAGGGCCCGGGCCCGGGCACGGAACAGCCGGTGCTCCGCGTCACTCACATCCGGATGGCCGTCGATCCACTGTCGAAACTCGTCCTCGTGCGGATCGCGTGTGCCCCGCCAGGGGTAGCCGAACCGTTCGAACGCGGCCTGTATGTCCTTCGTGGACAAATCAGAGGCCTTTGCCCGTGCGATCGGCCGGGTGGCCGAGTCGAGGAAAACCACGAACTTTCCGTCGAGAAATACCGACGCGATCGACTCGCGGGAAAGGTAGCGGTCGTATCCGTCCTGCTGGAGCCGAACACTGTCCGGACCGACGGTGAGGACAAGACTCTCCTGCTGGGCACGCTGGGCCAGCCAGCTGCCGGCGAAGAGCCCGACGAGGGTCAGGACGGCCGCCGCCAACCACGGGGGAAGCGCCGCGGCCAGCCGCAATAGCCCTGGTGCATCACCAATGGTGCTCTCAAGCCACCGAACGAGAGACCCAGCCAGCAGCGCCAGCGCGAATCCGACGGCGCCCCCACCGATCCGCAGGATCCACAGCCATACCGTCGGCATCCGCAGTGTGACTGATGGATCCGGCATGAGGGGCTCCACTTAGAACAGCGTTAGTTCATCGCGCTCGATACCGCGCAGCGCATCGTAATCCAGGATGACACACCGAATCCCGCGATCCTCCGCGAGCACCCGCGCCTGCGGTTTGATCTCCTGAGCCGCGAATATCCCGCGTACCGGTGCCAACAGCGGGTCGCGATTGAGCAGTTCGAGGTATCGAGTGAGCTGCTCCACACCGTCGATTTCGCCGCGACGCTTCACCTCCACCGCCACGGCCGCGCCACTGGCGTCACGGCACAACAGGTCGACCGGCCCGATCGCCGTGGGATACTCCCGGCGCACCAAGGTAAAGCCGTCACCGAGCACCGACGGGTTCGCCGCCAACAGCTCCTGGAGGTGCGCCTCGACCCCGTCCTTGCGCAGTCCAGGATCGACCCCCAGGTCGTAGGAGATGTCCTGGAAGATCTCCTCCAGCGTGATCCGCAGCTCCTCGCCCGCCTTGTTGACCACACGCCACACCCCCGGCTGCTCCTCCAGCCGGCACGGCGGGCTCATCCAGTTGAGCGGCTTATACGCGCGATCGTCCGCGTGGATCGACACCGAGCCATCCGCCTTGATCATCACCAGCCGCGTCGCCATCGGCAGGTGCGCCGACAAGCGGCCGATGTAGTCCACCGAACATCGCGCAATCACCAACCGCACGGCGACGAGGGTAGCGGAGGGGTGGTACGCGCGCCCCGGGCCGGAGGACGTGGCCGTCAGACCGCCGGCCGCCGAGGCTGACGATCAGGCACCATTCGCCCCCCACCGGGGCGGCGGATGTCGACCCCCACCAGCGTCGACTCGATCCTCGGCATCATCGCCACGTGCGCGATCGCCGTCTCGTCTTGCCAACCGCCGCGGCGGCCGCGATCGTCGCCGCTGCCCTCGCCCTTCCCCCGAGTGGCCCCACGCGCACGCCCACTCCCACACCCGGGCCAGCTGCCCAGGCACCGGAGCTGAGACGTGGGGCGCGCCAGCCACCCCATCGATCGAGAGTGCGCCTTCCCCCGGGCTTCCCGGCGCGATGGAACCGGGCACCCACCCCCCGGTCGTTCGGCACGGGCCGCGGACAGGCAACAAGGTCGCCCTGACCTTCGACGCCGACCTGACCGAGACGATGCTGGCCGACCTCCAGGCCGGACGGGTGCGCTCCTACGCGAACCTGCGGGTGGTGGAGCTGGTGGAACGTCAGCGCGTCCCGGCGACCGTCTTCCTGTCCGGCATGTGGGTTGAGCGCTATCCCGAGGTCACCCGGCGGCTCGCCGCCAATCCGCTCATCGAACTCGCCAACCACACGTACGCCCACGAGGCGTACACCCCGGACTGCTATGGCCTCCCGACCGCGCCGACCCGCCAGTTGGCCGCGGACGTCGCGCGGACCTTCCGCATCCTCGCGTCGTACGGCGGCCGGCAGACGCGCTACTTCCGGTTCCCTGGCCTGTGCTATGACGCCGCCGCTCTCGCCGCCCTCGCTCCCCTCGGAGTGACCGTGGTCGACGGTGATGTGATCAGCGGCGACCCGTTCGCCACCGACTGGCGGCCAATCGTCGACGCGGTCCTCGCCGCGGTGCGCCCCGGCTCGATCGTGATCATGCACCTGACCGAGGCGAACGCCCCGATGACCGATGAGGCTCTCCCCCACATCCTCGCGGGACTGCGGCAGCGCGGCCTGCAACCCGCCCGGCTCTCCGAGGTCCTGGCCCCCACCGGCGGGTGACCAAGCCCACCCTCATTTCCCGGGTCAATCAGGCACCCTCGCCAGTAGGTTGCCCCCATGACAAAAGATCCCGCGATTCGCGTGCGGGGGTTGCGCAAGTCGTACGGCAGCACCGTCGCCCTCCACGAGCTCGACCTCACGATCCATCGCGGTGAGGTGTTTGCGCTGCTCGGGCCGAACGGCGCCGGCAAGACCACCACAGTGGAGATCCTGGAGGGCTTTCGCAGCCGCGACGCGGGCGAGGTGGCGGTCCTCGGCGTCGATCCCGCCCGCGGGGACGCGTCGTGGCGCGCCCGCATCGGGATCGTGCTGCAAGGCACCGGGGAGTTCGACGAACTCACCGTCCGCGAGGTGGTGCACCACTTCGCGTCTCTCTATCCGAACCCCGACGACCCGGACGCGGTGATCGAGCGGGTCGGCCTGACGGCGAAGGCGCGGGCGCGGGTCGACACCCTCTCCGGGGGCCAGAAGCGCCGCTTGGACGTCGCACTGGGCATCATCGGCCGCCCTGAGCTGCTGTTCCTCGACGAACCGACGACCGGCTTCGACCCCGAGGCGCGCCGCGAATTCTGGGACCTCATCCGCGACCTCGCGGCGGGCGGCACGACCATCGTGTTGACCACCCACTACCTCGAGGAGGCGGAGGCCCTCGCCGACCGGGTGGGGGTCATCGCCCGGGGACGGCTCGTCGCGGTGGACACCCCCGCGCAGCTCGGCGACCGGGAAAACGCGCCGGCGACCGTGTCGTGGCGCGCCGAGGACGGCCGGGTCGAACGCGTCGCGACCACGACACCGACCGCGCTCGTCACCGAACTCGCCGCGCGCTTCGGCGGCGAGGTTCCAGGCTTGACGGTGACCCGGCCGACGCTGGAGGACATCTACCTCACGATGATTGGGCACACATGAGCGCCTCTCCACTCCGTCTCGGCCTGCGACAGGGCCGCCTGGAGATCAAGCAGTTTCTCCGGAGCCGGGAATCGGTGGTCTTCACCATGGCCTTCCCGGTCATCATGATCGTCATCTTCGCCTCGATCTTCCGACGGGAGATCGGGGAAGGGGTGCAGTTCACCCAGTACTTCGTCACCGGGATGATCGCCGCGGGCCTGATGACCGTCGGCTTCCAAAGCCTCGCGATCCAAATCCCCATCGAACGGGACAAAGGGGTGCTCAAGCGCTACCGCAGCACCCCGATGCCGGCCTGGGTCTACTTCGCCGGCAAGGTGATCCTGGTCGTGGTGATCACCGTGGTGGAGACGCTGCTCCTCCTCGCGGTAGCCACCCTCTACGGGCTCGAGCTGCCCAGCACCGCCGCGAAGTGGGTCACCTTCGGCTGGGTGTCGCTCCTCGGCAGCACCGCCTGCACCCTCTGCGGCATCGCCTTCTCCTCCCTGCCCCGCAGTGGGCGCAGCGCCACAGCGGTCGTCACGCCCGTCGCCCTGGTGCTGCAATTCATCTCCGGGGTCTTCTTCGTCTTCAGCGAACTGCCGAGCTGGATGCAGCGCATCGCGGCGCTCTTCCCCTTGAAGTGGATGTGTCAAGGGCTGCGCTCGGTGTTCCTCCCGGAGTCATTCGCCGCCGTGGAGCCCGCCGGATCCTTCGAGCTCGGTCGGGTGGCGCTCATGCTGGGCCTCTGGTGTGTCATCGGCCTCGTGCTCGCCGTGACCACCTTCCGCTGGACCAACAGCCGCGAGCGCTAGCCACCGCGGACACGCGACGCGGCCTCGGGATCCCCCGCCGGCGCGGCCTGGGCGGGCACCGACCGGGGGATCCCCAGGCGTTCCGACCCGTCAGTACGTGTAGAAGCCCCGGCCGGTCTTGCGCCCCAAGTCGCCGGCGGCCACCATCCGGCGCAGCAGCTCAGGCGGGGCGAACTTGCCATCTCCGGTCTCGGTGTAGATGTTCATCGTCGCGTTCGTGAGCACGTCCACGCCGGTGAGGTCCGCGGTGGCCAACGGCCCCATGGCGTGGCCGAAGCCGAGCCGACACGCGGTGTCGAGATCCTCGGGGGAGATCACGCCGGACTCGACGAGCCGGACCGCCTCCATCACCAGCGCGCAAATCAACCGCGTGGTCACGAAGCCGGCGATATCCCGATTGACCACGATGCACGTCTTGCCGATCCCCTCGGCGAAAGCGCGGGCGGCCGCCAGCGTCTCATCGCTGGTCTTGTAGCCGCGGACCAGCTCGCACAGCTTCATCACGGGCACGGGCGAGAAGAAGTGCGTGCCCACCACCGACTCCGGCCGCTCCGTCACCGCCGCGATCTGGGTGATGGGGATCGCCGAGGTATTGGTGGCCAACACCGCCCCGGACTTGCAGATTGTGTCCAGCTTGCGGAAGACGTCCTGTTTGACGTCGAGCCGCTCGTAGACCGCCTCGACCACGATGTCTGCCTCCGCGGCGGCCTCGAGCTCCGTGGTCACCGCAATCCGGCCGAGTGTCGCCTCGATCTCCTCCGCGCTGATCGTCCCCTTGGCCGCGAAGCGCTCCAGGGACGCGCGAATCGCCTCGAGCCCACGCCGAGTCGCCGCGTCGTCCACGTCGCTCATGGTGACCTCCCAGCCCGCGCGGGCGGCCTCCTGCGCGATGCCCGAGCCCATGAGACCAGCGCCAATGACCGCGAGTCGACCCGCCATGCGACCTCCCACACATGCCAGCACACCGGCACACAACGCCGGTAATGCGTACGTTGCTCACACACAGTACGGTCACCGGCACGTGAGGGCTAGACCGACAAGTCGCCCAGACCCCGTCGCGACGGGGAGGCCCCGGCCGCGGCGACGCGCCACGGCGCGAAGGTGACGGCATGCCCGCGGGCTAGAACGCGAAGGACTGCTCCTCGGGAGCGGTCGTCCGCTCCGCGGTCACCCCGAGCGCGCGCAGGTCTGCCACGAAATTCGGGTAGCCGCGGTCGATGTGGTGGACGTGGGACACCTCGGTGACCCCGTCGGCGCAGAGACCGGCGATGACGAGCCCGGCACCGGCGCGGATGTCGGTAGCCCGTACCGGAGCGCTGGAAAGCCGCTCCCTCCCCCGGACCACCGCGTGATGTCCGTCAGTCCGGATGTCCGCCCCGAGCCGCGCCATCTCCTGGACGAACATGAAACGCCCGTCGAAGATGTTCTCGGTCACCAGCGAGGTGCCCTCGCTCACCGAGGCCAGTCCGATCGCCATCGGCAACAGGTCGGTGGCGAATCCCGGATACGGCAACGTGACCACGTCGACCGCCCGGGGACGCTGATCCATCCGGACCCGGAAGCCCTCGGGCCACGTCTCCACGTGGCCGCCGGCGCACATCACCTTGTCCAGAGCGATCTCCAAGAAGGCGGGGTTGACCCCGGTCACCGTCACGTCGCCTCGGGTCATCGCCGCGGCGAACGCCCACGTGCCGGCCACGATGCGATCCCCCACCGTCTCGTGGCGCACGGGCCTGAGCTCCCTGACCCCCTCGATGCGCAGCGTGGAGGTGCCCGCCCCCTCGATGCGCGCCCCCATCTTGGTCAACATGGCGCACAAGTCGACGATCTCGGGCTCACGCGCCGCGTTGTCGATCTCTGTCACGCCCTGGGCCAGGACCGCGGCCATGAGAAGGTTCTCGGTCGCGCCCACGCTCGGGAAGTCGAGCCAAATGGTCGCGCCCCGCAGGCCGTTTGGCGCCTCGGCGATGACGAAACCGTGCTCACCGGAGATGTCCGCGCCCATCCGGGCCAGACCGGCGACGTGCATGTCGAGCCCGCGCGAGCCGATGGCGTCGCCGCCGGGGTGGGCAACCCGCACCTCGCCGCAGCGCGCCAGCAGCGGGCCGAGGACGCAGATGGAGGCGCGCAGTCGGCGCACCAGGTTGTAGTCGGCCTCGCTGCACAGCCGTTCCGGGACGTCGATGGTGACGGTGCTCGACCGGGCCGGCCCAGGCCCCAGCGGCTCCTCGTCGGTGAACGTCACCGCGCAGCCGAGCCGACGCAGCACCTCCGCCATGATGGCGATATCGGTAATCCGCGGCACATTGGTGATCACGGTCTGGCCAGGGACCAACAGCGCCGCCGCCATCAGCTTCAACGCGGAGTTCTTGGCACCGACCACGGACACCTCACCCGCCAGCCGCACGCCGCCAACCACTCGGATCACGTCGACGTCCGGGGGTGTCGGGCTGGGTGTGGCGAGGAGGCCGTCGCCATTTCCCGGCCAACCCGCGACCGACAGGGCCTCTGTCGTCGGATCGGCGTCCTCAGCGGTGACCGGGGCCGCTCTCGACTCGCCGTCGCCACCCCAGGGGACGGGCGTCCGTACGCTGTGGCTCATGGCCGTCCACCTCACGCGCATCTACACCAGGGCCGGCGATACCGGCATGACCAGGCTGAACAACAACGAGCAGGTCCCGAAGACCAGTCCGCGGATCGCGGCGTACGCGGACGTCGACGAGTGCAACGCAGCGATTGGCGTCGCGTTGGCTCTCGGCGGGTTGACCGAGGATCTGGCCGAGAAGCTCCGGTGGATCCAAAACGACCTGTTCGACGTCGGCGCTGACCTCGCCACGCCCGTCGAGCCGAACCCCGCGCACCCCCCGCTGCGGGTGACCGAGGAGTACATCACCCGTCTCGAGAACTGGTGCGACGAGTACAACGCACGGCTCCCCAAGCTCGACTCCTTCGTCCTGCCGGGTGGCACCGCGGGGGCAGCGCTCCTGCACGTCGCCCGCACGGTGGCGCGGCGAGCCGAGCGCACGGCGTGGGCGTTGGTCAATCAGGAACCGGAACGAACCAGTGCCCTCCCGGCAAAGTATCTCAACCGGCTCTCGGATCTGCTGTTCATCTTCGCGAGAACAGCGAATCCGCAGGGCGATGTGCTGTGGAAGCCAGGCGGGCAGCGCCAAGCGTGACGAGACGCCACGTCCGGCCCATGCGTGGTGGCCTGCGCGTGGGCGCCCTCAGGCAGCCGGCCAGTTCTCCGCAAGATACGGCGAGGCCGCCCCAGGCGGGGCGGCCTCGATCCAGGAGAGGAAGCCGGTCAGCGTGGACTGGGCCATCGCGATCTCGATTGGCGCCTGGTGTCCCACACAGCGCAGAATCACCCAGTCCGCTGGCATCACGAGCAGCTCTTGCCCTTCCGGAGCGCGTCTCCGGTCGATCGTGAGCCCGCGACGGGAGATCACGCGTTTCGGCCGGAAAGAGAGGCTGAACATCCGATACCAGCGCAATTCATCGCCGACGAAACGCCCGAAGCCCGGCGACCAGCCACGGTGAAGGAGCAGCGTCGAGACTCGGACGTTCAATCGGATCGTGCCGCCGGCGCGGATCAAGACGGCGCGGCGGATGAACAGCATCGTCACGAACGCAAGCAGGACCAGAAGAACGAGTCCGATCCACCCTAGTGCCCGCATCGTGACGTCTAACGATCAATGCTTAGCGGCCGCGGTGGCCGGAACGGCTTCTTCGGCGAGGATGGTGACACCCGCACCCGTCACGGAGAGAAAGCCGCCAGTCACGTCGTAGACGAGCTGCTCACTCTCGCTGAGCTTGATGCGGACCTGGCCGGGCTCAGCGAGTTTGCCGAGCAGCGGCGCGTGCCCATGGAGCACGCCGATTTCGCCTTCGGTCGTCCGCGCGACGACCATCTCGGCCTCGCCGGACCAAATCTTCTTCTCAACGGCTACGAGCTCGACATGTAGCTGCTTGGCCACGCTGTCTCCTTTGGGCGGCGGTACGCCCGAGTGTAATCCCACGGAAAAACGGCACCAACACGGGTGTCGGTTACGAGGTCTCTCCTCACTCCCCACGCGCGGCGGCCCGATCCGGCTCCTGGGGTGACACGGTCCAGGGGCGATGGACGACCGTGACCGCGCCAACCGAGAGTGGGGCCGGCTCGAGGAGCGCGCCGCGGGCTAGGGACGCGCTCCGCACGTCGCTGCGTCCCGCGGACGCGCTCGCCCCACACGCGTCGGGGCGCTCCCTGGGGGAGCGCCCCGACCACAGCGAGGAGATGTCACATCTCCTTCATGAGCCTGTGCGCGTTGCGCTCGAGGTCCTCGAGGCCACCGCACATGAAGAACGCCTGCTCGGGGAAGTGGTCGTACTCACCCTCGCAGATCTTCCGGAAGGCCTCGATAGTGTCCTTGACCGGCACGTACGAACCCTTGATGCCGGTGAAGACCTCGGCGGCGAAGGTGTTCTGCGACAGGAAGCGCTCGATCCGCCGGGCCCGCGCCACGGTGATCTTGTCTTCCTCGGAGAGCTCCTCCATACCGAGGATGGCGATGATGTCCTGGAGGTCCTTGTAGCGCTGGAGAATCCGCTTGACCTCGCTGGCCACCGTGTAGTGCTCGACGCCCACGTACTCCGGCGCGAGGATGCGCGACGTGGACGCCAGCGGGTCCACCGCGGGGTAGATGCCCTTGTCGGCGATCGACCGCTCGAGGTTCGTCGTCGCGTCCAGGTGAGCGAAGGTGGTCGACGGCGCCGGGTCGGTGTAGTCGTCGGCCGGCACGTAGATCGCCTGCATCGACGTAATCGCCTGACCCCGCACCGAGGTGATCCGCTCCTGGAGCACACCCATCTCGTCCGCGAGCGTGGGCTGGTAACCCACCGCCGACGGCATGCGGCCGAGCAGAGTGGACACCTCGGAACCCGCCTGGGTGAAGCGGAAGATGTTGTCGATGAAGAGGAGCACCTCCTGCTTCTGCACGTCGCGGAAGTACTCCGCCATGGTGAGCGCGGAGAGCGCCACCCGCAGACGCGTGCCCGGCGGCTCGTCCATCTGCCCATAGACCAGCGTGGTCTTGTCGATGACGCCGGACTCGGTCATCTCGGTGATGAGGTCGTTACCCTCACGGGTCCGCTCACCGACGCCCGCGAAGACCGACGTACCACCGAAGTTGTTGGCAACCCGGATGATCATCTCCTGGATGAGCACCGTCTTGCCAACACCGGCGCCACCGAACAGGCCGATCTTGCCGCCCTTCACGTACGGAGCGAGCAGGTCAATGACCTTGATGCCGGTCTCCAGCATCTCGGTCTTCGGCTCCAGCTCCGCGAAGGCCGGCGCCTTCCGGTGGATCTCCCACCAGTCATCGACCTGGAGCTCCTCACCCTCCTTGAGGTTGAGGCACTCGCCGATCACGTTGAACACGTGACCCTTGATGCCCTCACCGACCGGAACGGTGATCGCTCGCCCGGTGTCCCGCACCTCGGCGCCGCGGACGAGGCCGTCGGTGGGCTGCATCGAGATCGTCCGCACCACGTTGTCGCCCAGGTGCTGCGCCACCTCAAGGGTCAGCGTGCGCTTCCGTCCGGAGAGCTCCACGTCGACGTGAAGCGCGTTGTAGAGCTCGGGGATCGCATCGCGCGGGAACTCGGCGTCGACGACCGGGCCGATCACCCGGACCACGCGGCCGGTCGCCGTCTTGGTCTGAACAGTCGCTGTCATCACACTTCACTTCCCGCCGCGGCGAGCGCGTTCGCCCCGCCGACGATTTCACTGATCTCCTGGGTGATTCCGGCCTGACGGGCCGAGTTCATCTCACGGGTGTACTGCCGAATCATTTCTTCGGCGTTATCCGTCGCGTTCTTCATCGCGCGTCGGCGGGAGGCCGACTCGCTCGCCGAAGCCTCGATCAACGCCGCGTAGATACGGGTGTTGATGTACTTCGGCACCAGGGCGTTGAGCAGCGCCTCCGGATCCGGCTCGAACTCGTAGGCCGGTAGCACACCCTGGGGCTGCTTCTCGATCTCCATCGGCCCGATGACCCGGGACACCGGGGTCTGGGTCATCAGCGACCGGAACTCGGTGTAGACGATGTGCAGCTCGTCCAGACCGCGCACCCGGTTCGCCTCGGCACCCGTGTCCGCGTCACCCCCACCCCGCAGGAACGCGTCAGTGAGCGTCTCCCCGATGGTGCGGGCGTCGTCGAACGTGGGCTGCTCCGAGAAGCCCGTCCAGCTCGCCTCAATCGGGCGGTTCCGGAACCGGTAGTAGGTGACGCCCTTGCGCCCCACGACGAAGAGAACCGGCTCCTTCCCCTCCCCACGCAGGCGGTCCATCAGCGCTTCCGCGGCGCGGATCGCGTTGGAGCTGTAGCCGCCCGCCAGACCCCGGTCGCTCGTGATGACCAGGACACCGG
Source organism: Micromonospora sp. (assembly GCA_036563645.1). Taxonomy (GTDB): domain Bacteria; phylum Actinomycetota; class Actinomycetes; order Mycobacteriales; family Micromonosporaceae; genus DATCMA01. The sequence continues at coordinate 42,990 of DATCMA010000037.1, forward strand.
CGCGCCGCACCTGGGGACGCGGGGTCAGCAACGGGTGCTCCACGGTGGCGTTGGCGGCCAACGCCGTGAGCACGCTCGTGATCGCTTCGGCGTACGGCTTCGCCGCCTCCATCCGGGCCTGCGCCTTGGCGATTCGGCTCGTCGCGATGAGCTCCATCGCCTTGGTGATCTTCTTCATGTTCTTCGCGGACCGAATCCGCCCGCGAAGCGCACGTACCTGGGCCGCCGACATGAACGACCCCTATTGCCCTTCCCGGGCCGGATCGGCGTCCGCCGTCCCCTGCCCGATCGTCGCGAGGAACTGCTCCTTGAACTTGCCCACCGCCTCGTCGAGCTTGGCGATGATGTCATCGTCCCAGGTCTCGGCGGCAATGGCGTCCAGCGTCGACCGGTAGTTCAGGCGCATGTACTCCAGGAACTCCCGCTCGAAGCGCCGGATCTGGTCGACGGGGATGTCGTCGAGCTTGCCCTCGGTGCCGGCCCAGATCGCCACGACCTGCTCCTCCGGCGGCACCGGCGAGTACGCCGGCTGCTTGAGCAGCTCCACCAGGCGCGCACCCCGCTCGAGCTGCTGGCGCGACGCCTTGTCCAGGTCCGACGCGAACGCCGCGAACGACTCCAGCTCGCGGTACTGCGCCAGGTCCAGACGAAGCCGACCAGCCACCTTCTTCATCGGCTTCTGCTGGGCCGCGCCACCCACGCGCGACACCGAGATACCGACGTTGATCGCCGGCCGGACGTTCTGGTTGAACAGGTCGGTCTGGAGGAAGATCTGGCCGTCGGTGATGGAGATGACGTTGGTCGGGATGTACGCGGAGACGTCACCCGCCTTGGTCTCGACGATCGGCAGACCGGTCAGCGACCCGCCGCCGAGCTCGTCGGAGAGCTTCGCGCACCGCTCCAGCAGGCGCGAGTGCAGGTAGAAGACGTCACCCGGGTACGCTTCGCGGCCCGGCGGACGCCGCAGCAGCAGGGAGATCGCCCGGTAGGCCTCGGCCTGCTTGGTGAGGTCGTCGAAGACGATCAGGACGTGCTTGCCGTTGTACATCCAGTGCTGGCCGATCGCCGAGCCAGCGTAGGGGGCGATGTACTTGAAGCCGGCCGGGTCCGACGCGGGAGCCGCGACGATGGTCGTGTACTCCATCGCCCCGTGCTCCTCGAGGGTGGCCTTCACCGCGGCGATCGTCGAGGCCTTCTGGCCGACCGCCACGTAGATACACCGGACCTGCTTCTTCGGATCGCCCGTCTCCCAGTTCTTCCGCTGGTTGATGATCGTGTCGAGGGCGATCGTCGTCTTTCCGGTCTGCCGGTCACCGATGATCAGCTGCCGCTGCCCACGCCCGATCGGGGTCATCGAGTCGATTGCCTTGATACCCGTGTGCAGCGGCTCGTGGACGCTCTTGCGGGACACCACGCTGGGTGCCTGCAGCTCGAGCTCTCGGTAGCCCTCGTGCTTGATCTCCCCGAGGCCGTCCACCGGCTCGCCGACCGCGTTCACCACGCGGCCCAGGAAGGCGTCACCAACCGGCACCGACAGCACTCGGCCGGTCCGCCTGACGCGCTGCCCCTCTTCGATACCGGAGTAGTCACCCAGGATGACGACGCCGATATCCCGAATGTCGAGGTTGAGCGCCACGCCCAGCGTGCCGTTCTCGAACTCGAGCAGCTCGCTCGCCATCGTCGAGGGCAGCCCCTCGACGTGCGCGATACCATCGCCGGCTTCGGTAACCGTGCCGACCTCTTCCCGAGACAGCTCCGGCTTGTAGGAGGAGACGTAGCGCTCAAGCGCGCCACGGATTTCGTCTGACGAGATGGTCAGCTCGGCCATCGTCTGTGCTTCCTTTATGTGCTAGTTCCCGGGATGTCCGGGAATGGCGTGGTCAAAATCAGCGCCCGGTGAGCGCCTTGCGAGTGTCGGTGAGGCGGCGTCGCACCGTCCCGTCGTAGAGGTGCGAGCCGATCAGTACGCTCATGCCCCCGAGGACCGACGGGTCTACCGTGCACTTCACGGTGACCTCTCGACCGTACATTTCAGCAAGTCGCGCGCACAGTTGGCGCTCTTCGTCCTCGGTGAGGGGGGCAGCCACGGTCACGTGCGCGATCTGCCGATCCCGCCGCTCCGCGGCGAGTTCGACGAGCCGGCTCAGGCCAGCGCTGACCGCGCGACCGCCGAAGCCCTGCACGGCGAGCTCGGCCAGGCGGATGGTGATGGCCTTCGCCTTCCCCTCGAGCAATGTGCGCACCAATTCGGTTCGGCGCGCCGGTTCGACCGTGACGTCGCCCAGCGCGATGGCGAGCTCGGGATGCCCGTCAACGATGTGCCCGAAGCGGAAGAGTTCGTCCTCCACCTCGGCGAGCTCGCCAGCCCGCTCCGCCGCGGCCAACAGGGTCTCCGCCCCGAGCCGCTCCATCGCGTCGAGCAGCTCGGAGGGGGATCCCCACCGACCAGCGACGAGCTCCGTGACGAGCTGCTCGGTCGACTCGCTCACCTTTCCGGTGAGCAGACCGCGCAGCAGCCCGGCCCGCTCCTCACCGGTGCGGGCCGGGTCCACGAGCGCACGCCGCAGCCGTGGCTCGCGGCGGAGCAGATCGGCCACCGCGAGAATCTCGTCGCCCGTGGCGACCACCGCGGACGCGTCCGCGCCCGCGGCGTACGCCGCGAGACGGTCGAGGACCGCGCGGTACGACTCCCGACTCGTCGCGGACTGCATCAGCGAGCCCCCGCGCTCTCGAGCTCAGCGAGGAACCGCTCGACAGTCCCCCGGCGACGCGCCTCGTCGGCGAGCGCCTCGCCGACGATTCGGCTCGCCAGGTCGACCGCGAGTTCACCGACCTCGGCACGCAGCTCCCGGACGATGGTTTCCCGCTCGGCGGCGAGCTGCTCCCTGCCGGCCGCGATGATGCGATCCGCCTCCTCCCGGGCCTTGGCGAGGATGTCCTGGCGGATCCTCTCCGCGTCCGCGCGAGCGTCGTCTCGGATCCGAGCCGCCTCGGTACGCGCCTCGGCGAGCTGGGCCTTGTACTGCTCAAGCAGCTTGTTCGCCTCGGCCTGTGCGGCCTCGGCCCGCTTGATACCGCCTTCGATCGCCTCGACGCGCGCCTGATACATCGCCTCCATACGGGGGAAGACGAACTTGGTCAGGACGAACAAGACCACGCCGAAGGCGACGAGGCCGACGATGATTTCAGCCAACGGCGGAAGCAGGATGTTGTGCCCCTGCCCGCCCTCCGCGGCTACGTACATGGACATTTCCCCTTCGCCAGTAACCCGGACCGGGCGTCGAGTCAGGTAGGCGTTCTCGACTTAGCTGACCGCGAACGCCAACACCAGGCCGAGCAGGGCGAGCGCCTCGACCACGGCGAAGCCCATGAACATGTAGATACGGGTCAGACCAGCGCTCTCCGGCTGCCGGGCGGTCGCCTGAATGTACGCGGCGAAGACCAAGCCCACGCCAATACCGGGCCCGAGGGCGGCGATGCCGTAGCCGATGGAGTTCAGGCTGCCGGAAATCTCGGCAAGTGCCATGATCGTTTTCCTCCTGCGACAAACGCGTGTCCGTCACGCGCACGTTTGGGGTGATGTTCAGTTGTGAAACGGCCGGAGCAATCAGTGCTCTTCGGCGAGAGAGCCCTGCACGTAGGTAGCGGTCAGCAGGGTGAAGACATAGGCCTGAAGGATCAGGATGCCCAGCTCAAAGAGGGTCATCAGGATCGCCATGCCCCAGCTCAGCAGCGACACCGGCTTGAGGAACAGCGACTGAGCCTGGAACAGCGCGACGCCGCCGAGCGTGAAGACCAGCAGGATCATGTGGCCGGCGAACATGTTGGCGAAGAGCCGGACCGCCAGGGTCACGGGGCGCAGCAGCAGGTTCGAGACGAACTCAATCGGCACCAGGATGGGCTGGACGTACAGCGGCGCGCCGGGCACCCAGCAGCTGTGCTTGATGTACCCGAAGAAGCCGTGCTTGCGGATTCCGACCGCGTTGTACACCAGCCACGCGCCGACCGCCAACACGATCGGGAAGGCGATGTGCGAGTTCGGGGAAATCTGCGCGAACGGGAAGATTCCCCAGAAATTGTTGAGAAGGATGAAGACGAAGAGGGTCGCGAGGTACGGCGCGAACCGCACACCCTCGGGGCCGATGATGTCGCGGGCGATGCCGTCGCGCACCAGCCCGTAAATCGACTCGGCGATCCACTGCTTCCGCGTCGGGACGAGCTGCGGATTGCGGTAGGCGACGAGGAAGAAAATCAGGATGACCGCGACGGCGATCCAGACCAGCAGCGTGATCTTGGTGAAGGCCGCGGCCCAGGGAGTTCCTTCAAGACCGGAGAACAGGCTGGGAAATTCGAAGCTCTCTACACCAGGCGGAAAGTCCGCAGCGAGAACAGTCGTCACCTCAGACAACTCGCATCCTCCGTCGGTAGGGCTGCTCGGTCATGCGCCCAGCCTCTTCACGGTCAAATACACTCCGGCCGCCGCGCCGCCAATCAATCCGATCAGCAGCCCGACGTTCGGTAAGCCCAGCCAACGGTCGACCAACCACCCCAGCCCGCCCCAGACCGCCATCCCGGCGAGCAGGTACCCGAGAGCGGCCCAACCCGCGTCCGCTCCGCTCCGGCTCGGTGGCTTCTCACCGGGCCGCCGAGGTGGCGTGGAGGATTGGTCATCGGCCATGACGGGCCGAACGATATCAGCCGCACAAACAGCGCTGCGGAAGACCCCCCACAGAACTCGTCACCTGGGCCTATCGGGGTGACCGGCACCGTCCGTCGCGACCCGGTGTCGAGTCCATCCAACCAGACAAAAAGGACTAACTCTCCCGCGCGTCAGCGCTGCTCCAGCTCGACGTACGGGATCTTGGCCGTCGCGGTCCACCACACCTGTGCCGTGACCCATGCCACAGTGCCCGCCATGATGCCCACCGCCATCATCCGGGCACCCGGCCAGTCCGCGCTCGCGATCGCGAAGACCACGACGCCGAAGAGCGCGAACTTGAGGACGTAGGTCACCAAGCCGACGGTCAGCACGAGCTTGGGGTGCACCGCATCGGCCCACGCCAGCACCAGGCTGGAGAGCAGGTAGCTCACCGCGACCAGCCCCACACCAGCCGCCGCGCCGGCCGCCCCCGAGCCGCCATCCACCCACCAACCGGCAGCGGCGACGAGGACCATCAGCGTGGTCGTCACCAGCAGCGGCACCGGCACATGCCGCAGACGTGCGCGGATCATCGCGGCCTCATGAGGAACGTCATCACCATCCGAGTCTAGGAGTCCCGCGCGGAGCGACTCCGCCGACCGGGCACCGATCACCGACGGTGTCCGCCACCCGGCGTCGCGCCTACGGCAGCAGGAGCGTGGCGAGCGGGACGAGCGTCTCCTCAATCTCGTCCGCGACCCGGCTGAACACCCGATCCCCACGCCCCCACGGGTCGTCCAGGTCGTCACCGGGCAACGGGTCGCTTCCGCCGCGCGCGGCGTTCACCTGCGCCACCACCGCCACCCCACGGCGGTAGACCCCCTCGGGGGTGAGGTCAGCCGGGGGCAACGCCGCGGCGTCCACCTTGGCGAGCAATCGCCCGAACTGGCCGAGGACGAAGGTGCGGTCCGCGGCGTCGGGCCGCATCTCGAGGACGTACTCCCACTGCTCGCCGGTGGCGGTCAGCACGAGGTCCGTCGCGTCGATGTGCTCCGGGCGCAGCTTGCGCGCCACGAACCCGGTCGGATCGCCGCCCCGCGCGCGCACCTGCCGGGCGGCTTGCGGGTCCATCCCCTCCCCCACGTGCCACCCGCCGGTCCCGGCGCTGTGGCTGTGGACGAGCTCTTCCGCGCGCACCTCAGTCGGCACCTGGGCGAGCCGCTCGCGCACCGCACGGACGAGCAGGCGCTCCGCCATGGGGGAGCGACAGATGTTGCCCATGCAGACGTGCAAAACCGAGAAAGGAGGCACTCAGGACACCGCCTCGATGTCGGGAACCACCTCACGAAGCTTCTCCAGCGGGATCGCCCCGGCCCGGAGCACCCGCGGAGGAGTCGTCGTGAGATCGACGATAGTGCTCGGCACCGGATCGGGACAGGGACCCGCCTCCAGGTACGTGTGGACCACGTACCCAAGCTGATCGAACGCTTCCTTCGCGGTGACCGCAGCCGGTTGACCGGTCTTATTGGCCGAGGAGACCGCCATCGGCCCAGTCTCCTGCAACACCTCCAGCGCCACCGGATGCAACGGCATACGCACCGCGACAGTGCCTCCGGTGTCGCCCAAGTCCCAGGTCAAGCTCGGTGCGTGCTCCACGACGATCGTCAACGCCCCAGGCCAGAACGCGTCGACGAGGTCCCGCGCGGCCTGCGGCAGGGAGAGGACCAATCCGTCGAGGGTGCGTCGGGAGCCGACCAGCACGGGCGGGGGCATACTCCGCCCGCGCCCCTTCGCGTTGAGGAGGGCGGTCACCGCGGACGGGCTGAACGCGTCAGCGCCCAAGCCGTAGACGGTGTCCGTGGGCAAGACCACCAACTGGCCGTTCTTCACCGCCTCAATCGCCGCGGCGATGCCCCGCTCGCGCTCGGCCGCCAGACGGCAGTCGTAGAGCATCACGGTGTGCCAGTCTGCCACGGCGCGCGCCGCGCGCTCTTACCGGCGTCGGGCTGTCGCGAACCGGGGACGCCCCGCGAGATCCCGATGCGCGGTCACCTCGCCGAACCGGCCGTCCGCGGCGAACAGCTCGGGCACCGTCACCGCGTGCGTCTCGTCATGTTCGATGCCGACCACGCCGCCTGGGCGGAGGAGCACCGCAGCACGGGCGATCACCGGCCGGATGACCGCTAGCCCGTCCGGGCCCGCGAAGACCGCCTGCGCCGGGTCGTAGTCGGCTACCTCGGGTGGTACGGGGGTCCCCTCCGGCACGTACGGCGGATTGCACAGCAGCACGTCCACGGTGCCGGCCAGATCGGACAGCGCCTGCGGGTCGGTGACGTCGGCGGCCACCACCTCGATCGGCCGATCCCCCGCCGCGGCGCGGGCCTCGGCGTTGCGGCGCAGCCAGCGCAGCGCGTCCTCCGCCACCTCGACGGCGATCACCCGAGCCGATGGCACCTCGTGGGCGACCGCCAGGGCGATGGCGCCGCTGCCCGCGCACAGGTCCACCACGGTCGGCTCCGCCAGCGCGCGCGCCTGCTCGATGCCCCACCCGGCGAGGAGCTCCGTCTCGGGGCGGGGAACGAACACCCCGGGGCCGACTGCGAGGTCGAGATAGCGGAACGCCGCGCTGCCCGTCAGGTGCTGCACCGGTTCCCGCGCGGCTCGCCGCGCCACGAGCGCCACGAAGCGCGCGTGCGCCTCAGGAGGAAACTCATCGATCAGCGCGAGCCGCCCCCGCGGCACCCCCAAGACCGCCGCGGCGAGGAGCTCCGCGTCGACCCGCGGCGAGGGGACACCCGCCTTCGCCAGCACCGCGGTCGCCGCGGCGAGCGCTGCCGCCGGACTGCGGGCGGTCACCGCCGGGCCAGGGCGCCGTCGCCGGCGATACGGGCGGCGCGATCCGCCTCCGCCAACGCGTCGAGGACCCCGTCCAACTCCCCGGCGAGCACCACGTCGAGGTTGTAGGCGGTGTAGCCGATGCGGTGGTCGGTGATCCGGTTCTGGGGGAAGTTGTACGTGCGGATCCGCTCGGAGCGGTCGACCGTGCGCACCTGCGCCTTACGGGCGTCCGCCGCGGCGGCGTCAGCCTGCTCCCGCGCCAAGGCGAGAAGCCGGGCGCGCAGGATGCGCATCGCCTGCTCGCGGTTCTGGAGCTGGCTCTTCTCGTTCTGGCACGACACGACGATCCCGGTCGGCAGGTGGGTGATCCGCACCGCGGAGTCGGTGGTGTTCACCGACTGCCCACCCGGACCGGACGAGCGGAAGACGTCGATCCGCAGGTCGTTGGGGTCGATGGTCACCTCGACCTCCTCTGCCTCGGGGAGGACGAGGACCCCAACCGCGCTGGTGTGGATCCGGCCTTGGGATTCGGTGACGGGCACACGCTGCACGCGGTGCACGCCCCCTTCCCACTTCAGGCGGGACCACACGCCGTTGCCGCCTTCCGGTATGCCCTTCGACTTCACCGCCAGGGACACGTCTTTGACACCGCCGAGATCGGAGTACTGGACGTCGATGATCTCGGTGACCCACCCGCGGCGTTCGGCGTACCGCAGGTACATCCGCAGCAGGTCCCCCGCGAAGAGCGCCGACTCCTCGCCCCCTTCACCCGCCTTGATCTCCAAGATCACGTCCTTGGCGTCGTGGGGGTCCCGGGGCATCAACAACTCGGCGAGCCGCCGCTCGAGTTCGGGCACCACCGCGGCGAGCGCCTCGGCCTCGTCGGCGAACGACGGGTCCTCCCGGGCGAGCTCGCGCGCGGCGGCCAGGTCCGCGCGCGCCTGCTCGAGCTCGTCCGCGACCTTGCGGACGGGGGCCAGTTCGGCGAACCGTCGCCCGACGCGGCGCGCGGTGGCCGGATCGGCGTGGATCGACGGATCCGACAGCTGCTTCTCCAGCTCCGCGTATTCGTTGAGGAGCGCGGCGAGACGTTCACTGCTCATGCTCGTACTCCCCTCATCGCCACGGGCCGAACCTCAACCGCGGAGCGTCGCACGAGTAGCACACCGTCGACGACAACCGGCGAACGTCGATACACGACGGGACTGGACACGCCAACGGCGCCCGTCCGCCACCGCGGTGCCAGCTGGACGGGCGCCGTCGCAGAAGCTACTTGGTCTTCTTGCTCTTGGCTTGGACCTTGGCGTACTTCTGCTGGAACTTCGCGACGCGCCCACCGGTGTCGAGCACACGCTGCTTGCCGGTGTAGAACGGGTGGCACTCGCTGCACGTCTCGGCGTGAATCTGACCGTTCTTCGCCGTACTGCGGGTCACGAACTGAGCACCGCACGAGCAGGTGACCTGAGTCACCACGTACTCGGGGTGGATATTCGGCTTCATCGTCGCCTCGGTCCTTTCCTTGTGGTCGCCGGGTCGCCAGCCTCGCCAACCCCACGCGAGCGCGGCGTGAACCGGAACCCTGGGCGGTTGACCAGTGTGCCATGGCGGTCACCACGCGTGCCACGCGGGTGACCTCGACGGCGCGGCGCGGGACATGCCCGGGGACAAGCGCCCCCGCGCGCCCGCCCGAGCACGTACGGTGAGACGGGGTGTAACGGATGCCTCGGCTGATCCTCACTCGGGGGTTGCCCGCCTCCGGCAAGACCACCTTCGCGCGTCGCTTGCAACCCACCGTGGTCCGGGTCAACCGCGACGATCTGCGCCGCATGATGCACGGTACCCGCCTGCTGACCCAGTGGGCTGAGGCCCAGGTGACCGTGGCGCAACGGGCGCAGGTCGAGGCGCTGCTGCGGGCGAAGGTGGACGTCTGCGTCGACGACACGAACCTGCGCTCCCGCACGGTCAAGGAGTGGGCGGCGCTCGCGGCTCGGCTGGGCGCGCAGTTCGAGGTCCACGACTTCACCGACGTCCCGCTGGAGGAGTGCATCCGTCGTGACGCCGCGCGCCCGGAGTCCGAGCGGGTCGGTGAAGACGCGATCCGACGCCTCCACCAGCGCTACCTCGCGGGCCGGAAACTGCCCTTGCCCATACCGACGGCGCCGACCGGGCGCCCCGCGGAGGTGTACACCCCACCGCCGGACGCGCCGCGGGTGGTGCTCGTCGACATCGACGGCACCGTGGCGCTCCTCGGGAACCGCAGCCCGTACGACGTGACTCGGGTCAGCGAGGACACGCCGAACCACTCGGTGATCGCCGCGGTACGCGCGATGCACGCGGCCGGATACGGCGTGATCTTCTGTACCGGCCGGGACGCGACCGCCCGGGACGCGACGGAGGCGTGGCTCCGCGAGCACGTCGGCGTGCCCTACCTCGCCCTGCACATGCGCGCCCCCGGGGATTTCCGCAAAGACACCGTGGTCAAGCGGGAGATATTCGACCGCGAGCTCCGCGACCGATACCACGTCGTCGGGGTCTTCGAAGACCGGGCGCAAGTGGTCCGAATGTGGCGCGCGTTGGGACTGACGGTCTTCCAGGTCGCCGAAGGCGACTTTTGATCGACTCCGTGCAGGGCCGGCCCGAGGGGAGCGCCGGCTCGCCGGTCCGCGGGATCCCACACGGGCGCGGGACGCTGCGCCCGCGCCCGTGGCCACCGCGTCTACTCCCCCGGCGTCGACTTGGCGATCTGCATCAGGAACTCGGTGTTGGTGCGGGTCTGCTTGAGCTTGTCCAGCAACAGATCCAGCGCCGCCTGCGGATCCAGCGAAGCCAGCACCTTGCGCAGCTTGTGCACGATCGCCAGCTCCTCCGGCGACAGCAGGAGCTCTTCCTTCCGAGTTCCCGAGGCGCTGACGTCGACCGCTGGGAAGGTACGCCTCTCGGCGATCTTCCGGTCGAGCTTCAGCTCCGCGTTACCCGTGCCCTTGAATTCCTCGAAAATCACCGTGTCGGCCATCGAGCCGGTCTCCACCAGCGCGGTGGCGATGATGGTCAGCGACCCTCCATTTTCGATGTTTCGGGCCGCGCCGAGGAATCGCTTAGGCGGGTACAGCGCGGTGGAGTCGATACCACCGGACATGATGCGGCCGCTGGCCGGTGCCGCCAAGTTGTACGACCGCCCCAGCCGCGTCACGGAGTCGAGCAGCACCACCACGTCGTGACCCAACTCGACGAGGCGCTTGGCGCGCTCGATCGCCAGTTCGGCGACGGTGATGTGGTCCTGCGGAGGACGGTCGAACGTCGCGGCGATCACCTCGCCCTTGACCGACCGCTGCATGTCGGTGACCTCTTCTGGCCGCTCGTCGACGAGCACGACCATGAGGTGCACCTCGGGGTTGTTGCGGGTGATCGCGTTGGCGATCGCCTGCAACACCATGGTCTTCCCGGCTTTCGGCGGCGAGACGATCAACGCCCGCTGCCCCTTGCCCATGGGCATGACCAGGTCGATGACCCGCGTGGTGAGAATGTGCGGCTCCGTCTCCAGCCGCAGGCGCTCCTGCGGGTAGAGCGGGGTCAGCTTGTAGAACTCCGGCCGGTTCTTGGCCTCCTCCGGATCCATCCCGTTGACCGAATCCAGCCGGACCAACGGGTTGTACTTGTCCCGCCGCTGCTCACCCTCACGGGTCGCGCGCACCGCTCCGGTCACCGCGTCGCCCCGCCGCAGGCCGTACTTCTTCACCTGCGACATGGAGACGTACACGTCGTTCGGACCGGAGAGGTAACCGGTGGTGCGGATGAAGGCGTAGTTGTCCAGGACGTCGAGGATGCCCGCCACCGGGACGAGAACCTCGTCCTCGCTGACCTGTGGCTCGCGGCTGTCGCTGCTCTCGCCCCGCTCACCGCGGCTCCGCCGGCGGTCCCGGAAGCGGCTGCGCCGGCTGCGCCGGCCGCCGTTGTCGCTCTCCTCGTCGGCGTCGGTGTCGCGCTCGGCGCGCTGCCCGCGCTCCGTCCCGTTGCGCTCGCCTCCGTTGCGTTCGGGGCGCTCACGACGGGTCTCGGCGCGCTCGCCGTTGTGCTCGGTGGCCTCCTCCGCCTGCTCAGCGGTGGCCGTCGCGCGGCCGCGTCGCGACTCCCGCGGGCGCTCCTCACCCTCGGCAGCGGCGGCAGGCTCGGCTTCAGCGGTCTCGGTAGCGGCAGGCTTCTCCGCCGTCGGGGCAGCTGCTTCGGCCTCGGCCGGGGGCCGCTCACCGTCGGGTTGGTCTCCGGCACGGACCTCGGCGCGTACCTCATCCCGTGTGGGCGCGGAAGCGGCCGCGACCTCGGTCCGCGGACGAGGCGTGCCCGCGGCGGCCTGACGCTCCATAATCGCCGCGATCAGCTCGCCTTTGCGCATCCGGGCCGTACCGGAGATGCCGAGCGACGCGGCCAGGCTTTGCAGCTCTGGCAGCAGCATCGCCGACAAGCCCGTCCCAGAGCGCCGACGGCGGGTGGGCGCGGTTGTGGTGGCGTCAGCGACGTTGGAGACATCCGACGTCACGTCGGTGGTGTCGCTCAATGGATTCCTTCCCTCGATAGGCCGGGCTACCCGGAGGATCGAAGAACGTAGTGGCCGGGCGGCCTCGGTGCACCCGCCTCGCTTGACGCGTCGCGGGAGTCTCTCGCACAGCAATCACCAGTGCCCTACCGCCGATGCTGGTATCGCCGGTAGATCGTGGTGTCTGCGGCGATCCATGGAGACTGCGGTTTGGCGTAGTGCCTAGGCAATGAGTGAGACGGGCTGACCGCCATTAGCTTCGGGGTGCGCCGCCCCGCAGAAGAGATCGCGTGCTTCACAGCTGTGCTACTAGGTCTAGAGCCTAATCAACTCTTCCGACCTGCGGCAACAGTGTCCGGCTCGGCGTGTCCCAGTATAGCCGTTTCGATCCGGGCGCCCGTGACGTCAATAGCCAACGTCTGCGCGGACCAGCCCATTCCCGGGTCAAAGTCGGACGGTACGGGGGTAAGCGCCAAAACCGATGGTCCTGCCCCACTGACCACGGCCGCCACACCCGCCGCACGCAACGCGGACACCAACGCCGCCGTCGCGGGCATGGCGGACGCCCGGTACCCCTGGTGCAGCCAGTCTTCCGTCGCGGGCAACAGCAGCGTGGGATCCGTGGTCAGGGCGTGCACCAACAGCGCGGCCCGGCCAGCGGTCCAGGCGGCGTGCGCGTGCGGCACGGTAGCCGGGAGCGCGGCGCGGGCGACCTCAGTGAGCCCGCGCTCCTGCGGCACGAAGACCGTCGGCTGGATCGCGGGCGCGGGCATCAGGGAGACGGCGCGCGCGCCACTCCCAGGCGCGGAGGACGCCTTCTCGGCGCCGACGCCATCGCCCTCCGGCTCCATCCACGCGATGGTGAACCCACCCAACAGGCACGGAGCCACGTTGTCGGGATGTCCCTCCAGTCGGGCCGCGATGCGCAACAGCCCCGCGCGGTCCAGGCGCTGGTCACCGTCGACCACCAGGGCCCGGGCGAGGTGGACCCCCGCGACGATCGCCGCCGACGACGAGCCGAGGCCGCGCGCCTGGGGAATCCGGTTCACGCACGAGATCGCGATGCCGGGCGGACGACCACCCAGGACGTCAAAGGTCTCGTACATGGCCCGCACGATCAGGTGCCGCTCGTCGGTCGGCAGCTCCCCGGCGCCCTCACCGGTCACCTCGACCTGACAGCCACCGTCGGTGACCCACGCGGTGACCTCGTCGTAGAGCGCGAGCGCCAACCCGAGCGCGTCGAAGCCAGGGCCGAGGTTCGCGCTGGTGGCTGGCACGCGCACCCGCACCGGCCCGGAGACGAAGGAGAGACCCATTTGCCACATGCTAAGTGCTGCCGACGTAAAGATCTCTCGCACGGTCGTGGTCGATCCGGTCGGCACCGTCAAGGGCCGGTGACCCGCCGGTCGGCGTAGCCCTGGTCGAGTACGGACAATCGCCGCGTCTGGGCTGAGACCGACGCTGTTGCCCCTCCCCTTCCCGGCTCAACCCAGAGGTGTCGCGTGGGTGGGAGACACCTCACACAGCGGACAGACCCCATCCGACACCGCAATCGCCATCACTCGCGTACCGGCTCAGGCGTGTCCACTCGGGCGAGCCGACGCGTCGCGAGCCACCACACCACGGCGTACACAAACGTCACCAAGCCGCAGCCGGCGAGTACCGCCTGCTCGCTGACGTGATCCACGACGGCCGCCACCACGAGCTGGCTCGCGGAGATGGCGAGCGTGGCCACCATCATGTCGGTGGCGAAGACACGCCCGCGCAGGCGATCGGGCACCTCTCCCTGGAGCGCGAAGTTCGACATGGCCCAGTTCCCGCCGCCGGCGAGGTGGGCCAGGAAGACCAAGGCGAGGAGGAGGGGGAAGACCGTGGTCACCGACGCGCCGAGGTAGCTGAGGCCGTACGTGGCCATCGACAGGGCCATGCCGGGGAGCAGCCAGGAGCGCCGGGTGAGCACGGCGCGCATCAGCAGCGGCCCGACCATACTGCCCGCCCCGCGGACGGCGAAGAGCAGGCCGGTGCCGATCGCACCCGCGCCGAACATCCCGGCGAGGAGCGGGAAGACGGTGAGGACACCGTTGCCGAGCCCGACCGCCGACTTGACGGTGACCAGGGCGCGTACCCGCGGATTGCTTCTAATGTAGACAAATGCCTCACGTACGGCGGACCGGGCGGCGACCACCGGGGCCGCGCCGTGCGCCTGCAACGGCCGGCGGATCCGCCACGCCACGAGGGCCGATCCGACCAGCGCGTCCGCGGCGAGTGCGAAGCAGGTGTACGGACCGAGCACGCTGCTGAGCACCCCGCCCAGTGAGGCACCGACCACCGTCATCGTGCCCCACGCCGAGCCCGCCACCGCGTTCGCGGCGGACAGCTCGGCGGGGTCCACGACGTTGGGCAGTGCCGCTTGCGCCGCCGGCGAGTAGAACGCCTTCGCCACCGCGACCACGCCGATGGCGGCGAGGGCGAGCCAGGCACCGTGCGCGCTGCGGACCGCCAACAGCAGCACGATGCCGACCACTGTGATCACATTGGCGTAGATCATTAGCCGTTTCCGGTCGACGCGGTCGGCGATCGTTCCGGCGTAGGGCAGTAACAGTGCCGTGATCCCGGTGTCGATCGCGATGACCAGTCCGCCCCACACGCCGCTTCCGGTCAGTGTGGGGAGGAGCTCCAGCAACGGCACCATGACGAACCAGTCGGCGCCAAAGACCACGAGCTGGGCGGCGAAGAGGTAACGGAAGTCTCGATTCCTGGTAAGGACCGATAACGGAGACGGCACGTATCGGACCCTACGCCGCCCCACGAAAGCCACCGGCCCGGACCCCGCGGATCACGGTGGTCCGGGCCTCAGGCTCGTGCAGCCGCAGCGCCGCGATCGGCCGCGCTAGCGATCCGATTCGGTGGCGCGGTCCCCCGAAGACCGGGTACGCGGCAGCCGCAACACCTCAAACTGGTCGGTCGCCTCGACGAGGGCGGTACTCGGCGCGGCGGCCGAGGCGCTCCCCTGGTCCGGCGCGCCGCTCGGTGGGGCCGCCCCATCGCCGGTCGCTGTCGCCGCGGCGTCCTCGGCGGGCCGCGCGGGCGACGGCGCGCGCTCCCCTCGCTCCTCCGCGCGCGCCCGGTGGCGAAGCCGCTGCGCGGCTCCCTCCACGAGGGTGTACAGCGCGGGGACCAGCACCAAGGTGAGGAGGGTGGAGCTCGCCAAGCCGCCGATGACGACGAGGGCCAACGGCCGCGCGATGAAGCCGCCGTCGCCGGTGAGCCCGAACGCCATCGGCAGCAGAGCGCAGACCGTCGCCACCGCGGTCATGAGGATCGGCCGCAGCCGGTGGCGTCCGCCCTCGATAACCGCTTCCTGGATCCCCATGCCGCGCCGGCGGTACTGGTTGATGAGGTCCATCAGCACGATGGCGTTCGTCACCACGATTCCGACGAGCATGAGGACGCCGATCAACGCCGGCACGCCCAGCGGCGTTCCGGTCGCGAGCAACAGCCCAATCGCGCCGGTCGCGGCGAAGGGAATCGAGACCAGCAGCAGGAGCGGCTGGACCAGGCTACGGAAGGTCGCCACCATGATCAGGTAGACGATGGCGATGGCGGCCAGCACCGCCAGGCCGAGATCGGCGAACGCCTCCTCCTGATCCGCGCTGACACCGGCGATCCGGTACCGCGTCCCCTCGGGGAGGGAGAGCGCGGCGAGGCGCTCCTCCAACCGCGCCGTCGTGCGGCCCAGATCCCGACTGGTCGCGGTCCCACTGACGGTCACACTCCGCTCACCGTCGACACGGATAACCCGCGCAGGGCTCTCGGTCTCGACGATCTCGGCGACGTCGGCGAGACGAACCGGGCCTACCCGCAGCGCCCGAAGCTGCTCCGCCGTCACCGGCGGCGCGCCACTGCTCACCACCACGTCGTGCGGCTCGCCGCTGAGCCGCACCTGGCCCACCGGGACGCCCCGGAACGACTGGGCCACGAGCTGTCCGATCTGCGCCTCCGACAGTCCGTACCGCGCTGCCGCGTCCCGGTTGACACGCACCTGCACGCGGGGGACGCGTTCGGCGAGGTTGCTCTCCACGTCGACCAAATCGGGAACCGACGCCATCGCCTCGCGCACCTGCTCGGCAGCGCGCGCCAGCGCCTCCTCGTCCGCCCCCTGGATGACGACATGGATCCGATTGGCGCCCATCACCTCAGCGCCACCGCCGACCGTGAGCTGGCCCACCCCGGTCAACCGGCTGAACTCGGCCCGCAGCTCATCCCGGACGGATGCCGCGTCGACGTCAGGCTCCAACGCCACCATGAAGGTGGCCACCGTCGGGGAACCGGAGCCCATGCCGAGAAACTCGCCGCCGCCGACGGTCACCTGATACGTCCGTACTCCCTCGGTGCGGGCGAGGACCTCCTCGACTTTCCGCGCCGCCGCGTCGGTCACCGTGAGACTGGTGCCGGCTGGCATGACTTGCCGGATGTTGAGCGTGTCCTGGCCAGATTCGTCAAGGAAGTTCGTCTCCAGACGGGTGGCCAGGCCGAAGGTGCCCACCAGCACGACAAGTCCAATCAGGACGGTTGTCCAGCGCTTGGTGGTGGCGAAGCGGACAACCGGCAGATAGGCCCGCTGGAGCGGGCTGCGCAGCTCCTTCTCCTGCGCGGCTTGGCGAACCTCCGCGGCACTACGCCCGTCGCCCGCGGGCTTGAGGAACCAGTAGGCGAGCACCGGGATGACGGTCAGCGACACCACCAGGGAGGCGAGCAGCGCCACCGTCACCGTGATGGCGAACGGCGCGAAGAGCTCGCCGACGAGACCGCCGACCAACGCGATCGGGGCGAACACCGCGACCGTGGTCAGCGTCGAGGCGGTGACCGCGCCCGCCACCTCGCGGACCGCGGTGAGGATCGCGGTACGCCGGGGCTCGCCGTAGCTGAGGTGCCGCTTGATGTTCTCCAACACCACGATGGAGTCATCCACGACGCGCCCCACCGCGATGGTCAGGCCGCCCAGGGTGAGCAGGTTGAGGGAGTGGTCACCGATCCAGAGGACGATCAGCGCCACGACAACCGAGAGCGGGATCGACACCGCGGTGACCACAGTGGAGCGGACGGAGAGCAGGAACACCAGGATGACGACGACCGCCATGACGAGGCCGAGCAGCCCTTCGGTCGTCAAGCTCTTGATGGACCGCTCCACGAACGGCGCCTGGTCGAACACGACGGTCAGGCTGACTCCCGCAGCGGCGCTGAGCTCCCCGAGCCGTTCCCGGACATCCCGGGAAATCGCCACCGCGTTGCCATCCGGCCGGGCGATCACCGAGATGCCGAGACTCTCCGCGCCGTTGGTGCGGGTGAACGACGTCGGCGGGGTGAGCTGTTCCTCCACGGTCGCGACATCGCCGAGCCGAATCAGCGCGCCCTTGCGGGTCGTCCCGACAGGCAGCGCGCGCAGCTCGTCGAGGGAGCTGATCGATGATCCGACTTGAACGGGGAGCGCCCTATCGCCATCGACGATGGCTCCCGCCGGCACCGCCACGCCGTTGGTGGTCAGCGCCGTCCTGATGGCGGTGGGGTCGATACGGGCGGCGGCGAGCTTCGCCGGATTGGGGGTGATCACGATCTGGGAATCCCGCGCGCCGGTGAGCTGCGCGTCGCGGACGCCCTCGATCTTCTCCAGCTCGGGAATGACGCGCGTCCGCAACCGGTCGGCGAGCTGCTGCACGTCGTCGCCGCCAGACGCAGCCAGCACGAGCGCCGGCAGATCGTCGGTGCTGCCGGCGAGCACCTGCAGCTCGACAGCGTCGGGAAGCTGCGCGTCAACGCGGTCGATCGCGGCGTGCAGCTCGTCGATCGCGTCATCGATGGCCGTGCCATAGTCGAACGCCACCTCAACGGTGGCGAAGCCCTCCTGGACAATGGAGGTGACGCTGTCCACCCCGGGTACGCCCTCAACGGCGTCCTCGATCGGCTCGACGACGCGCGCTTCCACCATGTCAGGGTCCGCCCCGGGATAGCTGGCGGTGATGAACGCACCGGGAATCTCCAGCGACGGCAGCAGCTGCTGCTTCAACCTGGGGATGGCGAACGCGCCGAATCCGGTGACCACTACCGCGATGAGCGCGATGAGTCCGCGGTGGGCCAGGCTCAGTCTGGCGAGCAGAGACATGAGCGAGCTCACTCCTCGGTGCTGGGTGGGCTCGGCCGGCGAGGACGGCCGACAGGCCCGAAGACTGTTGTCGAGGCTGGATCGTCGTCATCCATTGGGTACGACCCGCGACCGGCAAAGCGGGGGCCATCGGTGTCTCGGCGCGTTTCGCTCCGTCGCATCCCTCCGGCCCGCTGCGCCAGGCCCGCCAACCCGCAAGCCCCGCTTACGCAGACCAGCCCCGAGACGTCCGCAGGGCGTCCGATCACAGGGCTATATCAGGCTGGGCCCTATCAGGCCAAGTCCAGGGCGCGCGCCGCGGCGACCACATCATTCTTGATGGTGATCGGCGACGGCGCGGTCGAGATCGCCCACTCCGGGTCCTTGAGCCCGTGGCCCGTCACCGTGCAGACCACAGTGGACCCCCGCGGCACGGTGCCCTTCGCCGCCTGCTGCAACAAGCCCGCGACGCTCGCCGCGCTCGCCAGCTCGACGAAGACGCCCACCTCCCGGGCGAGGAGCCGGTACGCGGCGAGGATCTCCCGGTCGGTGACCGCGGAGATCAAACCACCGGAGGCGTCGCGAGCGTCGAGCGCCTTCGCCCAGCTCGCGGGGTTGCCGATCCGGATCGCGGTCGCGATCGTGGATGGCTCGCGGACTACGGCCCCGTTGACGATCGGCGCGGCGCCCGCGGCCTGGAAGCCGTACATCTTGGGCAGCCGGGTGGCGTTGCCGGCCTGGTAGTCCTCCTGGTAGCCCATCCAGTACGCCGTGATGTTCCCGGCGTTGCCGACGGGCAAGCAGTGGATGTCCGGCGCGTCGCCCAGCGCCTCGACGATCTCGAAGGCCGCGGTCTTCTGCCCGTGCAACCGATCGACGTTGATGGAGTTCACCAAGGCGACCGGGTAGTCCTGGGCGAGCTTGGCGGCGAGCGCGAGGCAGTCGTCGAAGTTGCCGTTGACTTGCAGCAGCTTGGCGCCGTGCACCAGGGCCTGGGCGAGCTTCCCCAACGCGATCTTGCCTTGGGGAACGAGCACCGCGCAGGTCAAGCCCGCCCGGGCCGCGTACGCCGCGGCGGAGGCGCTGGTGTTCCCGGTCGAGGCGCAGATGATGGCCTTACTGCCGTTCTCCACCGCCTTCGAGACCGCCACCGTCATGCCGCGGTCCTTGAAGGACCCGGTGGGGTTAGCTCCCTCGACCTTGAGGTAGACGTCACAACCGGTCCGCGAGGAGAGCACCGGTACAGGCAGCAGCGGGGTGTTCCCCTCATGCAGTGTGACGACAGGGGTGGCGTCCGTGACGGGTAGCCGCTTCCGATAGGCCTCGATCAAACCCCGCCACATGCCGTTCTCCTCATGCTGTCAACCACCTCGTCCCTCCAGACTGGCGAGCCGTCGCCCGCCGCCGAAAGGGACACCCCTGTTCGGAGGTGACCCCCGATGCACCGTCGACCTCATGACGACGGTGATCAGGACTTTAGCTCTGCTGGCCACCCTCGACCCGCAGCACGCCCGCCACGGACCGGACCACGTCCAACCTCCGCAGGTCGTCGACCGTCGCGGCCAGCGCCGCGTCCGGGGCGCCGTGCGTCACGATCACCAGTGCCGCGTCGTCACCCCGGCCCGACTGCCGCACTGTCGCGATCGACACACCGTGCTTGGCGAAGACGCCGGCCACGGTGGCCAGCACACCCGGGCGGTCCGCCACATCGAGGCTGATGTGGTAGCGGGTCACGACCTCGCCGATAGGCCGGATCGGCAAATCGGCGTAGGCGGACTCGCTCGCGGTCCGCACCCCGGCGAGCCGGTTACGGGCCACCGCCACGATATCGCCCAGCACCGCGCTCGCTGTCGGTGCCCCACCCGCTCCGCGTCCGTAGAACATGAGCTCGCCGGCGGCGGCCGCCTCGACGAAGACGGCGTTGAAGGCGCCGTTGACGCTCGCGAGCGGGTGCGTACGCGGAATCATCGCCGGGTGCACCCGGACGCTGATCGACTCGCGGCCGTCGCGGCCCGGGCCGCGCTCCGCGATGCAGAGCAGCTTGATGGTGCAGCCCATCGCCTTCGCGCTGGCCACGTCCGCAGCGGTCACCTCGGTGATGCCTTCGCGGTAGACGTCGGCGGCGGTCACCCGGGTGTGGAAGGCCAGCGACGCCAAGATGGCGGCCTTCGCCGCCGCGTCGAAGCCCTCGACGTCCGCGGTCGGGTCCGCCTCGGCGTAGCCGAGCTCGGTCGCCTCCTCCAGCGCCTCGGTGAAGCCCGCGCCGGTGGCGTCCATGGCCGAGAGGATGTAGTTCGTGGTGCCGTTGACGATCCCGGTGACCCGGGTGATGGTGTCGCCGTGCAGGGACTCGCGCAGCGGACGCAGCAGCGGGATCGCCCCCGCCACCGCGGCCTCGTAGTAGAGGTCAGCGCCTCCCTCGGTGGCCGCGTCGTGCAGCGTCCCGCCGTCCTCGGCGAGGAGGGCCTTGTTGGCGGTCACCACGCTCTTGCCCGCCCGGAGCGCCTCCACCAGCCACGTGCGCGCCGGCTCGATGCCGCCGACCACCTCCACCACCACGTCCACGTCATCCCGTTTCACCAGGCTCAACGCGTCGGTGGTGAAGAGCGCCGGATCCACCGGGAGGTGACCGCGGTCACGATTGAGTCGGCGGACGGCGATTCCGACCAGTTCGAGCGGCGCGCCGATCCGCGCCGTCAAGTCCTCGGCCTGCTGATGCAGCAGCCGGACCACCTCGGCGCCGACGGTTCCACAGCCCAGCAGCGCCAGGCGGATCGGCTTAACCATGCTCACCCCACATCGAGTGCCAACAAGTCGTCTTCGGTCTCCCGCCGGACGATGACCCGCGCCCGACCATCGCGGACGGCCACGACCGGCGGCCGGGGGACGTGGTTGTAGTTGCTCGCCATGCTGCGGCAGTAAGCCCCCGTACCCGGTACCGCGAGAAGATCTCCGGGCCTGATGTCGGCGGGCAGGAATTCATCCTTCACTACCACATCCCCAGACTCACAATGTTTCCCCACCACCCGGGCAAGCATGGGCGAGGCCGACGAGGCACGGGACGCCAGGGTCGCCGAGTAGGACGCGTCGTAGAGCGCGGTGCGGATGTTGTCGCTCATCCCGCCGTCCACGCTGACGTAGGTGCGGATCCCGTCGACGTCCTTGACCGTGCCGACCTCGTACAGCGTGAACATGGCGGGGCCGACGATGGCCCGACCCGGCTCGATCGACAGCTGGGGCACGCGCAGCCGCTGCGCCTCGCACTCCGACTCGACGATCTTGATTAGGCGCTTGGCGAGGTCGTACGGGGTGGCCGGATCGTCCTGGGAGGTGTAGGCGATGCCGAAGCCGCCTCCGAGGTTGAGCTCTGGGAGCTCCACTCCACGCGCGTCGCGGATCCGCGCCTGGAGCTCGAGCACCCGCCGCGCCGCGACCTCGAACCCGCTGGTGTCGAAGATCTGCGAGCCGATGTGCGAGTGGAGACCACGCAGCTCGAGGACGTCCTCGTCGAGAATCCGCAGCGCGGCCTGGAAGGCCGCCCCGCTAGCGAGAGAGAAGCCAAACTTCTGATCCTCGTGCGCCGTGGCGATGAACTCGTGGGTGTGCGCCTCCACCCCGGTGGTGACCCGGATGAGGACCCGAGGCCGCGCGCCCCGCTCGCGGGCGATCGCGGTCAATCGGTCGATCTCGTCGAACGAATCGACGATGATCTTGCCTACTCCGGCGTCGACCGCCCGGATCAGCTCGGCGCGGGACTTGTTGTTGCCGTGGAACCCGATTCGCTCCGGGGGCATCCCGCCGCGCAAGGCCACGGCGAGCTCACCGCCCGTGCAGACGTCGAGGTTGAGCCCTTCCTCCTCGACGATCCGCACGATGGCGCGGCAGAGGAACGCCTTCCCGGCGTAGTAGATATCGAAATCCGCGAAGGCAGACCGGAAATCGCGGCATCGGGACCGCAGATCCCCCTCGTCGAGCACGTAGACCGGGGTGCCGAACTCCTCGGCCAGCGCCCGTACATCCACTCCGGCCACGGTGAGCGCCCCG
This sequence comes from Micromonospora sp., assembly GCA_036563645.1. GTDB lineage: Bacteria > Actinomycetota > Actinomycetes > Mycobacteriales > Micromonosporaceae > DATCMA01. The sequence continues at coordinate 65,181 of DATCMA010000037.1, forward strand.
GCCGGCCCGCGCTCGACTCCCCGTGGCCACAGCTGCGGGTTGAGCGCGTTGACGTCCTCGGGGGTCTGGAGCCACGCCGGCCCTCGGTTGCCGAGGTCCGCATGGAGCGCCCCCGCTTCGTGTGTCCGCACTTACATCCTCTCCGGTGCCGAGACGCCCAAGAGCTCCAAGCCGTTGGCGAGAACGATCCGGGACGCCTCGACCAGCCACAGCCGTGCCCGGGTGAGATCGGTCGCCTCCTCGTCGCCCTGGGGCAGCACCCGGCACGCGTCGTAGAACCGATGGTAGGTGGCGGCCAGTTCCTCCAAGTATCGCGCCACGCGGTGAGGTTCCCGCAGCTCCGCCGCGGTGGCCACCACGGCCGGGAACTCCCCGATCGTCCGGAGCAGCTCGCCCTCCTTCTCGTGGACGAGCAGCGCGGGGTCGTAGTCGTCGCCCCGGGAGATGCCCAGCTCGGCCGCGTGGCGCAGCAGCGAGGCGATCCGCGCGTGCGCGTACCGCACGTAGTGCACCGGGTTGTCGTTCGAGCTCCGGGTGATCTGCTCGATGTCGAGGGTGAGCGGCGAGTCCGTCGAGGCGCGGGCCAGGGAGTACCGGGCGGCGTCGACCCCGACGGCGTCGACGAGCTCATCCAGGGTGATGACGTTGCCGGCCCGCTTGGACAACCGCACCGGCTCCCCGTTGCGGACCAGATTCACCATCTGGCCGATCAGGATCTCGATGTTGCCGTCGGGATCGTCACCGGCGCAGGCCGCGATCGCGCGCAACCGGTTGACGTAACCGTGATGATCGGCGCCGAGCAAGTAGATGCACTTGTCGAAGCCACGCTCGCGCTTGTTGAGGTAGTACGCCGCGTCGGCGGCGAAGTACGTCTTCTCCCCGTTGCTGCGGACCAGGACGCGATCCTTGTCGTCGTCGAAGTCGGTGGTCCGCAGCCACACCGCGCCGTCGGCCTCGAAGACGCGGCCCTGCTTCCGCAGCGTCTCAATCGCGTGATCGATGGCGCCGCCCTCGTGCAGCGTCCGCTCCGAGAACCAGACGTCGAACTCGACGCCGAACCGGGTCAAGCTGGCCTTGATCTCGCCCAGCATCAACCGGTACCCCTCGTCCCGGCAGACCGCGACCGCCTCGGCCTCGGGCAGGTCGAGCAGGTCGGGACGGGCGGCCAGCACCTGGCGGGCGATGTCGGTGATGTACTCCCCGGCGTAGCCGTCCTCCGGCGCCGGCTCGCCTTTCGCGGCGGCGTAGATCGACCGGGCGAACCGCTCCATCTGCGCGCCCGCGTCGTTGATGTAGTACTCGCTGGTCACCTCGGCGCCGGCGGCGGCGAGCAGGCGGCGCAGCGAGTCCCCGACCGCGGCCCACCGGGTGTGGCCGAGGTGGACGGGCCCGGTGGGGTTCGCGGAGACGAACTCCAAGTTGATCTTCTGCCCGGCCAGCGCGCTGCTGCGGCCGTACTCCCGGCCCGCCTGGACGACGATGCGGGCGATCTCACCCGCGGCGGCCGCGTCAAGCCGAATGTTGAGGAAGCCCGGGCCGGCGACTTCGACCGATTTGATGCCTGGGGTCCGAGTCAGCTCCCCGGCGAGCAAGGTGGCGAACTCCCGTGGCGGCAACCCCACCTTCTTCGCCACTTGGAGGGCGAGCGTCGAGGCGTAATCGCCGTGTTCAGGGTTGCGCGGTCGCTCAACCGAGATCTCTCTCGGCAAGATAGAACGATCTAGCCCACGCGCCTCCAACACAGCGTGAGCTGCGGCAAGAACAGCGTCAGCGAGCTTGGCGGGAGTCACCGACATATGTTACCGGGGTTAGACTCAGTCAGCCGGCGGAGCCCTCCTCGCACCTACGGGCCGCCACCCCTATCCGACCGACTTGACGAGGCACGATGAGCACCAGTGGAGCTAACCCCTCAGGCGGGCGCCGACCGGGAGCCACCAAGGCTAAAGGTAAGGGACGCAAGCCAATAACTCCGGTCAAGGTCAACCAAGGCCGAGCGTGGGGGCCGATCGCGCTGTTCACCGCGGTCGGAATGCTCGCCGTCGCCATTATCGGATACGGAGCGTACGCGGTCATTCAAGGGACCAAGAGCTGGGAGGAGCGCGCGGACGCGATCCCCGGCATCATCAACGTCCGCAAGCTCGACCCGGAGCACCTCCAGTACGAGCGGCACCAACCCGGCAAGATCGAGTACACGAAGTACCTCCCGCCCGTCGGTGGCACGCACAACGACGCGTGGCAGAACTGCATGGGCGACGTGTACGACGCGCCGATCGCCAACGAGCACGCGGTGCACAGCCTGGAGCACGGCGCGGTGTGGATCACCTACCGGCCTGACCTGCCCAAGGATCAGGTGGAGAAGCTCGCCGAGCGCGTGCGCGGCAAGGAAAAGATGATGATGAGCCCGTACGAAGGGCTCGACGCGCCCATCTCACTCCAGGCGTGGGGTTACCAGCTCAAAGTCGACAACGCCGACGACGAGCGCATCGACGAGTTCATCAAGGCGCTGCGGGTCAACGCCTCCATCGAGGGGCCCAACGCCCTCTGCTCGAGCGGGGTCACCGCGACGGGGACGACTCCGCAAGACAACGTCGCGGGACACAGCGAGCTGATGCCGTCCTCGTCGAGCGCGGCGGATTGATAGGCCATGACGACGCTGACGGAGATCGAGACACCCGTCGAGGAGGCCACCCCCGGTCGTCCCCCCGCGCGCTACGGCCTCCTCGCCCTCACGCTCGCCATCGTCGTGGGCCTGGTGCTCGGGTACCTAGCGGGCCTCCTCACGCCGCACCTCACCAGGCCCGGCGACGACTCCCCCGAAGCCGGCTTCGCGCGGGACATGAGCACCCACCACGCCCAGGCCGTGGAGATGGGGCTCATCGCGTACCGGGCGAGTGACAACCCGAAGGTCCGGCAGATCGCGATCGACATCGCCACCAACCAGCAGGGCGAGATCGGCATGATGCAGGCCTGGCTGCGGCGGTGGAAACTCGACCCGACCGGCGCCCAGCCGGCGATGGCGTGGATGCCGAACGGCCGGGACATGGTCAAAGACGGGCTCATGCCCGGGATGGCGACCCCGGAGGAGATGGACAGACTCCGGCAAGCCCGGGGCAAGGATGGCGACATCCTCTTCGCGGAAATGATGATCAAACATCACATCGGGGGCATCCACATGGTCGACGCGATCCTCGCGCACACCGACGATGAGGAGGTCCGCGAGGCCGCGCGGCGGATGAAGGAGACTCAACAGACAGAGATCAACATCCTGAGGCAGCTCCTCGACGAGGTGAAGGCCAGCTAGTCGTCACTCCGCTCGCCCCCTTATGCCCGATTTCCCGGCCGACGGGAGTGCGTCGGGGCGCGACGACACCCTCGTCGGCATCGATCGTTTGTGTCGGCGTGGGGGCACTTCTTGGTGACACACGGCCTGTTCTCAGCGCGGCGCGCCGGCGGTCGGTGACGAGCTGGTGCCGGCGGCACACGATCGGAGGCGATGGGGCGGTGGTGGCCCGCCCGCGCAGCCAGGTCACCGATCCGCAACCGCTGAGCCGCGCCCAAGAACTCGACCTCATCGAGCAGCTGCGCGGCCGCTGGCCCGAAGAGTTCGGCATTGACGAGCCGCTCTGGAGCCGCCGCGGCCTCGCGACCCTCGTGGAACGGCTCTACGGCCTCACCCTCAGCACCGCCGAGGTGGGCCACTACCTGCGGTCCTGGGGGATCTGGGCGCGTCAGCCGATCGATCGCGCCTGCGCGCTCTGCGCGAACGCGGTGGCGCGTTGGGTGCAGACCGAGTACCCGGCGATCGCCCGCAGCGCCCGGGAACACCGTGGGGAGCTCTACTGGGTGGGGCGGACCCGGCTGCACGGGGTGACCCCTGCGGCGGCCGTGCTCTCCGCGGTCTCCACCCGGGGGCAGATCCGCTTCATGATCGTGACGCCGGCCCTGGATCCGCCGCTCCCCCGCGACTTCCTCCTGCGCCTGCCCGGCCCCACGGGGCGCACCACGCACGTGGTGATCGACGGCTCGTGGGCCCGCCGGGACTGGCCACGCCGGGTGCCGCGGCACATCGTGCTCCATCCGCTGCCGAGCTGCGAACGCGTCGGCTAGCCGCGCGGCACGGGGGATGCGCGAGGAGGCGCGGGAACGGCTGACGTGACGCGACAAAGCGGTCAGGGCGGCACGACAGCGACCCCGAGGCGACGGTCGTGGGCGTGGCGACAGTCGGGGAGGCACGCCAGGGACGAGCCCGATTGGTAGTTTCGCCCGCGCGTTTGTTACGCTTCGCTGGTCGCACGGAGCCCCCGTAGCTCAGGGGATAGAGCACCGCCCTCCGGAGGCGGGTGCGCAGGTTCGAATCCTGCCGGGGGCACTTTTTTTGTCTTCGTACGCGTTTCGGCCACCGCCTCCCCCAGGGTCCCGGGGACACCGTCCATACCCCTCCGACGCCGGGCGGCTCACTCCCCTGCGGCGAGGCTGTCGCCAGCGCCGCTCAGCGCCATCGCCACCGCTTCTTCGGGATCGTCGACGTGGTCGATACCCGGCACCTCGTTCCCGTGGACATCGACCACTCGCCACCCGCGGAGGGACACCACCCGGACGCCGCCGCGCCGCTTCGCCAGCGCGATCTCGCTGAGGGTCCCCCAGGAACCCCCCACCACGATCACCGCGTCGGCGCTCCACACGATGACCGCGTTACGCGCCTCCCCCATGTTCGTCACGACGACCGCGGACAGATCGGGTGAGGCCCCCTCTCGGCTGTCGTTCGGCCTGATCCCGATGACGAGCCCACCTTTGGCCCGGGCTCCCGCCGCGACCGCCCGCATCACCCCGTCACCGCCGCCACACACCACCACGGCGCCCCGCTCGGCGAGGAGCTCCCCGACGCGGTACGCGATCGCCGCTTCCTCGTCACTGCACGACCGGGGACCACACACGGCGACCTGATACGGGCGTCCCCGCCTGCCCTGCGCATCGATCAACGTGTTTAGATCGTTGCGTTGCTGTCCGTCGGACCCGGATACGCCCATGACCGATCCTGACTCCGCTTTCCATCCCGCGTGGCTGCCCCCAGAGGCGTTCCGCCCACTCGGCTCCCGCCGCGGTCTGGTCTACGGTAACGGGCCGCTCGTGGACACGGTCGTTGACGAGCTTGCGCGGGCCACGGCCCAGTTCGGGGGCCAGGTCCGCCGCGAGGCTCCGGTCGACACCCTCGCCGCCGGCGAGTACGACGTGGTCCTGGCGCTGCGGGATCGCGCCCCGTTGCCGGCGGAGGCGCGCGCGGTGGACGTCGCGCTCCGCCGCGACGGCGTGAGCCTCGGCCCCGAGGGCTTCGCGCTCGCCCGGGACAACGGCGTCACCACGGTGCTCGCCGACGCGCCCGCTGGGCTGCTGTACGGCATGTTCCACCTGGTCCGGCTCGGGGAGACCGCGTTCGGGGCGCCCCGCCGGCTGGAGATCCACCGGCCGGCGATGGAGCTGCGGATGCTCAATCACTGGGACAACGTGGACGTGCATCCGGTGATGGGGCAGGTGGAGCGCGGCTACGCCGGTGGGTCGATCTTCTGGCGGGCTGGAGCGGCGCGCCGCGACTGGAATCGGGTGCGGGCGTACGCCCGGCTCCTCGCCTCGATCGGCGTCAACGCCCTGTCGGTGAACAACGTCAACGTGCACGCCACGGAAGCCCGCCTGTTGACCGACCGCCTCGCCGACGTCGCCGCGATCGCCGACCACGTCCGCCCCTATGGGATCCGGGTGCACCTGTCGGTGAGCTTCGCCGCGCCGATCCTCCTCGGTGGGCTGCCCACCGCCGACCCCCGCGACGAGCGGGTGCGGGCCTGGTGGGCGGAGGCCACCCGCCGGGTCTACGAGGCGATCCCGGACTTTGGCGGCTACGTCGTCAAGGCCGACTCGGAGGGGCAGCCGGGCCCGTACGCCTACGGGCGGAACCACGCCGACGGGGCGAACCTGCTCGCTGAGGCGCTGGCGCCGTACGGCGGGGTGGTGCATTGGCGCGCCTTCGTCTACAACCACCGGCAGGACTGGCGTGACCGCTCGACCGACCGCGCCCGGGCCGCCTTCGACCACTTCGCTCCCCTCGACGGCCACTTCCGGGACAACGTGATCCTGCAGGTGAAGTACGGCCCGATGGATTTCCAACCCCGGGAGCCCATCTCGCCGGTGATCGCGGCGATGCCGCGCACGAGGTTGGCCGTTGAGCTGCAGATCACCCAGGAGTACACCGGGCAGCAGCGGCACGTCTGCTACCTCGGTCCGTTGTGGAGCGAGGTCCTGGGTTTCGGGCTGTGGGGGCCGCAGGGGCCGACGGTCGCCGACGTGGCCGCTGGCCGGGACCACGGCGGCTCCCCCTCAGTCCCCGCGGCGGCGGCGCGCGCGGCGGTGCGCGGCGGCGGCCTGGTCGGAGTGTCCAATGTGGGGGACGACTTCTTCTGGACCTACCACCCGCTGGCGCAAGCGAACCTCTACGCCTTCGGCCGGCTCGCCTGGGCGCCGGAGCTCGACCCGGCGGCGATCCTCGACGAGTGGATTTCGCTCACCTTCCCACCCGCGACCACGCGGGACCCGGAGCGCGTCCGACGGACCCTCCATGCGGTGATGGACGACTCGTGGCGGACCTACGAGCGTTACACCGCGCCGCTGGGCGTGGGCTTCATGGTCCGCCCGGGGACCCACTACGGCCCCGACGTCGACGGCTACGAGTACTCCCCGTGGGGCACCTACCACTTCGCCGACCGAGACGGGGTGGGTGTGGACCGCACGCGGGCGACCGGCACCGGCTTCACCGGCCAATATCCGCCCCCGTGGTCGGAAATCTATGAGTCGCGTGAGCGCTGCCCCGACGAGCTGCTGCTCTTCTTCCACCACGTGCCCTACTCGCACGTGCTGCACAGCGGCACCACGGTGATCCAGCACATCTACGACACGCACTTCGCCGGGGTGGAGGAGGTCGTCGCGATGCGACGGCGATGGCAGGAGCTGGCCGGCCTTGTGGACCCGGCGGTCGACGCGCGCGTCCGCGAGCTCCTCGACGAGCAGCTGCGCTGCGCTGAGGAGTGGCGTGACCAGATCAACACCTACTTCTTCCGCAAGTCCGGGGTGCCGGACGCCCACGGGCGCCACATCTACCCGTAGCGGCCGCGGGCGGCGCTCGTCCGCCCGCGGGACGCGCACCGTCGTCGCCAGGTCGGCGACGACGTCGAGGTGTCGTCCCCACCGCACGGAACCGTCGTGGTGGCCGGCAGGGTCATGCCGTGAACTCGTCGCGGATCCGCGTGATCATCGGTCGGCTGGTCAGCAGGAGGGCCAGGCAGATCATCGAGCCGAGCAGCGCAAGCACCACCTCTGAGGCGTACGCGGTCACCGCGGCAGCGGCGACGAGGAGCAGCGCGTAGCCCACCGGCACGCTGGGGGTGCGGAAGAGGAAGTACACGGCCAGCCGGGCCACGTCGCGCACGCGGAACACGAACAACGAACTGATGATCAGCGCGTTGATGCCCCAGAGGGTGGCGACCACCGCGATGACCACGAGCAGTCCGCCCCACCACCGAGGGACGCCGGCGGCGTCGAAGTTGGCCAGGTTCACCAAGATGATCGTCAGCCACAGCAGCAGCGGCACCCAGATCCGCAGCACTCCGCCGACGTTCATCCGATAGCCCCGCCAGAACGCGCGCGCCGGGGCGAGGTCGGTCAGGTCGGCGCGGAACCGGTGGAGCGCGTAGACCGCGGCGGAGACCGCCGGGCCGAGGGGAAGCGCGCAGGCGAGAAAGAGGGGGATGTTGCTGGCGTCCCGATCCAACAAGATCATCGGGATCCACCCGGGCAGCATGGCGAGCGCCAGCAACACGTCGATCACCAGCAGGGTGTAGATCAGGGCGTAGGCCCGGGACAGCGGTCCCTCACCGAACGCGCGCCGCGATCCGTCGCTCATCGTCCATCCGCGTGGGTCGGAGGCTGGCCGAGCAACCGGGCGTCATCCCACCACGGCGGTGTCTCGTCGCAGACCGGGGTGAGCTCGACCAAGGTCACCTCGTGTCGGGCCAACGTGAGATCCAGATTGACCCGTCCCCCCTCGATCGACAACCGGCGGTGGTGCCGCGCCGGCTCCGCCGCCTCCCGCAGCGCCTCGAGCTGCCACGGCCGCGGAGAGCGCGGCCGGCCCATCTCGCACCACGCGGTCCACGCGTTGCCCACCTCCTCGTTGACCGTCGACCGCAGGACGAACGCCGATCCGCGCTCCGCGCTCCCCAGCGGGATGGACAGCGCCAGGTCGTGCCGCTCCACCGGGTCGCGCCCGGTGACGTCAACCGGCGCCCACGCCAGCACGGTCACCCGGCCGTCCCCGTGTCGGGTCACGAGGTGGTCCTCCCCACGGGCCAGCACCTCGTCGCCCATCCGCGCCATGAAGGCGTAGAGGTGGTAGGTGGGCTTCTTGATTTGCCGGTGGGTGAGCAGGCCGAATCCGCCGTGGAACAGCGCGGTGGGGACCCCGACCTCCTCGAACACGTCGCTGAACGTCCAGTACGAGAAGGAGTCCACCAGCTCCCCGCCGGCGGCGAGCACCGGGGCGAGGTAGGCCGCGTGGAACGCGGTGTCGTGGATGGGGTTGTCCGGCCGGTACGAGGAGTTGAACTCCGTGATGTGCACCGGGAGCCCGGCGAGGGGCGTGCCGCGTAGCAGCTTCCGCGGGGTGGCGAACTGCTCCAGCAGGTTCGCGGCGGGTTTGAGGGTCTGGTAGACCCCGAACGGCACGTGCTGTGCCGGCCCGGCGGTGTAGGCGTGCTTGCTGATGAAGTCCACCGGGATTCCGCGGTCGGCGACGAACTCCGCGAACGCCACAAGCCACTCGTCCGCGCCCGGGGAGATGGCGGGGCCGCCGACCTGGAGCGAGGCGTCGACCTCCTTGACCGCGGTAGCGGTCACCTCGTAGAGGCGGTGGTACGCGTCCCGGTCCGCGCCCACCCAGAACTGGGTGAGGTTCGGCTCGTTCCACACCTCGATCGGCCACTGGCGCACCTGGTCGAGGCCGTACCGGTCCACGAGGTGCGCGATGGTCGCCCGGACGAGCTCCGCCCACGCGCGCCAGGAGCGCGGCGGCGTGATATTGCCTCGCCACCAGAAGACCGTGTCGTCCCCGCTGGCGAGCTCCACCGGCATGAAGCTCAGCTCCACAAAGGGCGCGATGCCGAGCTCGAGGTACGCGTCGATCACTTGATCGACGTAGGTGAAGCAGTAGTGCACCCGCCGCGTCCCCTCGTACTCGTACGGCCGGTAGACCCCGACCCCGTCGCTGAGCAACCCGTGGCCACGGATGTACCGGAAGCCAATCTCGCGCTGCACGAGCGCGAGGGACTCTTGGTAGTCACGGCGGAGGGCCAAGTCGAATCGACCCGTGCCGACACAGGTGCGCCACGCGGCACCCAACCGTCCACTGGGGTGCTCGGGAACAGTAATCCGCATGCCCTCGTCCTTCGCGGGATGCCGTACCGGCGGCCAGCAGGGCGATCCGGCCGCGCCCAGGTGAGCGCGGCCGGATCCGGGAGGGGGACGATCAGCCGTGCTTCTCCTTGTAGCGCTGGTACGCCCGGTTCACGATGTCGACGTACTCGTCCATGTGCTTGCCCTTGAGCTCATTGACGTAGGCGTCCCACTCGCTCAGCGGGCGCTGGCCCAGCGCGAACTTGAGGGTGTTCTGGTTGACGTGGTCCTGCAGGGCGGTCTCCCACAGCGTCACCTGCTCCCGCTCGTCCTCGCTGAGCGGGTACGGCGGCGGCAGCGTCCGGTTCGGCCGCTCATTCATGAGCTTCTGGAACTCCAGCTCCTCCTCCGAGAAGAAGGACTGGACGAGCTCCAGCTTGCCGCCGTAGGCGAAGACGCCGTTGTAGAAGCCGAAGTCCTTCTGCAGGTGCTTGGTGCCCTTCGGGTTCAGCCCGACCACGTCGACATCCGGGGCGAGGCGCCGCTTGCCGGAGGCGTCCTTGGTGTAGGTGACGCCTTCGACACCCCACTTGGCGAACTCCTGGCCCTCGTCGGAGTACCAGAGCCAGTCGATGAACTGCATCATCGCCACGAAGTGCTTGCTCTGGCGGGCCTTCGCCGAAATCATCAGGCCGTTCTCCAACCGCGAGGCCGGGTTGATCGCGCCGGCGGAGCCGATCGGCAGCGGAATCTTGGCGATCCTGGCCTTCGGGTTGGTCTTCGCCAGGTCAGGCCGGTAGTCGTTGACGATGTTCTGGGCGTTGGTGCTGATCACAAAGGACTTGCCGGAGGCGAGCTTCCGCCGCGCCTCGTCATCGGTCTGTGTGAAGGTCTCCGGGTCGAGCAGCCCTTCTGACACCAGCTTGTTCAGGTACTCGAGGATCTTCTTCCACTGCTCGGAGGCGTAGGTGTAGAAGAACTTGCCCTCCTTCGGGTCCCAGGAGACGTGCTGGAAGTTCCAGCCCGCGCCCTCCAGGCCGTTGGTGACCGCCAGGAGGTTGAGCAGGTTTCCGGCCGGGTGCGGCTTGCTGAAGCGGTCCGACAGGGGGTACGAGTTCGGGTACTTCCGCTTCATCGCCTTGAGGACCTCGTACAGCTCGTCCCATGTCGTCGGGACCGCGAGGTTGAGCTCCTCAAGGACGTCCATGCGCATCGCGAGGGTGTAGTCCTGCCACGGCTTCTCGTGCAGGCCGGGCAAGACGTAGAACTTGCCGTCCTCCTGGCGTAGGGTGTCCAGCTCCGGCCAGAGATTCCACTTCTCGACCTTGTCCTTGAAGTTCGGCATCAGGTCGATGTAGTCGCTGACCGGCAGGATGGCGCCCGAGGCGACGAATTGCCGCTCCTGACCGGGATAGGTCTTCGAGATGATGAACGGGGCGTCGCCGGCGCTAATGAGCACGCTCCGCTTCTGCTCGTAGTCGCTCAGCGGGACGGCGACCTTCTCCAGGGTGACGTTGGTCCGCTTCTTCAATTCGGACCAGAACAGCCAGTCCTCGTTGAGCTGGTAGTTGGGGTGGTTGTTGTACAGGATGGAGAAGGTCAGCGGCTCGGTAGCCCTGAATTGGACCCCGACACCGTAATTGTCCATCGCGCCGACACGGTGTTCGGACAGGTCGCTCTCGCCAGACGAATCATCGCCGCCGCAGGCCGCGAGGCCAACGATGAGCGTGCTGGCCGCGACCACTGCTATCCGGCGTAGTGAATCGCGGAGCATCGCACTCCTTCCCAGGAAATGTGTCATCGCGGGGGAAAATGCGCGAATCGTTATCCCTTCACGGCGCCGAGCATGATGCCGGTGACGAAATACCGTTGGATGAAGGGATAGACCATGACGATCGGCAGCATGGTGAGCACGATCGTCACCGACTGGATGGTGGCGGCGGACTGCACCACGTCGGCACCGCTGCCCAGGCCTCCCGCGGTGGAGGTGGCGTCACTCGCGCCCGCGATGAGGTTCCTGAGGTAGACGGTGACCGGGAACAGGTCCAGCCGGTCCATGTAGAGGAAGGCGCTAAACCACGAGTTCCAGAAGGAGACCGCGTAGAACAGCACCATCGTGGCGATGATCGCCTTCGACAGTGGAATGACAATGTGCCAGAGGGTGCCGTAGGTATTCAGGCCATCGACCGCGGCCGCCTCCTCCAACTCCGTGGGCAAGCTCTCGAAGAAGGCCTTCATCACCAGCAGGTTGAAAACGTTGATCGCGTTCGGCAGCGCGATCGCCCATACCGTGTTCTTCAGGCCGAGACTGGTGACGAGCACGTAGTTCGGAATCAGACCGCCGGAAAAGAACATCGTGAAGACGGCGATTCCGATGAGGAAGTTGCGCCCCTTGAGGTGCTTCTTCGACAGCACGTATGCGTAACAGGTGGTGAGCACGACCGCGATGGCCGTCGAGACGACCGTGTACACCACCGTGTTGCGGTAGTTGATCCAGAAGAGCTCGTCGCGCATGACGAGCTTGTAGGCCTCAAGGTTGAATCCCTTCGGAATGAGGTGCACCTCGCCGGCCATGATGTACGCGTTGTCGCTGAACGACCGGGCGATGATGTTCCCGAAGGGATACAGCGTCACCACGACAACGCCCGTGAGGATGATGGCGTTGAACACTTGGAAGACGCGGTAGCCGCGACTCGGCCGCGGGCCACGCAAACGCCGGGGCGTGAGCTGGTGCGGCGCCCCAGCACGACTCTGAGCGATATCGACGGTCACCACAGGCTTGTCCCCACCGCGCGCCGCGAGATGACGTTCGCCGTCAGCACCAGGACCAGGCCGATGACGGCCTCGAACAGGCCGATCGCTGCGGCGTAGCTGAGATTTCCGGAGACGATGCCGACGCGGTACAGGTACGTGGAGATCACGTCGGCGGTCGGATAGGTCAACGGGTTGTACAGCAGCAGGATCTTCTCGAAGCCCACCGCCATGAAGGTGCCGATGTTGAGGATGAGCAGCGTCACCATGGTGGGCCGGATACCGGGCAACGTGACGTGCCAGATCTGCCGCCAGCGGTTCGCGCCGTCGATTGTGGCCGCCTCATAGAGCTCGTGGTCGATCGTGGTCAACGCGGCGAGGTAGAGGATCGTGCCCCAGCCGACGGTTTGCCAGATCTCCGACGAGACATAGATTGTTCGGAACCACTCTGGACGCTGGAGGAACGGAATCGGCTCGCCGCCGAAGGCCTTCACCAGCTGGTTCACCGTGCCGTCGATGGACAGCAGCTGCATGACCATCGCGGCGACCACGACGATGGACAGGAAGTGTGGCAGGTACGACACCGACTGAACGAACCGTTTGAGGAAGCGGGTCCGTACCTCGTTGAGGAGGAGTGCCAGCACGATCGGCAGGGGGAAGCAGAAGAACAGGGTCAGCCCGCCGATGATCAACGTGTTGGTGAAGACCTTCCAGAAGGTCGGGTCGCTCATGAAGAGGCGGAAGTAGCGCAGCCCTACCCAGTACTCGCCGTAGATGCTTCCGCCCGGGCGGTATCGCCGGAAGGCAATGACGTTCCCGAGCATCGGCAGGTACCGGAAGATCAGGAAGAAGAGCAGCGGCAAGATCGCCAGGGAGTAGAGCTGCCAGTCCCGGCGCAAGGCTCGCCGCCAACTTCGGGCGTGCGGGCGGTAGCCCGACGCTGGCGTTGCCTGCGGCGAAGGCCGTGGGACATCCGCCTTCACCGACACACGTCCAGTCATGCCACCTCTCCAGTTGGGTGGTGCCTCGTCCGACCGACCAGCGACGGTGACGGCCCGGCGAGCGAAAACTTTCGGAACTTCTTCGGTATGTGGCGGCAACTTAGGCAGCTGCTGGAAGGTGTGTCAAGGCTCTCAATAACGATCGTTATCTTTGGGACTCTCTTGATCCAAGACTCAGGCAGCCGCCTGACACACGGTCTTCACACGGACACTCCCGAGCACGCGGTGCTAGGGTGACCTCGAAACTTTCGGTCGAGCTGGGTGAGGTTTCGATGACAGGATCCCGTCCGGCGACCCGACCGGGCACGGCGACCATCGCGGTGATCGCTAACGAGGTCGGCGTCTCGGTCGCGACTGTCTCCAAGGTCCTCAACGGCCGGTCCGACGTGGCGCCGGAGACCCGAGCGCGCGTCGAGGCTAGCCTGGAGCGCCACCGGTATCGCCGTCGCGTCAAGCGGCGACCGTCCGGTATCGCGCAGATCGACCTGGTGTTCCACGAGTTCAACTCGGCCTGGACGATGGAGATCATCGCTGGTGTCGAGACCGCGGCCGCGTCGGCGAACGTGGACGTCGTCCTCTCCCAGCTCGGCGGCCGGCACCGCCCCCCACAGGAGTGGCTCGACCGCGTCATCGCCCGCCGCCCGCTGGGGGTGCTCTTCGTGCTCTGTCACCTCACGCGCACTCAGCAACAGCAGCTCGAGCGCCAGGACATTCCGTTCGTCGTCGTCGACACCGACAGCGCGACGTCCGCCTCGGTGCCGACGGTCGGCTCGAACAACTGGCACGGCGGTCTCCTCGCGGCGCGCCACCTGCTGGAGCTGGGGCACCGCCGCATCGCGGTGATCGCCGGGCCGCAGGACGTCTTGTGCAGCCGCGCCCGCGTATCGGGGTTCCGGTTCGCGCTCGACGAGGCCGGAGTCCCGCTGGACCCCGACCTCGTGCGCTACGGCAACTTCTTCGTCAACGCCGGATACGAGCACGGCATGGAGCTGCTCAGCCGCCCCGACCGGCCGACGGCGATCTTCGCTGGCTCCGACCTACAGGCGCTCGGCGTGCTCCGGGCCGCCCATCAGCTCGGCTTAACCGTCCCGCGCGACCTGTCCGTCGTCGGCTACGACGACCTCTCCCTCGCCTCCTGGATCACGCCGACGCTCACCACCGTCAACCAACCCCTCCGGGAGATGGCGAGCACCGCGACGCGGATGCTGCTCGATCTCGCCAACGGCGTCCAGCCGGCCTCGCGCCGCGTCGACCTCGTCACCGAGCTCGTCGTCCGGGAGAGCACCGCTCCGCCGCCCGACGGCGGCGCCTGACCGCTCGGCCTGGGCCGCCGACCTCTCCACCGCGTCCAGGATCACTCCCTCAGAGCGCGCGTGACCGCCGCCGGCGCACCGGCGGCGGTCACTTCTGACTGGAGCGACGGGGAAGCTGACGGCTAGCCGCGACGCTCCCCTGCTAGTAGGTGGCCGCGCCCCAGCCCGCGGGCGAGTCCAACCATGCGGCCCGGTCAAACATCCACTGCCGCATCGCCTGCACCTGCCCCTCCCAGGTCGGGGCGGTCGGCGTCAGGAAGAACCCGATCCACGGCATGCTCAGGTTCGGCCACCGCGCGAAGTTGCGCTGCGCGGCGTTCGTCAGCGGCGCGGTGAGCGCGGCGATCCGCGCGTCCAACTGGGCGTTGGACAACGGCCCCCGGCGCAACTCCTGCCAGCGGGCGCGCACCCGGTTGACGAAGGCCGGGTCACGCATCAGCTGGTTGTACCAGTCGGTGGCGATGGGGTAGCGAATCTGCTCGTACTGCCACCCTGCGATCTGGGTGTTGTTGAAGAACCCGCCGACGCCGAAGCAGAGGTCGAAGTCCCACATCGGCCCCGCGGTGATCTTGCCGTCGCGGTCTTTGTAGAAGTACTCGCTGCGCACGTACGAGTCCATCTCGCGCGTCAGCTCGCCGATGATGAGTCGGTCTACAAAGGACTGGACGTCGATCCACGCCGGGTATCCGGTGTTCGGGTCCGCGAAGTTCGGCGAGTGCAGCACGTCGTGGAACTGCTGGATGTGCTGGCGGAGCCACTCCTTCTGCTCCGGGGCCAAGGGATCCGGTTCCACGACCTCGAGGTAGTTCCAGCAGGTATCCGCGGGCCCTTGGCACGGTAGCGTCGGCTCCTCCGCGGCCATCCACTCGAACTTGAAGACGTACCCTCCTTCGATCTCCGGCAGGGAGACGTCGTCTTTGCGGAGCTTCTTGAGGTTCAGCCGGTTCTTCGAGACCTTGATGGTTTCGACGATGAGGTAGACGCCTTGGTAGTCGTCGGCGGAGAGCGGCCCGCCATCGACGTTGACGTAGAGCTCGACGAAGGCGAACCGCGGCGCGGCGAGGCCGATGTCGCGGGCGAGACTGTAGACGAAGGCGTCACGGATCAACGCCTTGTCCGGGTACGGCCCGCGCAGCACCCAGTCGTCGTCGGCAGGCATGCCGAGCACGGGGAGATCGGCGTCCTCATCGCGGCTGTCGCGGAACTCCAGGCGGTACGGCGTCTTCGGGAAGGTCGCGGAGGACTGCCCCCGCAAGCGGATCGCCGCGCGACTGGCCAGCGTCGGGCTGCGGTCGAAGGACGTGGTGCCGCCGACCGGTTCAAAGAGCAGCGCCGCGGCGTCCACGTACTCCCGACCTGGGGCGCCCTGCCCGTAGTTGTCGAGCACGAGGACCGGGATGTCGTGCGTCGCGTTCACCGTTCGAGCGACGTAGAGCGCGGTGCCCGGTTCACCGACTGGGGTCCCGTTGACGAACGCCTGCGCCCGTACCTGGGTGGTCGTGGTGAGGCGCAGCGGGCCGCTGTACACAGGGGACGAGCTGGTGGGGGGCGATCCGTCCGTGGTGTAGCGGATCTGTGCGTAGGGGAACCGGGTACGGAGGGTGACGGTCAGCTCTCCGGTGAACGTGCCACTCGGCGCGGAGAACGAGATATCACCGGTGAGCGACGTGGGGATCGTGGTGACGGGTGGCGGGGTGGCGGGGGCGGCGTGTGCGCCGGTCGGTGGTACGGCAGCGACCGGCAGGAACAGCGCGGCGCCGACGACCACCGCCAGCGCGCGCGGCAGGCGGGAGGGGTGACGTGACATGGTCAGGTCCTGTGGTCGGATCGGCTGGTTGGAGACGGACTTGTGGGGGTGGAGACGGACGCCGGCGTGAAGTACCGGCGGAGGGTGCGCCGCCAGGGGGCCGCCGGCAAGTCGGGGTGGAGGGCGGCCATCCCGGTGGCGTACTTGGAGATCCGGGTGGGACGGAAGCCGTCGTCCCACAGCAGCCGGTCGACGCCCGACCCGGACGTGCGGCTCTTGACCTCGACGATCGCCGTGTCCGGGAGGCGAAGCTGTCGGTGGGTGTCGTCCCACGTGAGGTCGGTGTCGATGGTGATCCGGCTCGCGGTGCTGGGGATGAACAAGGTGGTCCGGTGGTAGCGGGTGATGAGGGTGGGCGCGAACGCCGCGGCGGTGGCCTCCGGCATCCGGTGGGTGGTGAGGACCTCCTCCACGAACTGCCGACCGGGCTGGAGGTTGGTCCGCTCCTCGGGTGAGTACGGCAGACGATGCTTGACGGTCGCGCCGCGCGCGCCCCGGGTCTTGACCTCAAGCCAGCAGTGGCAGGAGTCAAGGTAGGTCCGCGTCCTCACCTTGAACCGGCGGCGACGCCGGCGCGCGGCGAGGAGGTAGCTGGTGAGTTCTGGCGTGTCAAAGTAGACGGACTCGTAGGCAAACCGCCGCCGACCGTCGATGTCGAGCACGCGGGCCTGCGCGTGGAGTCCGGCGAGCAACGCGTCCACATACGCCACAGGCACGACGTACTTGCGGTCGATCCGGGTTTGTAAGGCCGCGCGCTCGGTGAGTTCGTCGAGGCCGATGGGGGCGAGGCTGTCGAGGGGGGTACGGACTGCCTGCGTGGTCATCGCGCGACTCCGGCGGACTCGGTTACCACCTCGGACGACCGGCTGCGGTCCCGGTCGGAATACCGCACATCGACGATCGTGGTGTCGTTGACGAGGTCGACGCGCTGCACGGCGGCGTAGTGCACCCGGACGCCCAGGACCCGCTCGAGGTGGGCGATGAGCGCGACCTGATCGGTAAACGCCCGATCCAGCACGAGGATCTGCCGTCGGTAACTCCGGAGCAACCGCGGATGGTCGCCGATGGCCATGATCAGGAGGATCATCGCCGACAGCCCGCCGGCGATCCATGGCGACGCTTGCCCACCGAGGGCGCCGAGGATACCCAGCGCCAGCGCCGAGAAGTAATAGGCGACCTCGTGGTGGTCGAGCTCGGTCGACCGCAGGCGGATGATCGAGAGCACTCCGAAGAGGGCAAGTCCGAGCCCGAGCCCCGCGCCTTCGCCGACGAGGGTCAACGCGCTCGCCACAACGAGGACGCCGACGTTCACCCCGAGGTACGCGGCCACAAGTTCGCGTCGACGGTGGCGGGGAAAGTACAAGCCGAAGACGAGCAGGTTGATCGCAACAACGTCGATCAAAAACGAAATGTACTTCGCCGTAGTCAAGGTGGCCTCCTGCCAACCGTCGTGGCCGGGCGCCGCGAAGCCCCGACAACGGTGACGACCGCGTAACTCCTACCGAAACTCTTCCGGAACACTAGTTGAATACATTGACGCATGTCAACACGATGATTGCGGATAACACACCGCGCCACGGGGGCCACCAACGCCCGAACAGGACCCTGTTGCAGAAGCTAAAAATCATTCGCATTCAATTGAAAAGTTTTCGAAACTAACTCGCCACGAAACCGGGTATCGCTCGCGCCTCACGCGTCACCCGGCGAGGCCGACTGCTCGGAACACGATCGGACACGACGCACAAGAGATAACGACGCGTAGCGCCGATGATTACCCCTCGTGACGCCACGCACCCCGCCAGTGGCGCGCGGTGCATCGCAGATCACTTGCCGACATGGACTGTCCAGTGCTATATCCCTGCATGGGGCTTAGCAGTCATGACCTGAGAGTGCTAAACGGCTGGGCTTTTTCCCTGACAAATCGTCTTCCGATCGAAATAGAGCGTGCTCTCTGTCGAGGTAGTGCGTTCCGCCGGCTCGGCCGCAGGTCCGCCGGCCCCGCCACGGTCGTTAGGACGGGCGAGACTACCGGACCTCACGGGCCGACGACGGCGGAGGTCAGGCGAAGGCTGCTGGAGGGACGTTGGACGGTGTCATGGTGAAGGCGGAGCCCCAGCCCGAGAAGGCAGGGCGGCCGCTGCGCATCGCGATGGTCGTTCCCCCGTACTTCGAAGTGCCGCCGCGCGCCTACGGTGGGGTGGAGTCCGTCGTCGCCGATCTCACCGACGCGCTGGTCGCGCGCGGTCACGACGTCACGCTCATCGGCGTCGGTGAGCCACGGACGAAAGCGCGCTTCGTGCCCCTGTGGCCACGGCCTATCCCCGAGCGGCTCGGCGAACCGTTCCCCGAGGTGGTCCACGCCGCGCTCGCGCGCCGCGCCATCCAGCGACTCGCCGCCGGCCCCGGCCTCGATATCGTCCACGACCACACGCTCGCCGGTCCCCTCAACGCCCCGATCTACGCCGGGCTCGGCCTGCCGACCGTGGTGACAGCCCACGGCCCGGTCGACGGCGACCTGCACCAGCTCTACTCGGCGCTCGGCCGCGACATCCACCTCGTGGCGATCAGCGATCGGCAGCGGGAGCTCGCCCCGGACCTGCCGTGGGCCGGCCGCGTGTACAACGCGGTGCGCGTCGACACCTTCCCGTTCCGGCGGGACAAGGGAGACTACGCCCTCTTCCTCGGGCGGTTCCACCCCCAGAAGGCGCCGCACCTCGCGCTGGAGGCCGCGCACGCCGCCGGCCTGCCGCTCGTCCTCGCCGGCAAGTGCGCCGAGCCGGTCGAGAAGGAGTACTTCGAACGGGAAGTGCGGCCGCGCCTGACCGACAGCGACCACGTCTACGGCGTCGCCGACGCGGACGCCAAGCGCCGCCTGCTCGCCGAAGCCCGCTGCTTGCTCTTCCCTATTCAGTGGGAGGAGCCTTTCGGCATGGTGATGATCGAAGCGATGGCGTGCGGGACGCCCGTAGTCGCCCTGCGCGGCGGTGCCGTGTCGGAGGTCGTGGTCGACGGGGTCACCGGGTACGTCTGCGACAAGCCGGAGCAGCTTCCCGAGGCCATCAGCCGCCTGGACCGCATCGATCCGGAGGCGTGCCGCAAGCGCGTCGAACAGTACTTCGACGTCGCGGAGCTCGGCGCCGGCTACGAGGCGGTCTACCAGCGGGTGCTCGCGCAGTGGGCGCCGTCGGCGGAGGCCCGGGCCGACGCCCTCGACGTGCTGCGCCGTGACCACGGCGACCTCGACACCGAGCTCGATCGGCGGCACATCCGCAGCCGTCCCCGTACCCGACACAGCGCCGGCCGGACCCGCAGCTCCACCGCTCGGCCGGCGGTCGGTGGTCCGTCCGAGAAGGCCGGTGCGGCGTGAGCCCCACGCCACGCGCGGTTGGCGCGCCGCAGGCGCTCAACACCGGGGAGCCCAC
Organism: Micromonospora sp.; assembly: GCA_036563645.1. Taxonomy (GTDB): domain Bacteria; phylum Actinomycetota; class Actinomycetes; order Mycobacteriales; family Micromonosporaceae; genus DATCMA01. The sequence goes on from DATCMA010000037.1 coordinate 84,907, forward strand.
CCTCAGCGCCACCGGCTGGGAGGTGGTGACCCTGGTCGAGGGCTCCACCTTCTGTCTGTCTGACCGCTCCGGGGACGTGGTGACGGGAGGGGCGCACGGGCTGTTCGTCCGCGACACCCGGGTGCTGTCCCGCTGGGAGCTGCGTCTGGATGGACTGCGGCCTCAGCCGTTGACCGTCCTGGCTCCCGACGCGTTCGCCGCGCGCTTCGTCCTGCGCCGGCCACCGCTGCCGGGGCTCGCCGACAGCACCCTGCTGCTCGTCCGCGAACGGCTCGTCGGCGACGGCCTCCGCGAGACGATCACCGTGGAGAACCTCGGCAACGAGGCCACCACCTGCGTGATCACACTCTTCGTCGAGGCAGACTTCGCCGACCTCTTCCTCGTCAAGGAAGGCCGAGGCGCGGGCGCGGGCGCGGACGCGACCGTCACCGGCGATGAGCTGGAGCTGACCTCGCGCACCGACGCCGGCCGCCGGTTGCGGGTCACCGCGTCGGCCGACCCGCTGGTCACCCCCGGCGCCTTGAGTTGGCGCATCGTGGTGCCCGCGCGCAGCCGCTGGTCGACCGAGGTCGTGGCCGAGCCGATGGCGGGTGGGCGCTGGATCGCGCCCGGCTTCCGTCGCGGTGAGCAGGTGGCCAGCAGCGCGGCCGCGCGCAAGCTGCGGGCCTGGTTGCGGGACACGACGCGGATCGAGGTCACCAACCCCGCCCTCGCCGCGATCCTCCAGCGCACGGAAACCGACTTGGGCGCGCTCCAAGTCCCCGATCCCCACACCGGTCGACCGTTCGTCGCCGCTGGCGCGCCGTGGTTCATGACCCTCTTCGGCCGCGACAGCCTGCTCACCGGGTGGATGGCGCTCCCTCTGGACCTCAGCCTCGCGCTGGGCACCCTGCACACCCTCGCCTCCACCCAGGGCACCAAGGTTGATCCGGTGACGGAGGAGGAGCCCGGGCGGATCCTGCACGAACTGCGGCTCGGCCCGGACAGTGACCGCGCCCTCGGCGGCACCCACTACTACGGCAGCGTCGACGCCACCCCGCTGTTCGTCATGTTGCTCGGCGAGGTGTGGCGGTGGGGCGCGGACGAGGCGACGATACGGCAGCTGTTGCCGGCCGCCGACGCCGCGCTGGAGTGGATCGAGCGGTACGGCGACCGGGACGACGACGGCTTCGTCGAGTACCAGCGGGCCACCGACCGGGGTCTGCTCAACCAGGGGTGGAAGGACAGCTTCGACGCGATCACCTTCGCGGATGGGACGCTGGCGCGGACCCCGCTGGCGCTGTGCGAGGTGCAGGCGTACGTGTACGCCGCGTGGCTCGCCCGGGCGGAGCTGGCCGAGGCGCTGGGCGACCCGGTGCGGGCCGAGGAATGCCGGGCCCGAGCGAACCGCCTCCGGGAAGCGTTCATCGAGCGCTTCTGGCTGCCCGACCGCGGCTGGTACGCCCTCGCGCTGGACGGCGCCAAACGCCCGGTGGACGCGTTGACCAGCAACCCGGCCCATGCGTTGTGGACCGGGATCGCCCCCGACGAGCACGCCGCCACGCTGATTGAACGGCTGGCCGATCCCGACATGGACTCCGGGTACGGACTGCGCACCCTCTCCCGCGCGATGGGCGCGTACAACCCGATGAGCTACCACAACGGGTCGGTGTGGCCGCACGACACCGCGATCGCGGTGGCGGGGCTGTTCCGGTACGCGCACCTGCCCGGGGCGGTTGAGCTCGCGCACCGGTTGATGACCGGGCTGCTGGACGCGGCGGCGGCGTTCGGCGGGCGGCTGCCGGAGCTGTACTGCGGCTTCAGCCGGGACGAGTTCGCGCCGCCCGTGCCCTACCCGACCTCCTGCTCACCCCAGGCCTGGGCGGCTGCGGCCCCGTTGCTGCTGGTGCGCTCCGCCCTCGGGCTCGACCCGCACGTGCCGAGCCGCACCCTCCACCTCACCCCGCGTCTGCCGAGGCAGTGGGGCCGGTTGACCCTCTCCGAGCTGCGGCTCGGACCGGCGACCGTGCAGATTGTCGCGGAGGGTAGCCACGGCGAGGTGCGGAACCTGCCGCCCGACTGGCGCACCGAGGAGCGGCGTCCGACGGTGGTGCGGCAACACACCCCGGCCACGGAGACGGGCGCCCCACTGGCATCCCCCAAAGGCGGACGCTAGCCGCCTCACCTCACCCGGCTCGCGGCGCCGCGAGGACGACTCGCGGCGCCGCTTACGTCAATCGGGAGGTCATTTCTCCCGCGCCGCGACAACCCCTTTTCCACCCATCCATTCCCCACACGGCGCGCCAATTCCTCGCGCGGTATTTTCTCGTCGCTCGATCTCATCGCGCTATTCCCACGCGTCGGCCATCACGCGGTCAGGAATCGAATTCACCGGGAATTGGTGTCACCGCCGCCGCGGCGTCCCGCGCGACCCGAACACCGAAGAGTGATTGCGCTCTCACTCGTTTGGGTGTGATCCCGCCAACTCACCTTCGCGCGTTCGTCGGCGGCCACACGCCGCGCGCTCATTCGGCGTCAGCCACGGCGCGCCGGCGCAGCACGCGCCGTCGGCCCGCGCGGACGCCCAGTTCCCGACTATCGACACGTCAATGCAAACCGTTAGGGAGCAGGCACAGCATGTGATAAGGCTCGTCTGTCACCGTCTGCCCATAAGATGCCCAAGTTTTGTCATCGTCGATACATCCGATGGACACGCCTCGGTGTCGAGCCGAGGATTGCGACTCAGCCACACGGCTATCACCGCCCAGCCGGCCGTGCACGGGGCTCGCAATGCGCCTTGACGGCGTCTGCGGCGCCCCATAGGTTGCCCCACGCTTGGTGACGCTGTTCGCGATCCCCTCCAGAACAGCACCCCCTCGTCAACCAGCACATTGGAAAGCGACAAGAAAGAGACATGTGCCGCTTCGATACCACCCCACCCGACACGGTCACGCTACGCATTTGTCCGCGTACTCTTAGAAACAATTTCCCGGAGTCCTGACCATGCGTGGGCGGCACCGGCACTCCCCAGCCGGAGCACACCGGCGTTGGTCGCGTTCCGGACTGTCCTCATTCCTCATCGCTGCCGTGGTCTTGGCGACAGGACTCGCGGTATGGCGGACGCTGCCGGCGGAGGCGAGCGACGCCTATGGCATGCGAGCCTGCGACCGCCTCGGCGCCTCCACCGGATGGCCTCCCGCCGAGGTCGCGGCATCGGTCTGGGCGGTCGCCCGGCACGCGCGGACCGACGCGATCCGCGAGCACGCGGAACGGTTGTACGCGGCGGCACCGGCGGGAACCCGCATCGCACCACCGGGCTGGGAGAAGCTGCTCATCGACATGCTCGACGCCTGCCTCGCCGCGGACTGGCGTCCGCCGACACCGGACGAGGAGCGGTAGGCGTCGCCGCGCCCGCTCGGCCCGTCCGGGCGCCCATGGGGGTGCGGGAAACGCGGCGATAGCGAGGACCCAGCGGCCATAAGAATTGGCGACAAATGTCGTCACTCGGTCGCGTATCCCTCAAGTCGATGGCGGTATGGCCGAACAGCCAGGGCGAGCATGAGCGCCGACGGGGGTTCCGGCGCGTATGCCATTCGGAGAGGACGCCTATGGCTCACGATGTCAGCACCGACGACCTCACCCTCCCCGCGATCAACTCGCTCGTGCAGGTGAGTGTCTCCGGTGGCGACTCCTACCGCTCGCGCGTCGAGGACGCCGGTGACGGCCTCGTCACCGTCGCCGCGCCACTCGACCTCGCGGTGACCGACATCCCGGAGCTCGGCACGCAGCTCGCTGTCCGCTGGGGCGCGGGCGCGCGTGGCCGGTACGTCCTCACCGGTCCCCTGGTGGAGATCATCAACAGCACCCCACCCCGATGGGTCATGCGCCCGGACGGCCCTCCGCGGATCGAACAAACCCGAGAGTTCGTCCGCGGCGGAGGCGACGAACCAATCTCCGTACGCCGGGTCAGCCCGCCTGGGGAGACCTTCGACGGCCGGGTCGTCGACGTCAGCGAGGGCGGTGTGCGGGCGCGATTCACCGAGTGCGACCTCACCCCCGGTGAGCAGATCTTCGTGACTCTCCACCTCGGAGAGGACATCGTCGGCCTCGAAGGGACCGTGCTGCGCACGTGGGAAGAGGAGGACGACGAGTGCCGCCGCCACGCGGTCCTCGTCTTCCGGCCCCACGAGCGTGACGCTCGGGTCATCCGCCGCTACGTCCTGCAACACCAGCTTCGGCAGCGCAACGGATGGCTCAACAACCGCTAGACCCACGACCGCTACCTGGGCGTAGCGCGTGTCCGATAAGGACACCTACCCTGGGGTACTGATCAATTGGTAGCGTCTCCGGGGCCGGCTGTCGCTGTCCGCCCTTCTGCCGCGGGAGCCGGGAGGGTGGACGCGTGCGCGGGACAGCTGGCTCAGTCGCGGCGGGCCGATCAGAGAGGCATCCTTGCTGACCACGCTTGAGGGCCACTATCTGCGATCCATGGTGCTCGGCAACCGTCTCCTCCGGCGCCAGCTGGAGGCGCGAGGGGCGGATCCCGAAACAAGCCGGTTCTATGGACTCGTCGAGGCCGCGTTCGGTATCGCCATCGCGCAGCTGGGTCGCGGCCGCCTCGGCCCCGCGGAATTGCATTACCTCGCGGAACAAGCCGCGCAGGCCGCGCGCTACTCCTACCCGGTCACCGCGGACGACGTCGCGCGCACGATTCGTCATGAGCTGGGCGACCCCGTGCTCGTCACCGATATCGGTGGCCAACTTGAGGTGGCGGTGAAGTGCGGTGTCGTCGCCGCGGCTGCCCGGCGCCTGCGGTTGACCCCGTCGGGGGTCACCAGTCTGATTCGGCAAGCCGAGTTGCAGGCCGAGGAGTGGGGATTCGACGCCACGGTGTACCGACCGGGACCGCTGGTCCGGCTGGGGCAGCGCTTCGCGGAGTTGACCTGGTCGGCGTGGCACATGCGACGGGGCCGGCACCACGTCCGCCGAGTCACGCTGCCCCGGGACTCCCGCGCGCACTGACGTCACCACCGGTCCGACGTGGGATCCCCGGATCAGGGCCGGCCGTCCCTCTCCCGCGCCCCTGGCCTCGGTGGGGCGTGGGGCGGGCACAGCAACGGCACGACCTCCGGGAACGCCTCGACCCGGACCGTCGCGGGAGGATCGTCGGGCGCCGAGGCGTACTCCCCGGTGGCGACCCGGATCGAGCGGGCCCCCACCGCGTGGGCGGCGGCGATGTCTTTGGCAGGCCGATCCCCGATCACCACGACCTCGTCGACCGCGACGCCGAGGAGCTCCGCGGCATGGATCACCCCGTCCGGCCGCGGTTTCCGCGCGGATCGACCCCCCAGCTCATCGGTGATGACGATGGCGTCGAACGCGGTGGCGAGACCGGTGGCGGCGAGCTTGGCGCGCTGGCCGGCGGGGTTGCCGTCGGTGAGGCAGGCCAGCGGGTAGTACCGGCGCAGGGTGGCCAGGGCCGCGGGGACTCCGGGATAGGTCGGCAGGCGCCGAGGCCGGTACGCGGTGAAGGCGGCCACCAAATCCGGGACGAGCGCCCCGGCGACCGCGGGCGCCACCCCGCACGCGGCCAGGGCGCGGTCGATGGTGCCGTGGCGGTCGGAGCCGGCCGCGAACTCCGCTTCCAGCGCACGGCGCACCGCGGCTCCGTCCAGCCCCGCCCGCGTCGCCGCGTGCCCCACCGCCCGAGCCGCCCCGCGCAGGTACGCCGCCTGCGGGTACAGCGTGTCGTCGAGGTCCACGACGACCGCCGCGGGCAGCGGCCCCGGCCAGGTCACGCCGGGTCCCATGGCCGTCGCCCGTCGGTGTAGTCCGGCTCGGTCAGGCGCAGCAGCTCGGTCAGCCGCGGGTCGGCGAGGAGCGTGGCCACGCGCGGTCCGGTGGTGCCGTCCCCGTACGGACACGGCAGCGCGGCCACGCGCTCCTGCTCGGCGGGGCTGGCGAGCTGACTGGCGGCGGCGAGCGCCCGCTCGTCGTCGGCGTCACTGGCGAGCCCGCACAGCACCGTCGCGCCGAGTTCGACCCCTTCCCAGCGGGGTGTGGAGCGCCGCAGCAGGACGACGGGGACGCCGAAGTAGGCGGCCTCCTCCTGAAGCCCACCCGAATCGGTCACCACCACGCGGGACCGGGCGAGCGCCCGCAGCATCTCCGGATACGGCAGGGGTTCCCGGAGCGTGACCCCCGGGGTCGCGGCGAGCTGGCGGTCCAGGCGGTGCCGCCGCAGGCGCGCGGCGGTGCGGGGATGGATGGGGAAGAGCACCGGCCCCACGTGGGCGGCGAGCGCGGCGACGAGCCTCACCAACCGCGCCAACCGCTCAGGATCGTCCACATTGGTGGCGCGATGGGCGGTGACGAGCACTCCCGCGCGGCGGGCGACGTCGACCCGGGGGATGCCGTACGCGCGCACCGCGTCGATGACCGGGTTGCCCACCACGACGACGCGCTCCTGCGGGACGCCTTCGGCGGCGAGGAACGCCGCGGCTCGGGGGGTCGGCGCGAGGTGGAGCTGGGCGAGCGCGGCGGCCACCCTCCGGTTCGCCTCCTCGACACTGCGCTCGTTGAAGCTGCGCAGCCCGGCCTCCAGGTGCACGAACGGCAGTCCGGCACCCCGCGCGGCGAGGGCGTATCCGGGAACGGTGTGGGTGTCGCCGAGCGCGAGCACGAGGTCCACCGGATGCGTGGCGAGCACCTCCGCGGCGGCCGCGGCCAGGAGCCCGAACCGGCCGGGTCCATCCGGCAGACGCAGCCGTATGTCCGGATCGAGGCCCACCTCGCGCTGCACGTCCGCGGCCATCGCCGGCGTCGCGTGCTGCCCAGTGTCCACTGTGGTCACCTGGTGTCCGGCCGCACGCAGCGCGCGGACGACCGGAGCCAGCTTGATGATCTCCGGCCGGGTGCCGAATGGGACGAGGACGCGCCGGGAAACCCTACCGCTCATGACCGCGCCAACGGGTCAGGCACCGACTCCCCGTCTGGGGCGTAGTAGACCTCCGCGAAGTGCCGCGCCATGCGCACCCCAGGCTGATAACTCAACCGCGGCAGCGGCGCTGTCGGCTCGAGGATCCCGGTGAGGTAGGTGCCGACGATGTCCGCGCCGGCCGCCAAGGTCAGGGGCAGCCCGCCGGAGAAGCGCGGGTTGACCTCGATCACCGTGACGGGGACGTCCGCGTCCGGATCGGTCGCCAAGGGGTCGGGGTCGGTCACGAAACCCTGCACGTTCGCCGGGCCCGTGAGCCCCACCACGCGCAGCACGCTGGTGACCACCCGGGTGACCGCGCTCGAGTCGAATGTCGACCCGTGCACCGAGATGCCGCCCCGAGCCACGGTCCGCCACCGGGGTACGCACGTCACCACGGTGCCATCGCGGGCGACGAGGACGTCCGCGGTGAACTCGCGCCCGGTGACTCGGGTCTGCGCGATCGCGCGCGGCACCCGAGCGAAGGCCACGCGGAGTTCGTCCACTGTGTCCGCGGCGACCACGTCGCGGCTCCCCCGCCCCAGCGCGGGCTTGACGATCCACGGCCCCGGCAGCCCGCACGCCTCCTCCACCGTCGTGGCGGTCGGTGGATGCGGCAGCCCTGCCTCCGCCATCACCCGGGCGAACACCGCCTTGTCCCGGCAGATGCGCACCGCCTCGGCCTCGGGCAGCCACATCCGGCACCCGAGGGCCGCCAGGCGCGCGGTGACCCCGCCCAGCACGGGGTACTCCTCGACTACGGTGCTGATGAGGGCCGACGGCCGATGCTCGGCGACGACACCCAAGATCGCCTCGCCGAAGTCGTCGGCGTCCGCGCGGGGCACGACGGCGGCGAGGTCCCCGAGGCGCAGACCGACCGCGTCGGGGTCGGCGTCGAGCGCGAGGACCCGATATCCCGCGGCGCGCAGCGCGCGCAGCACCGCGACCCCCGCCGGACCGCCCGTGCCGGTGACCGCCACGAGCGGGCGGGAGGCACCGCCGCGGTCGACGGCCACGGCCGAGCCAGGGGCGGCGGTGGGCGCCGGCTCGACGGAGGGAGCCTGGGCGGCCACACCGGACGTGGCGTCATGCTGCCGGCGCATCAGCCACGCGCGTGCCCACAGCCGCAGCGCGGCGATTTGCTGATCGGAGACCGGCTCCCACTGCCGGGCGGCGACCGCGTCGGCGAGCGCGTCGAGGACCAGGGGATCGGTCTCGTAGGTCGCCACCGCCACCAGGGTCGCGGTGTGCACCGCCAGGCCCCGGCCGGCGAGCTCGCGCACCGCCTGCGCGCGCTGCTCCGGGTCGAGGTGACCGAGGCGATAGTCGATACGGCGGCGTTCCCGTCGGGCGGACAGCCAGCGCGAGACCCGGGCGGGCAACAGCCACCGATGGGCGAGCGCGGCGAGGCGGATCCGCGGTGGCCGTGGCCGCTCCACCTCGACCGCCCGATAGCCGAGCCCAGGGCGAGCCCACGCCTGCGGCCTGCGCGCCGTGTGCCGGCCGGCCCGGTCCTGCTCGGCCAACTCCGGGCTCTGCATCGTCAAGGCGATCATGATGAGCAGTCCGATCAGGGTGTAGACGAAGTTGAACAACGCGCCCACCCAGTCGTGGAAGAAGACCAGGGCGCTGACGTCCAGGTGAACGCCGGCCAACAGCGACGCGATCAACCGGAGCTGGTTGGCGCAGACGATCCAGACCGCCGCGACGAGGAAGGCGGCCAGGACCGCGACACGGCGGCGCAGCACGAACAGGGCGAGCGCGGAGAGCGCGAGGAGACTGGTCAGCGCCGAGCAGGAGGCGGTCAGCTCGGCGACGATCGGCCCTTGTGGTCCGAAGACGAGAAACGCGTCGCCGAGTACTCCGGAGACGCGCTCCTCCCCGAGGAGAGCCAGGACCCAGGAGGCGAGCCAGACCTCGCACCGCCGGGCCACGCCGATGAGCGCGGCGAAGCCGCCCACGCACCACACGGTGGCCCCGACGATCTCGAGGAGGACGTGGCGACGTCGGCGCGCGGTGCCGGACAGGCGGCGCCGGTCGCGGCGCAACGCGTCGGCCAACAGGTCGCTGACGGAAGGCACCGGCGTGGTGGAGACGGTCACTCGGCCCTCCCTTCACTGGGGTGGAGCGGTCGGGCGCGCCGCGCGAACGAGACCGGAGCGGCGGACGCCGGGGCCACCGCGGGACGCATCGACGTCATTCCCGAGCGCTGGGTCTTGACCCACCGGTATCGGCGTCCCCACATGCCGTCCAGGTACGCCGCGGTGGCGGTGAGGATGGACAGCCCGAAGGCGGGGATGAAGCCGACCAACTGCCACGCGGCGCGCCGTTCCACCCGCCCGAGCACCAGCCCGACGGACAGCTCGGCGAACGGACCAGCGAACAGCAGCGTGGAGAGCGGGAGAATATCCACTGTGGGCGTAGCGCCGATGCCGACGGCGCGCAGCGCGGTAAGCAGCAGGCCGACGCCGCATAGCACGGGAACGTGGAAGACCCAGAGGAACATGAGGGTCTCCACCTTCTCGCTCAGCCGAAGGTACGGGCTGCGCAGCACCGGCAGCCAGTAGTCACGCAGACACTTCTGATGGCCCCGCGCCCAGCGGTAGCGCTGTCGCCAGAAGCGCGTCGGGCTGAGCACCGCTTCCTCGAAATCGACCGCGGCCGGGTCGTACCGGACCCGCTTCCCCGCCAGGAGGACCCGCAGCGTCAGGTCGGTGTCCTCAGTGACCGTATCCGGATTCCAGCCGCCCAGGGCGCGCAGCACGTCCGCCCGGACCGCGCAGTTCGCCCCGCCGTAGGCGGGAAGCTCGAACAGGGCTTGCCGCCCGTACTCGTTGACGAGGTAGCCGGAGAGGTAATCGACGAAGATCGTCGAGGCTAGGTGGGATTCCTGGGCGTTGCGCACGACACAGCGGCCCATCACCGCGCCGACGCGCGGGTCGCGGAAGTGGCGCACGAGCCGACGGACGACGGTGCGCTCCGGCTCATGGTCGGCGTCGAAGACGACGACGATCTCCGCGCGGACATGGGCGAGCGCGTCGTTGAGCGCCCCCGACTTGCCGCCGCCCGCGCCAGGCGCGCGGTGCAGCACCCGCAGCCGCGGCTCCGCCGCCGCCCAGGCGTCCAGTCGCGCGGCCGTGCCGTCGGTGGAGCCGTCGTCGATCACGATGAGCTCCAACGCCTCTGGCGGATAGTCCAGCGCAAGCAGCGCCGAGACCATGCTGTCGACGACCAACTCCTCGTTCTTGCAGGCGACCAGCACCGCCACCGTCGGGGTGTACGTCTCGACCCCCACATCCGCGGCGAGCAGATCCCTGTCCGCCCAGCGCGCCGCCGAGATGGCGAAGGCGAGGTGCCGAGCGAAGTACGCGAGGAAGACGAGGTTGAGCGCGCCGGCGATCCAGGCGAGTGTGCTGTCCACACCGAAGACGGCGAACGCGCTGACGAGCAGGAGGCCGTACGTGAGCAGCGCCCAGCGGTGGTGGGTCCCGCGACGGGCCGCGTGGCGCGGGTGGAGGGCGGCGACGGTCACCATGGCGAGTGGGGTCCGAACTGTTCGGTGATGTCAGGTGCGGCGTCGGTGACCCCGTCGGCTCGCTGCATCCGGGCCGGCGGTACGGGGCCGACCGGGTTGAGGTCCCAGACGAACCGGGCTGGCGCGAACGCTTCGGCGTACCGGATCCGCGCCTCCGCCCCGAAGTGCCGCGCGGTGGCGACGACCACTTCCGGGTCCACCATTGCGGAGTCCTGGACCTGGCTGCGGTGGCAGGCGACCGCGGCGAGCTTGTCGTCGAGGTGCGCGGAGATGTCGATGTACACGGTGGGGTGGAAGCGCGTCGTCGAGGGGCTGCGGTAGTGGAGGATCCGGCTGGTGTGCCGGGCCGCGGCGAGGGTCGCCTCCGCGGCGGCCCGATGGTCCTGGTGCGAGTCGTCTGGGGCGTGGACGTAGACGATGTCCGCGGCGACCGCGCGCAGCGCGTTCTCGACCACGGCGACGGTCGCGGCGTCAGAGGTGAGCGCACAGTCGACCAACCGACCCCAGATCAGCGTGGCGTCGAGGACGCGAGCGGCGCGCTCCTGCTCGCGGCGCCGCTCCGCGCTGCTCCCCGGCCCGTTCTGCCCGTCGGTGAGCACGAGCATGGCGACGGTGTCCCCGGCGGCCCGGTGGGCGGCGAGGGCGCCCCCACAGCCGAGCTCGATGTCGTCGGGGTGGGCACCCACCGCTAAGACGCTGCGCATCTAGCTCCTCCGCTGTAGCCGCCACCTGCGCAGCCACAACCCCACAAAGGCGGCGATGACGCCACCAGCCAGCACGAGGAGGGGCGCGAGGCCGTTGCCCTCGGCAGGCAGCTCCACATTGGGCCCGCACTTGGGCGACTTGTCCGTCGCGGTCGCGCTGAGGACACCCACCGTCCACGTGATCGACTTGTTCCGGGAGACATGCCGGGTCGCGAAGGCGGCGTGGTGCGTACCGGGGTGGAACGTCGTGACCTGTGCGCCATCGATCTCCCGTGGCCGCAGGGTGTTGAACGGCCCCTTGGGGATAGTTCCGGTCACACCGGTGTCGTTCCGATACCCGAACACCGCGCGATAGGTGTTGCCCTGCGTCAGCACGACGCAGTCGACAAAGATCGCGCCGGGGAGACGATCCCAGGTGGCGGCGGCTGGGGAGGCGGGGGTCACGCCGAGGACGAGCCCAGCGGCCATCGCCACTGTGACCCCGACGGCGGCGCGGATCCGCCGACGGAGGCCCCGCACATTCCGTTCACCCCACATGACGCCCTCCCGTTCACCGCGCGCTCGGCAGGCCCGCCGAGACACACCCGAACCATCGGCCCGGCACGCAGCAACTTGAGAGAGCCTTCGGAATGGCCGCCGCGTCAGGTCTCCACGGCGGACAGATAGCGGCAAAACAGTCTCAGTAAGGTATAAAAGCAATAAACATGGCTATATCGGGATCTTCAACGCAAGAGTCCCAGCAGGAGTTATCGCCCGTATGGCCACTGCTTATTAGCTGATCATCGCCGATGAAAAAGTACAAAAAAGCATATTTGAAATGATTTCGGCATTATCCTCAACGTGTGACTTTGGTCGATAAAGTTTCAGATCTCGCTGCCCGTCTCGCCTTACCGGACAAAATTGACCCAGCGGTACCCGCGGACCCGCCTGCCCCGGTGTTCGTCGACCCCACGGGGCGGCGTCAGCGACTCGTCCGATGGTTCGTCCTCGGCCTCACCGGCGGCTGCCTCAGCTATGCGGCGCTGCTGGGGGTGAGCATGGTCCCGATATCAACGCGCTCCCCCGCGACCGTCCCCAACCTGCCTCACCTCGATTCTCATCTCCAGCCGCGCTCATCCGCGCCGGGGAGCCATGAGCCCGCACACACCACCTCAGGCAAGATCCCCGCCGGAGAGGCCTCGCCGATCCCCCCGGCCGCGGTCGACCAGTCGCTCCCGTCAGCGCCCACGCCGGAGGGCACAGATCCCCCTCCCCAGTCGTCCGATCCACTCACCCCAACTGGCCTTCATTCCCCTCCCCGACGCCGCCGCAGCCCAACCGCTTGAGTCCTCCCCGTCTCGGGTCACGCCCGCTTTCCTCGATCACCCGTCAAAGACTCCGTTCACGCCCGCGTTCGGACAGCTGACGTTTACGGATGAAAGGTAGGAATCGTGGTGGCTACCTCGGCCCTGCCCAACACCCCATCCCCGCCTGAGCACCAGCGACCGGGAAGCCGTCCACGGCTCCGCCTGCACTGAATCCTGGTCACCGCGGTGATGGCGGCGATCGCGTGTCAACTGACCGTCGCGGCGTATGTGAGCTCCGAGCTGACCCCGGACCCCAACCACGACGTCGGCCCGCAGGACGTCGTTCCGAGTGAGATCCTCAACGGCGGCCCGATCGTCAACGCCACCGGCGACGAACCCCGGTCCTACCGGCTACCCGACAAGACGATCGCCCTCACGTTCGACGACGGACCAGATCCACAGTGGACGCCGCAAATCCTCGACGTCCTCCGCAAGCACGGAGCCAAGGCGACCTTCTTCGTGCTCGGCTCCGAGGTGGCCCGCGCCCCCGACCTGACGCGACGGATCGCCGCGGACGGTCACGAGCTCGGCTTCCATACCTTCACCCACCCCGACCTCGCCACTGTCCCCAAGTGGCGGAGACTCATGGAGTACGCGCAGACCCGCTACGTCATCGCGAGCGCCGCGGGTGTCCACAGCACCCTGCTGCGCTTCCCGTACTCCTCTAAGGCCGAGGCGTTCGACAACGAGGACTGGGAGATCCTCAAGGAGGCGGGGCGCCACGGCTACCTCGTCGTCGTCAACGACACGGACAGCAAAGACTGGGCGCGCCCCGGCGTCGACACAATCATCCGGAACATGACGCCGGTCGGTGATACCGGCGCGATCATCCTGCTCCACGACGCCGGCGGCGACCGGGCCCAGACCGTGGCCGCGCTCGACCGCTTCATCCCCGAGATGCAGGCCCGCGGCTATCGGTTCACCACCGTCACCGGGGGTTTGAACCTCGCCCTCGCCGCGCAGGGCTCCGGCGCCGCATCGGCGCTGCCCGAGAACCCACCCGCGTCCCGCGCCGAGCGGTGGCAGGGCACGGCGCTGATCTGGGCCGTCCGCGGCGCCGACGGCACGCTCGTCACGCTCGCCGCGCTCTTCGTCGTCGTCGGCCTCCTCACCCTGGGCCGCACCCTGCTGCTCATCCCTGTCGCCTGGCGCAGCGCGAGCATCCGCCGCAACTGGCGCTGGTCCTGGGGCCCACCGGTCACCGACCCGGTCTCGGTCATCGTCCCCGCGTACAACGAGAAGGAAGGTATCGCCGCGGCCGTCCGCTCCCTCGCGACCAGCGATTACCCCGAGGTCGAGGTCATCGTCGTCGACGACGGCTCAACCGACGGCACCGCCGACATCGTGGAAGGGCTCGGCCTCCCCAACGTCCGCGTCGTGCGCAAACCCAACGGGGGCAAGGCGAGCGCGCTGAACGCCGGCATCGAGCTCGCCAGTCACGACCTCATCGTGATGGTCGACGGCGACACCGTCCTCGAGCCTCAGGCGATCCGCAACCTCGTCCGTCCTTTCGCCAACCCCTCCGTCGGCGCCGTCGCGGGCAACGTGAAGGTCGGCAACCAACACACCATGATCGGCCGATGGCAGCACATCGAGTACGTCATCGGCCTCAACCTCGACCGTCGCCTCTACGAGACGCTGCGGTGCATACCGACCGTGCCCGGGGCGATCGGGGCCTTTCGACGGCAAGCGCTCCTCGACGTCGGTGGCGTCAGCGACGACACGCTCGCTGAGGACACCGACTTGACCATGGCGGTGTCGCGGGCCAGCTGGCGGGTGGTGTACGAACCGTCCGCCCGGGCATGGACCGAAGCGCCCGCCAACCTCAAGCAGCTCTGGACGCAGCGCTACCGCTGGAGCTACGGCACCATCCAGGCGTTGTGGAAGCACCGCCGCGCCCTGGTCCACACGGGCTCCTCGGGCCGCTTCGGCCGCCGCTGCCTCCCCATGATCACTCTCTTCAACGTCGTGCTTCCCCTGCTCGGGCCGGTCATCGACATCATGGCCATCTACGGCCTGTTCTTCGCCGACTGGAAGCGCACCGCCGCCGCGTGGCTCGGCATGCTGGCCCTCCAGTTCCTCACCGCGCTGGTGGCGTTCCGCCTCGACCGGGAACCGATCCGCGCGCTGTGGTCACTCCCGCTCCAGCAATTCGTCTACCGCCAACTCGTGTATCTCGTGTTGATCCAGTCGATCGCGACCGCACTGTCCGGGGTCCGAATGCGCTGGCACAAGCTGCACCGCACCGGCACGCCCCCCATCTCCGGTCGAGCGCGGCGCCTCGTGCCGCGGCCGGCGAATACGAATACGCGACCGCACATCCCGACCCCCGCTCCGCGCGACCGCTACATCGATTTCCTGCGCGCCGTGGCCCTGTGCCGCGTGGTCGTCTACCACATGTTCGGGTTCGCGTGGCTCAGCTACGTGTTCCCCGCCATGGGGGTGATGTTCGCCCTCGGTGGCTCCCTCATCGCCGACTCCCTGAGCCGAAAACCCGCTCCCACGGCCATCGCGAGCCGATTCCGTCGCCTGCTGCCCGCCTTGTGGGTTTTCTCGGCGGTCGTGGTCACCGCCATGGTGTGGCGGGACGGCTGGAGCTGGCTCCCCGGCTGGGAGAGCGCGCTGGCCTGGCTCGTCCCGCTCGTGTTGCCTCCCTCGGCCGAATGGGCGCGGTACGTCACCGGCGTGCTGTGGTACCTGGTGACGTACCTGTGGTTGGTGATGCTCTCGCCGGGGCTCATGTGGCTCTACCGGCGCCGGCCACTGCTCGCCGTGCTCGCGCCCCTCGCGCTTCTCGCCGCCCTCCAGGTCCTGCCCCCGATGGTTAGCCCTGCCGTCCAGTCTGTCATCACCGACGTCGCAACCTTCGGCGCGTGCTGGGTGGTGGGGTTCGCCTACCGCGACGGCGCGCTGCAGCGCATCCCGATGCCGCTTCTCGGCTTCACGGCTGCCGTGTCGATGGGCGTCGGTATCTGCTGGGCGCTCACCCACCCCACGCCGTGGGCCGGATACGACCTCAACGAGATCCCGTTCGCGCAGGGCTGTTACTCCCTCGGGTTCGTCCTCCTGCTGCTGACCGTCCGGCCTTCGATGGCGTGGCTGTCGCGTGCGCGCCTGCTTGACTCGGCCGTCAGCCTGCTCAACGCCCGCGCCGTGACGGTGTACCTGTGGCACAACCTCGCGATCGCGATGTGCTTCACGGTCGGCGATCAGTTCGGGGTGTGGCGACTCGGCGCCTTCTCCCAGCTCGGCTACTTCGCCACGGCGCTCGCCTTGCTCGTCGTTCCCGTCGTGCTCGTGGGCTGGGTCGAGGACGTCTCCGCCACACGCCCGCCACGACTGCTGCCCGGGCGGCCGGGGTCGCCGATACGGTGGGCGGCCGGGCGCGGCGCTCCCGGGTTCTGGAGGTACCGCGCGGCCAACTGAAACCGGAAACCACTTAAGCGGAGATTCACGATGCCGATTGGCAGGCCATGCCACACCGTCACCGCCCGGTTCCCTACCGCAGCATTCACGCGGTGCTCGACGCGCGCGCGGTGGCCCCGGTGTTCCAGCCACTCGTTCGGCTCGACACCGGAGAGATCATCGGTTACGAGGCCCTGACTCGCGGCCCTGCGGGCACACCGTGGGAATCCCCCGCCACGCTCTTCGCCGCGGCGCGGCAGGTGGGGCGAGAAGCCGAACTGGACTGGCTGTGCCGAGCGGAGGCCTATCGAGCGGCGCTCGCCGCCAGCCTCGACCCGTCGCTGACGCTCTTCGTGAACATGGAGCCGGCCGCGTGGCACGCCGATTGCCCCGCCGACCTGCTTCCCCTGATCACTGAGGCACAGCAGCGGCTGCGGGTGGTGACGGAGATGACCGAGCGGGCGATCGCGGCGGATCCCTCCGCCCTGCTCGCCGCGGCCGAAAGCTGCCGCCGCTCCGGCTGGGGCATCGCCCTCGACGACGTCGGCGCCGACCCGACGTCGTTGGCGCTGATGCCGTTCGTCCAACCCGATGTGATCAAGCTCGACATGGGCCTGCTGCGCCGTCCCCGTGACCCCCACACCGCCCACGTCGTGGGGGCGGTGCTGGCGTACGCGGAGCGGACCGGCGCGACGATTCTCGCGGAAGGGATCGAGACGGAGGAGCACCTGGCGGTCGCCCGCGCCATGGGCGCGGTGATCGGCCAGGGCTGGTACTTCGGGCACCCCGGTCCGCTGCCGGAGCACGCCACACCGGTGCGTGAGCCGCTGCGCATCGAGAGCGCCAGGCCACTGTCACCGGTCACCCTCGACCGCGTGCCCACGCCGTTCGAGACCGTGGCGGCGGTACGGCCCGTCAGCCGGACGACCAAGGAGCTGCTGATTCCCATCAGCCGCTACCTCGAGAACAAGGCCGACGAGAGCCTGGAGCCGCCAGTCCTCCTGGCGTGTTTCCAACACGAACGACACTTCACTCCCGCGGTGGCCCAGCGATTCAGCCGGTTGGCGCGGCACGCCCCCTTCATCGCGGTGCTCGCCGCCGGGCTCACCGCC
This sequence comes from Micromonospora sp., assembly GCA_036563645.1. GTDB lineage: Bacteria > Actinomycetota > Actinomycetes > Mycobacteriales > Micromonosporaceae > DATCMA01. Next base: position 101,964 of record DATCMA010000037.1, read on the forward strand.
GAGCCCGCTCCGGGCGTACGCGGCACGCCGCTGGCCACGGACGACCGCCTCTGTGGCGAGTGGAACGTCATCGTGGTCAGCCCGCACTACGCCGCCGCCCTCGTCGCACGGGACCTCGGGGACGACGGTGCCGACGCCGAGCGGCGCTTCGACTACGTCATCACGCACGACCGGTCTTTGGTGTTGGAGGCGGCCCGCTCCCTGATGCGGTGGATCACCCCGAGCGCGCGCGACCAGGCCGCTCCCGCGGTCGCGCCCGCCGCCTAGAACGCCCGCGGATACCGGCGACGTCCCGTCCCCAGCGTCAACGGGGGCGGCGACCGAGCCGCTGGCCCGAAGGGCTCACCGCCCTGGGGCGCACGCCTCCAAGAGCTCCTCGGCTCGACGCATCGCCGCGACGGGATCGGCGTCCACCGCCCCGACCTCGGGATCGAAGTTGAGGTCGAGGAAGACCTCCGTGACCCCCTGGGCCGCGAGATCGTCGAGATCGGCCCGGATCTCCTCCAGGGTGCCGGTCAACGGCTTCCGCTCCGCGACGCCCTTCGGACGCACCATGACCGCTCCCCGGCAGATGAACCGCAGCGCCGCGGGGTCACGCCCCGCCTCCTCGGCCGCCGCCTTGACGATCGCGATCGACTCACCGATGGCGGTCAGGTCGGCTCGGCTGCTGCTGATCCAGCCGTCAGCCATCGCGCCCGCGCGCCGCAACGCCTCCGGGGCGCTACCCCCCAGGAGGATCGGGGGATGCGGCCGCTGGACGGGCTTCGGCTCCTGGATCGCCGGGGGCACGCGGTAGAAGCGGCCGTCGTACTCCACCACCTCGCGCGTCCACAGCGCACGCAGCACCGCGATGAACTCCTCCGCCCGCCGCCCCCGGGACCGCATCTCCGCGCCGGTGGCGACGAACTCCTCCGGAGCCCAGCCCAAGCCAAGGCCCACGTCGAGCCGACCATTGGAGACGATGTCGAGCGTGGTGAGCTGTTTGGCGAGCAGGACGGGCGAGACGAACGGCAGATTGAGCACCGCCGCGCCTACCCGGATCCGCTCGGTGTGCGCGGCGACGAGGGTCATCGTCACGATGGGGTCGTGGACGCTGCGGTACGTCGGGGCCCACCCCGCCTCCGCGGCGTAGAGCACACGCTGGAACGTCCACAGCGAGTGGTAGCCAAGCTCCTCCGCCCGTCGCGCCACGCGCAGCATGTTCGCCGGAGTGGCCCACGAGCCGGACATGGGGATGCCGAAGCCAATCCGCACACGCGTACCGTACCGCGGAGCGGGTGCCGGCGCGGGGTGCTGACGACCGCCCCGCAGGGCCCTCCGCCCCCGAGGATCCGCGCGGCCGGCCGGGACCGCCTGGTCAGGACCGGCGCCGGGAGCCGGCTGCGTCCCCTGCCCGGGTCGGCGCAGGCCGCGCATCCAACGCGCCTACCAGCGCGTCCAACAGCTCGGGATCAGCCCACCCATTGATCGCGACGCGTCCCGCCGCGTCCACCGTGATCTCCAGACGGTCGGGAGTGGTGGCCAGCTCGTCGAGCAGGTGGGGAAACCGGTCGCTGAGGAGAACGAACTCCTGGTTGGTGGAGCCCACCCAGGGACGGGCCGTGTCGATCTGGTCCGCGAGGAACGGCCCGGCGACGAGCAAGTCGGTGGCGGAGAGCAGGGCGGCGACGTCCTCCCGCCCGGCGTCGACCGCGGCCTGGAGTTCCGCGGTGGTGTAGCCGGTGAACGTCACCACCGAGCGCCCCGCCTGGCGCACCCCGGAGGCGACGACCGCCAACGCGGCGGCCTGATCGAACGGCTCACCGCCGAGCAGCGTCAGCCCGTCCGTATCGGCCGCGAGCACCCGCGCCACCAGCTCGTGCGGCGCGACCCGCTCTCCACCTCGGAACGTCCACAAGTGAGGGTTGAAGCAACCGGGGCAGCGGATGGAGCAGCCCTGTACCCAGATCGCCGTCCGCTTCCCTGGGCCTTCCGCGCGCGTCGCGGGGAGGAAACGGGCCAGCACCACCGCCGTGGGGTCACCCCGGCGCGGCCGTCGGTCGGACACAGCGCGCTCAGACATCGAGGACGCGTCCCATCGGGGGTCCCGGCGGCGCGGCGGGCCGCTGCGGCGGGGAACACACCAGCAGGTGCCGGAGCCGAGCAAACTCGTGCGGCGCGAGACCGGCGACGGCGGCGAATTCCGACACGCTCGCGAAGCCGTGCCGGCGCTCCCGCTCCCCCAGCACCTGGCGCGCCCGCTCCGGGGTGATGCCAGGGAGCGCGACGAGCTGCGCGTAGGTCGCGGTGTTGACGTCGACGGGCTGCGCGGCCGAACGCGGCGAGGGCACCACCGGCGCGGCGACGGGCGGTGGGACCGGCGGGTTGAGCGGAGCGGCCGGTCTCGGGCTCGCGCCCCCGACCGGAGGGTGGGGCGCGCCATATCCGGTGGGGGTCGCGGGGACACCGGGCCCGGGCCACACCGGGGGTGGCGCGAGCGGCCGGTCATCCCGGGAGCTCCGGGAGGCGCACCACCGCAACCACGCGGGGTTGATGAGACAGGCGTGGGCGATGCTGCCCGCCCAGATGGAGAGCATGATCCCGGTGGCCACGAACGCCACGGTGCTCTCCGGGTCGGTTTCGCCGACGACGATAAACGCGATCCAGCCGATGATGAGATAGGCGATGCCCGACAGCCACCAGGACGGGCGCCTCGCGCGCAGCCCGACATAGATGAAGCCGATACCCCCGAGGCAGCTACACCCCACCAGCGGCAAGACAAGCCACAGGCTGCGCTGGATACGCCACCTCAGGGAGGTCTCCGGCCGCGTGCCGGCTCCCCACTGCTCACCGGGCACCAGGCCACTCCTCGGCGCGCGCGACCTCGCGGTCCTCCTGCGGTACCTCGGTGGTGGCCGAGGCGTACTCGGCGGTGTAGGCGCTCTGCACGGTCTGGGCGTCGAGGAGCTCCTCGAGAACCGCGATGTAGTCCAGACAGGTGTCGTCGGTGAATCCCACGGTCTCGGCGGTGACCGTCCCCTGGGGTGTCACGGTCACCACGATGCGGCGCGGCCGGCTCGTCATCCGCGTCCCTCCACGGCGAAGACGAGCTGCACACTGTTGTCCTCGGTCACGGTTTCAGACTCCAACCGAAGCCCCACCGTCGCGGCGCGGTCGCGCAGCCGCTGCAGGACAGCGCGCTGCACCTGCCGCCCGTAGCTCGCGTCGATCGCGCTGACGATCTCGACCGCGCGCGCTTCATCGACCTCACCGCTGAAGTGCGCCGCCCATATGCCGTCCTCACCTCGGACGAAACGGGCACGTACCCCTTGCCACTCAGCGATGATCTGCTGGTCGTCCCTGGTCACGCGCGCGTTGGTCTCCTCCAGCGCGGCGGCAAGGAGCGTCGCATCGCGCATGCGGGTCCGCACCTGGCAGATGATCCGTCCATCGGCGTCGCGTTCGGAGCGGGTGCCCTGGTACGCCGTGACGGCGGCGACCGCGAGGGGCAACAGGATCAGCGAGACACTCATGTCGTGCCCTTCCGCGACTGAAGCAGCTAGAACTCAACCGCCCGACCGCCCCGTGGTGCCCGGTCGACTGTCGAGCCGACGTGGGTGGTGAGATCCCAGTCTTCGGCGGCGGTCGCGGCTACCGCCCGCTTCTCCGCCCAGCGCCGAATGCTCGTGATGCGTTCCGCCTGCGTGACGCTGAGCGGCACCATGTTGACGATCGCGCGGGTAAGGTCATCGTGCCGCAGCGGCCGACGCTCGGCGAAGGCGTCGACCAGCGCGGCGACGACCGCCTGTTCGATCTCGGCGCCGGAGTACCCCTCGCTGAGCTCCGCTAGCTCCGCGAGGAGAGCGTCGTCGACGGTCAGCTCCCGGCCCACGGTGGGGTTGGCCAGACGCTTCCTGAGGTGGACCGCCCAGATCGCCGCCCGTTCGGCCCGGGTGGGGAGGTCGACGAAGAAGATCTCGTCGAAGCGTCCCTTGCGGAGCAGCTCGGGCGGCAGGTGCTCGATGTCGTTGGCGGTGGCGATGACGAAGACCGGGGCGGTCTTCTCCTGCATCCAAGTGAGGAACGTGCCGAGGACCCGCGCTGAGGTGCCGGAATCCCCGGTTCCGTGCGACAAGCCCTTCTCGATCTCGTCAACCCACAGCACGCACGGCGCGGCGGCCTCGGCGGTGCGCAACGCGGTGCGCATGTTCTGCTCGCTCGACCCGACCAGGCCGGCGAAGACCCGGCCGATGTCGAAACGCAGCAAGGGGAGCCGCCAGGCGGCGGCGACGGCTTTCGCGGTGAGCGACTTCCCACAGCCGGGCACGCCGGTGATGAGCACCCCGCGGGGAGCCGGCAATCCGTACTCGGCGGCCTCGGCGAGCCAGGTGCCATCTCGCTTGGCGAGCCACCGCTTGAGGTTCTCCAGGCCGCCGACGTCGGCGAGCTCGACGCGGTCCGTGACGAACTCGAGCAACCCGGACTTGCGGACGACTTGCCGCTTCTCCTCGTGAACGACCTCGATGTCGTCGAGGTCGAGCACACCGTCGTTGACCATCGCCCGGGCGAAGGCGTTCTCCGCCTCGACGAGCGTCAGCCCTCGCGCCGCCTTCGCCAGCCGCTCGCGCCCGCGCTCGTCCAGGTCGATGCGGATACGCCCGTCCGCGGCGTTCGTCGCGATGATCGCGTCGAGCACCTGCCGAATCTCGCGGTCCGTGGGGTACGGGAAGTCGACGTACGTGACGTCCTTCTCCAGCTCGACCGGGATCGTGATCACCGGGGAGAGCAGGATGATCGAGCGGGCGACGGGGCCGGTGCGGTACGCCGCCGCGAGATCCCGGAGGCGCCGGATGATGCGGGGCGCGTGCGGCGCGCGGTCCGCGATCGCGTGGTGCAGGTCGCGGAAGATGAGCAGCGCCGGCTCGTCGATCCGCTGGGCGATGGCGAGGGCCGTGTCGGGATCCTCGCTGGCTTGACACGGCGTCCCATCAGGGCGCACGAGCCCGGTGGTCAGCGACCACGTCCACACCGGGCGCGGGGTCCGAATGCGGGTGACGTCCTGAGCGACGGCCCTGACTTCGGCGATGACCCGCTGTTCTTCGTACGACTCGATGCACAGGAGGGGAATCCGCGCTTTGAGCAGTTGCGCCAGCGTGTCGCGGAAATTCTCCGCCACCGACCCGGCCACCTCCGAATCCTGGACTGCTCCTTACGCTCGCCGGACTGTAGCACTCAGCGGAGCACGGCCGGGACCAGTGTCTTTACCGGTGAGCAGCGCCGGGATCGCCCCGCCGGACCATGAATCGCACGCTGGACCCCTGAAGCGTCACCGTCGATCAGGCAGACATTCCGATGCGTCAATGATCTGTCCCTCGACTAGGTGATTGGCGAGCGGCCCATCGGGTGAGGGATGGACGCCCGGGAAGAAGCGCGCGACAGCCTCCCTGACGCGCACCGTCATGGTACCCGCGCCACCGACGGTGGTCGATCACATGGACTGCGCGCGGGTGCCGGCAGCCGCGGGGACGCCCTCGCGGCTGCCGGGTCATCGGGACGCGCGTTGCGTGGTCTGCCGGGTCCGCTGCCGCGTCGTCGGCGAGGTGGTTCGAATGCGCGGCGCGTTACTCTCTCGGCTCTCCGCGGAGAAGCGGCTCGGGGAGGCGGCTCTACTGCCCTGCTGTTGATGCTGACGCTGGTGCTCGCGGACCCGCTCCTCCCACGCCGTCTGGTCGCCTCCCCAACTCGGCGGCGCGGCCCAGCGATGGGAGCCATCGCAGTAGTGCATGTCCTCGTCACCAGGGCGCAAGATGCTCATCACCACTCCGTCCGCCGCTCCGGTAATGAACTCCTTTGTCTCGTCGCACTCGGGGAGAGGGGGTCGGACCACCGCCGTCCTCCGGCGAGCACGGTCGGCGCGCGCAGTCTCGACCGCACCCATGATCAACTGCTCCGACCCGCCACCCGTAGGAAAGAGAATGCAATACCTATCGCGCTCGCAGACGCACCCTAAAAGGATCGACGGTTACCTCAATGAGGTACCCAAGAATGGCAAACAATCATCGAATGATGGAACTTTCCCCATCCCGCGACGTATCTCTCGCAGCGGACTAATCGTGCCGCACCCCCGGCAATTAATGAGTCCAACTCACATTGGGAGCGTTACCAGCGGATTATTGGGCCGCGATGACAACACAATGGACACTCACGCCAATATTGCCTCATGTCCGCCGTATATCGCGGCGGCACACAGCCCGAAAGGGAGGACAGGGGACATTCAGCGACCCGACCGGGCTCGCGTGCAGCCTCACCCGGCGGTTGTCACCGCGGACGCGAGATGCGACAAGAACACGTGGTGGGCTTCCCACCCATCGGGGAACGCCACGGGCACATTGAGGTGCACGGGTTCCCAGGAGGGGTACGCGTCCAAGAGGTCAGCGATGCCCGCGCGCGCGACGACGATACACGCGTGCCGATGGCGGGACGCGAGCACGCACAACCGCCCGGACTCCAGGTGGAATGCGGTCGCGTCTCGGCGCCCGGACAGGGGGTGCAGCACGATGGTCACGTCGAATTCCCGCCCTTGCAGGCGATTCGCGGTATCGACGGTGATACCCTCCCCCGCCACGCCGAGCTCCTTGCGAATCGCCGCGGCCTGATCGCGATGCGCGGTCCCAATCGCGATGCGATCCGCGGTGACCGGGCTCCCCTCCGGCGCCCGCTCCGAGAACGCGACCGCGCCGCGCTCCAGGATCCGGAGGGCCAACCGCGCACACGCGGCCGTCGCCTCACGATCCGTGCGCAGCGTGTAGCGCGGGGGCAGCTCGTACAGCGCCCATCCCGTCGCCGCGGCACGCTCCACCGCGTCGTCCACAGTGTCCCCAGGCCCTGACTTCGCCAGCACCAGCGACCGTTCCGCCGCCGTCGTCCCCGACCGGAAGCCGGTGAAGGGATAGAACGCCTCGGCCACCACGGGCGCGGCCGAAGCCGGCAGCCGCCACGAGACGGGCAGGCGGTGCACTGGAAGGTCGGGATTGTGTCGCAAGAGGACGGCGACGGCGCTCTGCATGGGATCCCACGTCAACCCCGCCCACCGCGACGTCTCGACGGTGGAGAAAGGGTCGAGCTGCCCGGGATCACCCACGAAGAGTGCGCGCGCGAAACGCCCAGCGACGCGCAACAGGGCGTCAGACCGCATCTGGTACGCCTCGTCGACGATCGCCCAGGGCCACGAACCCTCGGTGACCGTCGCCCACTTGGCGGCCGTGCCGATGAGGATGGCGGCCCCGTCAAGTTGCGTGACCGTGGTCGCGATCCGCACCGACGGCCACCGCGCGATCCGCTCCGGCGCGCGGTAGGTAGCGGCGGAGAGCCGCCCGATCGCGAGGTGCGGTGCCGCGGCCGCCAGACGCTCGATGAGATCGTCAACCTGCTCGTTGGTCTGCGCGACGATGAGCACCGGCTCCCCGGCGGAGGCGAGGTCGATCGCCGCGCGGACGACCAGGGTGGATTTCCCCGCACCGGGCGGCGAGTCGACCACGACGCCACGGTGCCCGCCGGAACGCAGATCGTCCATCACGGCGTTGACCACGCGCTCCGCTTCGGCCGCGGGCGACACCGCGTCGATGGTCACGTCCTTTCCCTTCTCCCTCACCGCGCCCAGTCCTCGGCCGCGTCCTCCTCCGGCTCACCATCCGATGGGCCGCCGTGGGTCCACGGGGTCTCCTCGGGTGCGGGGAACGTGGCTTCCGGTCGATACTCGTGGGCCAGCGTCGTGTAGGTCACCCACTCCCCGACCGCCGGCACACTCCCCGGCGGTGGGGTGAGCGACCGGCCCATTCCCCCGGCGAGCTCCAGTTCCACCTCCGTCGTGGCGTCGGTCCGGTGGAGGCGGACCATCGTCGCCCGCTGGGAGGGACGCGCCGGCGAGTAGACCACCGTGCCTAGGGGCAGCGGCATCCAGTCCTCGGTCACGACGACGATCCGCGGGCGCAAGACGCGCTTCTTGCCGCTGTCACTGACGCGATTGGGCTCCGCGTGCGTCACCGTGCCGGCGAACGCCTCCCCGGTGAGCCGGTACTCGGCCATGACTAACGGATCGTCGTAGGCGCGCTGGACCACATACGCCGCCTGCGCCCGCTCCAACCGGTGCAGGCGCCGCGCGGCGGCGACCGCCCCGTCGCGCCGCGGCTGCGGGCGGGCCTGCCCGGTCCGCACACTGTCGGCGAATTCGGTGAACGCCATCCGGTCCGCGGCCCACCGATCCGGCACGTGCGCCCCGGGGGCAAGACGACGCAACAGCGCCAGACCGCGCCACATCAGCTCCCACGTCGGCGCGAGCTGGGAGCGCAGCAGCTCCGCCAGCACCGCGTACGCCTGACGTCGGGCCGGCTCATCGGGTGCCTCGTGGTACGCGGCGATCGCCGGTGCGAGCCGCGCGTTGTCGAACTCCGGATCGGTCCGCGGCCCCGCCGGCGGCCAGATCGCCGGGTCCTCGGCGAGCGCCGCCGCCTGCGCCCCGCTGAGCCCGGGCGGCGGATCGATCCACCCGAGCAGCGCGGCGAGGTTGCGGTCCTCGGTGGCGCTCTGCCCAGTCGCCCAATGCAGGGCGAGCGCCTCGGTCATCGCGACCAGGAGCGACGATCCCGGGAATTCAGCCCGGTCAGCGAGGAAGGTCAGCCACTGGCCGAGGAGCGGCACCGACGGATGCACCGCGTGCGGACCCTCGGCGCGGCGAAACCGGGTGAAGCGGCCGAGCAGGCGGACAAAGGCGATGCCCTCCCGGTTGGGCACCCACACCTGTGGGGCGTCGCGATAGCAAGGGCGAGGCTCACCCCCAGGGCCGCGCTCGACCACCTCCGTCTCTCGACAGTGTCCGTCTATGTAGGACAGAAAGTCGGTGGCGAGGTCCGCGGCGAACGCGAAGCGCTCATCCCGGTTACGCGGCTCCGGCACGACCAACAACCGGGGCGCCGTGGGGTCGGTGCCGATCATGGCGGCGAGCGGGGCGTTGGCCTCCCCGGCCAGGGTGAGTGGGATGAAGACCAACGGATGGTCGGCGACGTGCACGTGCCGGACCGTGGCGATCGGCTGGGCCACCCCCGCCGCCACCGCTTGGACCCGCGCGAGAGCGGTGAGCGTGCTCACCGCGGCCGCTCCTCGCCGAAGACACCCGCCGCGGCCAACGCCTCGGCCCGCACCCGATGCGCGGTACGCAGTAGCTCCGCCACCTCCTTCTGCTCCTCAGGCGGCAGGAGGGAGCCGTCGGCCAAGCCGAGCACCGCGGCGACCGTCTCGACGCCACCGAGGTGTTCCTGCACGGCGCGCCCCAGCGCCGCGGTCGTCCCCGCCGCCTCGTGCCGGCAGAAGTACGCGATGTCGCACGTCTCCAGGCACTCGGGGGTGTAGCGCGCGTCGATAGCGCGCACCGCGGCAGCGAGCTCCTCCGGCGGCCGCGTCGGCGCGCCGTCGGCGGTGAGGGCGAGGTCGAAGGTGAGATCGGGCGGCAGGGCCGCGAGGAGCGCCTCGATCCGGGCCAACCGGGCCAGGTGCCGGCGCAGCGTGGCCAGCTGTGTGCGGCAGTCGAGCACGGCCGCCGTCGGGTCGATGGAGAAGTCGCGGGGACAGACCAGGACGACCTCGGGTGAGACGAGCTGAGCATCGTGTCCGATGTCGTCGAGCAGGTGACGGGCGGCGAGCACGGAGACCGCGGATTCGATCGCGGCGGCGGACACCTGAGCCGCGTCCGCGTGACCGTCAATGATCGCGAATGACTTGAGCGCGATGACGCGGAATCGCCCTTCGGCGTAGAGCAGGAGCGCCTCCGGCTCGACGTACCACGGCTGACCCGCCACCTCCAGCGCCATCACGGGGTGAGCGACGAGGACCGCTCCGCGCTCTCCCCTCCCGAGGAGGCGGCTGATCGTCGCCCGGGTCGCGCGGTACCCCTCCTCGGCGCCGGCTGACCGCTCACCCCCGGCGCCCGCCACGCCGGTGGCGTCAGCATCGGACACCGCGCCCTCCGCGCGGAGGTCGACGTAGCGCACCTCAGGCAGGTCGAGCCCAAGTCGCTCACGGAGCGCCCGCACGAGCTCGGCCCCGCCGTCAGCCGTGACCCGCGCGGCGAAGGCGGCGCTCCGGGCGAGCGCGAATCGCGATTGGCCGACCCGGGCCGGGAAACCCAGCCGAGCCGCGAGCCGCTGCTTGTCCACGCCCGCGCTGTCGAGCACCGCGCGGCGGCGGCAGCCCGGGTTGCGGGTGAGGGCGGCGATGGTCCGCGCGGTGGGCTGACGCGGCGGCAGCGGCCCACGCAGCCGGGCCAGCCTCTCCCGCACGTCGTTCCCCTCGGTGCTCGACCAGTCCGCGGAACCTACCGGATTCGCCACGCGAGCACGGTACAAGCCGCGCGTCGTCGGAAGCCAGGCGGCGCGGCGCCGCGCCCGGGGTGGTTTCGACATCCCCGTGCGACGCGGCCCATGATGGTGGCCACGACGACCACCATCGGGGCGGAGGGATACCACCAGTGCGAGGCGATCCGTGGGAAAGCGACGACCACGGGTGGGATCCGTTGCGGGATGACCGGGCGGACGCCCGGTGGCGGGGGTTCCGGGACGTCCCCGCCCGGGTTGCTCCAGCGCCGGTGCCGGCACCGCCCGAGCCGCCATCCCCGCACGGGGGGCACTCCCACGGCACTCCCCCACCCCCGACGTCCGAGCGGACGCGGAAGGTGGTCTTCGCCATCCTCGTACCGGCGATGATCGCCACCGTGATCGGTGTGCTCGTGCTCTGGCCTCGCCACGTCCCCGCACCGCAGCCCTCGGACGGCGAGCCCGAGCGGGCCTACGGGCACGTGCTGCGCGTCGTCACGCAGGAATGCCCCCCGATCCCCGAAGGCCAGCTCCCGGAGGCGTTCACACAAGGTCCGTGTGGCGTCGCGAGCGTGCGAATCGAGGAGGGCCCCGGGGCCGGGGAGACGGTGGAGACCGACCTGCCGCGCGGGCGAGGCGCCCCTCGCATCGCGGTAGGCGACAAGGTGGTACTCCTACGCCTTGACGGCTCCGTTGAGGGCATCTCGGGCTACACCATCATCGACCACCAGCGTGGGCGGCCCATGCTCTGGCTGGTGGCGCTCGCCGCCGCGGTGATCATCGCTTTTGGCCGGTGGCGCGGGGTCAGCGCGCTGGCGGGGTTGGCGGTCAGCTTCGCCGCGCTGCTGTTCTTCGTCATCCCCGCGATCCTCGCCGGGGAGTCTCCGCTCGCGGTCGCCGTCGTCGGGTCCGCGGCCATCATGTTCGTGGTGCTCTACCTGACCCACGGGGTCACGGTGCACACCTCGGTGGCGATCCTCGGCACCCTGGTGAGCCTGGTGCTCACCGGTGCGCTCGGCGCCCTCTTCACCGTCCTGACCAAGCTCACCGGCATCGGCAACGAGGAGAGCGCCTACCTTGCGGTCTCCCAGAGCACCGTCGACATGCGCGGGCTCCTCCTCGCCGGCATCATCATCGGGTCGCTCGGGGTCCTCGACGACGTGACGGTGACCCAGGCCAGCACCGTCGCCGAACTCGCCCGTACCGGGTTGACATCCCGTCTCCAGCTCTACCGAGCCGCCACCCGGATCGGCCGCGCGCACGTCGCCTCGGCGGTCAACACGATCGTCCTCGCGTACGCGGGCACGTCGCTGCCGCTGCTGTTGCTCATCGCCGCCGGGAACCAGAGCGTCACCGAGGTGCTGACTGGTCAGTACCTCGCCCAGGAGATCGTGCGCAGCGCGGTCGGCACGATCGGGCTGGTCGCCTCCGTGCCGATTACGACCGCGTTGGCGGCTCTCGTCGCCGACCTCAAGGGACCTGCTTCCCGCGAGCCGCGCGACACGACCGCGGGCGACGCCGCGCCCGCCCGTCACGACGGTGGCGTCTCCGCGCCGGGTCCGCACCGATCGCCTGGCCCGTAGCGCGCCGCTACACGCCCGGTGAATCGAGTGCCACGGCATCGAGGAACGGGCTGGGTTCGCCGACGTAGGAGACGTACAGCGAGTCACGGGCCCGAGTACAGGCTACGAAGAGCAGGCACCGCTCCCGCAGCAGGTCGTGCTGGTGGGCGATGGGATCGTCCCGCTCCGCGGTCACCGCGCCTCTCGCCGGCACGGTGTCCGCGTCCACCCCGACCACCGCGAGACAGCGGAACTCCAACCCCTTCATCGCGTGCATGGTGTCCACCCGCACGCCCTGCCCCTTGGCGGTCGTCGAGATGGCCGAGATGCCCGCCGCCGCGAGGCTGTCCCGGGCGACGCGGACGAGATACTTGTTGCGCGCCGCCACGCCAATCGCGTCCGGCTCGACATCTGCGTCGAGCCAGATCCGGATCTGCTCGACGAGTCCGGCACACTCGGCTTCCCGATCGGGAAAGGCGCGCACCACGGGTCGCTGACCACGCAGTGGCGATCGGTAACCGGTGAGGCTGTCCGGCTGATCGTCCAAACCGGTCGGACGGACGCCCGCGAGCAGGCGCACGGCCCAGGAGAGGATGTCCTGGGTGGTGCGGTAGTTCACCGTCAGCCGGCGGCGCCGACCGCGGACATCCACACCGAGGCGGGCCAGCGAGACCTGGTTGTCGTAAATCCGCTGGTGTGGGTCGGCCACGATGAACAGGTCATCTGGGCCGGGGGCGACGGCGTTGCGAAGCAAGCGCCACTGCGCGGGGTGCAGGTCCTGGCCCTCATCGACGATGACGTGTCGATACGGCCGCACCAGCCGTTCCGCGAGCAGCCGCGCCGCCTCGTCCGCCAGTTGCAGGTGCGTGTACTGCCCGAGTTTGCGCAGCGCGTCGGTCACCTGCCGAATCGCTTCCCACACCACGCCCCGTTCCTCGGTGCGCAGCGCCTTGCCGCGCCCATGCCGACGAGCGGCGAGGTATTGGTCCGGTTCGCGCAGCCCTTGCGCGAGGATCACCTGCTCCCATTCCTGTTCGAGGAATGCGGCGGGGAATCCGCTGGACGCAGCGGCCTTCTCCCATAGCTGCCGCAGCACCTCTTCATCCACAATGCACGGCTGACGTCCATATACCTCGCTGAACACCCGATAGGCGAGCCGGTCGACGTTGAGCACGTCGATGCGCGCGCGAATCTCAGCGTCGTCGAGGAGCAAGGCGAGCTGCTGGTCGAGAGCGTCGGCGAGGTTGCGGGTGAACGTGGTCAACAGCACCGAGGACGGCTCGTCACACCGCTTGGCGAGAAAGACCGCCCGGTGCAGCGCGGTCACCGTCTTCCCCGTGCCAGAACCGCCTGTCACCAAAGCTGGTCCGGAGTACGAGGGACGGTAGGCGATGCTCCGCTGGGCGGGGTGGAGGAAGGTCCGCCAGGCGTCGAACGGGTGCCTGAGGATGCGCGCCAGTTCCTCTGGGCCCGAAACCGTGACGAACTGATCGGACGTACGCTCGATAGCCGCCGAGATGTCCTCGGTATCCACCTCATCGGGCCCCGTCTCCGCCAGGAGAGAAGCGCACATCTCGTCCCACACGTCGTCCGGGGTATATCCCGCGGCGAGCGCGAGGAGCACGTGGTATTGGGCGGTGGGCAGCAGGGATGCCAGGGAGCCCAGCTGCTCCTCACTGGAGAGCGCCCGAACGAGCGGCAGGAGTTGGGAGTCGATGCCTAGCCGCGTCAGGTCAGCGTCGCTGACGTGGGCGAAGAGCTGAGGAGAGCTGTCTGTAGCCGCCTCCCGCAGTGTCGACTCGATTTCGTCCAGCCCCTGCTGGTCGCGCACCTCGAGCACACCGAGCGCCTGGTTGACGGTGAACCGACGGCTCGTGGCGTACGCGATGGCGTCATCGTGCGGCAAGACCGTCAGCAGGAGGAACTCATCCCCCGAGTCCGGGGCGAGAACGACCCCTCGATAGAAATCCGTGATACGGATAGTCCGGATGCGCGGATCCTTGGCATTATTCAGTTTTTCCAGGTGCAAACCCGCGTGCGTGTGCTCCGAGAATTTCGTGATAGCCGCGTAGACCGCCTTCCGCACCGGCTTTTGCAACCTGGCGTACTGATCGAGGAACTCTTTGGCGATGCCGAGCCGCGGCATACGGTGCTCCCTCTCCTGGCTGGGCGCCCATGGTGTCCCCCGTGGCTGCGCGGGTGCCCATGCTATGTCAATCCGTCGATCACGGCGTCCTCATCACCTCGCCCAGTGGGATCACCGGCCGGGACGCCCGGGGAGCACCGACGGTGCAATCACGGCCGCACTGAAGCTGGGCGGCAACACGGAGAGAGAGCCGAACACAAGAAGTCGACAGGAGACGAGAGAGAAAAACCGGCACCATCGCCTCACGGCGTGAGGCGTCCGCCAGCAGGCCACGGACTCAAACCAGGCCCGTCGCTGATCTATCGGGTGGAGCCGAGGGGACTCGAACCCCTGACCCCCACACTGCCAGTGTGGTGCGCTACCAGCTGCGCCACGGCCCCTTGGTTGCCCTGGGTCGTTCAGGCACCCGGGCAATAGTACACATCTTCGCGCCAGAGGTCATCTCCCGGGGGGTGTCTGTCGCCACGTGCCGCGGACACGTCGCTAATTGAGGGTCACGTCCGGCGGGAAGTGGGCGACCGCCGCGAGGATGCCCCCCTGCCGCTTGAGCACCATGGGCCACAGGTCGGTCGGGCGTTCGACGAACGCGTCCCCGGGGAGCGCGTCCAGCACGAACCAGGATCCGGTGGCGATTTCCGCCTCCAGCTGGCCCGGCGCCCAGCCCGAGTACCCGGCGAAAACCCGCAGGCCGAGGACGCTCTCCCGCAGCGTGTCCGGGTCGGCTGACAAGTCCACCGTCCCCACGCCGCCGAAGACGCGGTGAAACCCGCGGAGCTCCCGCACCTCCGGGCGCAGCCACGCCAGGCAGATCGCCGCCTCTGGCTGCACGGGACCGCCCTGGAACAGCACCTTGGGATGGCCGACCACGTCGCCCCAGCCGCCGAGTACGTCGCTGACGGGCACCTCGGTGGGACGGTTCAACACCACACCCAGCGCGCCCCCAGGCTCGTGAGCGACGAGAAGCACGACGGTGCGGTCGAAGTTCGGGTCTTTGAGGACGGGAGTGGCGACGAGCAACTGTCCCGCCATGGACTTCATCGACCGTCCCCCGATCCGCTGCCCTTCGCCGTGCACCGACACCTCCGCTTCCATGGACATCACAGTGACAGACGCACTCGTTCTGCTGACCCGGCTAGCACCGTCCCAGTCCAAACCCGGGTGCCGTCGCACGCCGCCCAATCGCCTGATAGCCCGCCGCCTCCGACTGATCCTCCGCCAGCGCGCCTCGGCCAATCCAGTCGATTGTCACCATGCGGGCGGTCGAGGCCATGTCTGGCACGATAACGCGCGATTGCGACGGCCGATAAGGTCCGACAGGAACGGCACGGTGACCGGATTCACGAAGCCTGGCGAGGCGGCCGAGAACCGACCTCTCACCAGGCTTCACGAATGCGGTGCGCGGAGGACGACTTACGGTGTCGCCTTACTGTGTCGCCGCGAGCCGCAGCGGCTGACCGGTCACCACGTCCAGGACGGGGCGCGCCCCCACGGGCCGCTCGAGGGTCACCTCGACCGGATGGAACGCGAGCTGCATGGTGCACGGCCCCTCGGAGCGGCGAACCATCCCGCCGACCACCACCACGTCGTCAAACTCGCGAACCAGCGGCCTGATATCGCGGTCACAGGCTCCCACGCCGAGCCGAAAGCCGAGCTTCGTCCCCTCGACGGCGGTCAGATCCTGGCTGGCGACGTACCGGTCGCTGAGGTCCCCCGGCGGCGTGGGCACGGACGGCACCGCGGTGACCGCGGAGGGCGCCACGGCGACTCGGGCGACCGGCACGGCGAGCTCCTTGACGGTGAACACCCAGGCGGGCACCTCCGCGTCACCACGACTGGTGCGGATCGTCGTGGTGCCCAACGTCACCCCGGTCACGGTCAGCGACGTACACGCGACCGCCGGACCGGCGATGACCTCCTGGGGGTCGCGGCTCGGGCCGTCCCCCGCCGGGGCGACGGACGTGGACGCGTCCGGCGGCGAGGAGGACGGCTGGCCCTCCACGGTGGGTGGCGCCGGAGGACGATCCGAGGCGCGGGGCGGGCACGGCGGTGGATCGCCCTGGTCCAGCTCCCGGTACGCCTCGGCCGCGCTGATGAGAGGGACGGTGAGGGTGCCATCGGGGAAGCGCACCGTGCCCTTCGGCGGTTGCTCGCGGGGCAACGTCATCGAGCTGCGGTACCACCCGGCGAGGAACGCCTGCTTCGTGGCCTCGGTGAACTTCGGATCCCCAGTGAGCACGGTCGGCTCTTGGAGCGGGACGTATCCCGTCCTCCACTGCTCCGGGCGGACGGTGGTGCGCCACGTCTCCGCCACGGCGACCGCCCGCTGCTCGAACTCATCGCCACTGAGCCCCGGCGGCGCCGCCGCCGTGTCGCCCGGCCGAGCGCACGCGGCCACGACGAGGAGCAACGGAAGTACGGAGAAGGGCAACGACCGACGCATGTCCGGTCTGACGCCACGGGAGGAGCGTCGGTTCCCCCGAGGTTAGGTTTCCCCGCCGAGATCCGTCGCGTACGCCTCGTAGATGAGGTCCGCCCCGTGCTGGCGGTGCAGCTTCAACTCGCGCACCAGCTCCGCACCGCACTCTCGAAGCTGGTCGATGTTGAGCTCTCGGGAGTCGAGAAAGGACTGAAGGACCGCCATGTGGGCGGCGAGCGTGCTGTGTTCGCCCGCGAGCCGCTGCACGGTCCGGGCTAGCCTCGGCGCGACGGTCACCAGTTCGGCGTATAGCCCGTCAGGCCCCTCAGTGAGGGCGATGTGTTCGTCGAAAGCCACCCGCAGGGCGTGGAGTTGCATGCTGACCGATTCCCGCCAATCGTGGTTGACCGCCGGAGCGGACAAAGCCTCCCCCAGCGCGCCGATGACGCGGGAGAGCGTGGCTTGGTTCGCGTGGGGGGAGACGGAAGCGGCGCCGGGGACCGCGCCACGCGCGCGGGGAATGACGGTCGGCCATCCCACCGGGTGGCTCGGTAGGGAATACCGGATGTGGTCCGCGAACGCGGCAGGCTGCTGAGACGTTCCCGAGAGCATGCGCACCTCCTCACCCGGCCCACACCGAATCGTGAGGTAGGCCACACCCGGTGTAAAGGCCATGTTTCGCGCCCGTCCGGCACCTGCGCAACCTGGCGGGTCGGGCACGCCCACCGTACGGGGCATGCCCGGCGCATCGGACGGAGCCGGGCGCGAACGATGATCAGGTCACAGGTCAGCGCCGACCACCATGCGGCGAAGACGCGAGAAGCCCGGTCGCTCGACCGGGCTTCTCGGACGCTCTCATCAGGATCCTGTAGTGGAGGTGCCGGGAATCGAACCCGGGTCCTTCGTCGCCTTGTCAGGGCTTCTCCGAGCGCAGCTCGCTATGCCTCTCCTCGGCCCCACCGATCACGCGAGCAAGTCGGTGTGACGGGCCCAGTCGCGTATCGTCTCGCCATCCAGACCCCGCGACAAGGTCTGGTTGGCCAGCCTTCTCGCTGATGCCGGCTACTGGGCCGAAGGCACTCCCAGGCCGACAGACTCGCTACTCGCGTCAGGCAGCGAGAGCGAAGTCAGCGCGCTTAGCGTTGGCGCTTATTTTTTCCCGACGACGATTAACGAGACGACGTCGGCTTCCTCGGCTCGCTTCCCCTAACTCAACGAACGAAGTCGAAACCAGTCACCCCCTTGACTGACCCGCCTCTCCCGCTCAGGCGTTCGCCTGAGGGCCTGACCTCACCCCGAGGCAGGCGGCGGTTATCACCTGTACCTCAAGCCTAACGCCTGACGCCACCCCAGTCATTCCGGATCACACCTCCGCGACGCCGCCCCGTGCGCGCCAGACGGGGCACCCACGGTCGGCGTCCCCAGTGGCGGCGGGAAGCGGGGTCAGCGGACGCAGGGCATGCCGTTGACCGTGCAGCTCGTCGGGATGACCCGGTGCGCGGTGAAGGTGCGCCCCCGGAAACTCCACTGGACCCGGCTGCCCGGGGGCACCGGCCGCGTTCCCGACAAACGCACCGTGTGGCCTGAGACCTCGACAATCACGTCACTCGGGGGCGGTTGCGTGACCCACACCCGTCGCGGATAGGTCACCTGCACCTCGACGTACGCCGCTTCGTCAGATTGGTTCATGACCTCGACGGTGGCCAGGAAGCCGAATGCCGCCTGGCTCGACGTGTAGCGGGCCGAGACCTGGGGCGTCGCGGACGCGCGCGGTGACGACGGCGCCACCGACGTGGCGGTGGGCCGCGGTGACGGAGGCGCCGAATGGGCGCGGGAGACGGGTGCCACCGGCGTCGGTGAGGGCGACGGCGAGGCGGTGGCGGTCGACGGCGGCGCGCTGGCGCTCGGACTGTCCACCTGTGCCGCGGGCACGGGCCAGGCGAGCGATGGGGACGCTGACACCGCGGTGGGCTGGACGAGCAGCAACGGCGGACTACCGGACATGGCGTGGAATACACCCCACACCGACGCGCCGAGCGCGACCGCCGCCGCGACCCCGACCGTGAGACTGGACCGCCAGGACGCGGCACGTGGGGTGGTGGGCTCCCGCGCGACGTCCTTGTCCACCGCCCGACCCCTCCCGCCGGATCATCAACCCGACGAGAGCGTAACCGGACACGAGAGATAGGTCACTCCCATCCTTTGCCCCGTCGCCCCAGCGCGCGGCGCATCTCCCGTTCCGCGTCCCGTTTCGCCATGGCCTGGCGCTTGTCGTACGACTTCTTCCCCTTGGCCAGGGCGAGCTCCACCTTGGCCCAGCCGTCGGAGAAGTACACGCTCAGCGGAATGAGCGTCAGCCCAGTCTCCCGCAGCTTCCCAATCAGCCGGTTGATCTCGTAGCGCTTGAGCAACAGCTTGCGGGTACGGCGCGGCTCATGGTTGGTCCAGGTCCCCTGCGCGTACTCGGGGATGTGCATCCCGTACAGGAATATTTCCCCGTCCCTTTCCTGAGCGAACGCGTCCACGAGGGACGCTCGTCCGGCCCGCAGCGACTTCACCTCGGTGCCGGTCAGCACCATGCCCGCTTCGTACGTGTCGAGGATGGTGTAGTCGTGGTGGGCCTTGCGATTCGAGGCGATGACCTTGCGCCCCTTCTCTCGTGGCATCTGGCGACACCTCCCGCGCGCTTCGCGCCGCGCCATGCTATCCCAGCACGACGCGATCGCCGCGCGGACGGACAGCCGGCGACGCCGACGGGACGGGAATCAGCACAGACACGCCGGCAACCAGTTCAGCGGCTGAACCGGCGTGCCGTTGAGCCGCACCTCGAAGTGGAGGTGGTAGCCGGTTGAGGCCCCGGTCGTGCCGACCCGGCCGATGACCTGGCCCGCGCGCACCTGCTGACCCACCTGCACGTTGATCGCTGACTGGTGGGCGTAGCAGGTGCTCAACCACTGGCCGTTGTAGCGGCCGTGGCTGATGCACGTGAAGTTGCCGTACCCGCCGTTCCAGCCAGCCCACACCACCGTGCCGTCGGCGGCGGCGTAGATTGGGGCGCCGCCAGGCGCCGCGATGTCGATGCCGTCGTGCTGCTGCCAGACGTGGTAGTACGGGTCGTACCGCATACCGAAGTCGCTGGACTTCCACCCTTTGGTGGGCATGAGCAGCCGCGCGCCCGGTTGCCACGACGGTGCCGATCCGCTTTGGTTCTTGCGCTGCTGCTGGGCTTCCCAGGCGGCGAGTTGCCGCGCGATGCGGGCCGCTTCCTCCTTGGCCCGCTGGTAGCGCGCGAGACTGGCCTCGCGCTCCTGCTCCGCGACGTCGAGCGCCGACTGCCGTTCGTCGATGAGCGCTTGCACCGCCGCGGCCGCGGCCTCCGCCTCCGCCTGTGCCCGCTTGGCGTCTTCGAGCGCCTGTTCCGCCGCGGCCTGGGCTTCCGCCGCCTCGCGCTGCTTGAGGGCGGCCTCGTTCTCGGTTCGCTTGGCCGCCATCCGAGCCGCGAGGAGCTCGTCCAGGGCCGCCTGTTCGCTCGCCATGACCCGCTCGAAGTAGCCGAAGCGCTCCGCGAGCTCGAGGGGGGTACGCGCGTCGATCAACACGTTCATCGTGACGAGGCCGCTGCCCTTGTAGTTCGCGGTGACGAAGGAACCGACCCGCTCACGGGCCTGCTGGACCCGCCGCTCCGACTCCTGGTAGCGCTGCTGGGCCTGGTGGAGCGCCATCTGGGCCTCGGCCGCCTTGCGCCGCGCGGTATTCGCCGCCGCCTCGGCGGCGGCGACTCGCCCTCGGGCCTCCGCCACCCGGCTTTGCGCAGCCGGCAGGGCCGCGGTCGCGGCTGCGAGGCGCCGGGCGGCCGCCTGCGCGCGTTCCGTGGCGCTCTCCAAGATTGCCGAGGCCTTGGCGACTTCCGCGTCGATGCGTGCCTTGTCGTCGCGGGGATCCGCCTGGACGGGCGCCGATGGCAGCGCGACCATCGCCACCGCCATAGCGATCACGAGGGCCAGCGGCATGCGCCGGTGCGAGCCCACGGGACAAGCCTCCCCTCACGCCAAGAGAGGTCTACTCCCGTCATATCGGCCACAGACGCGAAAAAGTACCGCTATACGCCGCAAAAGTTAGAAAAGCCACCCATCGGAGGGCCGCCGATGGGTGGCTTTTCCCAGAATGAGCGATTTCTGACGACCGTACGCGCGCTCACACCCGCAGGTAGAACCGGAGGGTGATCCACGCGGTGATCGCGCTGACCAGCGCACCCGTCCCCGCCATGACCGGGAACATGAGCAGAACTTCTTTCCACAGCAGGGGCGTGAGCAGGTCAGTCAAGTCCCGCAGCGCGCCATCGAGCAAGAAGATCTTGGCCAGAGCGAGCGCGCCAAAGCCGAGAATCGCGCCGATCAATCCCGCGACGACCGCCTCGAGGACGAACGGAGCCTGGATAAACCAGTTGGACGCCCCAACCAGCTTCATCACGGCGACCTCGCGGCGCTTGCTGTACGCCGCTACCTGGATCGTGTTCCCCACCAGCAGGAGCGCGGCGAAGGCCATGACGAGCGCGATCACCGCCGCGAGACTCTGAATTGCGTTGAGGATCTTAAATATCTTCTCCAGCAGTCGCCGCTGGTCGATGATTTCGTCGATCCCCTCGGCGTCCTTGTACTTCTCAAAAATCTGGTTGTACTGCGTCGGGTCTTTGAGCTTGACGCGGAACGACTGCGGAAGCTGCTCCGGCTTGACGGCGTTGACCAGCTCCGGCGCGTCTCGATAGAGCTCTTTGAACTTGTTGTAGGCCATCTCCCGGGTCTCGAAGAGAACCTCCCGGACCAAGGGATCGGCCCTCAGCTCGGCGTCGAGCGCGGCACGCCGCTCCTCGGTGATCTCGTCATCGAGGAAGATCGCGACGTTCAGCTCGCCGTAGTACTGCTCCTTCATCTTGTTGACCTGCAGGTACATCAGGCCACTCGCGCCGAGCATGCTCAGCGAGACCGCCATCGTAATGATCATGGCGATCGTCATGGTCACGTTGCGCCACAGCCCGAGCACCACCTCGGACAGGACGTATTTCGCGCGCATCGGGGTTCCTTCCGGATCTCCGCGGGAGTGGTGGTCGTCAGATCACGGCGGGCCGCCGGCAGCGGCTGCGGCGAGGACTAGCCGTAGACACCGCGAGGCTGGTCGCGAACGATGCGCCCACTCTCAATTTCAATGACGCGCCGACGCATCTGATTCACGATGTTCGAGTCGTGAGTGACCATGACGACGGTCGTGCCCGTCCGGTTGATGCGGTCCAGCAGGCGCATGATTTCGATCGACGTGTCCGGGTCGAGGTTACCGGTCGGCTCGTCAGCGAGCAGGATGAGGGGTCGGTTGACGAAGGCCCGGGCGATCGCGACCCGCTGCTGCTCACCACCGGAGAGCTCATGCGGGTATCGATGTTCCTTACCCCCGAGGCCAACGAGCTCCAACACCTCTGGGACGACTCGGCGCGCCACCGCCTTGGTCTTGCCGATCACCTCGAGCGCGAACGCGACGTTCTCGTAGGCGGTGCGGTTCGGCAGTAGGCGGAAGTCCTGGAAGACGCATCCGATAGACCGCCGGAACTGCGGGATCCGCCAGGACCGAAGGGAGGTCACGTCCTTGTTGTTGACGTACACCTTGCCCTTCGTCGGCGTGATCTCGTGCAACAGCAGCTTGATGATCGTCGACTTGCCGGACCCAGACGGACCGATGAAGAAGACGAACTCGCCTTTGTCGATCGAGACCGAGACGTTGTCGAGCGCGGGCCGCGACGCCTTTGGATACGTCTTAGTGACGTTCTCAAGCCGAATCACGGGTCGTGAGTCTACGCGGTGTAACCGAAAGGCCAAGTCCACTATGAGGTGCTATGGGTGGAATGCCGGAAACGTCCTAGAGGTCTGTGTTCCACGACCCCCCGCACGCCAGCCGCCACCCTGGCCCGGTGACCGGCTCCGCTCACGCGCCCTGAGCAAGGCAAACGCCGACGTCTATCGATCGCACGCCGACGCCGCGGCCCACGCGCGCGTCGTCCGCCAGCCCGGTCGCCCCGCTCCCCGGGGCGACCCCACGATCACGAATCGATCTCGTCCGCTGCGCGGCGATTACGCTGCGTTATTGGCCATCTGCTGGCGCTTGCGCCACCGGATGCCCGCCTCGATGAAGGCGTCCAGCTCGCCGTCGAAGACCGCTGCCGGATTGCCGGTTTCGACCTCGGTGCGCAGGTCCTTGACCATCTGGTACGGGTGCAGCACGTACGACCGCATCTGGTCGCCCCAGGAACCGGCGGCATCGGCCTTCAGGCCGTTCATCTTCGCCTGCTCCTCCTGCCGCTTCCGCTCCAGCAGTCGGGCCTGCAGCACCTTCATCGCCGTCGCCTTGTTCTGGAGCTGGGACTTCTCGTTCTGGCAGGTCACCACGATGCCCGTCGGCAGGTGGGTGATCCGCACCGCCGAGTCGGTGGTGTTGACGCTCTGCCCACCCGGGCCGGAGGAGCGGAAGACGTCCACCCGGATCTCGTGCTCCGGGATCTCGATGTGGTCAGTCTGCTCCACCACCGGGAGCACCTCGACCCCGGCGAAGCTGGTCTGCCGGCGCCCTTGGTTGTCGAACGGGCTGATCCGCACCAATCGGTGGGTGCCGGCCTCCGCGCACAAGGTCCCGTAGGCGTACGGTGCCTTGACCGCGAAGGTGGCCGACTTCAGCCCGGCCTCCTCGGCGTACGAGGTCTCGTACACCTCCGTCGGGTAGCCGTGCCGCTCCGCCCAGCGCAGGTACATCCGCAGCAGCATCTCGGCGAAGTCGGCCGCATCCACACCGCCGGCGCCGGCCCGAATCGCCACCAGTGCCTCCCGCGAGTCGTACTCGCCGGAGAGCAGGGTGCGGACCTCAACCTCGCTAATGGCCTTGCGCAGCTCAGCCGCCTCAGCCCTGACCTCGTTGATCGTGCTGGTGTCGCCCTCGGCCTCCGCCATTTCCAGGAGGAGGATGGCGTCGTCCAGCCGACTCCGCAGCTTCTCTACCTTCGAGAGCTCGGCGTTGAGGTGCGACAGCTGCGAGGTCACCTTCTGCGCGCGCTCCTGGTCGTTCCACAGACCAGGGTCGGCGGCAGCCTGCTCCAGCTCCGCCTTCTCGCGCCGCATCTTGTCGAGATCAAGCACTGACTCGACGCCACGGAGGGTAGCGTCGAGTTGCTTGAGCTGTTCAGCGAGGTCGACAGCGGTCACAACCACCAAGAATACGTCGTCGGCTCCGAGGCGCCGGCGCACCTCCCGGTGACCCAACCGCCGGGCCGGCAGCCGGCCGGGCCGCTAGTCGACCGGCAGGTTCTTCAGCCAGGACAGCGCGGCCCGGTGGTACGCGACCGCGAACTCCAACGCGGCCGCCCCGTACGTGTCTCCGGCCTTCCTCGCCTCTTTCGCCTGCTCCCGGACGGCGGCGAGCGCCGCGGTGTGGTGCTCGGTAGCCTGCTGCTGCAGGATGCGCAGCTGGTCTCCCGAGTGCAGCTCCCCAAAGGCGATCCGCAGGGCAACGGGGTTGCGTAACGCGTCGCGGCCCGGCCCCTCGGCGAGCCACCGGGCGAAGACTCGCTTGCCCGCGGCGGTGATGGCGTATGGCTGGCTCGAGCGCGGCCCCGGCTTCCCGAGCCGGACGTAGCCCCGCTCAGCAAGCACCGGCAACTCCCGGTACACCTGGCTGCGCGTCATCGACCAGTACGGGGCGAGACGGCGCTCGGCGGCGGCCATCAACTGGCCACCGGTCATCGGTCCTTCATGGAGCAGACCCAACAGGGCCGCTGCGGTAGGGTTGATTCCAACATCCGCCATGCCCTCCACGCTGCCACTTTGTCTCCTCCACGTCCAGGATTTCGCGTGATCAGAAGCGCCATCTCCTCCTAATTGCACTGTCCGTGGGCGACAGTCGGATGAGGACTGTCAATATCTGCACAGACCGGCTGTCCGGTATATGACCCAAACAGCCGAAAAGATTGTCCTCCGTTCGAATATCACCCGAAAGGGTGCATTGAGGGAATCGGCACGCCGGGGAGCTGCGGATAAGCGCGTAGATCGATCAGGTGACGAGGACAACTCATCAAGAAATACCCCTGATTAGGGCGTGTTGGGAAGACCTCGCGTGATGTGACATTCGGGTGCGTAAACGACTGTCATCCCAAAGGGTGTCATGCTCACCACAACCACCACGGTCGGGTGATATGTCGCCACCATGGCCTCGCCCCCGGGTGGGCGACCTCACCCCCTGATCCCGTGGCGGCCTCACCCCCTCCAGCACAACGTCAGTCGATCGCAACCCGCGCGTACGCTGAGACACCGGCGCCCCGCCGGCGCGGCGACCCCGGCTCGGCGGGGACACCTCCGGCCGGAAATCCGTCGAAGGGGGAGACCATGCCCGACGAGTCCACCCAGCCCACCACCAGCGTGCCCACGGACCCGGCCGACACCGAGCCCACCGCCGAGTCCGCCAGCCACCCCCCGGCCGCGATCGGCACGCTCTGGCTGGCCGCGCTCGCCCTCGGCTGGTTGGCCTTGATGGTGCGCTCTACTCAGGTGTCCCTGGCCGGTCTCGAGGACACGGTCGTGGTCACCGCCGCCGCCATCGGGCTACCCGCGGCGATCTCCGCGGCCCTGGTGTGCGGCGCTGGCATCGGTCTCGCCGTCCGGCACCTGTTCCGGGCTCACCACGCGCCGCCGATCGTCCGCTTCGGCACCGCCCTCGGCGCGGGGCTGCTCACCGGAGTGGCCACCGGCGCCACGCTCGCGCTCACGGCCAGCAGCGCAGAGCAGTCGCTCGTCCTGCTCCTCAGCGGCGCTGTCGCCGCGGCGGCGACCATCGGTGGGGCGATCGCCGGTATCCGCGCGGGCGCGGTCGTCGGAGCGGGAGTCGCCTCCTCGCTCGCGGTCTTTCTCCTGACCCTCCTGCGGGAGCTGTTCACCACTCCCCTCCTCACCCTCTTCGGAGCGGACCACACCGATCCGGTGTCGTTGCTCACCGCGCAACGGTGGCTGGGGCTGACCACCTCACTGCTCGGCGGAGTCCTCGCCGGGCTGGTCGCGTTCGCGTACCTCCGACGCGCCGCCCGCCGAGGCGGGGACGCACCGCGCTGGCCGGCGTACCTGTGGGCCGGGGGTGGTGCCGGCGTGATGCTCCTGCTCACCGAGGTGATCACGCTGGCGGGTGGCTCCCGGCTGCTCTCCTGGGCCCGGGCGATCAGCGAGGGCGACAGCATCTACCAGGACCTCGCCTATCGATCCCGGACCAACGCGGCGCTCATGGTCTTCTTCGTCGGCGCGATCATCGCGATCATCGCGTTTGGCCGAACGCTGCCCTCGCGGGAGGAGGAGTCTCCGGCTGAGCACGCAAAGCAGGTTCCCTCCGGGCGCGCGGAGGAGGCTCCGTCCGCTGAGGAAACGGGTCACGACGCCGCCGAGGGCGCGACGGTGACGTCAGGCGACCCACGCGCGTGACACGCGCCGGGGGCGTGCGGTCTGACCCGCGACCGGTCTACCGCGCCAGGAACGTGTCGACCACGAAGTCCAGCTCCGAGACGTCGTACCACTCCAGCTCGTGGTCCTCGGCGCTCTCCAGGGTCGACTGCGCGTCCGCATCCCCTGCCGCGGCCGCCTCCGCCGCCGCAGCCGCGGCCGCGACCACCTCGACCGCCTCCTGACCGTCCACGTGCAACGCCGCGACCGCCTCACGAGGCACGGTGGTGGTGAGGCGGACGTCGCTGGTGCCGAGCTCCGCGGCGCGGACGTGAACCGCCTCGGCGGGGAGATCGGCGGAGACGACGACGCGGCGCCGAGGCGCGCTCGGGTCGCGGTGCAACAGCAGGAGCGCGTCCTGGGCGGCCCGGGTGAAGGCGATGTACTCCAGTTCCTCCTCGTCGCCCTCGGCGTACCACTCGCGGAGGCTGGGCGTCACCGCGTGCGCGCCCTCTACCACCAGCTCACCTGCGGACCGCAGCGTCGCCAGCATCGACACGGTCGCCGGCACGTACACCCGAATGCGTCGCTGTCTCACCGTACGCTCTCCTTATTCGCCCATAGACGCCGCGCGCGGCGCGCGCCCCGCGGCCCCATCCCGTCGCTGGCGGGGAGCCCCGCGGCGGCTCGCCTCGGGCGTGCTCCTCGTGGTGTGCCTGATCAGCGCCGGTGACGCGCCGCGCGGGATAGGCCACCAGGGGTGGTCGATGGCAGACTAGGGCCAGATCTCACCACACCCGCACCCGGGAGTCACCGTGGAACCGAGGTTCCTGTTGTTGTCCGACGTCGCCGCCGAGCTCAACGTGTCGGACTCGCAGGTTTACCACATGGTGCGCAGCGGCGAGCTTCCCGCGATCAAGATCGGCGGCCGGGGCCAGTGGCGTGTGGAGCGCGCCCGCCTGGAAGAGTACATCCAACGCAAATACGCCGAGACCGCCGCGTGGGTGCGGGCTAACCCGCTCGTGGATCGCGACTCCGACGACGAATCTCCCGAGCACGACACTCCCGATCACGAATCTCGGGATCACGAATCTCGGGATCGGAGATCTGGTGCGCGCGCGTCGGGCACCGCCGAGCCCGCCCCCGAATCGGAAGCGCGGACATCTCGATAGATCTCCATCGACCTCCGTCGGCGTCCTCACCCTTCCGTCAAACGCGATCAACGGGACCGCGCGGGCTGTCCACATCACGACACACGACCCGCGACACGCCGTCGACACGCCGCGCCCACGGTCCTCGCCGCCCAGCAGGCACAACCACCACAACCCAGAAGGATTGACGGGTGACGTTCCGTCACGTACAAGTGGAGGCTACCGAAAGCAAACGAAAGCAAACGCATCGAATTGGGGGGTAGTGATGCGAGGCAGCCGGTGGCCCACCCGTCCCGTCATCCGCCTACGCCGGGTTCCACCACTCGATCCCCCCTTCGATGACGAAGCTGATCCCCAGATTTGGTCGATAACGCGCGGCGGCCGTCAGCTCATGTTGGACATCACGCCCGGTATGCGGTGGGATCCCTCGTCCCCGCTCGCCGGGTCCCATCCGAGCGGCTCCGCCGGTGTGCAGCCGACCGGGCCGGCGGGCACCGGCCCCGCGGGCCGACGGCCGGGGGCCACCCTGCCCCCGCCGTCCGCATCGCCGCATGCCCGGCACGCGGCGCGCCGATTCCTCACCGTCTGCCTCGAAGTGCTCAACGGATTCCGCCCACTCGCCCACATCCGGGAGCTCTCCGAGCCCACGAAGGCCGCGAGGATCACGGCGAATATCGCGGACGCCCGGAGCCGGATGACGATGTCCCGGACGCCCGCGCAACCGCACGAGTTGATCCGCCTACGTCGGCTGCGAGTCTGTGAGCCCAGGCCAGGCGTCGTGGAGGCGGCGGCCGCGCTCAGCGCGGTGGGGCGCACCTGGGCGCTGGCGTTCCGGCTGGAGCGGCGCGGGCAGAGATGGATCAGCACCGCGATCGATCTTCTGTGACCGCGGCGCTGAGGACGACTGCGAGATCAGGCGCTCGCGGGAGCGCCGTGGCACCGCTTGTACTTCTTGCCCGAGCCGCACGGGCAGGGGGCGTTCCGCGAGGGGCCGTTGCCCGCGACGACCTGCCCCGGGGCGACCCGGCGGCCGGAGGCGGGGGCGGGAGCCGGCCCGCCGATGCCGAGCGCCGGCGCGTGCATCACCTGGACACCGCCGGTGCCCGCCTCCCCGTCGATGGTGGGCGCCGTGTACTGCAACCCCTGCATCTGCGGGGCGCGGCCGAGCCCTTTCGCGCGAATCTCCACCGGCGCCTCCTGGGCGGCGGGTGCGGGAGCGGACTCGTCCCCACCCGCGCCGACCGTCGCCGGAGCCGGGGCAGGCGCCTGCTCGACCTGGACGTCAAGGTTGAAGAGGAAACCGACGGTCTCCTCTTTGATGCCGTCCATCATGGTGTTGAACATCGCGTAACCCTCACGCTGGTACTCCACCAGCGGGTCGCGCTGCCCGTACGCGCGCAGCGCCACACCCTCCTGGAGGTAGTCCATCTCGTAGAGGTGTTCGCGCCACTTGCGGTCGATGACCTGCAACAACACCATGCGCTCGAGTTCGCGCAGCGCCTGCGAGCCGAGTTGCTCCTCCCGCCGCTGGTACGCCGCGTGCGCGTCTTCGAGGATCCGTGCCCGCAGGAAATCGGCGTCGAGCGCCGCTCGGCCGCCGGCCTCCTTCTCGAGCTCCTCGATGGTGATCCCGATGGGGTAGAGCTGCTTGAGGCTGGACCACAGCTGCTCGAGATCCCAGTCTTCGGCGTAGCCCTCGGCGGTCGCGCCATCGATGTACGCGTTGATGACGTCATCGATCATGTGCTTGATCTGCTCGTGCAGATCCTCACCGTTGAGCACGCGCCGCCGCTCGGCGTAGATCACCTGACGCTGCTTGTTGAGGACCTCGTCGTACCGGAGGACGTTCTTCCGGATCTCGGCGTTCTGACTCTCAATCTGCGTCTGAGCGCTCTTGATCTGACGTGTCACCATCTTGGACTCGATGGGCACGTCCTCCGGGATGTTGAGGCGGTTCATGATCGCCTCAACCGCGCCGGTCCGGAAGCGCTTCATCAACTCGTCCTGCAGCGACAGGTAGAAGCGCGACTCACCAGGGTCGCCCTGGCGACCAGCCCGACCGCGGAGCTGATCGTCGATACGGCGTGACTCGTGCCGCTCAGTGCCGAGCACGTAGAGCCCGCCGAGCGCCGCGACCTCCTCCGCCTCGGCCGCGCAGATCTCCTTCCAGCGCGGGAGGACCTCCTCCATCGCCTTCTGGTACTCCTCCGGGTGCTCCACCGGATCGAGCCCACGCTGGCGAACCTCCTGCGCGGCGAGGAACTCGGGGTTCCCGCCGAGGAGGATGTCCGTACCACGGCCGGCCATGTTCGTCGCGACCGTCACCGCGCCCTTCCGGCCAGCCTGCGCGATGATCTCGGCTTCCTTGGCGTGGTACTTGGCGTTGAGGACCGAGTGCGGGATACCGCGACGGCGCAGCATCTGCGACAGGAGCTCGGACTTCTCCACCGAGGTGGTCCCCACGAGGACCGGTTGCCCCTTGGCGTGCCGCTCGGCGATGTCCTCGACCACGGCGTTGAACTTCGCCCGCTCGGTCTTGTAGATGACATCCGGCCGGTCCAGCCGAATCATCGGCCGGTGAGTCGGGATGCTCACCACGCCCATCTTGTAGACCCGGTTGAACTCGGCGGCCTCGCTCTGGGCCGTACCGGTCATCCCGGCGAGCTTCTCGTACAAGCGGAAGTAGTTCTGCAGGGTGATCGTGGCGAGAGTCTGATTCTCCTGCTTGATCTCTACGCCTTCCTTGGCCTCGATGGCCTGGTGCATCCCCTCGTTGTAGCGACGCCCGTAGAGGATGCGCCCCGTGAACTCGTCCACGATCAGGACTTCACCGTTGCTGACGATGTAGTCCCTGTCCCGCTTGTACAGCTCCTTCGCCTTGATCGCGTTGGTGAGGTAGCTGATCAGCGGCGTGTTGACCGAGTCATACAGGTTGTCGATGCCGAGGCGGTCTTCGACCTTGGCCACCCCGCGCTCGGTGATGGCCACCGTGCGCTTGGCGTAGTCGACCTCGTAGTCGCCCTCGCCGTCGGTGCCGGGTTGCAGGCGAGCGGCGATGTCGGCGAACTCCCGGTACCAGCGGACCGAGTGTTCGGCCGGTCCCGAGATGATCAGTGGGGTCCGCGCCTCGTCGATCAGGATCGAGTCGACCTCGTCCACGATCGCGTAGTAGTGCCCCCGCTGGACCAACTCGTCCTTGGACCAGGCCATGTTGTCGCGGAGGTAGTCGAAGCCGAACTCGTTGTTCGTGCCGTAGGTGATGTCGCAGGCGTACGCGGCGCGGTGCTCGGCGGCGGGCCGGTTGGGCAGGATGACGCCGACGGTGAGGCCGAGGAACTTGTACACCCGGCCCATCCACTCCGCGTCGCGCTGCGCGAGGTAGTCGTTGACCGTGACGATGTGCACGCCCTTGCCCGTGAGGGCGTTGAGGTAGGCCGGGAGCACGGCGGTGAGGGTCTTCCCCTCACCCGTCTTCATCTCGGCGATGTTGCCGAAGTGCAGCGCCGCGCCACCCATGACTTGGACGTCGAAGTGGCGCTGGCCAAGCACGCGCGAGGCCGCCTCACGCGCCGTGGCGAACGCTTCCGGCAGCAGGTCGTCGAGGGACTCTCCATCGGCGATCCGCTGGCGGTATTGGTCCGTCAGCGCTCGCAGCTCGGCGTCGGTGAGGCCGACGTAGTCGTCCTCGATCGCGTTGACGGCAGCAGCGATCGCCTTGAGCCGGCGCAGCATCCGACCTTCGCCGGCACGGAGGACCTTTTCCAGAATCGACACGGATCAACGCTCCCTAGACAGACTGCCGCTCCATCGTAGGCGTACCGCGGACCGTTTCGTGAGCCGTGCTCCCGCCCACGCGGGGCGAATCTGAGTTTTCATCCTCTCTCGTTCGGTCCGTGCCGACCATCCCCCGGCGCCACGGGCCGCGGTACGTGGTCAGCGCCCACACGCGGCGACGCCGGTACCGCCCACGGCGACGGTACCGGCGTAGGCCAGCGCGACCCGCGTCCCGCTCAGCTCACGAGCGAGATCACGCCGTAGTCGTACCCCTTGCGGCGATAGACGACGCTAGGCCGCCCCGTCTCCTTGTCGAGGAACAAGTAGAAGTCGTGGCCCACGAGCTCCATCTGGAAGAGCGCATCGTCAACGGTCATCGGCTCGGCGCGGTGCTCCTTGCGTCGGGCGATGTACCACTGCTCCTCCCGCTCCTCCTCGGGCGCGGCGTAGCCGTCCAGCACGGGGGCCTCGTCCTCCTCCTCGCGGAGCGCGACCCCGCCGCTGGGGGCCGCCGCCGGGGCCGCGGCTGACCCGGGCCCGGTGGCCGCCATGGCGACCCCGAGGGGCACCCGCCGGGTCCGGCGATCCCGCCGACGTTCCGCGGCGCGGCGCATTCGGCTGTCGAGTTTCTCGACCGCGAGGTCGAGGGCGGAATAGAAATCTGGGGCGCTCGCTTCAGCGCGCACCACCGGCCCCTTGGAAATGCACGTAATTTCGACCCGCTGGCAGTGGTCAGTCTGACGCGGATTGCGCTCGTGCAGCAGCTCCACGTCCAGCCGGATGATCTTATGATCGTAACGCTCGATCTTGGACAGTTTCTCTGCTACATGAGCCTTGTAGTGGTCGGGCACCTCAACATTGCGCCCTTTGACGACGATGTCCACCCACAACCTCCAAGGGTCGAACAGTCGGCGAGCGGATCACCGGACCGGACGTTGAATCGCCACAGCGATGACCGGCCGCTTATGCGAACGCGCCCCTCCTTTCTCCTCACCGGGAGCGAAACCTCGCTCTTACCCGTTCACCATGAACGCTAACCCCTATTCGCCAGTTCGTCACGACTATTGAGAGGAATGTTTCACGCCAAATGAAAGAACGTTTCACGCGATTGACCTTTCAGGCTGGCCCCTCATCACCCCAGCCATTGGTCATTCCGCCGACGGGTGACCGCGAGTAACGCCGCGCGATCGACCGGTACGCCGGCGCCGCGGAGCAGCGCGCAGACCGCGGCCAGGGTCGCCCCCGTCGTCACGATGTCGTCGAGGACGACGACCGTTCGCCCCCACGCGAGACGCCGCAGGCGAGCCAGACGCGACGGACGCAACCGGAACGACTCCCGGGCCACCGCCGCCCGGGCGGCGCTGTCCAACCCCACCGAGTCCGGACGGGGCAGCGCGACCAACGGCCGGCTGAGCGCGACCGACCAGCCCGCGCGGCGCAACGCTCGCGCGGCATGCCGGGCCAGCCGCCACAGGTGATCGCCGTGCCGAGCGCGCGCCGCCGCGGCCGTGTTCGGAACCGGCACCAGCGTCACCCCGCGCGGCGCCCCACCCACGGCGACGGCGACCACGTCGGCGAGGAACACCCCGAGGGGCCGGGCTAGCCCGTGTCGCCCTCGCTCCTTGTACGCGAGCAGCATCTCCCGCAGCGGGCCGGCGTAGTCACCGAGGGCGACGCACACCGGCAGCTCCGGCGGGGCCGGGGTCGGGCGGACCAGGCGCGGTCTCAACGCGCTCACCCCGGCCCAACACTCGGCGCACGCACCCGCGCGCAGCGGCACCCGCTCTCGCCGGCAGCCGGCGCACTCCGCCGGCAAGAGCAGATCCGCGAGCGCGTCCCAGACCTCGGTCGGCACCGGCCCCCTCAGGACGAGACAGAACAGCCTCAGGGCAGGAAGACCCTCTGTACCGGAGAAACGAGAACCTCCCCGGTCCAGGACGCACGAACGGCCCTCAGTACAGGAAGAACGGCGCGGTTACCCCGCTGGATCTCGCCGGCCCCGACGTCGCACCCGCCCCGATCACCTCCTCGGTGCGGATCTCCTCGCCGGGGCCGAAGAAGTCGTACGCGATGCCGTTGGCCACGTACATCCGGGCGCCGATCGATCCCCCGGTGATCGGCCCCATCGGGTACGCCACGAGGTGGCTGACTTGCGCCGTGCCGAGGTCGGACTGTGGACGGGCCTCGATCGCGCCGTCCATGGTGATGTCGTAGAGCACGCTCCGGCCGTCCTCGTTGACCCCCGCCGCGACGATCGCAGTCTCCGAGGTCCAATCCGCGCCGGTGATGTTCCGCAGCGAGGTCGGCAACGCGCGCACCGGCTGCACCTCCAGCTCATCGCCGTAGGTGAGCGCCGCCACGTACAGCCGTCCCCCCGCGACGACGACGATCCGGTGCCCGTCCGGCGCGGCGCCGACCACCGTGACCGCGCCGGTCGCCCCCGGCAAGGCCACCCGGGTCAGGGTGCCTCGGCCTGTCCGGAACTGGTAGAGCTGACCATCCGCGGGGACCAGCCCGATGGGCTCGGGCCCGTTGAGCCACACCGGCCGGCCCATGGTGGCGAAGGTGCGGCCGACAGCCCGGAACGTCGCGTCGTCCGCGTCCCGGCCGAACCCCACGACCAACTGGCGCCGCTCCCCGCGCGCGACGACGAGCGCGGCGGCGGTGAAGTCACCACGGCGGGCGAACCCGGCGGAGACGACGTCGTGGTTGACGTCGTCGGTGAGCAGCGGCACGGGCTCGGTGACCCGCGCCGAGCTGGCGAGGCGATGGACCCGCCCCTGGTAGATGCAGAACCGCTCGGGGGTCGCCGGCAGGGCGAACGTGGGGTTGTACCGCCGCAGGTCGGTGCCGTTGAAGGTCGTCGTGCCCTGCCCCTCGATGGTCAGCTCCACGGTGCTGGTGGTGTCGGGCCCCAGCGACCACATCAGCTGGGCGGCGAGCTTCTCGATGTGCAGGGGATCCCCGGGGGACGCCGCGTCCACCGTCAAGCTGATCTTGAGGGTGTCCTTGCTATCCGGGACGTTGCCGACCCCCTTCGTGCCCAGCGGAAGCGCCTGGACGACCTTGTTGAGCCAGCTTGACGGTCCGCTCAACAGCGCCTGCAGCAACTCGGTACGGCGCCGCTCCAGCGGCACGGACAGCGGCAGGTAGCGCAGGTCCGGCACCAGCACCCGCTGCTCGAGATCCCAGAAGTACACCGCCTGCTGGATATAGAACGTGCTCAACGCGTCTTCGCTGAGCAGCAACACCGGCGGCGGGTTGAAGACGAACTTGCCTTGCTCCCCTTCCACGCTGCCGACCATGAAGGTGTACTCCGTCGCCCGTTCCTCCGCCGGCTCCAACGCCCCGGTCGGCATGAGCACACCGAGCTGCTGCACGCGCAGCGTCACCTCATCGGCCCCGGCCCGCGCGCGGGTGATCTGTGGACGTTCCCGCAGCCGCACCACGTGCCGGGTCACCACGGGCTTCGGCTCACGGACTTGATCACGCTGGCCGGGGGCGACGTAGGCGCGGACCTGCTCCACCGCCCGGCTCGGCTCCCCCGCCGCGGCCTTGAGGAAATTGAGCACGAACGTCTCGGTGTCGTGCGCCGCGGTGCGCGACGGCGGCTGCTGCGCGGAGTCGGGCCCCGAGCCGAGCCCCGGCGGAGGTCCCTGGCCATCGATCCGCACCGACGTGTTCTCGGGGATCCCACTACACCCCCCGAGGGCGACGCCCACCGCGATCACGGCGATCCCCGCCCACCACCGTCTCACCGCAGAACTCCCTCCGCGCTGACCGGCGTGTCGGGTTCCTCAGCCGCGTCGCCCGCGACGGGTGGTGTCCCCTCCTCCTTCACCGCGTCAGGCGGCACCAAGTCCAGCGGGGACGAGGTCAGTCGCCCGTTGGCGCGCAGCGGCAAGGTGAGCCGGAACTGCGCCCCTTTCCCAGGCGCGCCCCACGCCTCCAGCCAACCACCGTGGAGACGGGCGTCCTCGAGGCTGATCGACAGCCCAAGGCCGGTGCCACCGGTCTGCCGGGCTCGAGACGGGTCCGCGCGCCAGAAGCGGTTGAACACCAACTTCTCTTCACCCGGCTTGAGACCCACCCCGCGGTCACGGACGGTCACCGCCACCGCGGTCTCGTTGACCCCGAGGGTGATGTCCACGGGACGTCGCTCCCCGTGTTCGATGGCGTTGCCGAGAAGGTTCCGCAGGATCCGCTCCACACGCCGCGGATCGATCTCAGCGATCACCGGGGTGTCCGGCACGTGCACCCGCACCTCGACGCCGAGTCGCCGGGCCAGCCCGTCGAGGCGTTCCACCGCCCGGCGAATCACTGTCACCACATCGGTCGGCTCCGCGTCGAGCACGGCGAACCCCGCGTCGAACCGGCTGATCTCCAGAAGGTCGCTGAGGAGGTTCTCGAATCGATCAAGCTCGGTTTGGAGCAGCTCCGCGCTGCGCGCGACCTGCGGGCTGAACTCACTCCGCTCGGCGAAGATGAGATCAGCGGCCATGCGGACCGTGGTCAACGGCGTGCGCAGCTCGTGGGAGACGTCCGACGTGAAGCGCCGCTGGAGGCGAGACATCTCCTCCAGCCGCACGATCTGGCGTTGCAGGTTGTCCGCCATGTGATTGAACGAGGCGGCGAGCAGCGCGAGCTCGTCCTCCCCGTTGACCTCCATGCGCTGGTCGAGCAGACCGGCGGAGAGCCGCTGCGCGGTCCGCGCCGCCGCGCGCACCGGGACGACCACGATCCGCGTGACCAAGGCCGACAGCAGACCGAGCAGGACGACCAGCGTCGCGCCGGTGACGAGGACCATCATGCTGATCTGGCTGGCGGCCTGGTCCTGGATGGTGAGCGGCGCGAGGTAGTAGAGCTCAACCTGCCCGAACTTGGTCGGCACAGGTGTGCCGTAGACGAGGTAGGTGACCCGCCCTTCCCCGAGGTCGCCGGTGCGCACCTGGTGAGCCTGATTCCCGGCGGCCACCGCCCGGGCCAGCTCCTCGCTGATGAGGCGGCTGGCGTCCACCGGTGGCGACGTCTCCGATTGGATGTTGGGGTAACGGCTCGCGGTCAGCGAGACCACCATGCCGTTGAGCTGGTCGGGATCGCCACCGGCGAGGCTGAGCACCGTGCGCTGGAAAGTGGCCTGGATCTGCGGGTCGCTGGGATGAGCGTGCACGCTCATCTGCTCAGCCGCGTAGTCCCGGCCACTTTGCAGCCGCCGCTCCAGGTCTCGTCGCGCCGTCTCCAGGAGAATGCTCCCGCTTTGAGTCGCCACGAGGTACGCGAAGCCGCCCACCAGCAGACTGGAGGCGACCAGGGTGATGGTGACCACCCGGACCTGCAGCGACCGCCGCCACGCCCGGGCAAGACCAGACGTCAGCGTCGCCGCGCGGCGCGCTACCGCCCTGTAGCACCGGCGGGCGGCGGTACCCAGCAGCGCGAAGGCGGAGGGAAAACGGCCGGCCACAACCCGCTCAGGCTATCCCGTGCCCGCCTTGTAGCCAACGCCTCGCACCGTCAGGATGATTTCGGGCCGCTCCGGATCCGGCTCGATCTTGGCGCGGAGACGCTGGACATGGACGTTCACGAGTCGGGTATCCGCGGCGTGCCGGTAGCCCCACACCTGCTCGAGCAGGACTTCGCGGGTGAAGACCTGACGCGGTTTGCGGGCCAGCGCCACCAACAGGTCGAACTCCAGGGGCGTGAGCTTGATCTCCTGGCCGTTGCGCGTCACCGTGTGCGCCGGCACGTCGATGGTGACCTGATTCCCGGGTGGCCCGATGGTCAGCACCTCCGGCGTGGAATCCTCGCCGCGGCGCAGCCGGGCGCGCATCCGGGCGACCAGCTCCTTGGGCTTGAACGGCTTGACCACGTAGTCGTCCGCGCCGGACTCGAGGCCGAGTACGACGTCGACGGTGTCGCTCTTCGCCGTGAGCATGACGATCGGGACCCCCGACTCGGCGCGAATCGCGCGACACACGTCGATCCCGCTCATCCCCGGGAGCATGAGATCGAGGAGCACGATGTCGGGGCGGTTTTCGCGGAATGCCGTCAACGCGCGCTCCCCGTCCGCGACGAAGGACGGCACAAACCCCTCGCTCCGCAGCACGATCCCGAGCATCTCCGCCAGCGCGGGATCATCGTCGACGACCAGCACTCGGGCTCTCATGCGAACCAATATTCCATCCCGTATGGCGTTCGTCGCATCGCCATCACCTTGACCCGCTGTAGCTCGTTAACGATGACCGCCACAAATCGGGCGATCACCGCACCTCGCCGACCTGCGTTCATGGTCAGCTCGTGAGACGTCCGAGACGTTAGGTGAAAATCGCGCTCACCGGAAGAGGTCGATAGCCAGCAGCGACGCCCGGCCCGCGCCACCGGGCAGCGGCGATCGCCCGACGATCCCGCGGGGATATGCGACGATCGGCGGCGATGAGGGTGTTTCTACCGTGGCTGATCGTGCTCGGCGCGATCATCACGCTCAACGCGCTGCACATGAAGCCGCTGGCCTCCGCGCTCGCCGTCGGCTGGCTCGGCTACTGCATTTGGACGTGGATCCGGCCGCGTGACCGCGGCTAGCCATCGCTCGCGGCGGCGAACGTCCCCGCAGGCACGCGGCCTGCGCGGAGAGCCACGCGGGGCCGAGCCCGCGCGGCCGACGAGACGCGACGGGCCGCCGGCGTGACGCGGCGGCCCGTGCGTTCGCTCCTCGATGCGACTAGTAGCGGTAGTGCTCCGGCTTGTACGGCCCCTCGACCGGGACGCCGATGTAGTCAGCTTGCTCCTGGGTCAATGTGGTCAGCTTCACACCGAGCGCGTCGAGGTGCAGGCGGGCGACCTTCTCGTCGAGGTGCTTCGGCAGCCGGTACACCCCGACCGGGTACTGGTCGGTCTTGGTGAAGAGCTCGATCTGCGCGATCACCTGGTTGGTGAAGCTCGTCGACATGACGAAGCTCGGGTGCCCGGTGGCATTGCCCAGGTTCAGCAGACGCCCCTCCGACAAGATGATCACTGAGTGCCCGTCGTCGAAGCGCCACTCGTCGACCTGCGGCTTGATGGGGATCCGCCGCACGTCGGGACGCTTCGCCAGCCCGGCCATGTCGATCTCGTTGTCGAAGTGCCCGATGTTGCCCACGATGGCTTGATGCTTCATCCGCGCCATGTGGTCGGCGGTGATGACGTGCTTGTTGCCGGTGGCGGTGATGAAGATGTCGGCGGTCGACACCACCTCGTCGAGCGTGGTGACCTGGTACCCGTCCATCGCCGCCTGCAACGCGCAAATCGGGTCGATCTCGGTGACGATCACGCGGGCGCCCTGGCCCCGGAGCGCCTCCGCGCAGCCCTTGCCGACATCGCCGTAGCCGCAGACCACCGCCACCTTGCCCCCGATGAGCACGTCGGTGGCGCGGTTGAGCCCGTCGATCAGCGAATGACGGCAGCCGTACTTGTTGTCGAACTTGCTCTTGGTCACCGAGTCATTGACGTTGATCGCCGGGAAGAGCAGCGTGCCCTTGCGCTGCATCTCGTACAGCCGGTGCACCCCGGTGGTGGTCTCCTCGGTCACGCCCTTGATCCCGGCGGCGATCCGCGTCCACCGGCGATTGTCCTCCGCCAGCGACTGCCGCAGCAGCTCGAGGACGACCGCGTAGTCCTCCGAGTCGGCCGTCTCGACCGGCGGCACCGCTCCCGCCTGCTCGAACTCGACGCCCTTGTGCACCAACAGGGTCGCGTCACCGCCGTCGTCGAGGATCATGTTGGGCCCCTCGCCGTCCGGCCACAACAGCGCCTGCTGGGTGCACCACCAGTACTCCTGGAGCGTCTCACCCTTCCAGGCGTAGACCGGAACGCCCGCCGGCTTGTCGACCGTGCCGTTGGGGCCGACCACGACCGCCGCGGCCGCGTGGTCCTGGGTGGAGAAGATGTTGCACGACGCCCAGCGCACCTGCGCGCCCAAAGCCACCAACGTCTCGATCAACACCGCGGTCTGCACGGTCATGTGCAGCGAGCCGCTGATCCGCGCCCCCCGCAACGGCTTCGCCTCGGCGTACTCCCGCCGCAGCGCCATCAGCCCGGGCATCTCGTGCTCGGCCAACTCAATTTCCTTCCGCCCGAACGCCGCGAGCGACAGGTCGGCCACCTTGAAATCGCCTTCGGCTACCGTGCGGGGACGGCTCGTGGTCGCGCCGCTAGGAGATGTCGGAAGGGTGCTGGTCATGAACAAGCTCCTGTCGGGACGGAAGTGCTCGATCTGTCACCTTACGCCGCCCCCGTGATGCCCGGTGCAGCCCGGAGGGACACTCCTCACCAGCCGCAAACAAGCCCTGGGGCGGTCAGTGGGGAGCGCGCCCGCTCCACCACGACCGCCCCGTGCATCCCCCCGGATTGGCTTCGTGCACGTCGATCGGCATCCGTTGAGGTATCGGAACCGCTTCGATGACGCTGCGTGTCAATATAATCACGCTACGCATCAGTAATGTCAAGTGTTCCCGAAATATCGGCAGAGACATCATGAGACGTCGTGAAAAGGGACAGAGGTCCCGATCAGGGCACGCCGACTGACGCGACGTACGCCTCACCCTCCCCCGACACCGTCAACGGCT
The DNA here is from genome assembly GCA_036563645.1 of Micromonospora sp. Classification (GTDB taxonomy): domain Bacteria; phylum Actinomycetota; class Actinomycetes; order Mycobacteriales; family Micromonosporaceae; genus DATCMA01. The sequence goes on from DATCMA010000037.1 coordinate 141,405, forward strand.
CGGAGCAGGCGCGCCCCACCGCCGCGTTCCCCGCCGGCAACTTCACCTCCCCCTGGCCGTCGTCCACGGTGATCTCACCGCGGAGGCAGAAGACCACCCGAGGACCGACCACGTCCAGGCGCACCTCCGGCACGGACTCACCCGGACACACCCGGTGCAACGCGAAATCGTCGACCGGGACACGCCAGGTGTCGACACCGGGTGCCACCGGCACGGCCGGCACGGTGGGCTCGGTGAGCACCTCGAACCGCAGCACGCGCAGCAGTTCCGGCACGTCCACCCGCTTCGCCGTCAACCCGCCACGCAACACGTTGTCGCTCGCCGCCATGATCTCGATGCCTGCGCCTTCGAGGTAGGCGTGGAGGTTCCCCGTGGGCATCCAAATCGCCTCGCCGGGCGCCAACACGACGTGGTTGAGCAGCAGCGCGACCAACACCCCCGGGTCACGCGGATGCTCCGCCGCCAACCGGCGGACCAACTCCACCGCCTCGGCGTACGGGGGCGGCGGATCCGCGGCCGCCGCCGCGGCGACGAGGTCGGCTCGTTCGTCCTCCGGCCAGGTCAGCAGCGTCTGCACCGCGCTGCGCAGCCCGGAGACGCCCGTCCGCAATGCCGCGACCACGGGCTTGAGCTCCGCGATCCCCAACGCCGCGAGCACCTCCGCGGAGCGCAGCGGATCCTGGAAGCCGCAGAGCGCCTCGAACCGCGAAATCGCCACCAGCAGCTCGGGCTTGTGGTGCGGGTCCGCGTAGTTGCGCTCCGTACGCCCCGCGGCCACCTCGGCCGTGTACCCCGCCCGCGCCTGCTCGGCGTCCGGATGCGCCTGCAACGACAGGCACGTCCGCGCGGCCAAGACCTTGAGGAGGTACGGCAGGCGCGGGCCGAATCGCGCGACCACCTCCGGGCCGAGCCAGTCCTGCGGGTCGGCGTCGATCAGCTCCGCCAAGCTCACCTCGCCGCCGTCCCGCTGCACCAACGACGGCGCGCCCGGGTGCGCCCCCATCCACAGCTCGGCCTCTGGCCCGTCACTGGGCACCGGTCGCCCTTGCAGCTCCGCGATGACCGAGCGAGAGCCCCATGCGTAGTCGCGGATTGGGCAGATCAAAAGCTCCACGGCTAGCTCGCGTGTCCGCTACCGCTGTCCTTGGCCAGCCTGACGGCGCCAGCTGGCCCCTCCACCCCGGCGAGTCCCCCGGGCGCCCCCGCGGCATTCTCGCCCCCATCGTGAGGGCGGTAAATGTCGGGCTCTAGATAGATCACCCGAGCGATCGGCACCGCTGCGCGAATACGCGACTCGACCGCGTCGATGCTCCGGGCGATCTGTGCCCCGGTGTCCGCGGCCGACACCGCGATCTTCGCTGCCACGAGAAGCTCCTCCGGTCCGAGGTGCAACGTGCGCATGTGGATGATGCGCTCGACCTCTGATCCTTGCAGGATCGCTCGTTCAATTGCCTGGCAGTCCTCCGGACTCGCCGCCTCACCGAGCAACAAGCTCTTGGTCTCCGCGGCGAGGACCACGGCGATGACGACCAGCAACGCGCCGATGGCGGCGGTGGCGGCGGCGTCCCAGACGCCACTCCCCGTGGCCAGCGTCAAGCCGACGCCGACGAGCGCCAGCACCAACCCGACGAGCGCCGCGAAATCCTCCAACAACACCACCGGCAGCTCCGGCGCCTTCGCCCGGCGGATGAAGTCCTTCCACGAACTCCTGCCCCGGACCTGGCGCGCCTCGTGAATCGCGGTGCGGAAGGAGAAGGCCTCCATCGTGAGCGCGATGACCAGCACCGCGACCGGCACCCAGTGCCAGCTCGTGATCGGCTGCGGATGGCGGAACTTGTGATACGCCTCGTACAGCGCGAAGAGGCCACCGACCGCGAACAAGACGATGGCGACGATGAACGCGTAGATGTAGCGTTCCCGGCCGTACCCGAAGGGATGCTCGGGGGTCGCTTGGCGGCGGGCTCGGCGCCCCCCGAGGAGCAACAGCGCCTGGTTGCCGCTGTCGGCCACCGAGTGGATCGACTCGGCGAGCATCGAGGACGAACCGGTCAACCCCCACGCGAGGAACTTCGTGAGGGCGATGCCCAGGTTGGCCAGCAGAGCGGCGATGACCGCCCTCGTCCCCCCGGAGGCGCTCATGGATTCGCCAGCTCCTTCATCTCGGTGACCGCGGGTACCGCCATCGGGTCGAGCCCATGGGCGAGCGCGAGGTAGACGGACGCGAAGTCGGGCACCGCGATCAACGACGCCAAGCGCTCAAGGGTGGACCCGCCTTCCGCCGTCACCACGTCGCACCGCACGCCCCGCCGTTCCGCGAGGGCGAGCAGGGCGTCCGCGCGTCGCTCCTCCACCGCGAGCGGCTCGTCGGCGTCATCCCCCGCGTTCAGGCCGCCGTCACGCAGCAGCACGACCCGCAGCCGCGTCGCGTCCGGCTGCTCGTCGGGGTCGGCGAAGATGTCCCGCTCGGCCTCGACCAAACCACCGAACACGCCGTCGAGGAGCCCGACGCGCCCACGTCCCGCTTCACCCAACGCGCCAGCGACGACCGGGTAGCGGGCATTGGCGGACAGCACATCGGCGAAACGCCGGGCCGCCACGGTGGCCAGCGGCGACGATCCCCAGACGATGGGGATCGAGCCAGCCAGGTTGAGCGCGAGGGACTTCGCCGGATTGACGAACGACTCCGCGCTCGGGCGGCACCGCTCCGCGTCGGCGTCGAGCCGCGCCGCGGTCTCCGCCAAGTCCGCCTCGGTCACCCTGACCAGCCCGAGGGCCCGGGCGGCGAGCAGCACCGGAATCGTCAGCGCCCACAAGCTCGCCCGGGCCGGCGCCCGGCGCGGCACCGGCACGAACGGAGCCCGCGCCCGCTCCGCCACCTCCTGCAACTGGGAGTTCGGCGCCCCCACGGCGACCAAGCGGGCCCCCCGCCGCGCCGCGGCCACCGCCGCCGCGAGCGCCTCCGGGCTGCGTCCCGACGCGCTGACCGCGATCACCACGTCGGCCGCCCCGACCCAGCCCGGAATGCCCGCGCTGCGATGCGACAGCACAGGGACCGGGCAGCGCGGACCGGCGACCGTGGCCAAAATGTCACCCGTCCGTCCCGCCGTCCCGACACCCGCGACGACCACGGCCCGCGGGCGCCCGTCCTCCGCGAGCTCAGCCAGGTTGGCCTCCGCGGCGAGCGTCGCAGATTCCCGTACCTGTGCCCCCGCCGACGCGGTGAAGCGCAGCATGCCGCCTGGATCGTTCTCCTCCAGGGCGACCGGGTCGTCGAGCAACGCGGGATCTGGGGTTCGGCGTCCGCGCAGCCCCGCTGTGCCGTCCATGGGAAGGCCCATCACTCGGTCTCCTGTGCCTCAGCGTCACCTTGCTCCGTCGCCGGACCCGCGGGGCCACCACGCGCCTCGTCCAACAGGAGAACGGGAATGTCGTCCCGGACCTCGAAGACACGCCCGCATTCCGTGCAGGTCAGCGTGGCCGCCTCGGCGTCGTACTCGAGTGGGGCGTGGTGCGTGTCCGGGCACGCGAGAATCGCCAAGAGCTGCGGGTCCAGGGCCACGGAGGGCTCCTTCCTCGTGCGAGCGGGGCGGCGTTGGCCCGCCCCGCCAGCGGAAAAGGGAACTTAACTGCGGACGATGGCAAGCACCTCGTCGCGCAGCGCGGCCATGCGCTCCGCGGTCGGTGCCTCGACGTTCAACCGGAGCAACGGTTCGGTGTTCGACGGCCGCAGGTTGAGCCATGCGCCGTCGTCGAACAGTACGGTCAAGCCGTCCAGCTCGTCGAGCTGGGCCCCCGCGTAGGCCCGCTTCACCTCGTCGAGCTTCGCTTGCTGGTCCTCCACCCGGGAGTTGATCTCTCCAGACGAGACGTACCGCTCGAACTCGCCAACGAGCTGCGACAGCGGCCGGCTCTGCTCACCGAGCGCGGCCAGCACGTGCATCGCCGCGAGCATGCCGGTGTCGGCGTACCAGAAGTCACGGAAGTAGTAGTGCGCGGAGTGCTCCCCGCCGAAGACCGCGTTGGTGCGCGCCATCTCGCGCTTGATGAACGAGTGCCCCACCCGGCTGCGGACCGGGTTCCCGCCGTGCTCGCGGATGATCTCCGGCACCGCCTTGGACGTGATGAGGTTGTGGATGATCGTCGCACCGGGGTACTTCTTCAACTCCCGGACCGCCACCATCGCGGTAATCGCCGACGGCGACACCGGCTCACCCCGTTCATCGACGACGAAGCAGCGGTCGGCGTCCCCGTCGAAGGCCAAGCCGATGTCGGCGCCGTGCTCCCGCACCGCGCGCTGGAGGTCAACGATGTTCGCCGGGTCCAGCGGGTTGGCCTCGTGGTTGGGGAAGGAACCGTCCAATTCGAAGTACATCGGCACGATCTGCAGCGGCAACGGCGGCAGCACCGCGTCCCCCAGCACCGCCGGCACCGTGTGGCCACCCATGCCATTGCCGGCGTCCACCACGACGGTCAACGGGCGAATCTGCGTCAGGTCGACCAGCGTGCGCAGGTGCGCCGCGTAGTCGGGGAGCAGATCGTGCCGTTCGATCCGCTCCGGCCCGGACAACGTCTCGGCCTCACCAGAGTCAATGAGCGCTTGGGCGTACTCCTGAATTTGCCGCAGCCCGGTGTCCTGCCCCACCGGTGCCGCCCCCGCCCGGCACAGCTTGATGCCGTTGTACTCGGCGGGGTTGTGGCTGGCGGTGAACATCGCGCCGGGCAGATCGCGCGCGCCCGCGGCGTAGTAGAGCATGTCCGTCGAGGCGAGACCCGCGAACTCCACGGTCGCGCCCGCCGCGTTGACGCCCTGGGCGAAAGCGGTCGCGAGTCCTGGCGACGACTCTCGCATGTCGTGCGCCACGACGACGCGATCGGCCTTGTCGCCGTTCTCCCGCAACGTCCGCACGAAAGCGGCGCCGATCGCCCGCGCCACCGTCTCATTGAGCTGGTCCGGGACGGTGCCGCGGACATCGTACGCCTTGACGATCCGGGACAGGTCAGACAACGTTCCGCTCCTCAACCGTTCGCTAGGCCCTGGCCTGAGCGTATCGGAGCACGCACGCACCGCCCGGGGGTAAGGCGGTGGTTAGCGAGGGAGCTTCGGCAACAGCACTGTCGGCGTCATGTCGGGGCCGCTCATCGGCGGTGGGCCAACCGGGCCCGTGGGCCCCCGGTGGGGCTGCGGGCCACGGTCGTGGCCATCCGTATCGTCGCGCCCTCGCCGAAGCAACGCGATCAAGAGGGCCAGCCCGACACCGAGCAACGCCACGCCGAGTCCCAGTCCCGCCAGCACCAAGCCGGAGATTCCGCCGGTGCCACGCTGGTCGAGCGCGGGCACCAGAGCTGGCGCCTCGGAGCCCGTGAGCGTGGGGCTCGGCTCGGCGTAGGCCGTCTCCGTCTCCTCCGGGGTGAGGGTGGGCGACGGCGAGTGGCTGGGCGACGGGGAGGGTGAGGCGGTCGGCACCGGCGGCGCTCCGGTCACCGGACGGGTCGCGCCGGCCTGCCCCAGCAATGTGCCTTTGGTGTCGTACGCGCCGACGACAATGGTGGCCTCACCGCCGGGGGAGCCCGGCAGGAATGCGAGCTGGTATTGCGCCGAACGGCTGCGCTCCGCGCAGAGCCGGTCTTTCGGGGGTTTGACGTGCTCCGTCATCACCAGGCCTTCGGCGCTGGTGACGACACGGACCGGTGCCCACTTCTTTCCGTCAGCGACGCGCACCTGCACCCGGTCGGCGGTGAGCCCCGCCAGGTGGATGGCGATCAGGATGCGGAACCGGACGCAGCCATCCGCGCGACGGGTGACTGTGACGGTCACCGGCTGACCGGCCTGACCGACGGCGAAGCTGGCGGGAAGGTCAAACTGGACGAGATCCTCGGCGGCCTGGGCCGGGGCGGCCGTCACCGCGAGGAAGCCGAGCAGCGTGGCGACCGCCACCGCGAGTCGGGTCACGCCACGTCGCACCGATACCTCCACCTGGTCTCCTCGCGCACCTGTCCTCCTCGCGGACGTTGGCGACAGAGGCTACCGATTGCGCCGCCACCCTCGACACGGCGCGAGGGCGGTGAGTGGCGCACGCCAGGGCATCCTGCCAGAACTGGCCAGGACCGAGATATCGCACAATATCGATCTCACATGAGCCGGAGGGCCTCCCGGCACGCGTGATCCGCCTGTCGGGTGGTCTCCGGCAGCCGATAGCGTGGGCACAACGCGAGGGTCACCGCGCACGCGTTGTCGAGGCTCATGCGGTGGCCGACCGAGACGAAGACCGGTTTGACGTCGGTCTGCGTACGCAGGACGCGCCCCACGATTTCCTGCCCGTCCCGCAACGGCGCCCAGGCGCCACGGTGCCGATCGGGTGGATCCCACGTACCGACGAGGGGAGTCTTCGCTACCCCGAAGGTCGGCAGCCCGGTCAGCACGCCCAGGTGGCAGGCGAGACCGAAGCGGCGAGGATGGGCCAAGCCATGCCCATCACAGATCAGGACCTCAGGGGTGACGCTGAGCTTCTGGAGCGCGTCAAGGAGTGCAGGTAGCTCCCGGAAGGCGAACAGTCCGGGGACGTACGCGAAAGCGGGCCGACCCGTCGTCACCGCCGAATCGACCATGGTCAATGTCTCAGTGTCGAGCGCGACCACCGCCGCCGCGAGCCGATCCCCGTCCTCGGCGTACGCCACATCGAGCCCAGCGACGACGCGCGGGCGCGTCGGGCCAGGGTCGGTGAGGTCGACCTGGGACCGGAGCCGTTCCTGGATGGCTTCGGCTTCGGCTACGGTGGTCGGCCAGGAGTCGCCGATGTCCACCACGCCATGGTCGCCGATAGCGGCTCCGCGGCGTCGTCCGGGTATCCGTGCTCACGCCAAATGGCCCTAGGAACGGTGGCGATTGGTCAAGCGGCGATTGAGGGATCCGCGCCCGGATTGCCCTCACGTTGAAGCTTCTCCTCAAACATCACAAACGTCTTCCGGCGAATACTCGTCACTAGAGCAAGCTCCTCATCCGTCAAATCACGTCTCTCTTCCTCCGCCTTATCGACAATCGCCTTCACCGTCTCATACAGCGCCCTAATCTCCCCCTCACCATGCCCATAGTGACCACGCCACATCTCCGTCTCCTGAACAAACTCCTCCCGCGTCAACGGCCCATCCTCACCCCCCACCGCAAACAACACCTCGTCAATACAATCAGTCCCCGGCTTCCACCCACCCGTATCACGATCGAACCGCCACGCCTCCATACCCCCATCCGGCGTCCTCACAACCTTGAACGGAACCCGGCCATATGTGCCGTAATACGGCAACACCAAACCCGGCATCTCCTCCGCGGTAGCCACCACGCCCCCTCACCCATCACTCCGAATACGC
>DATCMA010000009.1:0-73257 GCA_036563645.1 Micromonospora sp.
CAGCAGTCGCTTGCCGGGCGAGGCGCCTCGAGGGGCGGCCTCCCAGAACGCCAGCCACCCGGTGACCGGCGCGACGAGCAGCGCGAACGAGACGGCGTTCCAGGCCGCCGGCGAGAGCCGGACCGACCACGCCGCCAGCAGCAGGCCGAGCGGCACCAGCGCCGCGGCGTACCCGATGATGATCAACCAGTCGACGCACCAGGCGGCGATCCGGCGTACCGCGAGCCGGGTCATCGGTGGACCTTAACGGTAGGGGTGCAAGCGTCAACGGTAGGGGCGCAGGCGCGGACGCGGGGGTCCGGATGACCCGGACCCCCGCAGGGAAGGGACGGCAGGCTGGTTACCAGACACTCGACGTGACGGGAACCATGTCCACCGTGGTCCAACGAGCCCGCGCTGGCCCTGGTGACGGCGGACCTAGGCGCTGATCTTCCGTGCGAGGTTGTCCGACAGGGCGTTGAGGAACTCGTCGGTGGTCAACCACGGCGTGTCGTTGCCGACCAGCAGGGCGAGGTCCTTGGTCATCTGGCCGCCCTCGACGGTCTCGACGCACACCGCCTCGAGCGTCTCGGCGAAGTTCGTCACGGCCGGCGTGCCGTCGAGCTTGCCCCGGTGCGCCAGGCCCCGGGTCCACGCGAAGATCGACGCGATCGGGTTGGTGGAGGTCTTCTCACCCCGCTGCCACGCGCGGTAGTGGCGGGTGACCGTGCCGTGCGCGGCCTCCGCCTCGACCGTCCGGCCGTCCGGGGTCATCAGCACGGAGGTCATCAGGCCCAGCGAGCCGAAGCCCTGCGTGACGACATCGGACTGCACGTCACCGTCGTAGTTCTTGCACGCCCAGACGAAGCCGCCCTCCCACTTGAGCGCCTGGGCGACCATGTCGTCGATGAGCCGGTGCTCGTAGGTCAGCCCCGCGGCCTTGAACTGCTCGGCGAACTCGTTCTCGAAAACCTCGGCGAAGATGTCCTTGAACCGCCCGTCGTACGCCTTGAGGATCGTGTTCTTCGTCGAGAGGTAGACCGGGTAGCCGCGGTCCAGGCCGTACCGGAAGCAGGCACGGGCAAAGTCCCGGATCGACTCGTCGAAGTTGTACATCCCCAGGGCGACGCCGGGGCCCGAGAACTTCGCGACCTCGAACTCGATCGGCTGCCCACCGTCCGCCGGCGTGTACGTGATGGTCACCGTGCCAGGGCCGGGGACGACGAAGTCAGCCGCCTTGTACTGGTCGCCGTGAGCGTGACGGCCGATGACGATGGGCTTCTTCCAGCCCGGCACCAGCCGCGGGATGTTCGAGATGATGATGGGCTCGCGGAAGACCACCCCGCCGAGGATGTTCCGGATCGTGCCGTTCGGGGAGCGCCACATCTTCTTGAGGCCGAACTCCTGGACCCGCGCCTCGTCCGGGGTGATTGTGGCGCACTTGACGCCCACACCGTGCCGCTTGATGGCGTTGGCGGCGTCCACCGTCACCTGGTCGTCCGTCGCGTCACGGTTCTGAATCGACAGGTCGTAGTACTCGAGCTGGACGTCGAGGTAAGGCAGGATGAGCTGCTCACGGATCTGCTTCCAAATGACCCGCGTCATCTCGTCGCCGTCGAGCTCGACGACGGGGTTCATTACCTTGATCTTCGCCATCGGCCGGGCGCTCCTCTCACAAACGCACGGAAATACAGTACGAGCGTACTGGTCGCGCTGAGGGGGGCGCGTCATACCCCGGCCACAGGTAGACGGCGACTCGGGTCTCAGACGACAGACAGCCAGCGACCGTGACGATCGCTGGCTGTCGTGCCCTCGTCCGAACGCGGGAACGCGTCAGAGGTTGGCGACGTCCGCCTGCTTCGCGCGCACCGCCTCCGCGGCCTCCTTGAGCGCGGCGAGCTCGCTCTCCGTGAGCTCGGTCGGCACCACACGGCGCACCCCCTCGGCGCCGATCTCCGCCTCGACGCCCAGGTACACCCCGGAGATGCCGTACTCGCCGTCGACCCACGCGCAGACCGGCATGATCGCGCCGCTGTCCTCGGCCACTGCCTTGGCCATGCGGGCCGCGGCGGCCGACGGCGCGAAGTACGCCGAGCCGGTCTTGAGCAGCGACACGATCTCGGCTCCGCCGTTGCGCGTCCGCTCCACCAGCTCCTTGATCTTGTCAGCCGGGAGCACCTCGGTCAGCGGCTTGCCGTTCACCGTGGACCGGGACGGCACCGGGACCATGGTGTCGCCGTGCGACCCGAGGGTGAGGGTCCGCACCGACGCGACGGGGACCTTCAGCTCCTCGGCGACGAAGTGGCTGAAGCGAGCGGTGTCGAGCATGCCGGCCTGGCCCATCACCCGATTCTTCGGGAACCGCGTGGCGATCTGCGCCAGGGCGGTCATCTCGTCCAGCGGGTTGGAAACGACGATCACCACGGCGTTGGGGGCGTACTTGGCGACGTTCTCGGAAACCCCACGCACGATCTTCGCGTTGACCTCGAGCAGGTCCATGCGGCTCATGCCGGGCTTCCGCGGGAGCCCCGCCGTGATGATCACGATGTCGGAGCCCTCGATCGCCTCGTATCCTTCGCCGTTCTGGCCGGTGGTGACCCCCACGACCCGGGTCTCGAAGCCCTCAATCGGCCGCGACTGGTTGATGTCCAGTGCCAGGCCCTCGGCCTTGCCCTCCACGATGTCGGTCAGGACCACCGTGTCGAAGATGTTGTATTCGGCCAAGCGCTGCGCGGTCGTCGAGCCGTAGTAGCCGGCGCCTACGACGGTGACCTTCTTGCCCATTGTCGTCTCACTCCCTGTACGGGCGGCTTCTGTCCGGACCGTACCAGTCGGGGAACTTCGCGGCTGACCAGGTGCGACATTCGTCGCATCGGTCACCGCAGGCCAGCTACCCGCTCGGCGCGCTCGACCACGTTGGTGAGCAACATCGCGCGGGTCATCGGGCCCACCCCGCCGGGCATCGGCGCGAGCGCCCCGGCCACCTCCGCCACCTCGGGAGCCACGTCACCGGTGTACCGCGCCTTGCCGTCCTCACCGATAACCCGGGTGATGCCGACGTCGATGACGACCGCCCCGGGCTTGACCATGTCGGCGGTGAGCAGACCCGGCACGCCGGTCGCCACGACGACGATGTCCGCGGCCCGCGTGTGCTTGCCGAGATCGAGCGTCCCGGTGTGGCAGAGCGTGACGGTGGCGTTCTCGCTGCGCCGAGTCAGCAGCAGCCCCAGCGGACGACCGACGGTGTTCCCCCGGCCGACCACCGCGACCTCCGCGCCCCGCAGCGGCACCTCGTACCGCCGCAGCAGCTCGACGATGCCCCGCGGGGTGCAGGGCAGCGGCGCCTCGTAGCCGAGCACGAGCCGCCCCAGGTTGAGCGGGTGGAGTCCGTCGGCGTCCTTGTCGGGATCGATCAGCTCCAGCACGCGGGCCGTGTCGATGTGGGGCGGCAGAGGGAGCTGCACGATGAACCCGTGGCACGCCGGGTCCGCATTGAGCTCGGCGATCACCGCCTCGACCTGCTCCTGCGTCGCGTCCGCGGGCAGCTCCCGCCGGATGGAGGCGATCCCGACCTCGGCACAGTCGCGGTGTTTGCCATTGACGTACGCCTGAGAGCCGGGATCGTCACCGACGAGCAGGGTGCCCAGACCGGGCACGATCCCCCGCTCGCTGAGCGCCTTCACCCGCGCGCGCAGATCCTCTTTGATCGCCGCCGCGGCGGCCTTTCCGTCAAGAAGTTTCGCCGTCACGGCCTGATCGTCTCACGCCCGCCGCCGCAGACGCCCCAGCGGGCCAGTCACCGGGCCTGGGTTCGCCGGCGGCGGCGGGCCGACGACGATGCGCGGGGAATCAGTGGAAGAAGTGCCGGGTTCCGGTGAAGTACATGGTGATCCCGGCGGCGGTCGCCGCGGCGATCACCTCCTCGTCCCGCACCGAACCGCCCGGTTGCACCACCGCGCGCACCCCGGCGTCGATGAGCACCTGCAACCCATCCGGGAACGGGAAGAACGCGTCCGAGGCGGCCACCGCGCCTCGCGCCCGCTCCGCGCCCGCCCGCGTCACCGCCAGGCGAGCCGCGTCGACCCGGTTGACCTGCCCCATGCCGACGCCGACGGTCGCGCCATCGGAGGCGAGCACGATCGCGTTGCTCTTGACGGACCGCACCGCGCGCCAGGCGAACGCGAGGTCCCGCAGCACCTCCTCGCTGGCGGGCTCGCCGGAGACGAGCCGCCAGGTGGCGGGGTCGTCGCCGGGCGCGTCCACCCGGTCCACGGTCTGCACCAGCAGGCCACCGCTGATCTGCTTGATCTCGGTCGCGGGCGGCTGGTACGGCGGCGCGACGAGCAACCGGATGTTCTTCTTCGCCGCGAGCACCTCGACGGCACCGTCGGCGAAACCAGGCGCCACCACGACTTCAGTGAAGATTTCGGCGATCTGCTTGGCGAGCTCGACCGACACCTCCCGGTTGACGGCGATGACCCCGCCGAACGCCGAGACCGGGTCGCAGGCGTGGGCCTTGCGGTGCGCCTCGGCCACGTCCGCGCCCACCGCGATGCCGCACGGATTCGCGTGCTTGATGATCGCCACCGCCGGCTCGGAGAAGTCGTTCGCGGCCCGCCAGGCGGCCTCCGCGTCCACGTAGTTGTTGTAGGACATCTCCTTGCCGTGGAGCTGGGTCGCCTGCGCCAACCCGGGCGCCCCCGCCGGGTCGCGGTAGAGCGCGGCGCGCTGGTGCGGGTTCTCGCCGTACCGCAGCACCGCGGCGCGACGCGTGGCGAACCCGGTGATCTCCGGCCACCCCTCCGCCGACGGCTCGAGGACCGTGGCGCACCAGTTGGCCACCGCCACGTCGTACTCGGCGATGTCCGCGAAGGCCCGCGCCGCGAGCGCGCGCCGCTGCGCGAGGGTGAACCCCCCGTCGGTGAGCGCCTGCCGAATCAGCGGGTACGCCTCGGGCGAGGTCACCACCGCGACCGACGCGAAGTTCTTCGCCGCGGCGCGCACCATCGCCGGCCCGCCGATGTCGATCTGCTCGATGCACTCATCCACGGACGCGCCGGAGGCGACGGTCTGCTGGAACGGATAGAGGTTCGACACGAGCAGGTCGAACGGGGCGATGCCGAGCTGGTCCAGTTGCTCGCTGTGCGTGGGCTTGCGCAAGTCGGCGAGGAGACCCGCGTGCACCTTCGGATGCAGCGTCTTCACCCGACCATCGAGGCACTCAGGGAAGCCGGTGAGCTCCTCGATCCGAGTGACCGGCACACCAGCCGCCTCGATCGTCGACGCGGTCGACCCGGTCGAAACGATCTCCACACCGGCGGCGTGCAGCGCCTGCGCGAGCTCGGTCAGCCCGGTCTTGTCGTAGACGCTGACCAGCGCGCGTCGGATGGGTCGGCGACCGTCCGATGGCGAGCTCATGGAATGGTGACCTTCCTTCCGTTGATGGTCCAGCCCTCGCGGACCAGTCGGCCCACGTACTCAACGAGCTGCTTCCGCTCGGCTTCCTTGATCCGCTCCGTGAGCGTCTCCTCGGTGTCGTCCGGCAACACCGGGACCGCGACCTGGGCGATGATCGGCCCGGTGTCGACCCCTTCGTCGACGAAGAACAGCGTCGCCCCTGTGATCTTCACCCCGTAGGCGAGGGCGTCACGCGGACCGTGAATCCCGGGGAACGCCGGCAACAGCGAGTTGTGGGTGTTGATGTACCGGCCACCGAAAGCCGCCAGGAAGTGGGCGCCGACGAGCTTGAGGAAACCGGCGGAGACGACGAGATCCGGCTGGTACGCGGCCACATGCGCGGTCAGCGCCCGGTCCCACTCCTCGCGGCTCGGGTAGTCGCGCAGCCGAACCACGAAGGTGGGGACGCCGGCCGCGGCCGCTCGGTCGAGCGCCGCGATGCCGTCGCGGTCGGCCCCGACCGCGACCACCTGAGCGCCGTACGCGGGATCTCTCGTCGCGTCGAGCAGCGCCTGCAGGTTCGACCCAGAGCCGGAGACGAGTACCACAATGCGGGCAGCCTGCGGGGGCACAGTCACGGCAAGCACCCTACCGGGCGAGGCGACGCGGCCATCCACGAGGAGCGGGTTCCCGCGCGGCAGTCCACCTCGGACGGGCGGCCGTCGGCGCGACCTCGCGGCGAGGTGGGCGCGGCTCGACGCGGCACGCCTCATCCGGAGCGACACGACTAATCCGGATAGTCGCCCGAATCAGAGAGGGGAAGCGCGCGGGTTGCCGCGACGCCGATCAGTGCCCCCACGGTGACGAGCAGGGTCGCGGCGGCCCCGACCTGCCAGGCGACGGGGCCGAGCTGCGTCATCCGCGCGTCCCCCAGCGACCCGCTGGAGACCCAGGCGGCCACTCCGAGGACCACCCCCGACGCTGGCCCGGAGATCGCCGCGGCGGTGAAGACGCGGATCCACGACACCGGCGCGTTGTCCCGACGAGCGGCGCGCTGCCACCGCCGGCCCAGCAGCCACCCCGCCATCATGCCGGCGAGCACGGGCACCGCGAGCAGCAACGCCGCCCCCAGGTCCCCGACGGGGCCGTTCGGCAGGGCGGCGAGCAGCGGCACCGCCGGCAGCGCGCCAACCATGACCTCGGTGGTCGTGACCGTGGTGTCGGTCCCGACGGCGAATCCCGGCCCCAGGAGGTACGCCGCCGCCCAGATCGCCGCGTTCGGCGCGTACCCGGCGCTGATCACGGTGATTCCGGCCTGCCCCACCACCCCGGTCCGGTACGCCGCGATCATGTCGCTGGCTTCCCCACCGCTGAGGGCCACCGCCAAGCCGGCCGCGCCCGCGCCCGCGCCACAGACGAGAATCCCCGCGACGAGCCCGGTCCGCAGGCCACGCCGCAGCGACACCGGGATGCGGCGGGCCACCTCACCCCACGCCCCGGTGGTCCGCAACGCGCCAACCACCGACGCGGCGGCGCCGAAGACCGCGAAGGTGATCCCGGCCCGCAGCGGGGACGCGGTGACCGTGGCGGTCCCGGCGGCGAGCGCGGCGAGCGCGCCGAGAAGCCCGTAGCCGACCCCCACCGCCGCCGCCACCACCATCGACCGGCGGATGGAGCGGGAGTTGCGCGCGCCGAGCGCGCGCGTGACATGCACCCCCGCCCGCGCCACCCGCCACGCGGCGATCGCGGTGACGGCCATGGGGATCAAGCTGATCGGTCCCGCCGGGGTCGTCAGCGGCACCCCGTGCCCGAGCACCCAGCCCGCCAACCCGATGCGCGCCGCGCCGATCACGCCCGTCTCGCCATGGGCGAACTGCGCGAGGGACAGGGCCAGCGCCACCGGGAGGTAGGAGACGAACGCAGCCCAGAGCACCGCCACCGCGGTGGCGAGGGAGAGCGGCGCCCGGCTCACGGTGCGCCGCGGCGGGCGGGAGCCGGTTCGCGCCGAGGCGTGGTCGGGCGCGCCGGCGGCCTTCGCGCTCCGCGGCGTCGGAATATCCCGGCCCGACGTCGGGCCGGTTGTCGCCCGCGCCCGCCGACGCGGGGCACCGGAGGGCGCGGCGCCGGCGTCCCCGGCGGGGTCGCCCCGTGACCCGGCGTCGGCAAAACGCGGCACGTCAGGAGTGGGTGGCATCAGACCCCCTACTCTGGCACGCGCAGTGCGCAACTCGCGGCCAACACGACGCCAGCGATCACAAACTACGGTGCGTCCCGCGTCGTGAACGACACCGCGGCCGGGTATCACAGGGCACAGACGTCGGGGCCGGCCTGTCCCGGCCGGCCCCGTCGCGTCGTCCTCACCTCACCGGGACAACATGATTTCGCGCATGAGCCGCGCGGTCTCGCTCGGAGTCTTCCCGACCTTGACGCCGACCGCCTCCAGCGCCGCCTTCTTCGCCTCAGCGGTGCCCGACGACCCGGAGATGATCGCGCCGGCGTGGCCCATGGTCTTGCCCGGCGGCGCCGTGAAACCAGCGATGTAGGCGACCACCGGCTTGGTGACATTGGCCTTGATGAACTCCGCGGCCCGCTCCTCCGCGTCGCCACCGATCTCGCCAATCATCACGATCGCGTCGGTGTCGGGGTCGTCCTGGAAAGCCGCGAGCGCATCGATGTGAGTCGTTCCGATGATCGGGTCGCCACCGATGCCCACGCAGGTGGAGAAGCCGATGTCCCGCAGCTCGTACATGAGCTGGTAGGTCAGCGTGCCGCTCTTGCTCACCAGACCGATGCGGCCGGGCGGGGTGATGTCGGCGGGGATGATGCCGGCGTTGGAGGCGCCTGGCGAGGCGATGCCCGGGCAGTTCGGGCCAATGATTCGGGTCTTGTTTCCCTTGGCCACGTTGTACGCCCAGAACGTCGCGGTGTCGTGCACCGGGACCCCCTCGGTGATCACCACGGCGAGGGGAATCTCGGCGTCGATCGCCTCCATCACCGCGTCCTTGGTGAACGGCGGCGGGACGAAGATGACGGTGACGTCCGCCCCCGTCGCCTGCATCGCCTCCTGGACGCTGGCGAAGACGGGAAGCGCCTTCCCGTCGAAGTCCACCGTCTGCCCCGCCTTACGCGGGTTGACTCCGCCGACGATGTTGGTGCCGGCGGCGAGCATCCGGCGGGTGTGCTTGGACCCCTCGGACCCGGTCATCCCCTGAACGATGACCTTGGAGTCCTTCGTCAGCCAGATCGCCATGTCGGTTCACCGCCCTTCCGGCCGACTCGCCGCCACGGCGAGTTCAGCGGCGCGCCGCGCCGCCCCGTCCATCGTGTCCACGCGTTCGATCAGCGGATTCGCCGCCTCGTCGAGGATCTTCCGGCCGGCCTCGGCGTTGTTCCCGTCGAGTCGGACGACCAGCGGCTTGGTCACCTTCTCGCCCCGCTGTTCCAGCATGGTGAGGGCCTGGAGGATGCCGTTGGCGACCTCGTCGCAGGCGGTGATGCCACCGAAGACGTTGACGAACACGCTCTTGACCGACGGGTCCGACAGGACGATTTCGAGACCGTTGGCCATGACCGCCGCGCTCGCGCCACCGCCGATGTCGAGGAAGTTCGCCGGCTTGATCCCGCCGAACTCCTCACCCGCGTAGGCGACCACGTCGAGCGTGGACATCACCAGGCCAGCGCCGTTGCCGATGATGCCGACCTCACCGTCGAGCTTGACGTAATTGAGATCCTTTTCCTTGGCGCGCTGCTCCAGCGGGTCGACGGTCGCCCGGTCGATGAGGGCCTCGTGGTGAGGCTGCCGGAAGGCCGCGTTGTCGTCCAGGGTGACCTTGGCGTCCAGGCACAGCACCCGGCCGTCCTTCGTCCTGGCCAGCGGGTTGACCTCGACGAGCGTGGCGTCCTCGGCGATGAACGTCTGCCACAGCTTGACCGCGATGTCGGTGACCTGGTCGGCGACCTCGGCCGGGAAACCCGCCGCGGCGACGATCTCCCGTGCCTTCGCCTCGTCGACACCGACGGTGGCATCGATCGGGACCTTGACAACCCGCTCCGGTGTCTCCGCCGCGACCTGCTCGATGTCCATACCGCCCGCCACGCTGGCGATGCAGAGGAAGGTGCGGTTGGCTCGGTCCAGCAGGTACGACAGGTAGTACTCCTCGGCGATGTCCGCGGTCACGGTCACCATGACCCGGTGGACCGTGTGGCCCTTGATGTTCATGCCGAGAATGTCGGCTGCTCGGGCAGCTGCCTCATCCGGGCCTTCGGCGAGCTTGACTCCACCTGCCTTGCCTCGGCCCCCGACCTTTACCTGCGCCTTGACCACGACGCGACCACCCAGGCGTTCCGCGATCGCGCGGGCCTCCTCGGGGGTGGAGGCGACGCCCCCGGCGAGCACGGGCAGCCCGTGTCGCTCGAACAGCTCGCGCCCCTGATATTCGTACAGGTCCACGTTGCGCGTTCCGTTCCGTCTCCGCGGCGCGAGATCGCGCCGCCAGCGTGATATGGGAATAGCTCCGTCACCACATATGACGGGTCATTTGGCGCAGCCTAACGACACCGCCCTCCGGAGCAATGGAGCGGGGACGTGGTGTGCCGAAATGCACAACGAATCGCGCCACCGAGAGGCGCGGATCGCGCGCGAACGAGTGGACGCGCACCGGGCTACGGCCGGGGGAAAGGGCGACGAAGAAAAACCTCGCGCCGCGCGTAACCCCCGCCAGGCGGCGTCGTTGTGTGAGGTGTCGGAGCGCTACGGCGAGACGACGGAGACGGCCGATGCCCTGTCGGTCGAGGGGTGGCGGCGGGGCATCGCGCATCGAGAGGCCGGACGTGTGAGGGGTGCGTCCGGCCTCTCACCTTGTGTGGGACGTGATCATGCTGCTGTCTCCCCCACGCCAGGGGCACGCACCACGCAGCGCCCCGGCGCCGCGCCGCCGGACTGTCGGGTTGGCCCTCAGCTCACCGGAGTGCCGACGTTGGCACGCACCCACTCCACAATCTCTTGCGTGGGCGTGCCCGGCGTGAAGATCTTTTTGACGCCCATGGCGAGCAGCTCGGGGATGTCCGCATCGGGGATGATGCCGCCGCCGAACACGACGATGTCCTCGGCGCCGCGCTCCGCGAGCAGATCGACGACGCGCCGGAAGAGTGTCATGTGCGCTCCAGAGAGCACGGAGAGGCCAACGGCGTCCGCGTCCTCCTGGATCGCCGTCTCGACGATCTGCTCGGGGGTCTGGTGCAACCCGGTGTAGATCACTTCCATTCCGGCGTCACGCAGCGCCCGCGCCACGACCTTCGCACCGCGATCATGCCCGTCCAGACCCGGCTTGGCGACGACGATCCGGATACGAGAGCTCATCAGCACAACACCTTCCAGGCTCTGTGGGCGTCTCCTAAACGAACGGTAACCCAGGGGCGACGCCGAGCGAGAGCGCGCTCCCCTAGTGGTGATCCCTGATAGTGATCACAGGTGACGCGCGCCCGAGATCTCCATATCGACGATCTGGACATTCACCGTGACGGAGCGTCACTAACGAGCTGCCGCAAAAAACGTTACGAATACCGCCAATTCCTGACGTACACCCGTACTCCCTGTCATCAATCTGGTGTTCCCGCTTGTGACGCGCCCTAGGGGTTGGCTACCGTGTCCTCCGGTTGTCAACTGGTCACCTGACCGGCTGGCGACGCGGTACCAGACGTCTCCCGAGGATGATCGGGGCTCGCGGTACCGCTGTAGTGGCCGAGTACGGAGGGTGTGCGTGCGCCAGCGCCTGTCGTCTGAGCCCGACCGATATCGCGGCCGTCGCCGCGTACCCACCCCCCCACGCAACCGGTACGCCGCGGTGATGACGACCGCGTTCGTCGGTGCCGGTGTCGTCGCACTGGGCGCGGGGGCAGCGATCCCCGATGCCAAGACCATGAGTCCAGCGGCGCTCGCCGAGCTGGAGAACGCCGCAGCCACCAGCGCGGAACTCGCCGCCCGTGCCGAGAGCGCCAACCGCGCATCACGTTCCGAGCGGGCGGAACTCGCCACCACGATGACCCAGGCAGCGCCGGACGTCTGGCTGCTGCCGTTGCACGACTACACGTTCACCTCGCCCTACGGGATGCGCTGGGGCAAGCTGCACGGCGGCATTGACCTCGCCGCTCCCGAAGGCACCCCGTTCCGCTCCATCCACGCCGGCACCGTCACCTTCGCCGGTTGGAACGGTGGCTACGGCTACTGCGTCATCGTGCGGCACGACGACGGCACCGAGGCGGTCTACGGGCACGCGTCGAAGCTCCACGTCGCGGTCGGCCAGAAGGTCAAGGCCGGTGACACCCTTGGCGAGGTCGGCAACACGGGGCACTCGTACGGATCGCATCTGCACCTCGAGCTGCACGTCAACGGCCAGCCCAGGGACCCCATCCCCTGGCTGCGGGCCAAGGGTGTCGACATCAAACTCCAGATTGAGGCGATCTACGGCGGCGAGTAGCCGGGTCGTCCCGCCCTGATCCGCGTCGCGCCTCGCGCGAGTCAGAGCTTCTCAATCGGCGCGTGCCGCAGGACGAGCCACACCGTCTCGTCCCCAAAGTCGATCTGAGCGCGCGCGCCCGTCCCTCGCCCTTCAACGGCGAGGACCCGCCCGAGGCCATACCGCGGGTGGTGGACCCGATCGCCCACCGCGACCGTCGGCACCGGTCGGAGGTCACTCGCGGTAGCCAGTCGACTCGCGTCGATACCGAGCCGCTCCGCCAGCCGCGTGGCCTTCGGCGTGCCGCCGATGAAGCCACTCCGCCCGCCCGCGCGCTCCGCCTCCGCCCGGCCACCGACGCCGCCTCCGCCGGACCACGACGTGTACGCCGCCTCGGTGCGCTCCCAACGGATCAGCTCCTGGGGCATCTCATCGAGGAATCGGGACGGCGGATAGGACACCGGCTGCCCCCACGAGGAACGGGTCACGGCGCGCGAGACGTACAGCCGTTGACGGGCGCGGGTGATGCCGACGTACGCCAGCCGACGCTCCTCCTCCAGCTCGTGGGCGTCCCCCAGCGACCTCAGGTGCGGGAAGACGCCGTCTTCCATACCGGTGAGGAAGACCACCGGGAACTCCAGGCCCTTGGCGGTGTGCAGCGTCATGAGCGTGACCACACCCTGGTGGTCGGGGTCGTCGAGGGGGACCTCATCGGCGTCGGCGACGAGGGCGACCTGCTCGAGGAAGCCCGCCACGGTGGCGGCCGGGCCTTCGCCCTCGGCCTGCGCCTCGACCCGTTCCGTGAACTCCCGGGCGACGCTCACCAACTCGTGGAGGTTCTCCACCCGACCGACGTCCTGCGGGTCGAGGCTCTCCTCGAGCTCGGCGAGGTACCCGGAGCGGACGAGCACCGCCTCCAGCACCTCCTCGGGCGGGCTGGTCTCGGCGAGCGCCCGCATCTCGTCGAGGAAGGCGACGAACTCCGCGATCGCGTTCGCCGCCCGGGTCGAGATCCCCGGCGCCTCGCTCGCCCGGCGCAGCGCCGCCCCGAATGAGATGCGCTCGCGGGCCGCCAACGCCTCCACACAGGCCTCGGCCCGTTCTCCGATGCCGCGCCGCGGCGTGTTGAGAATCCGGCGGATGCTGACCGTGTCGTCGTCGTTCACCACCGCGCGCAGGTAGGCGAGCGCGTCGCGGATCTCCTTGCGCTCGTAGAAGCGCACGCCCCCGACGACCTTGTACGGCAGCCCGACACGGATGAAGACTTCCTCGAAGACGCGGGACTGCGCGTTGGTGCGGTAGAAGACGGCGATATCGCCGGGGCGCGCCACGCCCTCGTCACAGAGCCGGTCGATCTCCCGCGCCACCCAGTCCGCCTCGGCGTGCTCGGTGTCCGCCACGTAGCCGACGATCGGCTCCCCGCTCCCCTGCTCGCTCCACAGCCGCTTGGGCTTGCGGGAGGTGTTGTGGCTGATCACCGCGTTCGCGGCGTCGAGGATCGTCTGTGTGGACCGGTAATTCTGCTCGAGCAGGATCGTGCGGGCATCCGGGAAGTCCCGCTCGAACTCGAGGATGTTGCGGATCGTCGCGCCCCGGAAGGCGTAAATCGACTGATCCGCGTCGCCCACCACGCACAGCTCCGCCGGCGGCACCGCCGCGTCGTCTCCGCCGGTGCCCACCAGCTCCCTGATCAAGACGTACTGGGCGTGGTTGGTGTCCTGGTATTCGTCGACGAGGACGTGCCGGAAGCGCCGGCGATAGTGCTCGGCCAGGTGCGGGTGGGCCTGGAAGAGGTGGACCGTCTCCATGATGAGGTCGTCGAAGTCGAGCGCGTGGGCCTCGCGGAGCCGGCGCTGGTAGAGCGTGTACGCCTCGGCGAGCGCGCGCTCGTTCGGTCCATTGGCCCGATCCGCGAACTCCTCTGGATCGACCAGCTCGTTCTTCAAGTGGGAGATCTGGGCGGCCAGGTTCCGGGCCGGATAGCGCTTGGGATCGAGGTCGAGTTCGCGCGCGATGAGCTGCACAAGACGCCGAGAGTCATCGGCGTCGTAGACGGAGAACGTCGACTTCACGCCGAGGTGCTCGTGCTCGGCCCGCAGGATCCGCAGGCAGGCCGCGTGAAAGGTCGACACCCACATCAATCGCGCCCGATCCCCGACGAGGGCGGCGACCCGCTCCTTCATCTCGGCGGCCGCCCGATTCGTGAAGGTGATCGCGAGGATCTGGCCGGGGAGCACGCCACGCGCCGCGAGCAGGTACGCGATCCGGTGGGTGAGGACGCGGGTCTTTCCCGATCCCGCGCCAGCCATGATCAGCAGCGGGCTTCCGATGTGGGTGACCGCCTCCTGCTGCGGCCCGTTGAGGCCGGCGAGCAGCTCGTCAGGGTCGATGTCGTCGTGCCGACGCGGCGCTGACGTGGGCTGGAGCGGTGGGATGTCGAAGAGAGGATGCATCGCACGGCGAGTCTATGCCCCCGTCTCCCCGCTATCAGGGACAGGCCATGGCGGGGCCGCCGGCCGCGCGCGGTGAGTGTCGCGCCTCATCCGGTCGGCGAATTCTTGCACCCTCTCGGGAGCCGGGGCATACTCGACCCCGTGATTGGGCAGGTGCGTTTTTACTTTTTCTACGGCTGCAGAGTCCGGCAGCCGTAGGTCGCACCGATCACGAAGACCTATCCAGCCCCGGACTCTCGCCGGTCCGGGGTTTTTTGAGCTCCGGGCGACGGGAGAGACCGGACGTCGACCCCAAGGAGCATGCGATATGAAGGCAGACGTGGTGGACGAGAGGCAGCAGCGCGCTGCCGCCAACACCGGCACGGACGCGCCGGAGGTGGCCGAGCGGATCCGTCGGCTGCGTGAGCGGATCGACGAGATCGACCGGCAGTTAATCGAACTCTGGCAGGAGCGTGCCAAGCTCTCGCAGGAAGTCGGGCGTGCCCGCCTCGCCGCGGGGGGCACCCGGCTGGTGCTGGCGCGCGAGCGGGAGATTCTCGAGCGCTTCCGGTCGGCGCTCGGTCCTGACGGTGTCCAGTTCGCCCTGCTGTTGTTGCGCGCCGGCCGCGGGCCTCTCTGATCCGGACGCGACGCTCCTCGCCACCGGTCCGCCGACGTCGATCGCTTGCCGGACGTCACCCCGGGACGCCGGCAAGCGGCGTCAGTCCTCTCGCTCCTAGGCCGGGTGCTCGGTCGGGTGCGCCGGGACGACGCTGCGCTGCTCGGCGAAGTGGCAGGCACTGGGGTGGTCGGATCCGGGGCGCGTCGTGAGGGCCGGCGGTTCCTCCGCGCAGAGGTCCTGCGCCTTCCAGCAGCGCGTCCGGAACCGACAGCCGGAGGGCGGGTTTACCGGGCTGGGCACGTCGCCGGTGAGTCTGATGATCGTCCTTTGGCTCCGGCTCGCCGGATTGGGCACCGGGACGGCCGAGAGCAGCGCCTGGGTGTACGGGTGGGTCGGTCGTTCGTAGATCTCCTCCTCAGTCCCGATCTCGACGATCTTGCCGAGGTACATCACCGCGACCCGGTTTGACAGGTGGCGGACCACCGACAGGTCGTGCGCGATGAAGATGTACGACAGGCCGAACTCCCTCTGAAGCCTGGCGAGGAGGTTCAGCACCTGCGCCTGGATCGACACGTCCAACGCGGAGACGGGCTCGTCGCAGACGATGATCTCCGGCCGGAGGGCGAGGGCCCGGGCGATGCCGATCCGCTGCCGCTGTCCACCGGAGAACTGGTGCGGGTAGCGGTTGATGTGCTCGGGGTTGAGCCCGACGACCTCGAGGAGTTCCTGCACCCGCTGCCGCCGGCTCCCCTTGGGGGCGACCTCGGGGTGGATCTCAAACGGCTCGCCGACGAGGTCGCCGACGGTCATTCGCGGGTTCAGCGAGGTGTACGGGTCCTGCATGACGAGCTGAATGTTCCGCCGGAGCCGGCGTAGCTCCGCACCTCGCTGGGCGAAGATGTCGCGCCCGCGGTAGGTGACGGTGCCGCTGGTCGGGCGTTCCAGGTTCATGATCACCCGAGCGAGCGTGGACTTCCCACAGCCCGACTCCCCCACGATGCCGAGGGTCTCCCCGCGGCGAAGCTCAAACGACACCCCGTCGACCGCTTTGACGTGCCCGATCGTCTTCTTGAAGACGATGCCGCGGGTCACCGGGTAGTACTTGACCAGGTCGCGGACCTCAAGGATGGTCTCAGTCACGGTTGGCAAGCTCCTCGGCGAAGTGACAGGCACTGGATCGGGTGGGGCTGAGCTGGAGCAACGGCGGCACCTTCTCCTGGCAGACCGGTTGCGCCATCGCGCAACGCGGGTGGAAGGGGCATCCCGGCGGGATGCGCATCAAGCTCGGCGGTAGCCCGGGGATGGGGCGAAGCTCCTGGCCTTTCTCGTCGATCCGGGGAATCGAGGCGAGCAGCCCTCGGGTGTACGGGTGCAAGGGCTTCTCGTACAGCTCGTGGACGTGGGCCTCCTCCACGATGCGGCCCGCGTACATCACCGCGATCCGGTCCGCGACGTCGGCGACCACCCCGAGGTCGTGGGTGATGAGGATCAACCCCATCCGCCGCTCCCGCTGGATCTCGGCGAGGAGATCCATGATCTGCGCTTGGACCGTGACGTCGAGCGCGGTGGTCGGTTCATCGGCGATGAGGACCTGCGGGTCCAGGGCCAGCGCCATCGCGATCATCACGCGCTGCCGCATCCCGCCGGAGAACTGGTGCGGGTACTCGTTCACCCGCTGCTTCGCGTTCGGGATCTTGACGAGGTCAAGCATCTCGATGGCGCGCTTCTTGGCTTCCGCGCGGCCCATCCCCCGCCGGACCCGGAACTGCTCGGCGATTTGGAAGCCCACGGTGAAGACCGGGTTCAACGCCGACAGCGCGTCCTGGAAGATCATCGCGATGCCCTCGCCCCGGATCAGCCGTCGCTGCTCCGCGGTCATGGAGAGCATGTCGCGGCCCTGGAAACGGATCTGGCCGCCGGTGATGACCGCGGGCGGGCTATCGAGAATCCCCATGATCGCTTGGGCGGTGACGCTCTTACCGGAGCCCGATTCGCCCAGCACCGCGAGGGTCTCACCCGCGTCGACGTGGTACGTCACCCCGTTGAGGACCTTCGCGACGCCATCCCGGGTGCGGAACTCGACGTGGAGATTGTCCACCTCGAGCAGTCGACGAGCGGGTGGCGCGGCCGACTCGGCCTGGGATACGGCTCGGTCAGACACCTGGATCTCCTACCGCAGTTTCGGGTCAAGGGCTTCGCGCACCGTCTCACCGAGCGTGACGAAGCTGAGGACGGCGAGCACGAGGAAGCTCGCAGGGAAGAGCAACAGGAACGGCGACACGCGGATGAACTGCCGCGCCTCGCTGATCATGACGCCCCACGAGACGACCGGCGACTGGAGACCAACGCCGAGGAAGGACAACGTCGCTTCCGCGCCGATGAACGATCCCGTCAGGATGGTCGCGTACACCAACAGCGGGGCGACGGAGTTCGGCAACAGGTGCTTGAGGATGATGCGCGCGGGTCCGGCGCCCAACGCGCGCGCGGCGAGGACGTAGTCGGCCTCCTTGGTTGCCAGCACGGCCGAGCGCATCAGCCGCATCGACACCGGCCAGCTCAGGATGACCAACGACAGGATGACGAGCACCATGATCCCGGTAGGGCTCTTGCGCGCGCCGGGGCCGTTGAAGGTCGACAAGATGACGATCGCGCCGAGGACGAAGGGCAGCCCAAAGAAGATGTCCGCGATCCGCGACAGGAGGGAGTCGACCCAGCCACCTCGATAGGCGGCGATCATGCCCATGGTCCCACCAATGAGGATGGTGCCGATGGTGGAGATCACCGCGACGACGATCGAGGCGCGGGCACCATAGATCACGCGGGCGTAGACGTCGCGCCCCTGCACGTCGTAGCCGAACCACGCCTCCGCCGAGGGCTCACCGCGGCTGCGCGACAGGTCGCCGTACTGGGGATCGGCCGAGGTGAAGAGCTGAGGGAACGCCGCCATCAGCAGGAAGATGACGATGAACGTCACCGACAGCCAGAACAGCGGCTTCCGGCGAAGCTCATACCAGGCGTCTCCGAGGAGTCCGCGCGGTCTGTCCTGACGAGACGAATCCCCCGAATTCGTGGTGAGCTCCGCCTCGGTCGCGGAACCGACCGCCGACGAGGCGGCTACCGATCCCAATGTCGGCTCACTCATAGCGGATCCTCGGGTCCAACGCGGCGTACAGCAAGTCAACCACCAAATTCATCACCAGGTAGACCAGCACCAAAATGACGACGATCGACACAACGGTGGCGCCTTCCTTGGTGATGATCGCCCGGTACACGTGGTGACCGATCCCGTTGACGTTGAAGATCCCCTCGGTGACGATGGCGCCTCCCATGAGCATGCCGAGGTCAGTGCCGAGATACGTCACCACGGGAATCAAGGAGTTCCGGAGCATG
Organism: Micromonospora sp.; assembly: GCA_036563645.1. Classification (GTDB taxonomy): domain Bacteria; phylum Actinomycetota; class Actinomycetes; order Mycobacteriales; family Micromonosporaceae; genus DATCMA01. Next base: position 18,276 of record DATCMA010000009.1, read on the forward strand.
TGGACGCCGACGACCCGGCGCATCGGCAGTCCTTTCGCGATCGCCGTTCGTACGTAGTCGGCGCGGCGGTTCTCCGCGATGCTCGTGCGCGCGAGCCGGGCGATGTACGCCATGGAGACACTGCCCAGCACGAACCCGGGGACGATCAGCTCGCCGAGGGAGGGATTCCCCGAGACGGTGGGCTTGACGATCTGCCACTGCACGCCGAGCAGGTACTGCAGCACGAAGCCCGTGACGAAGGTCGGCAGGGCGATGAGGAAGAGGGTCGACACGAGGACGAGGTTGTCGAGGAAGCCATTGCGCCGCAGGCCGGTGAGGACGCCGGCGATGATGCCGATGACTCCCTCGATCGCCAGGGCCACCAGCGCGAGCTTGACGGTGTTGGGGTAGGCCTCGAGGAGGATGTCGGAGATCGGGCGTCCCCCGAGGGTCTGGCCGAAGTCCCCGTGGAGCAGGTTCTTCATGTAGAGGAGGTACTGGATCCAGACCGGCTCGTCGAGGTGGTACTTCTCGGTCATCATCGCGATGTACGAGTCCGGGCAGCGCCGATCACCGCACTTGCCGGCGAAGGGATCCCCGGGGACGGCCCAGACCAGGACGTAGATGAAGAACGTGGTGCCGATGAAGACGGGGATCAGTTGGAGTAGCCGTCTCAGCACATAGCGGCCCATTGACCCTCCAGACGCGGAACGCCCGATGGGGCTTGCTGGCGACGGTGGAGCGGGCGGACTCCCCCGTCACGGACAGGCTCAGGTCCGGCCCACCCGGGAGGTGGGCCGGACCTGAGGACGGTCAGCTACTTGAGTTCGACCGAGGACAGGTCGATGACACCGACGTGGGTGGTCCGGACGTTCTTCAACCGCTCGGAGTACCCCGACTGCTGGTTGACCGTGACGATCGGGATCGAGGGAACGTCCTGGTCAATCAGCTTCAAGGCCTCGGCGAACTTCGCGTGTGCGGTCTGGATGTCCGGCGCGGAGACGCCCTCCTTGTAGAGCCGGTCGACCTCCTTGTTGCTGTAGAGGCCGTCGTTGGAGGAGCCACCGGTGGTGTACAGCGGACCGATCCAGTTCTCGACGTCCGGGTAGTCCTGCTGCCAACCCGCCCGGTACGGACCGTTCATCTTGTGGGCGTTGATCTGCTGGCGGAACACCGCGAAGGTCGGCACGCCCTCCGCCCGCGCGTCGATACCGAGGACGTTCTTGACGCTCTGCGCGACGGCCTCCATCCACTCCTTGTGGCTGGCGTCGGCGTTGTAGTAGAAGACCAGCTCACCCTTGAAGCCACCGGCCTTCTCCAACAGCCGGCGCGCCTCCTCCGGGTCGTACCGGCACACCGTGCAGTTGCCCGCCTGGTCCCCTGGGGTGAGCGGGTTGGCCCAGCTCGTCGACGGCTGCCGAGACCCGAAGAAGATCTTCTCGGCGATCGCTTGCCGGTCAATCGCGAGGGAAATCGCCTTGCGGAGATCCGGGTTCTGGAACCGCTTGTCGTACAGCGGGAAGGCGATGAGCTGCGTCACCGGGATCGGCACGTTCAGCGCCCGGTCCCCGAGGTCGGACTTCCACTTGTCGCCAGCGAGCGCCGAGACCGGGATCTGCTGGAGGAAGTCGAGGTTGCCCGCCAGCAGGTCGTTGTAGGCCGCCGTGTTGTCCTGGTAGAGCTTGACCGTGATGTCCTTGATCTTGACCTTGTCGTCGAGGGTGTACTCGTCGAAGCGCGTCAGCTTGATCTCGACGTTGTCCTGCCAGGACACGAACTTGACCGGCCCGTTCCCGATCGGCTTGCGCCCGAACTCGTCCGGATCCATCGTGAAGAAGACGTCCGGCATCGGGTAGAAGGCGCTGTAGCCGAGCATGGTCGGGAAGATCGAGAACGGCGCGCTGAGCGTCACAGTGAAGGTGTAGTCGTCGACCACCTTCAGCCCGGACATCTCCTTGGCCTTCGGCTCAGGCGCCTTCTTGGGGCCATCCGGGCCGTCCGGGTCCTCCGGGTGGACGTCAGCGAAGCCCTCGATCCGGCTGAAGAAGCTGGCGTTCTGCGCACCGTTCGGCGCGTACGCAGCCCAGTTCCACGCGTCGACGAAGTTCTTCGCCTTGACCTCGGTGCCGTCGTGGAACTTCGTCCCCTTCTTGATCTTGATCGTATATGTCTTCGAGTCGGTCGTCTCGATCGACTCGGCAACCGCGTTCACCGGGCTGCCGTCCTCGTTGCGGTACGTGACGAGGCCGGTCCACAAGAAGTCGATGATGTTGCCACCACCCGTCTCGGTGGTGTTCGCGGGCACGAGGGGGTTCTCGGGCTGGACGCCATCGATGGTGATCGCACCGTTTGCGGTGTCGCCGCCAGAGTCGTCACCCCCACCGCCACAGCCGGCCACCGCCAGCATGACCACGGTCGCACTGACCGTTAATCTCAACGGGAAATGCCCGCGCATAAGTAGAGCCTCCCTAGGGCGTCACAGGCCAAGATGACTGTCACTGTGACACCCATGAGCGAAAGCGGGAAGGCTCGTTATCAAGCCGATACGGTGAAACGCCTCTCAGCTCTCTCTATATCGAGGAACGCCGCTTAGCGTCGACTGTCCGTCGATCGTCTGAATGCGACACGCCATCATCCATGCGACGAATGTCGATTGCTAGACCAACCGGCGGTCGGCAGCCCAGCGGGACAACTCGTATCGGTTCGACATCTGCAGCTTTCGCAGCACGTTCGAGACGTGCGTCTCCACCGTCTTAATGGAGATGTAGAGCTCTTTCGCGATCTCCTTGTAGGCGTATCCCCGCGCCAGCAGACGCAACACCTCGCGCTCACGGTTGGTGAGCTGGTCGAGCTCCGGATCCACCACCGGGGTATCCGGGCGCGCGGCGAAGGCGTCGAGCACGAACCCCGCCAACCGCGGGCTGAAGACCGCGTCCCCATCCGCGACCCGACGGATCGCCGTGACGAGTTCCTGCGGCGAGATCGTCTTTGTCACGTATCCGCGCGCTCCCGCGCGGATGATGTCGATGACGTCCTCCGCCGCGTCGGAGACGGACAGCGCCAAGAAGCGAACCGGCTGCGCCCCCGAGGGTCGTCCCTTCCGCAACACCGCGTCCAGGACGGCCCGGCCACCGCCGTCGGGCATGTGCACGTCGAGGAGAACGACGTCCGGCGCGGTCGCGGTGATCCCCGCTACGGCCTCGGCCACCGTCCCCGCCTCCCCGACGACGTCGACGTACCCGCCCAACTCAGCGCGGACGCCAGCCCGAAACATCGCGTGATCGTCGACCAGGAAGACGCGGAGCCGCCGCTCCTCGCCGCCCTCCGGCGCACCGGCGGCCGTGGTCAGATCCTCAGTCATCGCTAGCTGTCCTTTCCCGTGCTCGACGCGGCCCGCGACAGCGGCAAGATGAGCCGAACCTCCGTGCCCTCACCCGGGGCGCTGCGGATCTCCGCCCGCCCTCCGTGCCGCTGCATACGGCCGATGATCGAGCCGCGCACCCCGTGCCGCTGCTCTCCCACCGTCGCCAAGTCGAAGCCGACGCCCCGATCGCGGACGAAGACGCTGAGCTGCTCCGGCTCCGCCTCCGCGTAGAGCGACACCGTCTCCACACCGGCGTGGCGAGCCGCGTTGACCAGCGCCTCGCGGGCCGCCGCCACCAGCGCCGCCACCCGCTCATCAGTGTCGCTGTCGCCCACGATCACCGTCTCCACGGTGATGGCGTAGGTGTCCTCAATCTCAGCCGCCACCTGCTCCAGCGCCGCGGCGAACCGTTCCGTCGGCGAGGCGACCGGCTTGTACAGCCAGTTCCGCAGCGACCGCTCCTGCCCGCGGGCGAGCCGCTGCACCATCTTGACGTTGTCGGCGTTGCGCTGGATGAGCGCCAGGGTGTGCAGCACCTGGTCGTGCACCATGGCGGCGAGTTCGGCCCGCTCCTGCTCCCGGATGCGCGCCTCGCGTTCCGCGCGCAGCTGGTTGTACGTGCGCCACAGCACCGGCGCGGCGACCACCCCGACCCCGATCAATCCGACCAGCGCGAAGAGCACGCCGGTGACGACGACCTCGGGGTCCTCCAGCGGCGCGTACACCGCAACCACCCCGATGGCGCCGACGGCGACCAGCACCCCACCACCGATGAAGCGCAGCAGGAACGCCCGGCGTCCGGTCTCGTCGAGGACGACGGCGAGCCACGGCATCCGCAGGAACATGGCGCCCCAGCGCTGCCGCTGCTCCGGCGCGGACTGGTGCCAGATGATGCCCGCGCCGACCGCGATGATCGCTACCAGCCAGCCGGCGGTGGCGGTCACCCCCGACGAGCCGAACAGCAAGACCTGCATGAGCAGCACGCCGAGCCCGATGGCGATGAACGACAGCAGCTGCCCCACATCGCGGCGCGGTGGCGGCTCGGCGGTGGCGGGCTCCGGCGGCACGACCGCCCAGAACGCGGCGTAGAGGAGCACCCCGAACCCCTGCAGGGTGCTCAGGACGACGAAAGCGATCCGGAGCCGTACCGCCGAGACACCGAGGTGCTGGGCGATCCCGGCCGCGACACCGGCGACCACGCGCTGGTTGCGCGCACGGTACAAGCGGGGTGGCTGCCGGGACGGTTGCATCGCTGCGCTACTCACTCCTATGGATCTGCGGTAGGCCGACTCCGACCGACGCAGGCGGGTCCGGTGACTCGATCGTCACATGCCCCTACCCGTAGCGACTACACGGGCGATTCCCGGAGGCGAGTCACCCGGATAGCGGTAGGGACATCTCAGGGTGCGTTCAGGGTCGTCGCCGGAGGTTATCGGGCACGGGCGCGCGGATGATCGGGAGTATGACCGACGATGCCGCTCAGCCCCGTGCCATGGGCCAGCCAGCGGACGACGACACACCCGATTCCGCTCCGCGTATCGACGCGAATGCCGCCGACAGCGCGGCTCGCGCAGCCGAGGGTACGGCCGAGGCACAACCGACCGCGCCGCTGCCCGACTCCGGGGTCGGCGACGCACCGGCAGCGTCGCCGTCAGCCGCCGACGATCCGTCGACCACTGCCTACCCTCACCCGGGATCCACCGGATCGACGACGGGCGTGTCGGCCGAGGCCACGGAGGCGACCGCGACGTCCGCCGACGCTCCGCGCACGGAGACCGGTTCACCGCAGGGCACGGCGACTCAGGCCGGCCCGACGCCGGGTGCTGAGCCACCCCCGTGGAGCGCGCCGCCCCCACCGCCGTCGTTCGGCTCCGCGTTCACCCACCGCTATGGGCTCGTCCGCCCATTCCACGGCCGATACTTCGCGGGCGTGTGCGCCGCCATCGGGCAGGCGACCAACACGGATCCCGTGCTGTGGCGGGTCCTGCTGGCCGTCCTGAGCTTCGCGGGCGGGATCGGCATCCTGATCTACCTCGCCGCGTGGCTCATCATTCCCAGCGAAGGCGACACCGCGTCACCGATCGAGTCGATGCTCGGCCGGGGTGACTCCAGCATGTCCCCGGCGCTGGTCATCATCCTCAGCCTGCTGGTCGCGGTTCTATTCGCCTTTATCGTGACCGACAAATTCCGGGCCATGGTCCTGGGCGCAGCGATCGTGATCGGGGGCGCGCTGCTGCTCAACCGCAGCAGCACGGGTCGCGCGCAGGCCATGGCGCCGCCGCCCACGGGGCACTGGCCGAGCGGATCAGGCCCGGCGCAGGCCGGCGCGACCGCCGCGGCGCAGGCCACTCCCCCCTACGGGGGGTATGCCCGCGGCCGGTGGATCGCCACGCCGAGCGGCTATAGCCGCGAAGAGGTCCCTCTGTCCCCTCCGCCGCCGCAGCAGCAGCACCACGCCCACGAGGCGCCCTCATTCGGGTATCCCGGAGCGACCGCCGGGTTCCCGCCGCAGGGATACGCGCCAGGCTGGCGACCCGCCGGCGGCGCGCCACCCCCGCCGCCCTATCGGCCGCCGTTCGCACCGCACGGCCCGTACGCTCAGCAGCCACCACCACCGCCACCGGTCGCTCCGCCGCGACCCGCGCCCCCGCCACGGGAGCGGTCCCGGCTCGGGACAGTGACCTTATCGATGATCTTCATCATCCTCGGCGTGGTGGCGATGTTCGATCTCACCACTCCGATATCGGTGTCGGCGTCGGCGTACTTCGCCGCGGCGCTGGTGACCATCGGAGCCGGGTTGATCATCGGGGCGTGGTTTGGCCGGGCGCGGTGGCTCATCGCACTCGGCCTCGCCACCGCCATCGCCCTCGGCATCACCACCCTCGCCGAGCGGTACAGCGGGTACGCGCAGGCCGCCGACGTGAGCTGGCGCCCCACCAGCTATGAGGAAATCTCGGACCGGTACGTGCTCCGCGTGGGCGACGCGCTCCTCGACCTCACCGCGGTCGACTTCACCGGTCGGGACGCCAAGATCTCCGCTCGGGTGGAGTTCGGTGACCTTCACGTCATCGTTCCGCCCGAAGTGGATGTCGAGGCGAGGGTTTTCGTCGATGTAGGCGACGCGCAGGTTTTCGGCACCTCCTGGAGCGGGATTGGACTGCCGGCACGCACCATCACCGACCTCGGCGACGACGGCCGAGGCGGGGGAACGCTTCGCCTGAATCTGCACGTGAGCGTCGGCAGTGTGGAGGTATACCGATGAAGCGGCACCGCACCGATGGAGTCTCGCTCGCCTTCGGCGTGATATTCCTCGCCATCGCCGCCTGGTGGGGGCTCTCCCAGGTCTTCAATCTGGCGATCCTCCCCGTCGGCTGGATCGCGGCCGCGACGCTGATCCTCCTGGGGCTGTTCGGTCTAGTCGGCGCCCTGCGCGCCGACCGTTCCCCGCAGCCCACCGACCCCGCCGCCCCCGCCTCCGGCAACCGGGATCCCGGCCCGTCCGGGCCCACTCCGGGAGGCCCTGATCAGCCCACGACAAAGATCCCCCCAGTCACGCAGTGAGCTCCCTCAGATCGCCCGCGCTGTGTTCCCCGCCGGGGGCGCCTATGCTGGCCGATGGAGTTTCGGCTTCCCAGCCGGTTCACGTGCCGCACGCGGCACGGTCCGTTGCCGTTCCTATCCACCGCGAGGAGCTCGTACGAGATGACCCAGTCCTCCGTCGTGCCCACGGCTGGCAGCCGCCCGGTTCGCCTCGGCACCCGCGCCGCCCGCGTCCTCACGAGCGAGTTGGCCCGGCGTAACGGAGCCACGAGCGCGCTGCTGGTGGGGGTAGACGCCCGTTCGGCCGTCCTCGCCGCGGCGATCGACGCGCTCCTTCCCGACGACCGGCTGACGGTCATCCCGGCGGCGGGCACGCCCGCGTCCGCGCTGCGCGACCACATCACCGGACAGGGCCCCTGGGTCACCGAACGAGTCCGCGTCGCGGACACGGTGGACGAAGTCGACCCCGCCGACGTGATCATCGTCGGCGAGCCGCTGACCGGCACCGCAGACGACGCGCGGGCCACCATCGACGGGTTGACCAAGCACCTCGCCGACGGAGGTGTCCTCACCGTCGCTACCCCGACGCTGCCCGGCGCGACCGCCGGTGCCGCCGCGGAGCTGGAGCGCCAGGGAGCGCTCTTCGGCGTCGGCACCGACCTCGTCCTGCTCCACAACCCGCCGGTTCGGGTGTATCGGCTGCGGTTCACCCCGGCGGACACCGCCACCGCGGAGCTCCTGAGCCCCAGTTACCGCACGTCGAGCGTGCCCCTGACGCGGCGCATGCACATCGACTCCAACGGGGTGGCGGCCGCCGGCATCGCCCTGGGACTCGCCGCCCTGACCCGGGTCACCCGCCCCCGGTCCACGCTGTGGCTGGTCCCGGCGCTCGCCGCCGTCCCGGTGGCGGCGTTCTTCCGCGACCCGGAGCGCGAGATCCCCACCGACCCCTCGGCGGTGGTCGCCGCCAGCGACGGTCGGGTGCTGTCGGTCGAGCGACTCCGCGATCAGCGCTTCGGAGATCAGGAGTTCCTCCGCATCGCGGTCTTCCTGTCGGTGTTCGACGTGCACGTCAACCGGGCGCCCGTCGCCGGCAAGGTGGTCGACTACTTCGTCGAGGACGGCGGCTACGCGGCGGCGATGAAGCCCGAAGCGGAACACAACGTCTCCGCCTACACCGTGCTCGACACGGTCCACGGCACCGTCGTGGTCGCCCAGCGGACTGGGCTGATCGCCCGGCGGATCGTGCACCGCGCGCCCGTGGGCACGCTGCTGGCCCGAGGCGAGCGATTCGGTTTGATCCGCTTCGGCTCCCGCACCGACGTCTACCTGCCCGCCGAGGCGGCGGAACCGCTCGTGGTCCCCGGTGATCGGGTCCGCGGCGGTTCCTCCGTCGTGGCGCGGTGGCACTGACGGGCGAGACGAACGGAGGCCCGCCGGGCCGGCCAGCGCCGCCCGCTCACCCGTGCCGTCTCCGGCACGCGCTCAGGCGGCGCGGCGCTGACGCAGCCACAGCAGCGGGCCGCTCGCCAGGTAGCCCACCACGACCAGCACGAAGGTCATGCGGATGTCGACCAGGGCGCCGACCATCGGCACCAGCCACAGCCACGGGGGAAGCTTGATCAGGCGGGCCAGCTTGGCGTACGGGAAGCTCGAGATCATGGCGAACGCCAGCAGCGCCACGATCCCGAGTTCCGCGACACCGGGCAGCGGGAGCCCGATGAGTACCACCAACGCCAGCACCGCGGCGGCCATGGTGGTCGGCACGCCGGTGAAGAACCGGGCGTCCTTCGGCGAGACATTGAACCGGGCCAAGCGGATCGCGGCGCCGCCCGCGACGAGCGTGCACGCCACCACCGCCGCCGGCGACGGGACCGTCCCGGCGAGTGAGGCGTAGACCACAACCGGGGCGGCGAGGCCGAACGCGCACATGTCGGCGAGTGAATCCATCTGGGCGCCGAACGGGCTCGCGACGCCCAGCTTGCGGGCGAGCGGTCCATCGATGCCGTCGCAGATCACACACGCGATCAAGCAGCCCGCCGCGAGCCGGACCTGGCCGTGCATCGCGAGGAAGATGGCGAGGAGACCGATGGACAGACTCGCCAGTGTGCAGGCGTTGACGAGGAGAAACTTCGCCTGTCGGGCGATAGTCCGCTCGCCCGGCAACAGGGGAATCGACTTCACGGGATCGGTGTCGACAGGGAACGACACAACCGCCGAGCTGACCGGTGGAACGGTGTCGGCGTCCTGATCAGTCTCGGGGTCTGTCCCGACCTCGACGGGTGACGCGGCGTGCTCACCGCGGGCATGCCGAAGGACGAACGGGGACCCGAGGGATTCACGGTGACGACGCCCGACCCGGACCAGGAGCACCTGGCGGGCGAGCGTCCCGCTCCGACGCAGTCGGCCTGTCCATCGGCGCCCCGCAGGACGCGGGTTGTCCGTCGTAGCACGCCGACGCCATGGGGCTTTCGGCACGTATCCCTCCAACTTCGGGACGGCAGCTCCGCCACCGTGGCGTCCGCCCGATAGCGCGGCCTACACCATTGCACAGATCGAGCGGATTGGCGATAGCCGGGACGACATTTTGTTCAACCCCGGCCATTGGGCCGTCGATGGCAGGCGACGTCCGGGTTGAGCCCGTCCGGCCGACGATCGTACCCGATATCGCCGGTTTTTATTGAGAACAGTCAGCGCGGCAGGTACCGCAGCGCGGTCGCCGCGACGTCAGTCAGGCGAAGGTGAGCGAGCTCCGCCGGCGCGAACCACCGGGCCGACGCGGTCGAGCCCCCAGCGTCCTCGGTGACCCGCGGCTCAGTGGGGACGTCCACGAGCACCCGGTAGATCACACGAACGACGTGCCAATCGAGGGGGTATCCCTCGGGACCGATGGCCGCCGGATTGTGGTGGTGGTCGACGGCCAGCAGGTCGGTGATCCGGCCGACCTGGTCGGTTTCCTCGGCGAGCTCGCGTAGCAGCGCGGTCGCCGGCTGCTCGCCATGGTCGGTGCCACCGCCCGGCAGGTGCCACCGCCCCGCCCCGGGGTAGCCGTCCGCGATCAGGGTCAGCAGCACCCGCCCCGCGGGGTCAGTCGCCAGCGCGTACGCACCAAAGCGCTGGCCTCGCGCGGGCCGACCCGCCCGCTCCTCGGTGGCGAGCGCGTCGACGGGCAGGGCGGGCTCCGGCACGGGCCCCGGCGGCAGACCGAGCATCTCGGCGGTGAACGGCGCCAAGGGCACCTCGGGCAGACGGTCGGGTGCGATCCACGCGACGCGATCGATCGGCTCAGCGGGCGCGGGCCGGACGGCGGGCGCGGGCGCGACGGTCACCGCGTAGACGATGCGGTCGGTGTGCGCGCGCCGCCCGTCGGGAGTGGTCAGCACATCGGCGAGGACCGCCCGTACGTCCGTCGGCGAGGCGCGCAGACCGGTCTGCGCGGCGATAGCGCGGACCACGGCGAGCGCCGGGTGTTCACCGTGGCGGATCTCCCCACCGGGCAGCCGCCACCGCCCGGGAAACTCCGCTCGACGGTCCCCCCGGACGAGCAACGTCCGGCCTTCGTCGTCGCGACACAGGCCGTGCGCCGCGATCCGCCGCCGTCGCACCGGCTCACCCCCTCGGTCAGCGGCGTCCGGTGCGCCGCCCTCACCACCATCACCGATGGTGGCAGAGCGCGATCAGCGGAGCCCGGCGAGACGCATCGCTTCGGTGGTGACCTCCGTCATGTGTGTCGAGGGGATGGCGGCGAGTTCGTCGGGCTCGAACCACCGTGCCTCGCTCGTCGACCCACCCACGTCGGCGACCCGGGGCGGTACCGGATTGTCGACGATCACGCGGTAGAACGCCCGCACTCCGTGCCAGTCGATCGGGAACCCCTCCGGCCCCAGCGAGGCGGCGTCGCGGTGGCTCGCCACGCCGAGCAACTTCTCGAGCCGACCGTGTTGCCCGGTCTCCTCCCGCAGCTCCCGGATCAGCGCCGCGCCGGGCTGCTCGCCGTAGTCGGTGCCGCCTCCGGGCAGGTGCCAGCACCCCGCTCCGGGGTAGCCGGGGGCGATCCGGGTGAGCAGCACCCGCCCCGCGGGGTCGGTCGCCACCGCGTACGCGGCGAAGCGCTGTGCCCGGTGCAGTCCGTCGGGACCGGGGACGATGTGGAACGACGGGAACGGTGGCGGCTCCTCGGGGCGAATGTCCACCGGGCTGGGCGGCAGCCCGAGCACGGTCGCGGTGAACGGCCGCAGCGGCAGGGTCTTCGCTTCGTCGAGGGTGTACCAACGGGCCAGGTCGGTGGAGTATCCGATCCGGTCGCACAGGGTGCCACCCCGCACCGCGACGTTGTAGATCAGCCGGTCGGTGTGGATCGTGATCCCGCGGTGCGGCAGCGCGCGCATGTCGGCCAAGACATCGTGGAGGCCGATCACCGTCACCGACAGGCCGGTTTCCGCGGCGGTTTCCCGGACGACGGTGTGCGTGGGATCTTCCCCGTGGTCGACAGCGCCACCCGGGAGCGACCAGACGCCCGGCGTCCCCGACCAGGGAGACGCGCGGACCAAGAGCACGCGATTGTCAGCATCACGACAAACGGCGTATGCCGCGATCCTCCGTAGCGGCTCCAGCACGGTGGTCACAGGGCGGAATTGTGCCCGGAGTGACGAACCGAATACGGAACACTGTCGGATTGGCGACAGTTGGCCGCGAAAGGTTGACTCACTCCCACTCGATCGTTCCCGGGGGCTTGCTCGTGACGTCGAGCACCACCCGGTTGACTTCGGGCACCTCGTTGGTGATGCGAGTGGAGATCCGGGCGATGAGGTCGTACGGCAGACGCGACCAGTCAGCGGTCATCGCGTCCTCGCTGGAGACCGGCCGCAACACCACCGGATGCCCATACGTGCGCCCATCACCCTGCACCCCGACGCTGCGCACGTCCGCCAGGAGCACCACCGGGAACTGCCACACGTCCCGATCGAGACCGGCCGCGGCGAGCTCCTCGCGGGCGATCAGATCGGCGGCACGCAAGATCCGCAGGCGCTCCCGGGTGACCTCGCCCACGATTCGGATGGCCAGCCCTGGCCCGGGGAACGGGTGCCGCCACACCATCGCCTCAGGAAGGCCGAGCGCCAGGCCAATCTGACGCACCTCGTCCTTGAAAAGCATGCGCAGCGGCTCGACCAGGGTGAATGTCAAATCCTCGGGCAGCCCGCCGACGTTGTGGTGGGACTTGATGTTCGCCGTGCCCGTGCCGCCGCCGGACTCGACCACGTCCGGGTAGAGCGTCCCTTGGACGAGGAACTCGACATCTCCCTCCGCCGCGATCTCCCGGGCCGCGGCTTCGAAGACCCGGATGAACTCCCGCCCGATGATCTTGCGCTTCTGCTCCGGGTCGGTGACCCCGGCGAGGGCGTCGAGGAAGCGGTCCTCGGCGTCGACCACCTTCAGGGTGATGCCGGTCGCCGCGACGTAGTCCTTCTCGACCTGCTCCGGCTCGCCCGCCCGCAGCAGGCCGTGGTTGACGAAGACACAGGTGAGCTGGTCACCCACCGCCCGGTGGACCAACGCGGCGGCGACGGCCGAGTCCACCCCACCGGAGAGCGCGCAGATCACCTTCTTGTCGCCCACCTGCTCCCGGATACGGGCGACTTGCTCATCGATGATGTTCGCCGGTGTCCACGTGGGCTCGATCCCCGCGATGTCGTACAGGAAGCGCGTGAGCACCTCCTGACCGCAGGCGGTGTGCGCCACCTCGGGGTGGAACTGCACGCCGGCGCGACGGCCCGCGAGGTCCTCGAACACCGCCACCGGCGCCTCCGGCGACTCGGCGGTCACCGTGAAGCCGGCGGGCGGCTGGGTGACGGCGTCCTTGTGGCTCATCCACACCGGCAGCTCCGCCGGCAGCTCGCGCAGCAACACCCCGGACGTGGCGCGGACCCGCAACGGGGTGCGACCGAACTCCCCTCGGCCGCCGCGGGTGACCGTGCCCCCGAGTGCGTGCGCCATGAGCTGGAACCCGTAGCAGATTCCGAAGATCGGCACCCCCGAGGAGAAGATCGCGGGGTCGATCCGCGGGGAATCGGGCTCGTGCACACTGGCCGGCCCACCGGAGAGGATGATCGCGGCCGGGTTCCGGGCCAGCATCTCGGCGACCGGCATCGTGTGAGGCACGACCTCCGAGTAGACCCGGGCCTCCCGCACTCGTCGCGCGATCAGCTGGGCGTACTGGGCTCCGAAGTCAACCACGAGGACCGGGCGCGGCGTGCTCATGGCGTCAGAGCCTACCGACCGCCGACATGCCGCCTCGGCGCGGATGCCCTCCTCGACACGCGGCCGCGCGGGGCACCGAAGAGACCACGCCACGCGCTGACATTCGTGACCATGTCCGTAACACTGCGCACGATGACAGATACGACGAGTAACCACCTGCCGGCCCCACACAGCGTCGAGGAGCGGACATGAGTCACGGGCACCCCCAATCGGTACGCCGGCGCGCCCTGCGCGGCGCGGTAGGCCTCCTGGTGGCGGCACTCCTGATCGGCGCGGGCGCGCTCGGCGCTCACCTGGTGCGCACCCGGTACGCCCTCCCCACCGCCGATCTCCTCGGCGAGAGCGCCTCCCCCTCACCCACGGCCACGCCACGCCCCACCGTCATGCCGGGCGCCAACATCACCGGCCCGCTGAACATCCTCCTCGTCGGGATCGACACCCGCGAAAGCGTCCCCGACTGGGAGCCCCACGCCGACGCGGTGCTCATCCTCCACGTCGACCAGCGCCTCGACCGGGGATACCTCGTCTCCCTCCCCCGCGACCTGCTCGTGGACATCCCCGCGTTTCCCCCCGCCGGCTTCGACGGGGGGTGGAGCAAGCTCACCCACGCCATGAGCTACGGCAGCCACCGTCCCGACGGAGGCCGCCCCGACCCCGCGCAGGGCTTCCAACTCCTGGCCAAGACCGTCAGCGCCTACACCGGGATCCCTCGCTTCGACGCCGGCGCCGTGCTGAACTTCCGCGGCTTCCAAAACCTCGTCGACGCGATCGGCGGCGTCGACCTCTACATCGACCAACGGGTGCCCTCCCTGCACCGGCGGCCGGATGGCGGGATGCGCGCGCTCAGTGGCACCGGCTACACCGGGCCACAGATGGTGTACGAGCCGGGCTACCGGCACCTCAACGGGTGGCAGGCCTTGGACTACGCGCGGCAGCGGTACATCTCCGGCGGCGACTACGCCCGGCAACGCCACCACCAGCAGCTCATCAAGGCCATCCTCCGCAAGGTGACCGATCGTCAACTCGCCACCGATCCGGTCGCCATCGATCGCGTCCTCCAGGCCTTAGGAGAGACGCTGATTTTCGATGGACGAGGTCGCGAGCCGATCGACTTTGCGTTCGCGCTGCGCCGGCTGAGTCCGTCCGCGCTCACCCTCGTGGGGCTTCCCGGAAGCGCGGTCTACAGCGAAGGGAACTACGTCGGAGAGAACCTCGATCCGGTGGGGCGCGACTTCCTCACCGAGCTGCGCGCCGGGCGCGCCGCCGCCTTCCTCGAGGCCCACCCACAGCTCGTCATCACGGGCTAAATCCCACAAAGGGCGTCTCCTCGCGAAGGCGAGGCGCATCGGGCGGTCACGCCGGCGCCGGCGGCGCGGTCCGCCCGGCCAGCCAGGCCTCCACCACCCCCGTCACGTCCCGCCCGGAGATCCGCTGCGCGAGGGCGAGAAACTCGGCGGTCGTGGCGTTCCCATCCCGCTTGGTCTCCGCCCAGGCACGCAGGAGCTGGAAGAACGCGTCATCGCCGATCGTCGTGCGCACCGCGTGCACCGCCAGTGCACCGCGCTGGTAGACCGCGCGAGTGAAGAGGCGGTCGGGCCCCGGATCCCACGCCGGCTGTGACCAGTCCGTACGCGCGTACTCGGCGGCGACAATCTCCCGGACCGACCGGCCGCCGTCGTGCTCCTCCCACAGCCACTCGGCGTACGTCGCCAACCCCTCGTTGAGCCAGATGTCCCGCCACCGGTGGACCGAGACGCTGTCACCGAACCACTGGTGGGCGAGCTCGTGCGCCACCACCCACGTGGCGGGCTCATCGGCGAAGAACACCGCGCTGTACACCGGCCGCGTCTGCGTCTCCAAGGCGTAGCGGATCCGCTCGTCGTCGATGACGATGCCGCCATACGCCTCGAAGGGGTACGGCCCGAAGTGCCGCTCGAGGAAGTCAGCGATCTCGCCGGTGCGGGCGAGCGCGGCGTCCGCCGGCCCGTGCGGCAGGGAGGATGCGACCGCGGTGACCATCGGCTTGCCGTTGTGGCTGTCCATCCGCACCCGGTAGTCGCCGATGACCACGGTCGCCAGGTAGCTCGCCATCGGTGACCGCACCGACCAGCGCCAGGTGGTCCACCCGTCGGCGCGCCGGGTGCCCCGCGGCACGCCGTTGCTCAACGCCACGAGCCCATCCGGCACGCTGATCTCAATGTCGTACGTCGCCTTGTCGCTGGGGTGGTCGTTGACCGGAAACCACGTGCTCGCCGACACGGGTTGGCCGAGGGCGATCGCCCCGTCGGTGGTGGTGAGGAAGCCGTTGGTCCCGAGCCGCGGATCCGTGATGGGCCGCGGCACCCCACCGTACGCGATCTCCACAGTGAACTGATGGCCGACGGGCAGACCGCGGGTGGGCGTGATGATCAGCTCTCCCTGGTCCCGGCGATACCGGGCCGGTCGGCCGTCGACGGTCACCGCGGTGACGCGGAGGCCGATGAGGTCCAGATTGAAGCGGGACAGATTCTGCGTGGCGGTCGCGACCACGACCGCGGTGCCGCTGAGCCGACCCTCGGCCGGGTCGTAGCGGAGCCGCAGGGTGTAGCTTGCGACGTCGTAGCCGCCGTTGCCCAGGCCCGGGACGTAGGGGTCGCCGACGTCGGCGGCTCCCGGCCGGTAGCGCGCCGCGGACTGCTCACCGGGGTAACCGGCGAAGCCGAGCAGCGCCACGAGGACCGCGGCGAGCAGCTTGGCCCACCGCGCCGCGCGCACGCGAGTCGTGGAGCCGCCGCGCACACCCCTCTCCGTGTGGACGCCGGACCTACCGGTCCAAGACCAACCCGACCCGCTGGAACTCCTTGAGGTCGCGGTACCCGCACTTGGCCATCGCCCGGCGCAGCCCGCCGAAGAGGTTGAGCCGGCCATCGGGCTCGTCCGCCGGCCCGTACAGCACCTTCTCCATCGGACCGAGCGGCTCCTCCGGCGGCCCGTACGCGCCCCGCGGCAGCTTCGGGTGGCTCGCGGCCGAGTGCCACCACGCCCCCGCCGCGGGCGCCTCGTCACACAGCGCCAGCGGCCGGCCCAGCATCACCGCGTCCGCCCCGCACCCGAGCGCCTTGGCGATGTCCCCCGAGGTCCGCAGGTCACCGTCGGCGACCAGGTGGACGTAGCGACCACCGGTCTCGTCGAGGTAGTCGCGCCGGGCCGCCGCGGCGTCGGCGATCGCCGTCGCCATCGGCACCCGAATCCCGAGCACCCGGTCGGTCGTGGCCCACTCGTCGGCGCCGACCCCGATGATCACACCGGCCGCGCCGGTGCGCATGAGGTGCAAGGCCGTCTTGTAGTCGGTGCAGCCGCCCACCAGCACGGGCACATCGAGGTCGGCGATGAACTCCTTGAGGTTGAGCGGTCGGTCGGTGGTCGACACGTGCTCGGCGGAGACCAGGGTGCCTTGGATGACCAAGATGTCCACCCCGGCATCGAGGATCACCGGGGCCAAGGCGAGCGTGTGCTGGGGGGAGACCCGCACCGCCACGGTGACCCCCGCCTCGCGGATCTGCCGCACCCGCTCCGCGATCAGCTCCGGCCGGATCGGCTCGGCGTACACCTCTTGGAGCCGGCGGGTGGCGCCCTTGACGTCAAGCGTCGCCAATTCCTTGAGGAGCTTGGTGGGATCCTCGTACCGCGTCCACAGCCCTTCCACGTTGAGCACACCGAGCCCGCCGAGCTGCCCCAGCTTGATGACGGTCTCGGGGCTCATCGTCGCGTCCGAGGGGTGCGCGACACACGGGATCCGGAACGGGTAGGCGTCGAGCTGCCACTCCGTCGAGACGTCGTCGACGTCGCGGGTCCGTCGACTCGGGACGATCGCGATGTCGTCGAGGTGGTAACCGCGTCG
Organism: Micromonospora sp.; assembly: GCA_036563645.1. Classification (GTDB taxonomy): domain Bacteria; phylum Actinomycetota; class Actinomycetes; order Mycobacteriales; family Micromonosporaceae; genus DATCMA01. The sequence goes on from DATCMA010000009.1 coordinate 35,297, forward strand.
CGCGGTCTTCCCCAGCCCGATCTCCACCACATCACGCATGATGAGAACTCCACAGCAGACAGGCCGCGCTCCGCGGCGGGTTCACCGGCACCCGGCGGTCAGCGGGCGTGGTAGTTCGGCGCCTCGACGGTCATCTGGATGTCGTGCGGGTGGCTCTCCTTGAGCCCAGCCGCAGTGATCCGAATCAGCCGACCCCGCCGCTGCAACTCCGGGATGGTCGCCGCGCCGACGTACCCCATCGCCGCGCGCAACCCACCGACGAGCTGGTGCGTGACCGCCGCGAGCGGCCCCCGGTACGGCACCTGGCCCTCGACTCCCTCCGGCACCAGCTTGTCCTCGCTCGCGTCCTCCTGGAAGTAGCGGTCCTTGGAGTACGAGCGGGCCTCACCACGGGACTGCATCGCCCCCAGCGAGCCCATCCCGCGGTAGGACTTGTACTGCTTGCCGTTCATGTAGACCAGCTCGCCCGGGCTCTCCTCGCAGCCGGCGAAGAGGCTGCCGAGCATCACCGTGCTCGCGCCCGCCACGATCGCCTTGGCGATGTCGCCGGAGTACTGGATGCCGCCGTCGGCGATGACCGGCACGCCAGCCGGGATCGCCGCCCGCGCCGCCTCCATGATCGCGGTGATCTGCGGGACGCCCACGCCAGCGACGACCCGGGTCGTGCAGATCGCGCCCGGACCGACCCCCACCTTGACCGCGTCGGCACCGGCTTCGATGAGCGCCTTGGCTCCGGCGTACGTGGCGACGTTGCCGCCGATGACGTCCACCGGGGTGTCCCGCTTGAGCCGGCGGACCATCTCCAGGACGTTACGGCTGTGCCCGTGGGCGCTGTCCACGACGAGGATGTCGACTCCGGCGTCGACGAGCATCCGGGCCCGCTTGTAGCCGTCCTCGCCGACACCGACCGCGGCGGCCACCCGCAGCCGCCCGGACTCGTCCTTGGTCGCGTTGGGGAACTGCTCGCTCTTGGTGAAGTCCTTGACCGTGATCAGGCCGCGCAGCCGCCCCGCGTCGTCGACGAGCGGGAGCTTCTCCACCTTGTGCCGGCGCAGGAGTTCAAGGGCCTCCTCCCGGCTCACCCCCACCGGCGCGGTGATCAACGGCATCGGCGTCATCACCTCGCGCACCGGGCGGTCCTTGTTGCTCTCGAACCGCATGTCCCGGTTGGTGACGATGCCCACGAGCATGCCGTTGGCGTCCACGACCGGCACCCCGGAGATGCGGTAGCGGGCGCACAGCGCGTCCACGTCCCGCAGCCGGTCATCCGGGCTCGCCGTCACCGGGTTGGTGATCATGCCGGCTTCAGAGCGCTTGACCAGGTCGACCTGGAGGGCCTGATCCTCCATGGACAAGTTTCGGTGCAGCACCCCCAGGCCACCCTGCCGAGCCATCGCGATCGCCATCCGCGCCTCGGTGACCGTGTCCATGGCGCTGGACAGCAGCGGGATAGACACCCGGATGTTCCGCGTCACCCAGCTGGAGGTGTCGACCTGGCTCGGCACGACCTCCGACTCCGCCGGTTGCAACAGCACGTCGTCGAAGGTCAACCCGAGAGGGATGAGCCGCGCCGAGTCACGAACATCGTCGATACCAGGGCGGTCGACGCTCGGGTCGACGCCGCCCGGACCGGATGGAAGGTCGTTCACGAGCGAGTTGTCCACGACGTGTCCCCTGAACTGGCCAGACGGATACCAGGCACGCTCGGCGCTCGACCGGCTCCCCCTAGCGTGCAGCGCGATGCCTCATCGTACCCAGGGCGCTTGCCGCGCTGTTCGCCACCGCTACCCTGGCTTGCGGGCGGGACCGTCGGTGGGACGACTACGGTGAAGGGGTGCACGACGAGCCGATCGACCCGTTCGCCGGCGATCCCAGCGATCCTGCCGCCAGCCTGGGCGACTTCGCCGGGGACGCCGACCTCGATCCGCTGTCCGACGTCGAGCGGCAGGACGTGCTGGAGGACCTGGCCGACCTCGAGGTCTACCAGGCGCTCCTCAGCCCCAAGGGAATCCGCGGCCTCGTGATCGAGTGTGAGGACTGCCACGAGCCGCACTACTTCGACTGGGATCTCCTGCGCAGCAATCTCCGTCACTTGCTCAACTCGGGTCGCCCACGCGTCCACGAGCCGGCGTTCGACCCCGACCCGGCCCACTACGTCACGTGGGACTACGCCCGTGGCTACGCCGACGGCGTCCACGACACGTTGAGCGACGGCACCGACGAGGAGTCGGCGGAGAGCTGACGGTCGGCCCGTCACCCCGCCGGCGCCGCCGGCCGACGCCCACCGCGTCCGGCGTCACGCCACCAGGCCCGCGCGGAAGCCCGCGGCGACAGCGTGCGCCCGGTCCCGCGCGCCGAGCTTGCGGAACAGCCGGCGCGCGTGCGTCTTGACCGTGTCCTCGGAGACGAACAGGTCCCGGCCGATCTCCGCGTTGCTCTTCCCTTCGGCCATCCCCCGCAGCACCTGCAGCTCGCGCTCGGTGAGCGTGATCCGGCGCGGGGCGCCAGAGGCCTCACCGGGGCGCGCGCCGGGCGCGAGGGGACGTTCGATGACGACTCCGCGCGCGCCGCGCCCGGACCCCGGCACGCCACGCCCGATCTCGTCACCCCGCTGGGCCGGCACCATCGTCGCCCCATCCGGCTGGCCCGGGCCAGCCACACCCGCGCCCACCGGCCGCGCGACATCCGCCGTCGGACGACCGCCCGGCACGCGCACGCCCGCCGTCACACCGGGACGGAGACCCGCCGCGGCACCGAAGGCGGTGCGCCCCACCGCCGCCGGGCGGACGGACCCCGTGCCGCCCGCGACGGCCGGACGCGGCGTGCACAGCAGCAGCAGAGTCTTCGCGACGACGCTGACGAGATCCTGATCAGCCCCTCCGTGGATGAGTCCTCGGGCGCCGGCAGCGATCGCGGCGGCGGCCACCCGGGGTTCCTCTGGCCCGAAGAGCACGATCACGGCATTGGGTGCCTTGGCCAAGACTCGCCGGGTGAAACCGGCACTGTCCGGGCGGGTCAGCGCCGTGTCCGCGAGCACGATGTCGGCCGGCCGTTCGGACAGCCGGAGCATCACCTCCGGCTCGGAAACGGCGGTGCGGACAGCGCCCGCCACCCCGAGCCGCATGGCAGCGGCGGTGATGCTCTGCGCGGCGGCTGTTGTCCGAACGCACACGAGGACCGAACGCACAGTTATCCCCCTCTCCTCACAGGAGAAGACCACGGAAGGGTCTGATCATTACGCGCTTTCCCGCGAAACGAGAGGAAAGTTTCCGAGCACGCGTCCAGCTGTGCTGCCGCTGAGCGTAACGGTTCGCGCCCCGCACCTAATGTCTGAGATCGGGATCCACCCCTTACCGGTCACCGACGGGCGGTGGTCGAGGGCGGGGCGGCCAGCGCCGAGGAGCGCGTGGTCGCCGGTGGGCGCGGACCACCTGCCGGGCGATAAACACGATCCGCGTGATCAGGGACCGGTCGGACCGTCCCCGACCACGCGGATCTCGAGTCTCGGCCGCTCAGTTCGCCTCGATCAGAAGCCCGGACCGTGCTGGTGGCTGTGTCCGTGCCCGTTGGCCGCGGCGGGCTCGGGCTTCTCGGGCTTCTCGACGACCAGGCTCTCGGTGGTGAGCAGCATCCCCGCGATCGACGCGGCGTTGGCGACCGCGTTCCGGGTCACCTTGACCGGGTCGATGATGCCGGCCGCCACGAGGTCGACGAACTCGCCGGTGGCCGCGTTGAGCCCGTGACCCCACGCGCTGGACCGCACCTGCTCCACGACGACCTGACCGTCGAGACCGGCGTTCTGGGCGATCCAACGCAGCGGCTCGTCGAGCGCCTGCCGCACGATCGCCACACCGGTCCGCTCGTCGCCGGTGCGTCCGAGGCCGTCGTCGAGCACCGACGCGATCTGCACGAGGGCGGCGCCCCCACCGGGCACCGTCCCCTCCTCGACCGCGGCCTTGGTCGCGGCGATCGCGTCCTCGATGCGCTGCTTGCGCTCCTTCATCTCGACCTCGGTCGCCGCGCCGGCCTTGATGACGGCGATGCCGCCGGAGAGCTTGGCCAGCCGCTCGGTCAGCTTCTCGCGGTCCCAGTCGGAGTCCGAGACCTCGATCTCCTTACGAATCTGCGCGATCCGCTCGTCGATCTCGGACTGCTTCCCGCCGCCGTCGATGATCGTGGTGGTCTCCTTGTCGACCACGACCCGGCGCGCCGTGCCCAGCACGTCCAGACCGACCAGGTCGAGCTTGTAGCCCAGCTCGGGGGCGATGAGCTGAGCGCCGGTGAGGATCGCCATGTCCTGGAGCATCGCCTTGCGGCGATCGCCGAAGCCCGGCGCCTTGACCGCGCACACCTTGAGGGTCTTGCGGATCGCGTTGACCACGAGCGTGGCCAGCGCCTGACCCTCGACGTCCTCGGCGACGATGAGCAGCGGCTTGCCCGCCTGGGCAACCTTCTCCAGCAGCGGCAGCAGGTCTTCGATCGCCGAGATCTTCTGGGTGGTCAGCAGGATGTACGGGTCGTCGAGGACCGCCTCCTGCGCCTCAGCGTCGGTGACGAAGTGCGGGGAGATGAAGCCCTTGTCGAACTGGAGACCCTCGGTGACCTCCACCTCGGTGGCGAGGGTGGAGCCCTCCTCGACGGTGATGACCCCGTCGCGGCCGACCCGCTCCATCGCCTCGGCGATCATCTCACCGATCGTGGCGTCCTGCGCCGAGATGGTGGCGACGTGAGCGACGGCCTCCTTGCCGCTGACCTCGACCGCCTTCTCCCGCAGCACCTCGGAGACCTTCGCCGCCGCAGCGTCGATGCCCCGCTTGAGCGCCATCGGGTTGGCGCCGGCGGCTACGTTGCGCAGACCTTCGCGGACCATCGCCTGGGCCAGCACGGTCGCGGTGGTGGTCCCGTCGCCGGCCACGTCGTTGGTCTTGGTCGCCACCTCTTTGAGAAGCTGCGCGCCGAGATTCTCGTACGGGTTGGCGAGCTCGATCTCCTTAGCGATGGTCACGCCGTCATTGGTGACCGTCGGGGCGCCGAACTTCTTGTCCAGGACGACGTTGCGCCCGCGAGGGCCGAGGGTGACCTTGACCGCGTTGGCGAGAGTGTTGACGCCGTGTTCCAGGTGGTGCCGGGCGTCATCCGAGAAGCTCAGGATCTTCGCCATAAAAAGTCCCTTCACATGTTGTCCGTCGCCGGCGTCAGCGCCGTGCCAACGGCCGACAGACAGATGAGGCCCCGGACCCCGCATGGGGTGCCGGGGCGCTCAACACTGGGTCAACAGGTCACTTCTCGATGACGGCGAGAACGTCACGGGCGGAGAGCACCAGGTACTCCTCACCGTTGTACTTCACCTCGGTGCCGCCGTACTTCGAGAAAATCACCGTGTCGCCGACCTTGACGTCAACCGGAATCCGGTTGCCCTTGTCGTCGACGCGGCCCGGGCCCACAGCGAGGACGGTGCCCTCCTGCGGCTTCTCCTTGGCAGTGTCGGGGATGACGATGCCCGACGCCGTCGTGGTCTCAGCCTCGTTCGCCTGGACCAGAATCCGGTCCTCGAGCGGCCTGATCGCAACCTTCGTCGCGGTAGTCACGGGCATACCCTCCGGGGTACTTGGTGTCGTGCCGGCCAGACACGTCCAACCGGCGTCAATCTGCCTCATGCCACCGGGCGGGTCCGTCGTCGCGGGTACCGGTCCGCCTGGCGTTTCTCCGCGCTCCCGATGATGCGTGGAGAGCTGGCACCCTCGGACGGAGAGTGCTAACGGAAGACTATGCCGCCGCTAGCACTCCGTCAAGGAGAGTGCCAACTCTCCCCAACCGCGATCCGACCGGCTGAGGAGGGCGGACACAATGGCGCGGTGGACCTTGACCGGCTCGCCGCGCTCCGCAGTCCGACCGGTGCCCAGGCCCTCGCCGCGGCGGCCGAGCTCGTCACCGCCGACCCGCTGACCGCGGCCGCCGCGCTGCGCGCCCGGGGCATTCCGGCTGACCTCGCCGCCGCCGCGCTGACCCAGGTTGACCTGCGCCGGCGGGCGGTCAGCAAGTTCGGGCCCCTCGCCAACGCGATGTACTTCACGCGAGCCGGTCTGGAACAGGCCACCCGGGCGATCGTCGCCAAGCGACGCGCGGCCCGGTTGCGCGCCGCAGGGGTGCGAACCCTCGCCGACCTCGGCTGTGGCCTCGGGGCGGACGCGATCGCCGCGGCCCGCGCCGGCATTCGGGTCTACGGGATAGAAGCCGATCCCTTGACCGCGGCGATGGCCGCCGCGAACGCGGAGGCCGTCGGTGTGGCCGACCTGTTCACGGTGGACGTCGGCGACGCCACGACCGTTGACGTGTCCGGCTTCGACGCGGTCTTCTGCGACCCGGCACGTCGGCACTCCGGCACGGGCCGCCGGGTCTTCGACCCCGACGCCTACTCCCCACCGTGGTCGTTTGTGACCTCTCTCGCGAAACGGGTGCCTCGCACCGTACTCAAGGTCGCCCCCGGGATCGACCACGCGCTGCTGCCGCCCGACGCGGAGGCCGAGTGGGTCAGCGTCGATGGCGACCTCGTGGAGGCAACGATCTGGTTCGGGCCGCTCGCGCGCGTCCCCCGCCGCGCCACGCTCCTCTCCGAAAGACGCGCCGCCCGCTCTCAAGAAGCCGTCCTCTCTCAAGAAAAAGAAGAAGGAGTTGGGGAGGCCGCCTCAGCACAGCTCACCGGGAGCGGACGGGAGACCGCCCCGCTCGGTGGCGTACGCCGATATCTCTACGACCCCGATCCGGCGGTCGTCCGGGCTCACCTGGTCGCCGAGTTCGCCGCCACCGTGGACGGCACGCTCGCCGATGCCTCGATCGCGTACGTCTACGCCGACGCCGCGGTCGCCACCCCGTACGCGCGGTGTCTCGAGGTCATCGACACGCTGCCGTACTCGGTGAAGCGGCTGCGGGCGTTGCTGCGGGAGCGCGGGATCGGGCGACTGGAGATCCTCAAACGCGGGCTTCCGGTGCAGCCGGATCAGCTCCGTCGGGACCTGCGGCTCGACGGCCCGGAGTCGGCGAGCCTCGTGCTCACTCGGGTCGCCGGCGCCCCCACCGCGCTGCTGTGCCGTCCCGTGGTCGCGTCTGCATAGCTCGGCGATACCGGAAGCCCTGGCCTTGACGAGCGGCACCAGGCGCGACAGCGGTCACTGCGCGCACAAGCCCGCCGAGATATCCAAACGAGCCAGATCGATGTTTCGTAGCCCACGATCTGTGTGCAGCCAGAGGGGATAGCAACCGTAGTCCGCCATCAACTCTACGCTCGCCATAGCGCCGTTCAACGGGTTACCCCTCCCTATGAGGGTTGATGCGCTATACCGATCCACTGTGGGAAGTTGAAAATTCCTGTCTCCGCATACTTGTCATCACTTGACCCAAGGCGGTAAACGGCACCATCCAAGCTATCGCGCAACACTCGATACCGATTTTTCCCTTCGCCTCGTCATCGCGGATAACCACTCCACGCAACGCACCGGCTATTAACGATGCCAGCTCCTCCACGCTGACATCCGCCTCACCGTAGAAGTCATATTCCAGGGCCATTGATTTTTGCCTAGCCCCTATAGCCACGGCTGAGGGAGCGGGCGACAATCGCGCCACCACCCCGCACCGGAGGTGTGCCGCCCTCGCCTACAGCAAGGGCTGAGGGAGAGGACGAATGTCACGGCCCTCGCCGAGCGGCCGCAACTCCGGTATGTCAGCCCACTCCTCCCAGTCACTGTTCAACGACACCTGTCCGCTCAGCTTCTGGAGGACGACCTCCTCGCCGTTGAACAGCAAGACCCCGTCACCGGGATATGTATCGAACAGCGACAACACTGCCCGCACCATCAGCACGACATTGACGGCGCGTACCTGCTCGCTCGCCCTATTGGAGAAACGGAAGGCCGCTGTGATGCGGTGGGGAAAGTTGAAGACTCCGGCCGCATATGCCTCGTCCCCAGGTATCACCCGATACGCGGTGACGTCCAAACCGTCACGCACCACCCGGCGCAAGCCTCCGTGGTCTGGGCTGTCGTCGATGACCGTGCCTCCCAGGGCGTCCGCCATGAACGACGCCAACGCGTCCCCGCTGAGGTCGGCCGCGCTGTACAACCGGTACTCCACCGCCATAGCTTCCTGTCCTTACGACGTGAACGGGTAGAAGGGGATCACTTTACCGTCCTTAACAACGAGAATCTCCTTCAACCCGTTGATTGGCTTCCGCTGCAGGACATCCTTAATCTCCTCGGGCGAGCGGGGACAGTCGTCGAGATTCAGGACAATCCGGTCCGTCTGACCCTCTTTAACCTTGTTACTGATTTCATCTCGAATGTTGTCGAGATTCTTCGAGCTCGGCGCGTAACAGTCGAAGTAACGCCCCTCAATCTTGTAATCCGGTTCTTTGCCGTTCGGCAGCGGCGGTGGATTCTGCTCGACGTCGTAGCCGTGCCGAGCCAAGGTATCGGCCGATTCATTTTCACGTCTTTTCGCTCGGTCACGTTTCTTGGTGGGGTGGGCATCGGTGCGCTCTCCTCGCGGCTTGGCATTGGGGTCGGGCTTTCGCGAGGGCTTGGTGAGATCTCCCCTACCTCCGCCTCTAGCCGTGCGCAGCCGCATCAGCCGCTTCTTCAGCTCCTCGATCAGCTTGCTGAGTCTGCTGATGAGAGACGAGAACCGGCGCAGGCTATTGAGAAGAGCACGCACCCAGCGCGCGATCTTGGATGCCCAGGCGGAGATCATGGCGACGGCCTGCCCCGCCACCACCGGCGTCGCGGCGCCGAGGGTTCCCGCGATCTCAGCGGCGTACACCGCCAGCCGAGACACCAGGGTGGCGATCGCGTCTCGGACGAGCATGCGCACACCAGCAATCAATTCGCCCGAGCACACGGTCGCGACCGCCATCACATCGGCGGACCGTGCCAAGCCATCAATCGCCTTCTCCAGGTCACCCGTCCAGGTGCGGTAGGCGTCGCCAGCGCTCCCCACCCACTCAGCGACATCCATCCGGACTTGCCGCGCCAGATTCTCCGCGCTGTCCCGCAGCGCGCCGGCGACATTCCGCCACGTCTGAGCGTGGGCCGAAATCTGCCCCGGATCACCAGCCAGCCAATCCAGCACCTGCCGCAACGGCTCCACGTGCTCGATAAGCCACGCGACGCCGTACTGCAGCAGCGAACCCAAGGGATCAACGGCTAACGCCAGCGCGTCGAGCCCCGCAGCGACCCCGGCGATCGCGGCATCGACCCAGCTTCCACTCTCGATGCTCTGCCGAAGCTGCTCGATATCCTCAGCGATCCAGACACCCGACCACGCCCCCGGCGGGGTCTCCTGGGGAGTGGCCACCAACGGGTTGTCGGTCACCCGGCCCTCCTGATCTTCTGGAACCGGGCCGCGCTCTCCTCATCAGTCGATTGATATCTATCTGCTGCCGATCGCACCCGCGCCGCGGTGTCCCGGACCGACTCCACCGCGGTCCCAATACCGTCCACCACCGGCCCATGCACCTCGTTGAGCGTCAATGGAACAATCACGCACAACTTGCCGTACGCGTCCGTGCTCGGCTGGGTGGTTTGGGCCGCCTGGTGAGCCGTGGCGATCTCGTCTGCTACCTGGTCAATGTGGCGGGCATGCGCACGGAGATCCGCCGGCGAAACCTTGACCCCGTCATCACCCGCCATGATCGTCCCCAATGGAAGATATGTGGGAAACCATCGGGCGCCCCCGTCCCCGCCAAGCCCGCATCTCTTAGGCGAGATATCTACTCACGTCATGGCTATGGTATCGACGTATCTCAACTAGCGGTAGGAGCGCATCGTCGACATCCCGCGAGGAGAACGCACCAGGTGATCGATCACAACCACGGCCACGGCACGGTCATGCTGCCGTGCCAGGCGTCTGGTCCGCCAGAGGCGGCGAAAGCTTACATTTATGACAATGAACTTCACGTCTGGCCCGCCGCTATTTGTCCAGTCCTCGCCAGCCATCCCACCCACGCGTCCACCAGCGTGAACGAGCTCGGGTGCGCGGACCTCTGCCCCACCGCCAGATCCTCGATTCGGCCCACGCCGTCCACGATTTCCGTCCTATAGCCATGGCTGCCGCCCTATAGCCATGGCTGAGGGAGCGGGCGACAAGTACGTCCACGACGCAATGCCTCCAGCTCTCCGACATCGGCCCACCGATCCCCATCGCTGTTCAGCGCCACCTGCCCGCCCAACTTATGCACCACCACCCACTCCCCATTAAGCGCCAGCAGGCCATCCCCGGATACGTGTCCAATAACGCCACCACCGCCCGCATCACCAACACCAGGGTGAGGTGGCGAACCTCTACAGCCGACACGTTGTCGAAGCGAAAGGTCGCGTGAATTCGGTGGGGAAAGCGAAAGTCATCGGTCTCCGTGTACTCGGGATCAGATGGACGAATCCGATAGACAGCAACATCGAGGCCGTCGCGCTTCACCCACCACAGGCCTATCGGATTCTCCTGATCATCGCAGTCCACCGCCCATCGAGCGCATCAGCCAAGAACGATGCCAACTCGCTGCGAGAATATTCGTCTCGCCGTAGAGGTCATATTCCTGCGCTATTTCTGTTCCCGAAGGGTCGTTGTCCTGCCCGGCAGCTAGAGCAACAGGTGAGGGAGCGGGCGACCACCGCGTCCCACGCCGAGCGCCCTCAACTCCGGCAGATACGCCCACTCCTCCCACTCACTGTTCAACGCCACGTGTCCGCTCAGCTCTTGCCGCACGACCTCCTCACCGTTGAACAGCAACATCCCATCACCGCAACGACGGTCGAACAGCGACAGCACCGCACGCACCATCAGCACGACATTGACGTCACGCACCACCCGGCGCACGTCTCCACCGTGGTCTGGCCCGATGACGGTGCATGCTCAATCAGCCACGACAGGCCGCACTGAATCAGCGCACCGAGCGGAGACGTTGCGCCCTCGGGCGTCCGCACCACCGGATCGGGTGACACCACGCCGCATCACGCGCGCGACCTCGGCCGGACGACGCGCGCACCCGTCGCCCCAATCCGCGCCCGCGGGAGCCGCTCACCGGTCACGCATCGTATCGATCTGATAACGCCGACATGATACACGCATGCCTGTTACTCAATCGTTATCACCTTCGATACATGTCGTGACATCCGAATCTTGCGTGGCCCGGCGGACGCGGAATACGTTGCGCGGCACAACAAAAGGGTTCGCACCCGGCGCCGCACCTCGTCGTGCGGCTGCGTCGCCCGGACAGCACGCCGGGCGGCGCACCGTCCCGTCTCAAGCGAAGACCGCTCCGATAACCGAAAGGACCCGTGCGATGCGCAGGATCCTCCCCCTCGCCGCCGCCGGTCTGCTGACCCTCACCAGCGTGGCCGCGTGCGGCGATGACTCCTCTTCGGAAGCCGGCGGCGGCAGAACGCCCAAGATCGGCGTCATCCTGCCGGACAGTTCGTCCTCGTCGCGCTGGGAAACCGCCGACCGCAAGTACCTCGAAGAAGCCTTCAAAGCCGCCGGTGTGGACTACGTCATCGACAACGCGCAAGGCGACAAGGCGCGGTTCCAGACCCTCGCCGACCAGATGATCACCGGCGGGGTCACGGTCCTCATGATCGTCAACCTCGACTCCGGCACCGGCAAGGCCGTGCTCGACAAGGCCAAGTCGCAGGGGGTCGCGACTATCGACTACGACCGGCTGACCCTCGGCGGCTCGGCCGAGTACTACGTCAGCTTCGACAACGAGGCCGTCGGCCGCTTGCAGGGTGAGGGCCTGGTCAAGTGCCTGACCGACAAGGGCGCCAAGAACCCGGTGGTCGCGTACCTCAATGGTTCGCCGACGGACAACAACGCCACGCTCTTCCGCAACGGCTACGACTCGGTGCTCAAGCCGAAGTTCGACTCGAAGGAGTACGTCAAGGGCCCCGAGCAGTCCGTGCCGAACTGGGACGGCGGCCAAGCCACCACGATCTTCGAGCAGATGCTCACCCAGACCGGCGGCAAGATCGACGGCGTGCTCGCCGCGAACGACACCCTCGGCAACGCGGCGATCGCCGTGCTGAGGAAGAACAAGCTCAACGGCAAGGTGCCGGTCACCGGCCAGGACGCCACCGTCCAGGGTCTGCAGAACATCCTCATCGGCGACCAGTGCATGACGGTCTACAAGGCGATCAAGAAGGAGGCGGAGGCCGCCGCCGAGCTGGCGATCGCCCTGGCCAAGGGTGAGAAGAAGGAGACCTCCCAGACGGTCCGGGACCCGGAGGGCAACCGGGATGTCCCCGCCGTGCTGCTGACCCCGCAGGCCATCTTCAAGGAGAACGTCAAGGACGTCGTCGCCGACGGCTTCGTCACCAAGGAAGAGCTCTGCACGAGCGAGTTCGCCAAGGCCTGCGCGGAAGCCGGTATTAGCTGACGGGCGCACCACTCCGGCGGTCTGCCGTCGGGGCCGTCCCCCTCATCCCCCCCGGGCGGCCCCGACGGCCCACCCGGCCCACCGCTGGCGCGCCCTCGTAGTGGGAGACCCCGTAGAGGAGATCCACCCGTGTCCGCGACACCTTTGCTTGAGCTGCGCGGGATCAACAAGAGCTTCGGTCCCGTCCACGTGCTGCGTGACGTCGACTTCGTGGCCTACCCCGGCGAGGTCACCGCTCTCGTGGGCGACAACGGTGCCGGAAAGTCCACATTGGTCAAGTGCATCGCCGGGATCTACCCCATCGACAGTGGGGAGTACTACTTCGAGGGCAAGCGAGTCCACGTCACCAGCCCGCGCGACGCCGCCGCCCTCGGTATCGAGGTCGTCTATCAAGACCTCGCACTCTGCGACAACCTCGACATCGTCCAGAACATGTTCCTCGGCCGGGAGAAGCGCTCCGGCCTCTTCCTCGATGAGGAGACCATGGAGCAGCTCGCTGGCGAGACGTTGGCGAGCCTCTCCGTCCGGACGGTCAAGTCCTTGCGCCAGCGCGTCGCCAGCCTGTCCGGAGGGCAACGCCAGACCGTCGCGATCGCCAAGGCGGTGCTGTGGAACAGCAAGGTCGTCATTCTCGACGAGCCGACCGCCGCGCTCGGCGTCGCGCAAACCGCTCAGGTGCTCGAACTAGTCCGCCGGCTCGCGGACAAAGGGCTCGCGGTCATCCTCATCTCCCACAACATGAACGACGTCTTCGCCGTCTCAGACCGGATCGCGACCCTCTACCTCGGCCGGATGGCCGCGCAGGTCAAGGCCACAGAGATCAATCACTCGCAAGTCGTCGAACTGATCACCTCCGGTCGCAGCGGCGACCTGGGCCTTCCCCCACTCAACGGCGCCGACAGCGACGAGCCGGCGGCTGTCACCCCAGGAGCCGACCAATGAGCACGACCACCCCTGTCCGACCGCAGCAACCACTCTCCACACCGACGCCAACCGTCCGCGAATACCTGCGGGACTACGTGCGACGGGTCCGCGGCGGCGACCTCGGCGCCCTGCCCGGCGTCCTCGTTCTGGTCCTCCTGACCATCGGGTTCTCGAGCGTGCGGCCCAGCTTCTTCACGGCCGCCAACTTCGCGAACCTGCTCACTCAGGGCGCCGCGGTCACGCTGATCGCGATGGGGCTCGTCTTCGTCCTCCTGCTCGGGGAGATCGACCTCTCCGCCGGCTTCACCAGCGGGGTGTGCGCCGCCGTGCTCGCCGTCCTCGTCACCCTGCACGGCTTCCCCTGGTACGTGGCGGTGCTCGCGGCGATCGCCACCGGCGTGCTCATCGGGCTCATGCTCGGGTCTCTGGTGGCGAAAGTGGGCATCCCGTCGTTCGTGGTGACGCTCGCCGCGTTCCTCGCCTTCCAGGGCGTGGTACTGCTGCTCATCAAGGACGGGACGAACATCTCGATCCGCGATGAGGTATTGATCGCGATCGCCAATCGCAACCTGCCGCCCGCCCTGGGCTGGGTGTTCGGCGCGATCGTCGTCGCCGGTTACGCGGCCGCCCAGCTCCTGCGGCACCGCGCCCGCCGCAAGCGTGGGCTGACCACCGCGCCGACCGCCATCGTGGCCGCCCGCATCGTCGGGCTCGCGCTCCTCGTCGGCGTGGCGGTGTACATCCTCAACCTCGAACGCAGCTTCAACACCCTGATCTCGTCGCTCAAAGGCGTCCCGATCGTCGTCCCGCTCATCACGGTCCTCCTCGTGCTCTGGACCTTCGTGCTCAACCGCACCGCCTACGGCCGGCACGTCTACGCCGTCGGCGGCAACCGGGAAGCGGCACGCCGCGCCGGCATCAACGTCGACCGCATCCGCATCTCCGTCTTCGTCATCTGCTCGACGATGGCGGCGATCGGAGGCATCGTGGCGGCGAGCCGGGGCCACTCGGTCGACGCCAACACCGGCGGCAGCAACGTCCTGCTCTACGCCGTCGGCGCGGCGGTCATCGGCGGGACGAGCCTCTTCGGCGGCAAGGGACGCGTCATCGACGCCATCCTCGGTGGCGCGGTCGTCGCCGTCATCGACAACGGCATGGCGTTGATGAACGCGAAATCGGGGCACAAGTTCCTCTTCACCGGGCTCGTCCTGCTGCTTGCCGCGAGCGTCGACGCCCTATCCCGGAAGCGGGCGACCACAACCGGCACCGGATAGGAGCTCACGGGCAGGGAGTGCGCAGCGCATGCGAGCGGCCCCCCATCAGGAGGTCATTCGCCGCCACAACTTGAGCGCTCTCCTGCGGTACGTGCACATCCACGGTGCGGCCACCCGAACGGAGCTCGCGGGCGCGCTCGGCCTCAACCGCAGCACCATCGGCGCCCTCACCGCCGACCTCACCGCCGCGGGCCTGGTGCGGGAGAGCTCGCCCCGGGAGACCGGCCGGGCTGGACGGCCGTCACTGGTCGTCCAGCCCGAATCGGATCGGGTGTACGCGTACGCGGTGAGCATCGAGGTGGATCGGCTGCGCGTCGGACGGGTCGGCCTCGGCGGCAAGGTGTTGGACGCGCGCGTCGCTCCCCGGCCGCACGGAATGTCCCTTGTCGACAGCGCGCTGATGCTGACCGCGTTCGTCCGGGAGATGCGGGAAGCCGTGCCGACACCCTCCCGGTGCGTGGGCAGCGGCATCGCAGTCAGCCGCATGACCCGTGACGCCGACGGCACCGCGCGGCTCACCTCCGAGCTGTCCGACGAAGCCGTTCACGTGCTCCGGGCCGAACTCGGCGAGGACCGTCCCGTCGCCGTCGGCACCGTCGCCGCCCTCGCCGCGCGGGCCGAGCACACCCGCGGCGCCGCCGCCGGGTGCGACAACCTCATCTACCTCCACGGCGACGTCGGCGTCAGCGCGGGGATCATCGCGGGTGGACGGTCGGTGACCGGAGGCGGCTACGGCGGCGAGGTCGGCCACGTGGTGGTCAACCCCGGTGGTCGGCGGTGCAGCTGCGGGGCGCGCGGCTGCTGGGAGACCGAGATCGGAGAGCACGCCCTGCTCCACGCGGCGGGCCGCGATGGGCAAACCGGCGTCGGGGCGGTGCTGAGCGTCATCGACGCCGCCAGCCGCGGGGACACCACGGCGCAGGCGGCGCTCCGGCACGTCGGGGATTGGCTCGGCCTCGGGGTCGCGAACCTCGTGAATATCTTCAATCCGGAGATGGTCGTCTTCGGCGGCACGCTGCGCCACGTCTACCTCGCCGCCGCCGCCCAGCTGCGCAGTCGACTCAACGCGACCGCCCTGGCCAGCTGCCGGGAGCAGGTTCGGGTCCGCACCACCGCGCTCGGCGACGACGCGCCCTTGCTGGGCGCGGCGGAACTCGCGTTCGAGCGGCTCCTCGCGGATCCGTTGGACGTGTCCTGAACCGCCGCCGGCCAAGCCCTTGCCGCACGCCGACGCGCGCCCCTGCGCGCCTCAGCGGTCGACCTGGGTGAACTCCCACGTGTGCGGCGAGCGGGCCACCAGCCGGGTCGGCGGCTCCGGCATCGGCAGCGGGGCACCCCGCCACTTGGAGACGACCACCACGCGGTGATCCGTCGACGAGAACACTTCGCTGGAGATGTGCGCCGGGTGGTGCTCGATCTGCGGCAACGCGGTGTCACACACCCACGCGAGGAGGTCCGCAAAACCTCGCGGCTCGGCCCGTACCTCCCACATTCGCACGATCACGTGCCCGGACATTACACGCTCACCACCGTCAGCGGCATGGCGGAGTCCGCCGGTAGGTCGAGCCGACTCGGCGTGACGCCGGCCGACACGAGGTGCGCGCCGAGCGCGGCCACCATCGCCCCATTGTCGGTGCAGAGCCGCGGGCGGGGCACCCGGACGCGGATGCCGTGCCGTTCGGCCCGTTGCTCCGCGAGCGCCCGCAAGCGGGAATTCGCCGCCACCCCACCGCCGATGAGCAACGTGTCGATGCCGTACGTCCGGCACGCGTCGATCGCCTTCGCGGTCAGCACGTCGCAGACCGCCTCCTGGAAGGAGGCCGCCACGTCGGCGACCGGCACCGGCTCCCCCGCCCGTTCCCGCGCCTCCACCCAGCGGGCGACCGCGGTCTTGAGACCGGAGAACGAGAAGTCGAAACGGTGCGCCGCGAGATCCTTCGGCGCGGTCAACCCGCGCGGGAAGGGAATCGCCTCCGGGTCCCCCTCACGCGCGGCCCGATCGATCGGCGGGCCGCCGGGGAACGGCAACCCCAGCAGGCGAGCGACCTTGTCGAACGCCTCACCCGCGGCGTCGTCGATCGTCGACCCCAAGGGGGTCACGCCGCGCGCGAGGTCGTCGACCCGCAGCAGGGAGGAGTGGCCGCCGGAGACCAGCAGGGCGATCGCGGGTTCCGTGAGCGGGCCATGCTCCAATGTGTCCACCGCGACGTGCGCGGCCAGGTGGTTGACCCCGTAGACCGGCTTGTCGGCCGCGAGGGCGTAGCCCTTGGCGGCGGCGACCCCGACCAGCAGCGCGCCGGCGAGGCCGGGCCCGGCGGTCACCGCGATCGCGTCGATGTCGGCGAGGGTCACGTTGGCCTCGTCGAGCGCGCGCTGCATCGTCGGGACGATCGCCTCCAGATGCGCGCGACTCGCGACCTCCGGCACCACACCGCCGAATCGAGCGTGTTCCTCCACACTGGAGGCCACCACGTCGGCGAGCAGGGTGTGCCCCCGGACGATACCGACGCCGGTTTCGTCACAGGAGGTTTCAATCCCGAGCACCAGCGGCTCATCGCTCATGCGGCAGCATTCCCCTTCTCGCGTCGTCCAACCAGCACCGCATGACCAACGCGTCGGTGTTGCTCGGCTGGTAGTAGCCGCGCCGCACGCCCACCGGCTCGAACCCGTAGCGGGCGTAGAGCCGCTGGGCCGGTGCGTTGTCCACCGCCACCTCCAACAGCACGGAGGTGGCACCGCGGCGGGCCGCTTCCGCGAGCAGGTCCTCGAGCAACGCCCGCCCGATCCCACGGCGTTGGACGTCCCGACGCACCCCGATGTTCTGTACCCATGCCTCCGGCGCCTGCACGGTGAGCCCGGCGTAGCCCACCACCGCGCCGGAGTCGTCACACGCGACGATGTAGTAGTTGCCGGCGGCGAGCTCGTTCCAGAACATCGCCGCGGACCACTGCTCGGCGCCGAACAGGTCCGCCTCGATCGGCATGACCTCGTCGATGTGCCACCAGCGGAAGCGGGTGAGCCTCATTGCAGGACCGGTTTCCGGCTCGTGGGAACCTCCGCGTCCGGACGCCGGAGGTAGAGGGGGGTGAGGGGCTCACCGGGCGCCTTCGTGCGGATCCGCTCCGCGGCGAGGCGAACGAGGGCTTCCGCGGGTGGGTAACGCGGTTCCTCCCACACCGGAAGGCCGAGGACGTCGGCGTACCGGTGGGCGCCATCGCCGACCGCCGCACTGACTCCCCACTCGGCAGCGCGCGCGGCGACCACGGCGGGCCGGTCCACCGCGGGGTCGGTCACCCGCTGCCCGTCCGCGTACACCGCCCAGTAGACCTCGCGGCGACGCGCGTCCGTGGCGACCAGGATCCGCGCCGGCGCGTCCGCCGGTGCCGCGCGGCTGGCGGCCCAACCGATCGCGTCCAGGGAGCAGACCCCGTACGTCGGCACACCGACCGCGTGCCCGATGCTGGCCGCGGTGACCAGGCCTACCCGCAGCCCGGTGAACGGCCCCGGCCCTACCCCGGCGACGACCGCGGTGAGGTCCGTCGGCCGCGCCCCAGCCTCGGCGAGCACGTCGGCGACCGCGGGCGCGAGCAGCTCGCCGTGGGCTCGGGAGTCGACCGCGCATCGGTGGGCACGCAGGACAACGTCCCCGGTGGTCACCTGCGCGATCGCCGCGGTGATCGCCGGAGTTGAGGAGTCCACCGCCAGTACGAGCACGGTAAGACCCTATCCGGAGCGGGTCGCCGCCTCGCGGGGCGGACCCGTCGCGAGAGGACGGGTCGACGGGCCCTCACGCGGCGCACCGAGCCCAGTCGATCGTGGGGAGGCCGCGTCGGCGAGGGCCTTGTTCGTGGCGCTGAACGGGCGGCTCCCGAGGAAGCCCCGCGGATTGAGCGGGCTGGGGTGCCCCGCCTCCAGCACCACGTGCGCCGGGTTCGTGATCAGGTCGCGTTTCCGGCGGGCGTAGCCACCCCACAGGAGGAACACCACCCGACGCGTGAAGGCGTTCACCGCTTTGATCGTGGCGTCGGTGAACGCCTCCCACCCCTTGCCCGCGTGTGAGTTCGGCGCTCCCTCGCGGACCGTCAGCACCGCGTTGAGCAGGAGCACCCCCTGCCGCGCCCACCCGCTCAAGTCACCGCTGCGCGGCGGCGGCACCCCCACGTCGTCGGCGAGTTCCTTGAAGATGTTGCGCAGAGAGGGCGGCACCCGTACCCCGTCGCGCACGCTGAAGCTGAGGCCGTGCGCCAAACCCGGCCGATGGTAGGGGTCTTGACCGAGGAGGACCACCCGGCAGGCCTCCGGCGGGCAGAGGCGGTAGGCGGTAAACAGGTCGGGCAACGGGGGGTAGACCGGCCCCGCGGCGTACTCCGCGGCGACGAACCGGCCGAGCCGCGCGGTGACGGCCAGGTCGAGGTAGGGCGTCATGACAGCGGCCCACTCCGGCGGCAGCATCGCCACCAGGTCGAGCGCTGGGGTATCCGACGGCATGGCTTCTCCCGGGGTCGGGGTGTGTCGCTGCCGCACTGTAGGCGGCGGGTTTCCCCACCCCGCCGCCGGGTCAGCCGAGTGCCGCGAGCCGCCCCGCCCAGTCCCCGCCGTGGGGTTCCAGCTCCACGCGCCGCGTGTCGTCGTCACGCCGATCGATGCGGACCCGCAGGTGGGCGTCGGCGAGCTGCTCCACGATCCCCTCGCCCCACTCCACCACGACCACCGACTCGTCGATGACCGCGTCCAGGTCGAGATCGTCAATCTCGGCGCGGGGGTCGGCGGTCGCCCCCAGTCGGTACGCGTCGACGTGCACCAGTGGCACCCGACCGCCCCGTGCCGGGTCGGGGCGGTGGACCCGGGCGATGACGAAGGTCGGCGAGGTGATCTCGCCGTGTACTCCCATGCCCGCTCCGATGCCCTGCACCAGCGTGGTCTTTCCGGCCCCCAGCGGACCGGTCAGCACCAGCAGGTCGCCGCCGCGCAGCAGCGCGCCGAGCCGCCGACCGAACGCGTGGGTGTCCGCAACCGTGGGCAGCTCCACCGCCAAGCTCATACCGTGATCTTCTCCAGGAAATCGAAGAGCGCTCGGTTGACCTCGTCGCTGTGTTCCAGCATCACCATGTGCCCACTGCCCGGGACCGTCACGAACTCCGCATCCCGGAGACGACGCACGATCTCCTCGGAGTGGGCCACCGGGGTGATGGCGTCCTTCTCCCCCACGATCACCAGGGTGGGAATCCGGCGAAGCGCCGCTAGCGCCGGGTACCGGGCGTGAGCGGCGAGGGTCCGCAGGTACCCGACGATCGTCTCGAGGGACGTCCGCGTGATGAGGCGCTCCACGTAGGAGACGAGTGACGGGCTCGGGCGCTTGTCTCCGAAGGCGTAGCGGCGGGTGAGCAACCAGGCCACATCGGAGGTGGTGGCCCGCGCCCGCTCGATGACGGGACTGGTCAGCCGGGTGGCGTTGCGGACCACCGGCAGCAGCGGGGTACCGATCCGACTGGCGAACCCAGAAATCCCGAACCGAGACTCCTCGATCAGCCGGGCGGAGGTGGCCATCAGCACCGCCCCGACGACTCGGTCGCCGACGAGCTCGGGGAAGCGCTCGGCGAACGCCATGATGGTCATGCCCCCCATCGAATGTCCGATGAGGACAACCGGGTCGTCGGGCACGACCGCGTCGAGCACCGCGCGCAGCGCCTCGCCGAGCGCGGACAGGTCGTACTCGCCGGCGCGCAGCGCCCCGGACCGGCCGTGGCCGGGCTGGTCGTAGAAGACCATGCGGTACTCATCGCGCCGGCTCAGCTCCTTCCGCTGGAAGTGGAAGGTGCCCATGTCGAGGCAGTAGCCGTGCACGAAGACGAGCGTCGGCCTGCGTCGCGCCGGGGCGTCCGCACGGCCGCGCGGGTGGCGCGCCCGCGGATCGACGACCTCCACGTAGAGCTCGACTCCGTCGGGGGTGGTCACCGTCCGACGCTCGTCACACGGCAACTCGCCGAAGCGCTCCCCGGCGTGGCGGTCGTGGATGTCCCGCTTCGACCGCCGCACGAGGGCGCGCTCGACGGCGACACCAGCGGCGACACCAGCGGCGGCGAGACCCGCGACCGCGCCGGCGATGCCGAACTTCCGCGCCCGGCGGCTGGCGCCGGAGCGCTCCCCCGTCCCGCTCATGCGCCCGCGCCGTCGTAGACCCGCGCCACGCGGATCCCCCCGAACCGGGTGACGATCTCGTAGTTGATGGTGTTCAGCGCGGCGGCCCAGTCGTCGGCGGTGGGTTCGCCGTTGCGGCCACTGCCGAAGAAGACCACCACGTCACCGGGGGCGACCGGGTCATCCCCGCAGTCGATGACCACTTGGTCCATGCACACCCGTCCGGCGATCCGCCGAATCCGCCCCCCGATCTGCACCGGCGCGACGTTGGAGGCGTGCCGGGGGATTCCGTCGGCGTAGCCCACCGGCACCACCGCCAGCGTCGTCTCCCGCTCGGTGTAGTACGTGTGCCCGTACGACACGCCGGTGCCCGCCGGTACGCGCTTGGTGAGCATGACGCGGGCGCGCGCGGTCATCGCCGCCCGAAGCCCGAAGTCCCGCCCCGGAATGGGGGTCAGCCCATAGATGGCGATGCCGGGCCGGACCAGGTCGAAGTGGGTATCCGGACGGGTCAGCGTGGCCGCGGAGTTCGCCAGGTGCCGGTAGCGCGGGCGGACGCCATGCCGCTCGGCGACCTCCACCGCCTCCCGAAACACCGAAATCTGTCGATCAATGGTCGGGTGGGTCGGCGCGTCCGCATATACCAGGTGGCTCCAGATCCCCACCACCTCGACCGTGCCGTCGCTCTGCGCCTTCGCGGCTGCCTCGACCAGCGCCGGCCAGTCCTGCGGGGTCGCTCCGCCCCGTGACAGGCCCGTGTCGACCTTGAGGTGCACCCGGGCGGGTCGGCCCACGCGCTCCGCCGCCGCCACCAGCTCCCCGAGCAGCCCGACACTCCCCGCGCCCAGGTCGATGCCCGCCTCGATCCCGTCGTGGAGCGGCAAGCCGGGGACGAGCAGCCACGCCAGCACGGGAGCGGCGATACCAGCGCGGCGCAGGGTGAGCGCCTCGTCGAGGGTGCACACGCCGAGCCAATCCGCGCCCGCGTCCAGCGCCGCGCGCGCGACGGGCACCATGCCGTGCCCGTAGCCGTCGGCCTTGACTACCGCCATCAGCTCGGCGGTCGTGCTGGCGCGCAACCGGGTGACGTTCTCCCGGATCGCGTCCAGATCCACGCGCACCTCAGCCTGCCACATGGGGCCAGCCTACTGACCAACGCGCCGCTCACCGGGGCACGACCGCGCGCAGCGCCTCCGCGACCTCCGTCGCCGTCACCGCGCCACGCTGGGCGGCTGCCTGACCGGCCAGCCCGTGCAGGTACGCCGCGGCCACCGCCGCCCGCTCCGGCGCCAGCCCGGCGGCGAGCAGGGAGCCGAGCAGCCCCGCGAGGACGTCGCCGGTGCCACCGGTGGCGAGCGCCGGAGTGCCGGTGGGGTTGGCGTACGCCCGACCGTCCGGCGTCGCCACGATCGTGCGGTGCCCCTTGAGCAGCACGGTCACGGTCAGCTCCGCGGCGAGCGCGCGCGCCGCGGCGACCCGGTCGGACCCGGGTGGTTCCCCCGCCAACCGGGCGAACTCTCGATCGTGCGGTGTGATCACGACGGGCGCCTCGCGCCGACGGACGAGCGCGAGGAGGTCGCGATCGCGCAGGAGGGTCAACGCGTCGGCGTCGAGGACCACCGGCACCGGTGTGGCGAGGACGTCGCGCAACTCCGTCTCCGCGACCGCGTCCAGGCCGAGCCCTGCGCCGCACACCCAGGCCTGCACCCGCCCCGCCTGCGCCACCCGCTCGGTCGCGACCACCGATGGGTACCGCTGGAGCACCTGGGCGGCGGCTCCGCCGGCGTACCGCACCAGCCCGGTCGGGCCGGCGAGCGCGCCACCGACCGAGAGCACCGCGGCGCCGGGGTAGGTCGCCGAGCCCGTCGCCAGCCCCACCACCCCCCGGCGGTACTTCTCCGTCGAGGGGTCGAGCCGCGGCCACCACGCCCGCACGTCCGCCCAGTCCGGCACCTGCACCGCCGGCTCGCTCCTCAGCCAGGGGCCGAGTCCAATGTCGACGAGGTCGACGTGCCCCGCGTGCACCGCCCCCGGACCCACGACGAGCGCCGGCTTGAGACAGCCAAAGGTGACCGTGACGTCCGCGCGCACCGCGGTCACCTCACCGGGACCCGCCGGCGGGACGTGCCCGGTGTCGACCTCGACGCCGCTGGGGACGTCCACCGCGACCACGACCGGCCGCCCGCCACCGCGGGCGCGCAGCTCCTCCAGCCTGGCCACCACGGCGGCCGCCGCGGGACGCAGCCCGCCGGTGCCACCGATGCCGACGATCCCGTCGATGACCAGGTCCGCCCGCTCGGGCACGGTGTCCACCGTGCGCCCACCGGCCGCGCGCAGCGCCGCCAACGCCTGAGCGTCCACCCGCTCGGGGGCGAGGAGCAGCGCGGACACCGCGGCACCGCGCGCGGCGAGCCGCGCGCCGGCGTACAGCGCGTCACCGCCGTTGTTGCCCGCGCCGACCACCAGCAGCACGCGGGCGCCGTAGACACCGCCGGTATCCGCGAGGAGCAGCGCGCAGCGACGGGCGAGTCCGGAGGCGGCGCGCTGCATGAGCGTCCCGGCCGGCAGAGTCGCCATCAGCTCCGCTTCGGCGGCCCGGATATCAGCCGCCCGCCACGCACCCCTCACCGGATCCCCCTCATCGCGCGTCCCCCTCCGCCACCACCATGGCCGACGCGATCCCGCCGTCGTGGGACAGCGACAGGTGCCACCGGGTGATCCCGCGTTCCGCCGCGGCGTCCGCGACCGTGCCGGAGACCGTCAGCCATGGGCGGCCGTCCGGATCCGTGACGATCTCGCAGTCGTGCCAGCGGAGCCCGGCCGGAGCCCCGAGGGCTTTGGCGACTGCTTCCTTGGCCGCGAAGCGCGCGGCGAGTGACTCAGGCGAGCGGGGGTTGCCCGAGGCGGTGTAGCGCTCCGCCTCCGTGAAGAGTCGATCGGCGAGCAGCGGAGTGCGGGCCAGGGCGCGAGCAAACCGCTCGACCAGCACGACATCGATGCCGACAGCCACGATCACCGGCTCAGAGTATCGTCGCCCGCTGTACGGCGATATGCCGCCGGCGCCTCACCTCACTCCGCTGTCTCTCCCCTCGTCCGTCACTCCACTGTCACCGACTTCGCCAGGTTGCGCGGCTGGTCGACGTCGTGTCCGCGGGCCGCGGCGATCTCGCACGCGAGGACCTGCAACGGGACCGTGGTCACCAGCGGCGCGAGCAGGGTCGGCGTCCGCGGCACGTAGATCAGGTGGTCGGCGAAGGGCACCACCGCCTCATCGCCCTCCTCGGCGATCACGATGGTGCGCGCTCCCCGGGCCCGAATCTCCTGAATATTTGAGACGGTCTTGTCGTGCAGCACGCCCCGACCGGCGGGCGACGGCACGATGCAGACCACGGGCGTGCCGTGATCGATCAGGGCGATCGGCCCGTGCTTCAGCTCCCCAGCGGCGAAGCCCTCGGCGTGCATGTAGGCGAGCTCCTTGAGCTTGAGCGCGCCCTCCAGCGCGACCGGGTAACCGACGTGCCGTCCGATGAACAGCACCTGCGAGGCGGTACTCAGGTCGCGGGCCAGCTCCCGCACCGGATCCATCGAGTCCAGGACCCGCTTCACCTTCTCCGGCATCGCCCGGAGCTGGTCGACGACCGCGGCCACCTCGTCGGCGTACTTGATGCCGCGCACCTGCGCCAGGTGCAGGCCGATCAAGTAGCAGGCGACGAGCTGCGTGAGGAACGCCTTCGTGGAGGCGACGGCGATCTCAGGCCCGCCGTGGGTGTAGAGCACTGCGTCCGACTCCCGGGGGATGCTGGAGCCGTTGGTGTTGCAGATGGCCAACACCCGCGCCTTCTGCGTCTTGGCGTGCCGGACCGCCATCAGCGTGTCCATCGTCTCGCCCGACTGCGAGATCGCCAGCACCAAAGTGGAGCGGTCGAGCACCGGGTCGCGGTAGCGGAACTCGCTCGCCAGCTCCACCTCGCACGGGATGCGGGTCCAGTGCTCGATGGCGTACTTGGCGACCAGCCCCGAGTGGTACGCGGTGCCGCAGGCGACGATGAAGACTTTGTCGACGTCGCGGAGATCCTCGTCGCTGAGGCGGACCTCGTCGAGCGCGATCTCGCCGTTGGGGGTGAGCCGGCCGAGCAACGTGTCGGCCACCGCCTGCGGCTGCTCGGCGATTTCCTTGAGCATGAAGTAGTCGTAGCCGCCCTTTTCGGCCGCTGACGCGTCCCAGTCCACGTAGAAGTCGCGCCCGACGGCGGGCTGCCCGTCGAAGTCGGTGATCTCGATGCTGTCCGGGGTGATCAGCACGATCTGGTCTTGACCGATCTCGACCGCGTCCCGGGTGTGCTCGATGAACGCGGTGACGTCGCTCGCCAGGAAGTGCTCCCCCTTGCCTCGGCCGATGACGAGCGGCGAGTTCCGTCGCGCGCCGACGATCGCGTGCGGAATCCGGGCGTCGATCGCGAGCAGGGTGAACGCGCCCTCGAGGCGACGGCAGACCTGCTGCATCGCGGTGGCGAGCAGCTTCGGCGAATCCGGCTCACCCCTGGCCCGCAGCTCGGCGAGGGCCGCGGCGAGGAGGTGCGCGACGCACTCCGTGTCGGTGTCGCTCACGAACTCGATGCCGTCTTCCTCGAGTTCCGCGCGCAGCTCGGCGAAGTTCTCGATGATGCCGTTGTGGATGACCGCCACGTTTCCGTCGGCGGAGACGTGCGGGTGGGCGTTGCGGTCCGTGGGCGCGCCGTGCGTCGCCCAGCGGGTGTGGCCGATGCCACTCGTGCCGTCCGCGATGCTGATCTCACCGTCCGACGTGCCACACCCGAAACGTGCGTCGCCGAGCGCCTTCTCGAGGTTGGCGAGCTTGCCGGCGCGCTTCTCGGTCCGCAACGTGTTGCCGCAGGCGATCGCCACGCCCGCTGAGTCGTAGCCCCGGTATTCAAGCCGCCGCAGGCCGTCGAGCACGATGTTGAGCGCTGGCCGGGAGCCAACGTAACCCACGATTCCACACATGGCCGGCAGCGTATCGGACCGCGCAGCGAGCGTGCGCGAAAGTGGGCAATTCAATCACACCATGTGCGCGATTATGGGAAATAGATGGACTATACCGGCTAATTACTAGGACATTACGGTTTCCGGCACACCGCGAGAAACGTGACGCGGTCCGACACGACATCCCCGGGACGGCCGCCCTAGGCTGACGACGTGACGTCGAGCGACGACCCCCTCGTACGCCGAATGCGTCCGTTCGGCACGACGATCTTCGCTGAGATGTCCGCGCTCGCCGCGCGGACCCACGCGGTCAACCTCGGGCAAGGATTCCCCGACACCGACGGCCCACCGGAGATGCTCGCCGCCGCGGCGGAAGCGCTCCGCACCGGCCGTAACCAATACCCACCCGGCCCGGGGATTCCCGAGCTCCGCGCCGCGGTCGCCGAGCACCAGCGCCGCTTCTGGGGCCTCGCGTACGACCCCGACTCCGAGGTCTTGATCACCGCGGGCGCCACCGAGGCGATCGCGGCGGCGATCCTCGCCCTGTGCGAGCCGGGTGACGAGGTGGTCTGCTTCGAGCCGTACTACGACTCCTACGCCGCGTCCGTGACGCTCGCCCACGCGGTCCGTCGGCCGGTCACCCTCCGCCCCGGTGAGGACGGCCGCTACCACGTCGACCCCGACGAGCTGCGGGCCGCCTTCACCGCGCGCACCCGGCTGCTGCTGCTCAACTCGCCGCACAACCCCACCGGCAAGGTCTTCACCCGCCACGAGCTCGCCCTCCTCGCCGAGCTGTGCCACGAGTACGACGTGTACGCGGTCACCGACGAGGTGTACGAACACCTCGTCTACACCGACGCCGCCGCGCCGCACCTGCCGCTGGCGACGTTCCCCGGTATGCGGGAGCGGACCTTGCGGATCTCCTCGGCCGGCAAGACGTTTTCCTGCACCGGCTGGAAGATCGGCTGGGTCAGCGGCCCGCCCCAGCTCGTCGCGGCCGTGCTGCGGGTCAAGCAGTTCCTGACCTACGTCAACGGCGCCCCCTTCCAGCCCGCCGTCGCCGTCGCGCTCGGCTTGCCGGACAGCTACTTCACCCGATTCCGGGATGAGTTGCAGGCGCGCCGCGACCAGTTGATCGCCGGCTTGACCGACGCGGGCTTCCGCGTGTTCCGGCCCGAGGGGACGTACTTCGTCACCGCCGACATCTCGCCCCTCGGCGGGCGCGATGGGGTCGAGTTCTGCCGCACGCTGCCCGAGCGCTGCGGCGTGGTCGCGGTGCCGACCCAGGTCTTCTACGACAACCCGGAGGCCGGGCGGCGGCTGGTGCGCTTCGCGTTCTGCAAACGTCCGGAGGTCCTCGACGAGGCGGCGCGCCGCCTGCGCGCCGCCTTCCGGAGCTGACCGGCCGGCTCGCGCCGGCCGGCGGCGACCGCGGAGCCTACGCGGGCAGCGGGCTCGCCTCGCGAACAGTCTTGGCGAGCCGTTCGGCGATCTCCCGCGCGATCTCGACGCTGCCCGCCTCCACCATCACCCGCACCAGCGGCTCCGTGCCCGACGGGCGCAGCACCACGCGGCCGTTGCCCCCGAGCTCGGCCTCGGCCTGCTCCGCCGCGGCGCGGACCTCCGGCGCGGCGGCCCCGGCCACCCGGTCCCCCACCGGCACGTTGATCAAGACCTGGGGCAGCTTGGTCATCACCGACGCCAGCTCCGCCAACGACTTGCCCGTCGCGGCCATCCGCGACATCAGGTGCAACCCGGTCAACAGCCCGTCGCCCGTCGTGGCGTACGCCGGCATGACAATGTGGCCGCTCTGCTCACCGCCGAGGGCGAACCCCGACGCCCGCAACTCCTCCAGCACGTACCGGTCACCGACCTTGGTCTCCACGAGCTGGATGCCCGCGCGCGCCATCGCGAGACGCAGCCCGAGGTTGCTCATCACCGTGGCGACGAGTGTGTTGCCGGTGAGCGTCCCGGCTTCCTGCATGGCGAGGGCGAGAATCGCCATGATCTGGTCGCCGTCGACCTCCTCACCGTCGGCCGTGACCGCGAGGCACCGATCGGCGTCCCCGTCGTGGGCGAGACCGAGGTCCGCGCCGTGCTCCACCACCGCCGCCCGGATCGCGTCGAGGCAGGTCGACCCGCACCGATCGTTGATGTTGAGGCCGTCCGGCTCGGCGTTAATCGCGATCACCTCCGCGCCCGCCGCCCGGTACGCCGCCGGTGCCACCGCGGACGCCGCGCCGTTGGCGCAGTCAACCACCACCTTGAGCCCGTCGAGCCGGTGCGGCGCCGCCTCGATCAGGTGCCGCACGTACCGCTCGGCCGCGTCAGGCAGGTCGCGAACGCGGCCGATGTCGCGCCCGGTGGGCCGCTCCCACGCGGCGGTCCCGTTCGCCGCGACCCTCGCCTCGATCTGCTCCTCCACCTCGTCAGGGAGCTTGTGACCACCCGCGGCGAACAGCTTGATCCCGTTGTCTGGCATCGGGTTGTGCGAGGCCGAGAGCATCACACCGAAGTCCGCGCCGGTCGCGCCGACGAGGTAGGCGACCCCGGGGGTCGGCAGGACCCCGACCCGCAGCACGTGAGTGCCCGCGCTGGTCAGACCGGCCACCACCGCGGCCTCGAGCATCTCCCCACTGGCCCGCGGATCGCGTCCCACCACGGCGACCGGAGGACGATCGCGATGAGGTTCGGCTAAGGTCTGCGCGGCCGCGATCGCAACCGACAGCGCCAACTCGGGCGTGAGCTCGCTGTTCGCCCGACCACGCACGCCATCCGTGCCGAAGAGCCGCCCCATCGCAGACACCTCCGTCCGCACATCCGACAACCAACACGGCCGGTACGCACACCCCAACGGCCGGTAGCACGAAAACACAACGGCCGGTGCGCCGCCTGGTTGGGGGGCGAACCGGCCGTTTTCTTACACGTACAAGCTGGCGCTGATCAACGCTTCGAGTACTGCGGAGCCTTACGGGCTTTCTTGAGGCCGTACTTCTTGCGCTCCTTGACGCGTGGGTCACGCGTCAGGAAGCCCGCCTTCTTCAGGGTCGGACGGTCGTTGATGTCGTAGGCCACCAGCGCCCGGGCGATGGCGAGGCGCAGCGCACCCGCCTGCCCGGTAATGCCACCGCCCCGCAGGTTCGCGATCACGTCGAAGGACTCCGCCTTCCCGACCGCCACCAGCGGCTCCCGAATGAGGTGCTGGTGGACTTTGCTCGGGAAGTAGTCCTCGAATGCCCGGCCGTTGCAGGTGATCTTGCCGCTACCGGGCATGATGCGGACGCGAACGATCGCCTCCTTGCGGCGCCCGACCGTCATGATCGGGCGTTCGCTACCCGGGACGCGCACCACAGGCGCGGGAGCCGCGGCGGGCACCTCGGACTCGGCGACGGCCTCTGCCGAGCTGGGCGCAATGGTGTCGGTCATGCTGCTTCCTTCACCCGCGCTCACTGCGCGATCTTCTTGATCTCGTACGGCACCGGCTTCTGGGCGCTGTGCGGGTGCTCAGGGCCGGCGTAGACCTTCAACTTCTTGAGAAGCTTACGGCCGAGCCTGTTGTGCGGAAGCATGCCCTTGACGGCCAACTGCACGGCTCGCTCAGGGCGCTTCTTCAGCAGCTCGTCGTAGCGGATCTGCTTCAGGCCGCCCGGGTAGCCCGAATGCCGGTAGGCGACCTTGGTATGCCGCTTGTTACCGGTCAACGCCACCTTGCTGGCATTCACGATGACGACGAAGTCACCGGTGTCAACGTGCGGCGCGAACGTCGGCTTGTGCTTGCCACGCAGCAGCGTGGCGGCGTGAGTGGCCAGCCGGCCCAGCACGACGTCAGATGCGTCGATCACGTGCCACTGACGCTCGATCTCACCCGGCTTCGGGCTGTACGTACGCACAGGCTTACCTTGTCTCGTCGTCGGTCGGGAGGCGCGCGCGTCGGTCACCCAGACGCGCGCAAACGGCAAGCGTACCCGATGGTGGATACGCCGTGAGGTTCGAACAACAGCAGGCAACGATACCGGGTCGCCGGATCCGGGGTCAAAACGGGTCGGCGGTATAGGGGGCGAGCCACACGGCCGCGGCGCGGCCACAGGCTCGACCGGCCCGCCATCACCCGCCTCCTCCCCGCGTCCAGCCTACCGGCGCGCCACCGGCTGCTGGTCCAGCGGTACGTAAATTTTCCCACCGCCCGCGAGGAACTCCGCGGACTTCTCCCGCATCCCCCGTTCGGCGTACTCCTGGAGATCCTGTGTGATCTTCATCGAACAGAACTTGGGACCACACATCGAGCAGAAGTGGGCCGTCTTCGCCGGCTTCGCCGGCAGGGTCTCGTCGTGGTACGCCCGCGCGGTGTCCGGATCCAGCGCCAGGTTGAACTGGTCCTCCCACCGGAACTCGAACCGCGCCTTGGAGAGCGCGTCGTCCCACGCCCGGGCCGCGGGATGCCCCTTGGCGAGGTCCGCCGCGTGCGCGGCAATCTTGTACGCGATGACCCCTGCCTTCACGTCCTCCCGGTTCGGCAGCCCCAGATGCTCCTTGGGGGTCACGTAGCACAGCATCGCGGTGCCGTACATGGCGATCATCGCGGCGCCGATCGCCGACGTGATGTGGTCGTACCCGGGTGCGATGTCGGTGGTGAGGGGGCCAAGCGTGTAGAAGGGCGCGGAATGGCACAGCTCCTGCTGGAGGTCGACATTCTCCTTGATCTTGTGCATCGGCACGTGCCCCGGCCCTTCGATCATGACCTGCACGTCGTGTTCCCAGGCCACCTGGGTCAGCTCACCGAGCGTGCGGAGCTCGGCGAACTGCGCCTCGTCGTTGGCGTCGGCAATCGACCCAGGCCGCAGACCGTCTCCGAGTGAGAAGGTCACGTCATAGCGGGCGAAGATCTCGCAGAGCTCGGCGAAGTGGGTGTAGAGGAAGTTCTCCTTGTGGTGCGCCAGGCACCAGGCCGCCATGATCGAACCGCCGCGGGAGACGATGCCGGTCACCCGCTTGACCGCGAGCGGCACGTAGCGCAGCAGCACCCCCGCGTGCACCGTCATGTAGTCCACGCCCTGCTCGGCCTGCTCGATGACGGTGTCCCGGAATACCTCCCAGGACAGCTTCGCGGGGTCGCCACCCACCCGCTCCAGCGCCTCGTAGATCGGCACCGTCCCCACCGGCACGGGCGAGTTGCGGATGATGGCCTCGCGGATCGCCCGGAGGTTCCCTCCGGTGGAGAGGTCCATGACGGTGTCCGCGCCCCAGCGGATCGCCCAGGTGAGCTTCTCCACCTCCTCGTCCCGGGACGAGGTGACCACGGACGTGCCGATGTTGGCGTTGACCTTCACCAAGAAGCGCCGGCCGATCACCATCGGCTCGCTCTCCGGGTGGTTGACGTTGGCCGGCAGCACTGCGCGCCCCGCCGCGATCTCCTCCCGGACGACCTCCGGCGGCAGCCCTTCCCGAATCGCGGCGAACTCCATCTCGGGCGTGATGATCCCCGCGCGGGCGTACGCGAGCTGCGTCGGTCGACGCCCTCCTCGCCCGGCCAACGGTGTCCCCGCGCCACGCACCGGGGCGACGTCGCCGCGCTCGGCGATCCACCGCCCGCGCAGCGGGGGCAGGCCCACCGCCGGATCCGACCCCGGTCCTGAGGTGTCGTACAGCCGCACCGGGGGTTCGCCCGCACTGAGCGCGACTTCCGTGAACGGAACCCGGATATCGGGCCGCGAGCCCTCGACGTACACCTTGCGCCGCGCCTGCATCACTGCCTCCCTCACCTGTCGACCTGTCACGCCGCGGACCAGCCAAAGTGGTCTAGTGGCCCGTGACCACCACCCAGGGCCCACTCACGCGACCCGCGCAGCGCCCGGGTGACGTAGTCCTTCGCGAACGCGAGCGCGTCGGGCACCGCGTCACCGAGTGCGAGACGAGCCGCGATCGCCGCCGAGAACGTGCATCCCGTGCCGTGGTTGTTGCGCGTGGCGACCCGCGGGAGCCGCAGGTGCTCCACCCGCGACCCGGCGCACACCACGTCCACCGCCTCGTCACCGGTCGTCACGTCACCCCCGGTGACCACCACGTACTGCGGGCCCCGCGCGGCCAGCTCCCCCGCAGCGCGCGCCATGTCGTCCACTGTGGTCACTGGCCACCCGACGAGCGCCGACGCCTCCCGGAGGTTCGGGGTGAGGACCAGCGCGTGCGGCAGCAGCAACTCGACCACCTCGACCGCGCCCAGGTCGTACCCACTCGTGGAGACGAGGACGGGATCGACCACGAGGTTCGGCAGCAACCCGGCGCGGGCCCGGTCAGCCACGGCCACCGCAGCGTCCACTGTGGCGAGCATCCCGACCTTGACCGCCCGGGGCGGCAGGTCGTCGAGGAGCGCGTCGAGCTGCGCCGCGACCGCCTCGCCGGACATGGGGAAAATCCCCGGCACGCCCTTGGTGTTCTGCGCGGTGACCGCGGTGATGACCGAGGTGCCGTAACACCCCAGGGCGGCGAATGTCTTCACGTCAGCCTGAATCCCCGCGCCGGCCCCGGAGTCGGATCCGGCGATGGTGAGCACCACCGGCGGAGTCACCCATCACCTCCTTGTCCCCATCGCGCCGCGCTCGAGGACCGACTCGGGCTCCGTCACGGCGCGGATCAACTCATGGACGAGCTGGGCGGGGTCCGGCGCGCGCATCACCGCGCCCATGACCGCCACCCCCGCCGCTCCCGCCAGCCGGCAGGCGGCGGCCTGCTCGGGCGTCGCCACACCGCCGAGTGCGAGCACCGGCACCGGGCTGTGGGGGATCAGCCGGGCCAAGCCCGTCGGACCCAAGGGCGGCCCATAGCCGGGCTTCGACGGCGTGGGATAGACCGGCGAGAGCGTGACGTAGCTTTCGGTGGAGATCCGAGCCAGCTCCGCCGCGGTGTGGCAGGACCGGCCCACGATCGGCAACGACGGTGGCGGAGAAGGACCGGAGGCGGGCAGGTGGACGGCCCGCCCACCGAGCGGATCGGCTCCGGAGACGATGAGCGTCCCGCCGACCGGTTCGAGGATCGCGCGCAGCTCGGCGGCGAGTGCGGCGCGCTGCGCCCGCGGCAGGTCTCGCTCGCGCAGCACCACCCACCGGGCGCCGCCGTCGACCGCGGCGCGTACCACGTCGAGGAGCGGTCGACGGGCGAGCCGGCGGTCGGTGAGCACGACCACCGGCGGAATCGGGCTCGTCACAGCTCCGGTCGTCCCTCGTCCGGCGTCGAGGCCACCGCGTGGTATCGCCGCGGAATGCGCCCCGCTTGCGCGGCCAATCGGCCGGCCTCCACCGCGTGCCGCATCGCGGTGGCCATCTTGACCGGATCGGCGGCTCGGGTCACCGCGCTGGCCACGAGGACCGCGTCGCAGCCGAGCTCCATCGCCAGCGCGGCGTCGGACGCGGTCCCGATCCCCGCGTCCAGCACCACGGGCACGTCGACGCTCTGCCGGATCAGCCGGATGTGGTGCGGATTGCCGATGCCAAGCCCTGATCCGATCGGTGACCCCGCCGGCATCACCGCCGCGCAGCCGATGTCGGCCAATCGCCGGGCCAGCACGGGATCGTCGGAGGTGTAGGGGAGGACGACGAAGCCGTCGTTGACCAACTGCTCAGCGGCGTGGAGGAGCTCGACACCATCCGGCAGCAGGGTGCGCTCGTCGCCGATGACCTCCAGCTTGACCCAGTTCGTGTCGAACGCCTCCCGCGCGAGGTGGGCGACCTTGACCGCTTCCATCGCCGTGCGGCACCCGGCGGTGTTCGGCAGGACCCGCACCCCGCAGCGCTCCACCACCTCCAGCAGACCGCCGTGCATCGTGGGCGCGGACCCAACGCGGCGGAGCGCCACCGTCACGAGTTCCGTGCCGGAGGCCCGGATGGCCTGCTCGAGGAGGTGCAGGTTCGTCGCGCCTCCGGTCCCGAGGATCAGTCGGGATTGGAACGTCACCCCGGCGAGCTCGAACGACACTCCCCTCACCCGCCCTGCGCCGCGGTGAGCACCTCGACGCGGTCGCCGGGGCGTAGCACGACGCTCGACCAGCGGCCCCGCGGTACCACCTCGCCGTTGACCGCGACCGCGACACCCCGCTCGGCCTCGGTCACGCCGGCGACGACGTCAGCGACCGTAGCGCCGCTCTCCACTGTCTGCTGGACCCCGTTGACTGTCAGTTGCATGTGGACACCACCTCGTGCAGCGGAAAGCGGTCGGGCCGGAAGGGCTCCAGCATCGGGTTCAGCTCCCCGGTCATGATCATTTCGGTGATGAGTTCAGCCGTCAGCGGTGTCAGCACGATGCCGTGCCGGTAGTGGCCGGTCGCCACGATGACGTTCGGCCGCCCCGGCAACGGGCCGAGCACAGGCGCGTTATCGGGGGTAGCCGGTCGCAGGCCAGCGCGCGCCTCCACGAGTTCGTACTCGGTGATCGCCGGAACGAGTTCCGCGGCAGCCTCGAGGAGGTCCCGTACCGCGCCGGCGGTGACCGTCATGTCCCCACGTTCCTCCACAGTGGCCCCTACCACGACCTCGCCATCGGTCCGGGGCACGAGGTACACCTGCTGCCCGTCGACGTATCCACGAATGACGTGGCGGAACTCGGGCGGGCCGTTGGGCGCCCGCAGCCGCACCACCTGGCCCTTGACGGGGCGTACCGGCAGGCCGGTGAGCTGGGCTGAGCCGCACCCGGCGGCGACCACGACCGTCTGCGCATCCACTGTGGATAAATCAGTGACCAGCTGCGGGATGATCGGCACGCGGGCCTGCCGCAGCGCGCTGCGCAGCGCGTCGACCAAGCGCCGGGGATCCACCTGGTGATCGGTGGGGGCGTACGCGCCGCCCCGAATCCGCGGGGAGAGCGCGGGCTCCCGTTCCCGCAGCTCAGTGGGGACCATGCGGGTAATCGGCAGCCCGAGCCCCTCCTGGTACACCCGAAGCCGCTCCGCCTCCCGCGCGTCATCCGCGGTCAACGCGACGATGAGCGTCCCCTCGGTCCGGTACCCAAACGTCAAGCCGGTTTCCGCTGAGAGAGCGGCGGTGAAGTCCGGCCAGCGCGCGGCCGCCTCCACGAGCAGCCGAGTGAGGACTTCCTCCCCGAAATACGCCTCCGCGACCGGCGCGAGCATCCCCGCGGCCACCGAGGACGCCCCCGAACCCGGCGCCGGATCATGGACCGCGACCCGCAGTCCACGCTGCGCGCATCGCCACGCCACGGCGAGGCCAATCGGACCGCCGCCGACCACCGCAACGTCCACTGTCGTGCTCATCCTCCGCTCCCGATGGCGGCACGTCCGTCCTCGCCGATCGCCGGCCCCTCCTCGCCTATGGGGGTGGGGCGTGTCGGTGGGGCGGCGAGCAACGCGGTGAGGAACTCCTCCGTGGCGCGGGCGGGATCGGGCGCGCGGCAGATGGCCCCGACGACCGCCACGCCATAGGCGCCCGCGGCGACGAGCTCCGCGACCCGGTCAACGGTCACCCCACCGATCGCGATGACGGGCGCGTCGACGGCCGCGGCGACCCGCCGTACCCCAGACGGGCCGATGGGGTCAGGTAGACCCTCCTTGGTTTGGGTGGGGAAACATGGACCGACGCCGAGGTAGTCGGCCCCCGCGGCGACCGCCTCGCGAGCGGCGTCCGCGGTCCGCGCGGTCGCGCCCAGCACCGCGGTCGGCCCGAGCACGCGCCGGGCCGCCGCCACGGGCAAATCCAACGCCCCCACGTGGGCGCCGTTCGCCCCCACCGCGAGCGCGATGTGCACACGGTCGTTGACCAGGAGAGGAACTCCGGCCTCGGCACACATCGCCGTCGCCCGCTGCGCGAGCTCGTACGCCTCGCGATCGCTGACGTGGTCGTCGACGCGGAGTTGGACGACGAGCTGGTCCACAGCGGACACAGCGTGCGCGCCGGCGAGCGCCGCCCTGACGACATCGAGGGGATGACTCCCAGGACGGGTGTCCGTGATGAGATGCAGACGTCCCAGGGACGGCATGTCCACTCCTCCCTGCGCCGGCATTACCCGGATCAGGTTCGACGGTCGAGGGCTTCCAGCCCTCCTCTCAGCCCGGTCCACCGGGCTCCCGTGGGGTTGTCTGCCACCCTACGCTGCCGCGCCGGCCACGCCAAGCCGCGTCCCACGTGGTGGCCATGCCACGACGCGGGACGCGGTGGGGCACGCACAGTGGCTACCGCGCGCGGATCGCGGCGAGCGCGGTCAATTCCTCCGCTGACGGACGCCACTGGGCCGCAGCCACGTTCGCGCGGACTTGCTCAGGCGTGGTCGCTCCCGCGATGACCGACGCGACGGTCGGCTGAGCCGCCAACCAGCCAATCGCCACCTCAAGCATCGACCGGCCACGCTCCGCGGCGAACGCCTCGATCGCCTCGATCGCGTCCCACGGCGCTCGGGCGAGTCGTTCGGCGTACCGTCCGCCGGCGGCGAGCCGGCTGCCGGCCGGGGGCTGCGCCCCGCGCTTGTACTTTCCGGTCAACAGGCCGCTGGCCAGCGGGTAGTACGGCAGCATGCCCAGCCCGAACCGCTGGCAGGCGGGCAACACCTCCGCCTCGACCTCCCGATTGAGGAGGTTGTAGTGGTTCTGCGCGCTGACGAAACGGGTCAAGCCGGCGGTGCGGGCGGTCCAGTCCGCGTCGGCGATCTGCCAACCCGCGAAGTTCGAGCACCCGATATAGCGCACCTTGCCCGCGCGGACGAGGTCGTCGAGCGCGGAGAGCGTCTCCTCGATCGGCGTGCCGGGATCCGGCTCGTGCATCTGATAGAGGTCGATGTACTCGGTGTTGAGACGGCGAAGCGACGCCTCCACCGCCCGGATGACGTACCGGCGCGCGCCCCGGGCACCGTAGTCCGGCCCATTGGCCCCCTGCATGTCCATGCCGAACTTCGTGGCGATGACGACGTCGTCCCGCCGCCCCTTGAGGGCGGCCCCGAGGAACTCCTCCGAGGTGCCGCTCGGCTCCCCGTAGATGTCCGCCGTATCGAAGAAGGTGATTCCCGCCTCCAGGGCGGCGTCGACCACCGCCCGGGTGGCGTCGGCGTCCAGCTTGCGTCCAAAGTTGTTGCAGCCGAGACCGACGACCGACACCACGAGGCCGGACTGTCCCAGCCGACGGTACTCCATATCGCTCACACCCGCCCCTCTGCGAACGTCTGCGAACACCGAGCCAGCCGAGTGGTCACCGGGTCACCCGCAGCACCCGGTAGCCCTTCTGACTGGCATGCCGAACACTCTGCCAGCCCTGGTCGGTGAGCCACCGGTGCAACGAGTCGGCGCCCAGGTGCTTGGCGACCACCAGCCACGCCACCCCGTCCGGGCTCAGCCGCGGCAGCCACGCCGCCAGCATCGCGTGCAGCTCAGCCTTGCCCACCCGCACCGGTGGGTTGGACCACAGCTCCGCGAAGGTCAGCCCGTCCGGCACCTCCTCGGGCGCCATCACCCGCACCCGATCGTCCGCCCCTATCCGCGCCGCGTTCTCCGCGGTGAGCTGCCGAGCACGCCGGTTGACGTCGACGGCGTACACGGTCGCCGCCGGAGCCACGGTCGCCAGCACACAGGCGATCGGGCCGTAGCCGCAGCCCAAATCGAGGAAAGGGCCTGTCGCGTCAGGCGAGGGAAGCTCCGCCTTCCGCAGGAGCACCGCTGTCCCGGGATCGAGGCGGTTGGCCGAGAAGACACCTCCTGCCGCCACCAGGCGGTAGTGCTGCCCGGCCACAGTGAACTCGATATCCCGCGGACGCGCCTTGGCCTCAGGCTCGGCGCTGAAGTAGTGCTCGGCGTTCACGCCCGGCATTGTCCCGTATGGGCGACCGCTGCCAGCGCCGCGCCGCGGCCCCGCGCGCCCGCCACCTGGGGCGAGGACTCGCCCGAACCTCGCCCCACCCATTGATGATCACAAATTTATCACGATGTGTCGATTTTCTCCATGACCATGGGGCGCGGCGCACAAGGCTCCTGACCAGGCTCTACTACGCTGTGCGACATGGTTCAGGGGCAGGACCCGGAGGCCAGCGGACAGCCGTTCCGCTGGGGACACCACCCCCCAGCCGGGCGTCACGCCGCGCCCGAACCACCACCGTGGCGCCATCCTCCGGGATCGGGCCCTGATCCACACCAGCGGCGTACACCTCCTGCCCCGGGAATCCCCCGCCCCACCGGGGCCGTCCCCCGACGGCAGCCGCCCGCGCCCCGCCCGGGAACGGCACCCCCGACGCCGCCGGTCCCC
>DATCMA010000052.1:0-38002 GCA_036563645.1 Micromonospora sp.
CAACGCCAGCCACGTCAGGAGCGCGTATGGCCAGCTTCGACTCCCTCTTCCAGCGACATCGATTTATGGCGGTCTTGCGCGGGCTTTCCCCGGACCAGGCCGTCGCGGCGGCGCAGCGCGCCTGGGACCTCGGTATCGACCTCGTGGAAGTGCCCATCGGCGACCTCACGCAGGTGGACGCGCTGGTCGCTGTGGTCAAAGCCGGGAGTGACCGGGGGAAGACCGTCGGCGCCGGGACGGTGATGACGAGCGAACATGTCCAGGCAGCTCAAGAGGCCGGTGCCGCGTACACCGTCGCCCCCGGCCTCGACCCGGAGGTGCTCGCGGCCAGCACCGCGGCGGGGCTGCCCCACCTTCCCGGTGTCGCCACGCCGAGCGAGGTGCAGCACGCCTGGCGACTCGGCTGCCGCTGGGTGAAGGTCTTTCCCGCGGCCACCCTCGGGCCCGAGTGGTTTCGGGCGATTCGTGGGCCTTTCCCGATGCTGCGGTACGTCGCCACCGGCGGCATCACCCCGCACACCGCACCCGAGTACCTCGATGCGGGGGCCGATATCGTCGCCCTCGGCACCGCCGTCACCGATCCCGTTCACCACGACGCGCTGGCGGCCTTGCTGCGCCGATACGCCGCCACCCGTACGAGCTGACCCGCGCCGACTCGCGCGGACGCTATGACTTGCGGGGCCCCCAATGATTGGCCAGGCGCGTCGCACCGGGCGTCCCAACCGGTTCCTGGTCGCCCGACCGGTCCCTCGTTGTCAGGGCGTGGACATCGCCGAGGGATATCACGAGGGATATCACCAGTACCGCGATCAGGAGCACTGGGGAATAATTCCGGCTCATGATGAGCAGGGATTGGGGGTCCAGGGCCGCCGCCGGCGATCCACCGGCCTGTCGGCGTCCTCACCCAACCCGCCGTCGTGACCCGCTCCAGGCGATCTTATGTCGGCCTGTCGTAAAGGAACCCGAAATGCTTATCGGAATCGTCAGCGAATCCGACCCGGAGGAGACGCGCGTCGCCGCGACTCCGTCGACCGTCACCCAGCTCCTCAAGCTGGGGTACGAGGTTGTGGTTGAGCGGGGTGCTGGGGAGAGATCGGCCTTTCGCGATAGCGAATACGTGAGCGCCGGCGCCCGTATCGGGGATCGGCAGGAGGCGTGGGCGGCCGACATCGTCATGAAGGTCAACGCCCCGACCGACGAGGAGCTCGGTCTCCTCCGTGAGGGGGCGACGCTCATCGCGTGTTTGAGCCCAGCGCTCAACCCTTACCTCGTCGACAAGCTCGCCGCTCTGCCGATCACGGCGTTGGCGATCGACGCGGTGCCCCGGCTGTCCCGCGCCCAGTCGATCGACGTGTTGTCGTCGATGGCGAATATCGCCGGATATCGGGCCGTGGTGGAGGCCGCCCACGAGTTCGGCCGCTTCTTCACCGGCCAGGTGACCGCGGCGGGCAAGGTGCCGCCGGCCAAAGTCCTGGTGGTGGGGGCTGGCGTCGCGGGGCTCGCCGCGATCGGGGCGGCGTCCAGCCTCGGAGCGATCGTGCGGGCCACGGATCCCCGGCCCGAGGTCGCCGATCAGGTCAAGTCCATCGGCGGCACCTACCTCACGATCGACGTCGACGAGCAGATGGACACCTCTGACGGGTACGCCCGAGAGACGAGCGAGGCGTACAACCGTCGGGCCGCGGAGATCTACGCCGAGCAGGCGCGCGAGGTCGACATCATCATCACGACCGCGAATATCCCGGGGCGTCGGGCGCCGAAGATCATCACCGCGGAGCATGTCGCGTCGATGAAGCCCGGGAGCGTCATCGTCGACCTGGCGGCCGGCAACGGGGGCAATGTCGAGGGGACAGTGCCCGGCGAGAAGATCGTCACGGACAACGGGGTGACGATCATCGGTTACACCGACCTCGCGCGGCGGCTGCCCGCCCAGGCGTCCCAGCTCTACGGCACGAATCTCGCCAACCTCATGAAGCTGCTGACGCCGAACAAGGACGGCCAGCTCACCCTCGACCTCGACGACGTCGTCCAGCGCGGCATCACCGTCTGCCGCAAGGGCGAGAAGCTGTGGCCACCGCCGCCGGTGCAGGTCTCGGCGTCGCCCACCGTGGCGGCTGCGCCGGAGGCGAAACCCGAGGTGGCGCCCAAGAAGGTCCTCACCTCGCGGATGAAGCTGATCCTGGCGGCGCTCGGTATGGCGCTCCTGTTCGTCATGAACGCGACCGCCCCGGACCCGATCCCGCAGCACTTTACGGTGTTGGCGCTATCGGTGGTGATTGGCTTTTACGTCATTGGGCACGTACACCACGCGCTGCACACGCCATTGATGAGCGTGACGAACGCGATTTCCGGAATCATTGTGGTTGGCGCGTTGTTGCAGCTCACTTCACGTCAGCACGTCGTGTTGGCGTTGGCGTTCGTGGCCACACTGCTGGCCAGCATCAACATTTTCGGTGGGTTCGCCGTGACCCGACGCATGCTCGGCATGTTCCGGCGTGAATCTGTGAAGGGCTGACCGTGGACGCCTCCTCTATCGCCACCGCGGCCTATCTCGTCGCCGCGTTGTTGTTCATCCTGTCGCTGGCCGGGCTGTCCAAGCACGAGACCGCGAAGCAAGGCCTCAGTTTTGGCATCGTCGGGATGGTCATCACCCTGGCGGCCACCATGGGGATGGTGCTCGACGCCGCCGAGGCCCTCGCGATTGCCCTACTCGTGGTCGCCGTAGTGATCGGCGCGGTGATCGGCTTGTGGCGGGCGCGGAAAGTCGAGATGACCGCGATGCCCGAGCTCATCGCGCTGCTGC
Source organism: Micromonospora sp. (assembly GCA_036563645.1). Classification (GTDB taxonomy): domain Bacteria; phylum Actinomycetota; class Actinomycetes; order Mycobacteriales; family Micromonosporaceae; genus DATCMA01. The sequence continues at coordinate 2,804 of DATCMA010000052.1, forward strand.
ACTCGTTCGTCGGCCTCGCCGCCGTCCTCGTGGGATGGAACGGGTACCTCGAGGAGCTGCCGTACACCGGGGCGTTGCTGGCCATTCACCACGCTGAGGTGTTCATCGGCGTGTTCATCGGGGCGGTGACGTTCACCGGTTCGATCGTGGCGTTCCTCAAGCTCAGCGGGCGGATGAAGTCCGCTCCGCTCATGCTGCCCGGCAAGAACCTGCTCAACCTGGGCGCGCTCGCCCTCTTCGCCGTGCTGACGGTCATCTTCGTGGCCCGCCCCAACCTGGGCCTGCTCATCGCCGTCACCGTCCTGGCGCTGCTGTTGGGCTGGCACCTGGTCGCCTCGATCGGTGGTGGGGACATGCCGGTCGTGGTGTCCATGCTCAACAGCTACTCCGGCTGGGCCGCGGCAGCCTCGGGTTTCCTGCTCGACAACGACCTGCTCATCGTGGTCGGCGCTCTCGTCGGGTCCTCCGGTGCCTACCTGTCCTGGGTGATGTGCAAGGCGATGAACCGCTCCTTCATCTCGGTGATCGCCGGTGGGTTCGGCATCGAGGCCACCGGCGGCGGTGGCGGCCAGGACGGTGAATACCGCGAGATCAGCGCTGAGGAGGCCGCCGAGCTGCTGAGCAGCGCCTCCTCGGTCATCATCACCCCCGGCTACGGGATGGCGGTCGCCCAGGCGCAGTACCCGGTCGCCGAGCTGACCGCCCTGCTGCGTTCCCGTGGCGTGAACGTGCGGTTCGGGATCCACCCGGTCGCGGGCCGCCTGCCCGGGCACATGAACGTGCTGCTCGCCGAGGCGAAAGTCCCCTACGACATCGTCCTGGAGATGGACGAGATCAACGACGACTTTGCCGAGACCGACGTCGTCCTCGTCATCGGCGCGAACGACACCGTCAACCCGGCAGCGGAGGAACCCGGCTCGCCCATCGCCGGCATGCCCGTGCTCCGCGTCTGGGAGGCGAAGAACGTCATTGTCTTCAAGCGGTCCATGGCCGCGGGGTACGCGGGCGTGCAGAATCCGCTCTTCTTCCGCGACAACTGCCGCATGCTCTTCGGGGATGCGAAGGCCAAAGTCACCGACATCGTCAGCGCTCTCGAGAACGCCGCGGTGAGTGTGTCTAAATAGGTCGGTACTGCCTGGGGCGTGTCGGGCACGAGCGCGAACGCCCCAGGCGGGCCCGGCTTTCGCCATCGAGTCTGTCGACGAGTGTGTCGGGGCGTTCGGGCCGGCGGTTCGCCTGTCGGGCGGCGGTCCACCGACATCACCGACCCCGCTCTGATCAGCCCGTGGGCCGCGACGTGTGTCCTTGATGTGGACCGCGCGACCGGGCTAGTGATCGCGCGCGTACGCGTGGGTGTTTTCCCAGTGACGGCTGACTCGCCGGTCCGCGGTGGCACAGGCATCCACACCGGACACAAGCCTCGACTATGGCGTGTTGTTGATGAGCTTCCACGTGGTCGCGGCGATCTCCGGGACGGGTGGGGTGGTGTCGCGGCTCAGCCAGTAGCGGAGGACCCCCAGGATCGCTCCGCTGAGGTACGCCGCGTGGAGGTCGTGCGGGATGGTCGCGGCGTGACCGTCGGTCGACAGGTGGTGGCTCATGTGGTCGCGCAGCGTGTGAAAGATGCGGTTGATGAGCTTGCCGCTGCCGTTGTCGCCGAGGACTCGCCGCAGCAGTGGGGCCTGGCGTTCGAACTCCTCGAAGAGTGCGACGAGCTGGGGTGGTGGGGTGGCGGCGGGCGCGGTGGACCGTTTGGGACAGCAGTGCGCGGCGAGCTCGGCGATCTGGGCGATCCACGGTTCGAGCGCGGTGGCGAGGAGGCTGTCGCGATCGGCGGAGTGGAGGTAGACGGTGGCCCGGTTGACCCCGGCGCGCTGCGCGATGTCGGAGATGGTGATGTGGTGCAGGTCGCGTTGGCTGGCGAGCTCAAGGACGGCGGCGGCGAGTTGCCGACGCGTCGCTTCGGCGCGGGGGTCGGGGCGCTTGCGAGAGGTGGCGTTGCGTGTCACAGCAGCCTCCGATCTTGTCGACACTTGTCGACTAAACGACACCTGTCGAATAAACTAGCGGCGGTGATGGCGGCGGGATAGGTCCCAGCAGCGGGGAGGCATCACGTGCGTGTCGAAGTGTGGTCGGACGTCAGCTGCCCGTGGTGCTTCCTGGGCAAGCGCCGGTTGGCGCGTGCCGTGGCCCAGTGGGAAGCCGACGGCGGCGAGCCCATTGAGGTTATCTATCGCCCGTTCCAGTTGGCGCCGGACGCTCCGCTGGAGACCGAGCCGCTCACCGAGGAGGAGCGCCGAGCGTACGGGGTGCACACCGAGCAGCAGGTCACGGGCTATCTGGCCGAGGTGGCCGCCGACACCGACGAGGAGTTCACCTGGCGCCCGACGTGGAAGCCCAACACCTTTGACGCCCATCGCCTGCTCGCGTACGCCCTCGACGAAGGGGGTTGGCGACTCCAGGGCCAGCTCAAAGAACGGCTGCTGCGTGCGCACTTCCTCCGCGGCGCTGACGTGAGCAAGCGAGACGTGCTCGCGGGCGTCGCGGCGGAGGTTGGCCTCTCCGACGCCGGGCGGGTGTTGGAGTCGGGCCGGTACGTGGGGCGGGTCCGCACGTGGCTGACGATCGGCGCGCTGTCCGGGGTGCAGGTCGTGCCGACGTTCGTGGTCGCCGACCACGCGCTGCGGGGGGCGCAGCCGGTGGCGACTCTGCTGTCGTGGCTCACCTCGGCGGTGGAGTCCGGGGAGACCGAAAGTTCGCCGATCCGCGCCTACCGGGTCGCTGAGGCGTTGTTGGAGGTCAACGACCCGCTGGGGGCGCTCCACGTCCTGGAGCCCGCGCTGCGGGAGCACCCGGACGCGAGCAGCCTCCACCTGCTAGCGGCGCGCGCCTACTTCGCCTCCGGCCAGCTTGGCCGGGCACGGGAGCTGCTCGAGGAGGTCGTCGAGCGCTACCCGTCCGACGATTACGCCCGCTTCCTGCTGGGGCGCACGGTGGAGCGCGCGAATGATCCCGCGGAGGCGCTGCGGCATTTCCGCATCGCCATGGCGCTGTCGCCGTCGCCGGAGTACGCGCAGGCCGTGGCCCGGGTCAGTGCCCAGCTGAGCGCCTGAGAGCGCGCCGCGTCCTCGTTCGCCCGGCCGGGCTGCGGGGGTGTCGTGTGCGTTCCGTCGGCACGTGCGGGACCAGCGCCGGGCTGCGGTGGGATTCGGCGCCGGCCGTGGCGGTGACGTCGATGAGGTCCGCGCCGATGCTGAGGCGGCGGTGGCACTCGTCCCGGAGGAGCTGCTCGCCACCGGTGACCCGCGTCCTTTTGTCGAAGGATTCAGACTTTCTCGTGGCGTTGTTGCGCATCGCCTGACGGATATTCTTGAGCCATTCCGAAATGCGGGAACGGCGTCGGTGGATTCTGTGCCACCGCTACCTCGCTCCTCACTTGCCCGATATCGACATCTTTTGGTATACGTCTATGCGTAAGGGCCGGGTGTCGGGTAAGGATTATCCGTTTTTCGTCGAGGGCACGCCGGCCGCCGGTAAGGACACGCAGCGGGTGCGGGCACCGTTGCCGCCGGCGGACGTGCACTGCCCTTTTTTCGAGCCCAGAGGCCTTCTGCCGCCCGGGTTCGACACTCCCCTGCGCCACGCGACGGCTCGTAGCTAACGCCCTATCGCCGCGAAGCTGCGGCGCTCTCCGTCGCCGTCCGGGCATGCGACGGAGTTTCCGATCCCCCTATTCCACGACACCCGACAGCGCGAGTCGTGATCGTGATCTTTGCAAGGAGACTTCGGTGAACATCGACATCTTGCGGATACCTGTCGTCAACCTGTTCCGGATGGTGATTGGGCTGCTGTTCTGGTTACACGGTGTCGCGTCGCTATTCGGCGTTTTCGGCGGCAATCGCGGCACGGGTCAGGCAGTGGCATTCGGGGTGTGGCCCGGCTGGTGGGCCGCACTCATCCAGTTCGTGTTCGGCGCCATGGTCCTGCTCGGAATTGGCACGCGCGTCGCCGCGATCATTTGCTCGGGGTCGATGGCTTACGCGTATTTCGTCGTGCACCAGCCCGAAGCACTTTTGCCGATGAATAACGGCGGTGAGCCCGCGGCCCTCTTCTGCTGGGCATTCCTCTTGATCGCCGCGGTCGGTCCGGGTGAGTGGTCGCTCGACGCGGTACTCGCCCGCCGTCGCGAGCGGTCTAAGGAGCGCGAGCGGTCCAAGGAGAGTGACACGACCCCAGTCGCCGCCGAGGCCTAGGCGACTCAGGACGGCGACCGCGTCGCCCCGCGGTTGCGCGCGCCCGCGCGTGGACTCACCACGCGCGGGCCATTTTCTGTCGCCCTCCCTCCCCATACTGCGCGTAACCGCCGCCGATAGCGCGGGGTGACGACGGGACCGTCGAGTGTGGTCATCGAGGGCAGCCCTCACGTGGTCCTACTGAGCTGTCCTCTCGTGCGGGCTGTCCTGTGCGGACTGTCGCGGTTGCCGCTCAGCGTCGCGGTGAGGTGACGACGCGTATCCACAGGAGTTGCGATCTTTCATCGACGTATGCACGATGGTCACCGTACGTGATAGGTATGGATGAGTTGTCTATACGAGTAGCCATGCCCGGGAGGGGGAGACATGTGGGGCGCGATGGCGGCATTGGCCGCGCTGATCATCGGCTTCGCCATTGGGATGTGCACCTACCGGGCGTCACGGCGGTGGTGCCCGGTCTGTGGGGCGACGTTGACGTGCAGCGTGTGCAGTAGCGCGCGGGTGAACGAGCAAGCCAGGAGCCGATCATGACGCGTCTGCCACCGCTTCCGGAGGTTCCAATCGGCACAGTGCTGGAGCTGGCGCGGGGCGAGTGGCAGTTCGGCAACTTCCCTCTCCGGCTCCTCGTCGAAGAGGTCCGCGCCGACATCTCGGCCGTCTACCGAAACGAATGGGTGGCGATTCACGGTCAGCGACTCGCCCCTGACGGCACACCGATGGGGCGGATTGACGCGCTGGTCCGCGCGGACGTTCTCCGGCGACGCCGGTAACCCTGCCGGTACCCCTGCTCACGCTCCACTCGACGGCGATCACAGGGAAACGTCAATGATCCGTTACGCCCGACAGGTCGTGCGCACGCTATCGGCCGCCGTTGGCCCACGTACCCATGTGCCTCGGCACAGCCTGAGGTCACCGCGCGGCGCGTCGAGCGTGGCCCGCCCTCACCACCGGATTTCGCCTGCTGAGGTCCGGCGGCGCCGGTTCCGCCGCACCACGTTGGGGCGCTGCGGCCTTGACCCCGCCGAGGTGCACGACTTCCTCAACCGGGTCGCCGACGAAATGACCGCCCTCTACCGGGAGCTGGCGGTCTCCCAGGCGTACGTGCAGTTGCTCCGGCGCGCCCTGCGCGCCCGGACGACGGCGCCCTGGCCGCCGTATCCCGCTGACGGCCACGGCTGGCCCGGCGGGGCCACCGCCGGGTGGACGGGGCCGGCAGCTCACCGCGGCGAGCCGCCGGGCCCGTGCGTCTCGCAGATGAGATTCATCGAACGCCACGTGCCGCAGCCCGGATCTGCGTAGCGTCGAGGGAGAGAGCTGTGAGGGGAGGGCCAGGGTGACCGAGCCGGAAGAGCAGCAGCAGAAGACGTCGAAGACCGACCGGGTGCTGTACTCCCCGGACGGCGATCCCCACCATACGGTGGCTCAGGCGCCACAGCCGGATCACCACCAGCCGGTGACCGTCACCCGTGGTGACGACACTGAGGTCATCGAAGACGAGCAGTAGATCGGGAGGGCTCGGAGACGGGGGTTGATGGTCGTGCCCGAGGATCAGCGGCCCTGAAGCGCGTCGAGTGCCACCGCTACGGCGATCACCAGTCGACGGTCGAGTTGGGGGTGGTAGACGTCGACGACGTACCGGTCGCGCAGCCCCCACTTTTTGTCCACTGAGAACGCGGGCTGTCCAGCGACGGTGAAGTCGAAGTGGTACGGCAACCAGGACAGCGCGTCGACGAAGCGACGCAGGAGCGCCACGACGAGATAGCGCTCCTGTCCCACCGCTTCTCCCAGCCCCGGCTGTTCAACGCTCCACGTTGAACGCAACAAGGACTGCGCGAAGTGCTTGCGGAACAGCCCTATCGGATTGCCCGCGGCGTCGACCACGTCGTATGTGGCACCGAGATCCAGCACCTGGCGTGCCTTGAAGCCGAACACCGGCTGCTGTTTGGTGTCATCGGTGTACAGCGTCACCTGTTCTTTGAACGCCATGCGCTTTTGTTGCGCGAAAGCGATCAGCTCACCCTCGGAGCCGTCCGGGGCGACGGCGCGCACCTCGTACTGGTTGACCATCAGCCGGATCCGCTGCCGAATGATGAACCGGCTCTGCGCCTGTAGCTGAGCGAACTCCATCTCTGCTCCCGTACGTGAGGGGTCGGGACGAAGCGTGTCGCGCCCGGAGTTTCGCACACTCACCGCCCGCGCCGTTGCCCCGGAAACAACCGATTCTGTGCCACTTTCGTCCGCCCTGGCCGCACGGGATCGCGGGACGAGGATTGGGCCCTCGCTCACCACGCCGTCCGGCTCCCGATGGCGGCATGCCCACTGGCGGTATGGGAGGCCGCCGGCTCGGGTATGTGGTCACCACCGCCAACGACGGGAGGCGTGACATGCCGGCACGACCGGGAAGCAAACGCTACGACATCCATCGCGCCCGCCTGCGCAACGCGCTCGACAACGCGGGTCAGGCGGTCGACGCGGACGCGGACGCCGTCGCCAACGAGATCCTGCGGGAGCGACACGGGCGCGCGGGGATTGTCCGCGGTGAGCGAGGGCTCGGCCCGAAGAGCGAGCGGGCCCGGGACGAGCGACGGTAACCCGCGCTCCACACCGTCCCCAGTCCAGATTCTGGTGACGCGTCGTCCGCTCGCGGCGGTGCGTGGAAAGGGAGCGTCATGCCGAACATTCAGCAACCGGAGATGCGGCGGAATAAGCACAATCCGCTGGTGCAGGACAGCACAGGCCCCGCCGCGCGCGGCCACCCGCGGTCTCCCCGCGGTGGCGGTGAGGCGCGGCCGATACCGCCCGATCAGGTCTCGCCGTATGGTCCTTCCGCCAGCCGGATCGCCGGGGAGAGGACAACCGACGGGACGTCTCGCCGAGAGGAGCGGTAACCACGCCCGTGGGCGCGACGGCGCGCTCTAGCCTCGTCGCGTGCGGGCACGCGCGACCGGTGAGGGGCCGGGCCGTGCCGGCGCGGTCGGCCGTGGCGTGGTCGCCGCGCGGGGACGCGACGCCGGCAAACGGAACGTGCTCGGCGTCCTGGTGGACGCGGTGGACTACGACGCGGTGACCGCCCGCGTGGTGGCGGCGGCCCGGGACCGCTGTCCCCTGGCGCTCACCGCGTTGGCGGTCCACGGGGTCATGACCGGGGTGCGGGATCCGGCGTACGCGGCCCTGCTCAACGGCCTCGACGTGGTCACTCCCGACGGGCAGCCGGTGCGGTGGGCGTTGAACCTGCTGTACGGGGTCGGGTTGGACGACTGGGTCAGCGGCCCCGAGGTGACGCTTCGGCTGCTGCGGGCCGCGGCCGCGGAGGACCTGCCGGTCTACCTCTACGGCTCGACCCCGCAGACGCTCCGACGGCTCGCGGAGGCCTTGCCGCGGCTCGTGCCGGGTTTACGGATCGTCGGGGCGGAACCGTCGCGGTTTCGGCCCGCCCGCCCAGGCGAGGAGGTCGCCCTCGCCCGTCGGATCGCTGATTCCGGGGCGCGGCTGGTGTTGGTGGGATTGGGCTGCCCCCGGCAGGAGATGTTCGTCGCGGGGATGCGCCCGCTGGTGGATGTGCCGCTGGTGGCGGTTGGCGCGGCGTTTGACTACCACGCGGGCCGGCTGCGACCGGCGCCGCGGTGGATGCAGCGGTCGGGCTTGGCGTGGCTGTGGCGGTTGGCGCAGGAGCCGCGGCGGCTGTGGCGGCGTTATCTCCTGCTCAACGGCCCGTATCTGCTGCGGCTCGCCGCCCAGTGGGTCGGCGTCTGGCGGCCGACGCCGCCCGCGCCTCGTCGTGGGCGGCCCCCGGTGCTGCCGTTCTGAGGCGCGCTGCGGCCGTCTGTCCGATTGAGACGATTCTGTCCCGTCCGAGCCAGACGGAACGCGGCGCGCGCCCGTGCGCCGCCGCGGCCGAAACGGCGATTTCCACGGTGTACCTAAACGGCCGATCTGTTGCGGTCCGGGGGTCAACGGTCCTGAAGTCGTGTCAGGATCTAGCCATTCCACGAAGCACTTTCGCCGCACAGGCACGGGCGACAGGACGGGTAGCGAGGGGGCATGTGCGGTATTTCAGGAATGGTCTATAGCCCGGATACCACCGTGGTTGATCCTGAGCGCCTGCTCGCTATGTGCCGTGCGCTCTCCCACCGCGGGCCAGACGACGAGGGAATATACGTGACCGCCAACGCGGGTCTCGCGATCCGGCGATTATCAATCATCGACGTCCGGGCTGGCCGGCAACCGGTGCGCAACGAAAGCAAGAGCGTCCATGTGGTCTTCAACGGCGAGATCTACAACCACGCTGACCTGCGGCGGGACCTGGTCAAGCGGGGGCATCGCTTCGAATCGTCGGCCGATTCCGAAGTCATTCCCCACCTATATGAGGAATACGGAGTCGATTTTCCGGCGCGGCTGGAGGGGATGTTCGCCATCGCGCTTTGGGATGAATCCGAACAGCGCCTCCTCCTCTGCCGCGACCGTATGGGAATCAAGCCGCTGTATTACTCCGTATCGCGGGATGGCATCGTCTTCGGCTCCGAGATTCGCGCGATTCTCGCGGCCGGGGTGAGGACCACACTCGACCCGCAGGCGCTCAGCGACTACTTGTCGTTGATGTATATTCCTGGCCCGCGCAGCATCTACCGAGAAATTCGAAAATTGCCGCCGGCCGCCACGCTCGTCTGGCAGCGGGGTACTCACGCCGTGCGGACGTATTGGCGTCTCGCCGACACACCCCAACGCGGCGACCTCACCGCCACCACCGCACGGCAGACCCTGCGGCGGCTCCTCGTGGAGAGCGTGCGGCGGCACCTCGTCGCTGACGTTCCGGTCGGCTTCTTCTTGAGCGGCGGGATCGACTCGACCTCGGTGGTCGCCGCGGCCCGGCAAGCCTGTCCGGACGCGGAGCTGCGCACCTTCACCGTCGGTTTCACCGACCGGTCATACGACGAACGCCAGGAAGCGGCGCGCGCCGCCCGGCACCTTGGCACCGTGCACACCGAGCTGGTGGTGCGGCCACGGCCGGAGGACGTCGTCGCGCGCATCGCCCCCGCCTTCGACGAGCCCTTCGCCGATCCGTCGATGGTGCCGACGTACTACCTCTGCGAGCTGGCGCGCCAGCAGGTGACGGTGGCGCTCGGCGGGGACGGGGGAGACGAGCTGTTCGCCGGCTACCTCTCCTATCAGGCGGACAAGCTCGCGCGCCTCTACCGCCGCCTGCCTCGCGCGCTCACCGCCCGGGTCGCGCCCGCGCTCCTGCGCTTCCTCCCGGTCTCCCACGCCCGGGCCAGTGTCGACTTTCGACTTCGGCGCTTTGTGGAGAACGCGCTCGCCGACCCGGCGCGCAGCCACTTCTTGTGGCGGGTGGTGTTCCGGGAGGAGCACAAGGCGCGCCTGCTCCACCCGGACCTCGTCGCCGAGGTGGTCGACGCCTACGCCACCCACGAGCCGCACTACCGGGCGAGCACGGGGTTCGACGAGCTCACTCGCTTCCAGTACGTCGACACCGCTGTCTATTTGGTCGACGACGTACTCACCAAAGTGGACCGAATGAGCATGACGCACGCGCTGGAGGCGCGTGTGCCGATGCTGTCCACTCCACTCGTCGAGTTCGCCTTCTCCGTGCCGGGCACGCTGAAGATGCCTGGCTACCGGCCGAAACACTTGCTGCGGGCGGCGATGGCCGACGCGCTGCCACCGGGGTTCGCCACCTCCCGCAAACGGGGGTTCAACGCGCCGCTCCCCCGCTGGCTGACGGGGGTGTTCCGTCCGCTGCTGGGGGAGTACCTCAGCCGCGACGTCGTCCGCCGGCAGGGCTTCCTCAGGTGGGACGAGGTGAACCGCCTGATCCACCGCCACATGGCGCGGCAGGGCGAGCACAGCCGAGAGTTGTGGATCTTGCTGATGTTCAGCCTCTGGGTGGAGCGGAACGGGGCGTATCGGTAGCCCGGGCAAGCGACGGGGGGCGTCCATGGGCGTGTGGCTCTTCTTCGCCTCGCTGGGGTTGACGGTGTGCGCGGTTCGCGTCTACCGGTTGCGGTTCCCCCGTCGGGTGCCGTCGTGGACGTATCGCCGGTCAGTGCTGGCGAGCTTGGGCATCACCGCGCCGGCGTGGTGGTGGCTCTATGTGGACGACGAGGTGTCGCAGGTGTCCTTGCTGGCGTTGGCGGGGGCGCTCGTCGGTGGCCTCGTCATGACCGCCTCGATCGATGGGTTGGTGGAGGAGAACGCCCGGCCGATGCCCGGGATTCGGCAGGAGGTGCTGACCTATCACGCGGGAATTCCGTGGGTGCGCGAGCCGCGAGGCAAGCGCGTTTTCGACGTCGTCGTGGCCTCGGTCGGCCTGGTCGTCACATTTCCACTGTGGATTGTTGTGGCGGTGCTGATCTGGCTGGAGGAGCCGGGGCCGATCCTGTTCGTCAAGAACTCCGTCGGACGGGGTGGCGTGACGTTTCGCCAGTTCAAGTTCCGCAGCATGCGCGTGGACGCGGAGCGCTTCACCGGGCCGATCGCCTCCCCCGCCGGGGACCCGCGCACGTTGCGCTGCGGGCGTTGGATGCGCCGCTGGCACATCGACGAGCTGCCGGAGCTGCTCAACGTGCTCAACGGGTCGATGAGCCTCGTCGGGCCGCGTCCGCTGCGCACCGTGCTCGTCCACCGCTACCTCGCCGAGGTGCCCGGCTTCGCCGAGCGGCACACCGTCCGGCCGGGGATGGCGTGTATCGCGCAGATCGAGCGCTACCACATCGACCCCGCCTCGCGCCTGCGCAAGGATCGGGCCTACATCCGGCGGATGAGCCTCGGCCTCGACATCCGCATGCTGTGGCGCGCGCTCGTCACGACGGTGCGGGGCACCCGCGATGGGTAGGGTCCAATGGCTCGGTGGCGAGGGCGGTCATGCCGGCCACGAAGTCGACCGAGGCGCGGAACCCGAGGAGACGCTCGGCTTTCGTCGGGTCAGCGATCACGTGCCGGGCGTCCCCGGGCCGGCAGCCGCCGATCACCACGGGTGCCGGGCCACCGGTCGCCTCGGAGAGCAGCCGGGCCAGGTCGGCGATGGTGCGCGGCTGGCCGGAGCAGACGTTGACCGCCTCGAATTGGCCGTCCGGGAGGTTCGTCTCGACCGCCAACCGGTTGGCGATCGCGACGTCGGTGACGTGGACGAAGTCGCGCTGCTGCCGGCCGTCCTCCAGCACCCGGGGCGCCTCCCCGCTGGCGAGGGCCGAGCGGAACAGCGAGACGACGCCCGCGTACGGGGTGTCGCACGGCATGCCCGGGCCGTAGACGGTGTGGTAGCGCAGTGCCCACACCCGGCCCCCGGTCTGCGCGGTCCACGCCGCCGCGAGGTGCTCCTGAGCCGCTTTGGTCGCGGCGTACGTGCTGCGGGGGTTGAGGGGAGCGGTCTCGCGGACCCGCTCCGGGCGCAGCTCGTCCCCACAGTGCGGGCACATGTGCTCGTAGCGGCCCTCGTAGAGGTCACGAGGGCGGCGCCGATCGACCCGGACCTCGCCGTGGGTGTCGCAGCGGTACGCCCCCTCGCCGTAGACGACCATGGAGCTCGCCAGGACGAGCCGGCTTACGCCCGCGCGGTACATCGCCGCGAGCAGCAGCGCGGTGGCGTAGTCGTTGTTCGCGACGTACGCGGGCGCGTCGCTGGGGTTGAGCCCGTGGCCGACCATCGCGGCCTGGTGGCACACGATGTCGACGTCGTCCAGCAGGTGATCGAGCAGCGCGGTGTCGCGAATATCGCCGATGATCACACCGGGGATGTCGGGCCTGTGGTCGCCGTGCACTTCGGGCAGCAGGGTGTCCAAGCCGATGACCTCGTGGCCCGCCGCCCGCAGTTCCCGGACCACGTGTCGACCGATGAATCCCGCGGCACCGGTGACCAGGACCCGCATCCCGCGAGGATAACCAGCGGCCGATGGGGAGCGGGCCGGATCGCGCGAACTATCCGGGGGAGGACATCGCGTCGTCAGCGACATCAGCCCCGGTCCGCCCCGCCGCGGGGACGGACCGGGTGACCAAGGCGGTCACGGGGCCTCCCGATGGTGAGCAGCGGGCGCGCGAGGGCTCTCGCCTCGCCCGTGGCGGTGCCGCGGCACGCGCGGCGGGCGACGTCAGAGGCGGGACAGCGCCGCTTTCAAGGGGTCGAGCCCGATGGAGCCGAGGTTGAGCGCGTCCCGGTGGAAGTCCTTGAGGCGGAACGCGGCGCCTTTCCGCGCCCGCGCCTCCTCCCGGGCTTGCAGCCAAATCCGCTCGCCGATCTTGTACGACGGCGCTTGGCCCGGCCAGCCGAGATAGCGGTTGATCTCGAAGCGGAGAAACTCGTCCGGCACCCGGCAGTGCGCCCGCATGAACTCCCAGCCGAGCTCCGGCGTCCACCGCTCCCCGGGGTGGAAACCGAACGGGTTGTCCCGGGGGATCTCCAACTCCAGGTGCATGCCGATGTCGACGATCACCCGGGCGGCGCGGAACGCCTGGCTATCGAGCATGCCGAGCCGGTCCCCCGGATCCTCCAGGTACCCCAGCTCGTCCATGAGCCGTTCCGCGTAGAGCGCCCACCCCTCGCCGTGCCCGGAGCACCAGCACAGCAGCCGCTGCCACCGGTTGAGCAGCTCGCCGCGGGCGTGGGTCTGCCCCACCTGGAGGTGGTGTCCGGGCACGCCCTCGTGGTAGACCGTGGTGACTTCCCGCCAGGTGGAGAACTCGGTGACGCCCTGCGGCACCGACCACCACATCCGCCCCGGACGCGAGAAGTCCTCGCTTGGCCCGGTGTAGTAGATGCCCCCGTCGCTCGTCGGCGCGATACAGCACTCGATACGGCGGACCGGCTCGGGGATGTCGAAGTGGGTGCCGTGCAGCTCGGCGATCGCCTTGTCGGCCAGCGCCTGCATCCAGTCGCGGAACGCCTCCTTGCCCCGAATCGTGCGGGCCGGATCGGCGTCGAGCACCGCGACCGCCTCGTCGACGGTGGCGCCGGAGCCGGCGATGCGCTCCGCGACCTCGCGCATCTCGTTCTCCAGGCGGGCGAGCTCCGCGAAGCCCCACTCGTACGTCTCGTCGAGGTCGATCGTGGCGCCGAGGAAGTACCGTGACGCGAGCTGGTAGCGGTCCCGGCCGACGGCTTGGTTCTCCCGGCCGAGCGGGGCGAGCTCGTGGCGGAGGAACTCGCCAAAGTGGGCGGTGGCGGCGGTCGCGGCGGAGGCGCCGCGGCGGAGGTCGGCGGCGAGCGACCCGGTCGCGTTGAGCCCGGCGACGAGCCGGTGGAAGAAGTTGTCCCCGTCGGGGTCGGTCCAGATCTCGCACTGCCGGGCCACTTCGAGGATCTGCGCTCGGGCGCTGACGTGGCCGGCGCGGGCGGACTCGAGCAGCGTCGTGCGGAACTGCTCGAGAGCCCGCGGGAACTGGTTCAAGCGGGACGCGATGTTGCGCAGCGCCTCCTCGCCTTCGGTCGGCATCAAGTCAAAGACTTGACGGAGGCCATGAAGTGGGCTGGAAATGACGTTGATTTCGCTTGTGGTCTCGCCTGCTTCGTAGCGTTCGAGCTCTAGGCCCAGCCGCTCGAGCATCGCCTCTTTCGCGACCCGCTCCGACTCGCTCGACGGCTCGGTGGCGTGGAGTTCGCGCAGCGTACGCCGGGTGAGTTCGGCCTGTGCCGCGAATCCCTCGGGGGAGAGGTCGTCGAGCTGATCGTCGTAACCGGGGATGCCGACGTACGTCGCGCCAGCGGGGTTGAGTGCTGCCCACTCGTCGACATACCGATTGGCGATGTCATCAATTCGTCCCACGCGATGACCCTACGTGACCCAGCGCGGGGGTGAGACCAGTGATACGCCCTCGGGGGGAGAAAGGTGCGTCGCCGCGTCCCCTTCACCGGGCCTCTGTGACCGTTCCCCGACAGGCCTCACCGGCTATGGGCGCCGTTGGGCGCACCGCGGTCACCGTTCGCCGATCGGGCGCAACAGCGGTGATCCATCCTCCGGCCCGCCCGAGCTGGAGCAGCGCCTCGGCGTGGGCGGGGAGCTCCTCTCGCGTCCCCGGCGCCGGCGGCCAGCTCACCCGCGTGAGGTGGCCAGGCTGGAGCCACGGTCGCAGCGCGGTGATCGGATCCGCGGTGTCGAGGGCGGCGCGCGCCTGCCGGAGCGCGTCGAGGACGGCGTCCAGCGCCTCGCGGACGGCGGGCGCATTTCCGCCGCACATCGCCGCGACGAGCTCTGGTCGGCTCGCCGCCACTCGCGTGCCATCGCGGAAGGAGCCCGCCCCGAGCGTCGCGGCCAGCGGATTCGCGCCGGCGGTCGCGGCGAGCGCAGAGGCGAGGAGGTGGGGCACGTGGCTGATGGTGGCGACGGCGCGGTCGTGCTCGGCCGCGGTGGCGGGGACGACCCGGGCACCGAGCGACTCGGTGAGCAGCGCGGCGAGGTGGAGCCAGTCCGCGAGCGCCGTGGACGCGTCGAGGCAGAGCACCCAGGCGCACCCGGTGAAGAGGTCCGGGTCCGCCGCGGCGAAGCCGGAGGTCTCCCGTCCGGCCATGGGGTGGCCGCCGATGAAGCGGGCGACTCGGTGGAGGCGGTCGGCGGCGAGGGCGCGGACCGGCTCCTTCACTGACGTCACATCCGTCACCAGCCCGGCGTATCCGGCGTCGACCAGCTCGTCGAAGACCGCCGCCACCGCGGGCAGCGGGACAGCGACGACGACCACGTCGGCACCGGCGACCGCGTCGCGAATGGACGAGGCCACCCGCCAGCGAGCGGCGGGGGAAGATTCCGCGGCGGCGCGGGCAGCGGCTCGGGTCGCCGGATCGGCGTCGTAGCCACACACCTCGTGGCCGGCGCGCGCGAACGCGTGGAGCACGGAGCCGCCGATGAGACCCAGCCCGATCACCGCGATGGTCACGGAAGGACTCTCCCACATGCGAGTAGGCTGGGTCACACGGACCCTAGCCACGAGCGACCCGAGGACCGGCGAGCGGAAGGAGCGTGTGTCGTGGCGGATAGGCCATCGCTCCCGCCATGGCCTGGGCCTCCGCTGCGGGTCCCTCCCGGATATCGCCCGCCGGAGGACCCTCCGCTCCCCACCAGCTATCAGCGGCCGACCTACCGGGAGCCGCATCCGGTGCGGCCGGATGCCGCGGCCATCGGCGGCATCGCGGCCCTCGCGTGGTACATCGCGTTCGTCTTCGTGGGCGCCGGCAGCCTGAGCGCGAGCACGTGGTGGGGTCTCCTCGCCGGCGCGATCGCGTGGGCGGTGGCGTTGGTGCTCGTCCGCTTCGGCGACCGCGGGGTGGCGACCGGGATCGCCATCGTTACCGCGGTGTGTTGGGGTGTCACCACTTTCGCCGTCGGGCTGCGGTGGGTGACCAGCGGGGACTGGCCACTGTGGTGACCGCGGCGACTGTGACCGTCATCAAGTGACCGCGGGGCGACGCGGCGAAGCGGGTAGGGCGGATCATACGGTCCCGGCGGGATTTTTCCTTCCGGGCGTTGCCACGCACCTGGACTCGACACACGTTACTGTCACGCGTGACAAAAGCTTGACGTGGTGGCGCAAGGGGAGTGCCGATATGCATTCAGGGGGAAACGTGACGTACTTCGCGGCTGGGGTTGCGCGCGGTCCAGCCGGCTGGACCGCCGAGGAGGTCGACCTAGGCGGCGTGTCCGACCTCGACGAGGTAGTCGAACGGCTTCGCGAGGTCGATCCGGACGCCGACCTCTCCCTGCTGTTCGTGGAGGCTGACGACTCGTACCTCGTCATCGTTCGGGTCGACGAGGAGGACGATCCCCGCGTCTTCGGGTCCGACTCCGCTTTCGCCGACGAGTCGCGCCTGGGTGCTGTGCTGCTCGGCGACGTGGAGACCGCGGCGACGGTCGGGTCGGGCGCGTCCGATGCCGCGGCGACGCTCGTGGGCCCCGGTTTCGACCCCGTTGGTGATCCCGAACTCCTCGCTGACCTGGGCGTGCCCGGGAAGCGGCTGCTGGCCCTCTGCGCGAAGGAAGGCATGCTCCCGCAGGACGTCACCGCCGAGATCTGCCAGGCGATCGGGTGTGGTGACCAGGTCGAAGAACTGCGTGAGGCGTGATCGCGGATACGGTGATCTGCGATAGCCGGCGGGCCCGCCACGAGGCGTGGATGCGCCGCGCGTTGACCGTGGCGGCCGCCGCACCCGATGGGGGCCCTGACGCTGGTGATGTGCCCGTCGGGGCTGTCCTCTACGACGCGAACGGTGTGGAGATCGCGGCGGCGCGTAACGAACGTGAGGCGACCAACGACCCGACCGCGCACGCCGAGATCCTCGCGCTGCGTCGTGGGGCGGACGTAGTCGGCAGCTGGCGACTGGACGGCTGCACGCTCGTGGTGACCCTCGAACCCTGCACCATGTGCGCGGGAGCGCTCGTGCTAGCCCGGGTCTCCACTCTGGTCTTCGGCGCGTGGGAGCCCAAGACAGGCGCGGTCGGCTCCCTCTGGGATGTGGTGCGTGACCGACGTCTCAACCACCGTCCCGAGGTCTACAGCGGCGTTCTGGAAGAGGAATGCGCCGCTCTCCTGCGCGCCTTCTTTCGGTCGTGACTGGGGAGGGCCCCTGCCCGGCCCGGTAGCGGTAGGGGTCCTCCCTCGCCGCTAAGCGGCGGTGACGGTGTCGAGGGCGATCCGCACCATCTGGTGGAAGCCGCGTTCGCGTTCCTGCGCGCTGGTCCGCTCGCCCGTGCGCAGGTGGTCGCTCACGGTCAGCAGCGTCAACGCCCGACACCGATAGCGCGCCGCGATGGTGTAGAGCGCCGCGGACTCCATCTCGACGGCGAGGACGCCGAAATCCGCCAGCGTGTCGTAGAGGTCCGCGCGGTCGGGGTAGAAGGTGTCGGTGGAGAAGACGGGGCCGACTCGCAGCGGGACGCCGTGGCGGTCGGCGACGTCGACCGCGGTGCGCAGCAGCCCGAAATCGGCGACCGGGGCGTAATCCACCAGCCCAGCGAAGCGGACGCGATTCATGTTCGAGTCGGTGGAGGTCGCGCTCGCGGCCAGCACGTCCCGCAGCCGGAGGTCATCGGTCAGCGCGCCGCAGGAGCCGACGCGGATCAGCGTGCGTACCCCGTACTCGGTGACGAGCTCGTGCACGTAGATGGCGGCCGACGGCATGCCCATGCCGGAGCCCTGCACGGAGACGCGGACCCCCTGGTAGGAGCCGGTGAAGCCCAACATGCCGCGCACGGTGGAGTAGCACCGGGCGTTCTCGAGGAAGGTCTCCGCGATCCACCTCGCCCGCAACGGATCGCCAGGCATGAGGACGCGTTCCGCGATCTCCCCTGGCTCCGCTCCGATGTGCGTGCTCACGCCCGTTGATCCTGCCAGTTCGTCGCGCACCACCCCCCTTTTCGACGACTCGGCGAGTCGTCGGGTACGCTCATGCGCGGTGGTGTGTCCGAGCGGCCGAAGGAGCACGCCTCGAAAGCGTGTGAGGGGGCAACCCCTCCGAGGGTTCAAATCCCTCCGCCACCGCGTGATAGTGCGAAACGCCCGATCGATCCGCCTGGATCGGCCGGGCTTTTCGCTTTCCCAGGAGTATGTGTCGCACGGGGCGTGTCGCACGCGCTCCCCGCATCGCGCGCTGGTCGCCACCGGTGGACGTCACGTCACCGCGCGCCTCCGGCACATCTCGTCACGCGCGGCTGATCTGGTTGTCACGGCGCAGCTGATTCGATCGTCACAGCGCGGCTGATCTGGGGTGACGACGGGCACCCCGGGACATCGCGGCGGATACGGAGCCGTGCGTGGACGAGTGGTGCCCTGGGGTGAGGAAGCGGACGCCTCCGCGCCCACCTGCGGCGCCTTGGCGGGAGAGGCGCGTGCGCGGAGAGTGTGATGCCCGGAGAGACGCCGAGGGGCCGGGCCCTCGGCGAACCCGGCCCCTCGCCTACTGAGGCGGAGGATACGAGATTCGAACTCGTGAGGGGTTGCCCCCAACACGCTTTCCAAGCGTGCGCCCTAGGCCGCTAGGCGAATCCTCCGCCTCTAAGGATACAGCCTTCCCACGAGTTGCGTACCCCACCACCCAGGCCGGGTGTCCCGTGGCGCGCTAGACTGGAGCCCACCCCCCGTGCGGCGTTACCTCGTGAACCTCCCCAGGGCCGGAAGGCAGCAAGGATAAGCGAGCTCTGGCGGGTGCACGGGGGGCCTTCTCGTTGTGCCACCACTGGCGCCGATGTCCCCACCGACCATCGCTGATCCACAGGTCGCCGCTGGAATTCGCGTCCGAGGCGGGGTGGTTGTCAGGCCTCGCGGGGCGGAGAATGACGCGGTCGGAAGGAGGCGGGACGGGTGACACTGGCGCTCTATCGCAAGTACCGGCCGAGGACCTTTGCCGAGGTCATCGGGCAAGAGCACGTCACCGAGCCGCTGATCCAGGCCCTGCGGACAGGCCGTCTCCACCACGCCTACCTGTTCTCTGGGCCGCGGGGCTGTGGAAAGACGTCGAGCGCTCGGATCCTCGCCCGTTCCCTCAACTGCGAGAAGGGCCCCACTCCGGAACCGTGCGGCGAGTGTGAGTCGTGTCGCGCCCTCGCCCCCGACGGCCCCGGGTCGATCGACGTCATCGAGATCGACGCGGCGAGCCACGGTGGCGTGGACGACGCGCGCGACCTGCGGGAGAAGGCGGTCTTCGCCCCGGTCAGCAGCCGCTACAAGGTCTACATCGTCGACGAGGCCCACATGGTCTCCTCGGCCGGCTTCAACGCGCTGCTCAAGCTCGTCGAGGAGCCGCCGGACTACGTCAAGTTCATCTTCGCCACCACCGAGCCGGACAAGGTCCTCGGCACGATCCGGTCGCGGACACACCACTACCCCTTCCGCCTGATTCCGCCCGGTGTGCTCCGTCCCCACCTCGAGCGGCTCTGCGCGGCCGAAGGGGTCAGCGTGGAGCCGGCGGTCTTCCCGCTCGTCATCCGGGCCGGAGGCGGCAGCGTTCGGGACACCCTGTCCGTGCTCGACCAGCTCATCGCCGGGGCCGGCCCGGAGGGAGTCACCTACGCACGCGCCGTCGCGCTGCTCGGAGCGACGGACCGCGCGCTGATCGACGAGATGTGCGAGGCGCTCGCCGCCGGCGATGGGGCGGCTGCCTTCGTCACCGTCAACCGGGTCGTCGAGGCGGGGCACGACCCTCGCCGGTTCGCCGCCGACCTGCTGGAGCGGCTCCGCGACCTGATCGTGCTCCAGCGGGTCCCCGACGCGGCCGAGAAGGGGCTCATCGACGCGCCCGCCGATCAGCTCGAGCGGATGCGCGACCAGGCGCGGCGGCTGGGCCCCGGGACGCTGTCGCGGTGCGCCGACATCGTCCACAACGGACTCGTCGAGATGCGGGGCACCACCGCGCCGCGGCTGCTGCTGGAGCTCGTGACCGCCCGCATGTTCCTCCCCGGGGCCGACGACTCGACCAGCGCGTTGCTGCAACGCCTGGAGCGGCTCGAACGTCAG
The DNA here is from genome assembly GCA_036563645.1 of Micromonospora sp. Lineage (GTDB taxonomy): Bacteria > Actinomycetota > Actinomycetes > Mycobacteriales > Micromonosporaceae > DATCMA01. The sequence goes on from DATCMA010000052.1 coordinate 22,504, forward strand.
GCCGCCAGCGGGGCGCCGACGGTCGCCGCGCACGCGGCCCCGCCGGCGGACGTCGCCACAGCGCCTAGCCAGCCGGTTGCGGCGCCCAGCCAGCCGGCTGCGGTGTCCACGCCACCGGCGCGGCCCCCGTCACCAGCACCCGAGGCCGCCCCCGCGGCCGAGGCGTCCCCGCCCGCGCCGCCGCGTGCGGCGGCCCAGCCCGCGGGTACGACCGCCCCGCCGGCGTCCCCAGAGCCCCGACGTGCGGCCCCGGCGGCCCGGCCCCAGCCCGCGCCGCCGCCGTCACCTCCCGCCGGCGCCGTCCCGACCCGGCTGCCCGCCCGCGGCGCGGATCTGGCGGCCGTCCAGCGGGCCTGGGACGAGATCCTCAAGCGGGCAGGGCGGCGCAGGCAGCGGACGGCCGCGCTGGCCCGCCAGGCCACGATCCGCGACGTGGTCGGCGACACCCTGGTGTTGACGTGCGAGTACCCCGCCCACGCGACGATGCTGGCCGACGCGGCCGCCCCTCTCGTCGAGGCGATCTACGAGGTCTTGGGGGTGCGGTGGCAGGTCGTCTGTGAGGTGGCGGGCGAGCAGCATCCCCCCTCGACCCGCGCCGCCGGGGCCCGGCCGGCCCGCCCGTCAGCGGCACCGCGCCCGGGCGCGAGCGCGGCGGGTCACGCGGGCCGAACCACGCGCCCGGCCTCCGGCGCGGGCGACGACTGGCCCGAGCCGGTGCGGCCTGGGGGAGCCGGGCCCGGGGCAGCTGCCGAGGAGGATTGGCCGACCCCGGCGGTCCCGGGGGGCGCGGCGGCGTCGAGCGCACCGAGTGCCGGGGACTCGGCTTCCCCCGCCCGCGGCCCCATCCCGGCGGCCCGTGGCGGCACCGACGGTGTGGCGGCGCCGACGCCGCGAGGTCACACCGCGCCCGCGGCGGTTTCTCCCCCGCCAGCGTCGCCGTCCTCCGCGTCCGCGCCGCCGGCCGCCGCGTCCCTGTCACCGCGCTCGGACGCCACGGTGACCGCGCCGGTCACACCGGAGCCCTGGAGTGACGGGACGCTGCCGGAGGACCCGCCGGACGACGTCGAGTACGACATCCCGGACGCGGAGTACGCGGCCTTTGACGGGTTCAGCCCGGACGACGACGTCCTCGACGAGGAGTTTGACGCGCCGGCTGAGCAGCAGATCAGTGAGCAGGAAGCGCTGCGGCTCCTCACAGAAGAGTTAGGGGCTGAGAAGATCGGCGAAGAGGAGCTTCGCTGATCCTCCCAGCCCCACGGGCTTAGGCGGTCAGCCCGCGCGGGTGGCCCCCGCTATGCCGGCGATCCACAGTGAGTGGATCTCCTCCGGGGTCAACGCCCGGTTCCAGGTAGCCACCTCGTCGAGCGCGCCGGAGAAGGAGAAGCTGTTCGGCGCGGTGCGGGGGGTGGTGTTGATGCCGTACACCGTGTCGAAGGACGTCAGGTCGACGTAGCCGACCCGGAGGTAGCCGACCCCGGACCCGGAGTGTCGAGCGGAGGTCGACGCAGCCAGGACGCCGTCGACGTACAGCGCCATCGTTTTCCCGTCGTACGTCGCGACCGCCAGGTGCCAGGCCCCGTCGCTGTAGGCGTGGGGACCGCGCACGTACGTGAACGTGCTGGTTCCCGTCAGCGTCGGCGGGTGCCGCAGGCCGAAGGCGAGCTGCCCGTTGTTGTCCATCCACACCACACGGTCGTTGAGAGTGCCGGTCCCGGTGCGTGCGGAGGAGAAGCCGAGCAGCGCCCCGCCAGTGCGGGTCGTGGTGCGGAACCAGACCGCCTGGCTGAACCGCGCCGGCGCGGCCGTGGCCCGCTCGGCCGCGACATACCCCGATCCATCCACAGTGACCGCTGGGTCACCCTCGACCGCGCCGCTGGCGCCCTGGGCGAGGGTGCCGATGTAGGTGCCGCTGCGCCCGCGCCCACTGCTGTCGGCCGCGGTGGGACCGCGGTCGTTGAGTCGCCAGTACGTCGTCGGGTTGGTGGCCCGGACGACCTCCGGATAGCTCCCGGGCTCGGTGGCGGTGACCGTCACCGGCGCGGAGGCCGGGGAACGGGGGCTGCTGTGGGTGCCATCGCTGGCCACCACGGTGTACGTGTGGCGGTTGCCCGGGGTGAGACCGGTGTCGTGGAACCGCAGCACCGGACGGGTCCACGGCCAGGATTCCGCGGTCAGCGTGGCGACCGGTGTCGGGTTCCCATCGCGGTAGAGGGTGTAGGTGAGCAGACCGCTGTCCCGGTCGGCGACGGCGGGCACGGTGATGGTGACCCGGCCCGCGCCGGTCGCAGTGACGGTCGGGGCCTCCGGACGCTCCGGGGCGCTGTCATTTCCGGGGCGGAACCGGGTGAGGCCTTGCTGGGGGCGGTTGTTGACGGTGGTGAAGTCACCGCCCACGAACAGCTGCTGGCCGTCGGAGGCGAGGGCGCGCGGGCCGACGGGAAGGTCCGATGTGGTGGCGTTGGTGTTCGGGCTCCAGTGACCGAGCCGGCCATCGGTGAGGGACTGCGCGGTGAGACGGTGGTAGGTGAAGTCGCGCTCCTCTTGCGGGCCGACGTAGCCACCCGGGTCGTATCCGCAGTCACGCTGGTGCGATCCCTTGTAGAGCCATCCGTGGATCACTTCGATCGCCTGGGTGGCGCCGAAGCAGTAGCTCACCCAGAGGGGTTTCCCGTCGGCGATGCGCGCGGCGTACGTGCCGTCGAAGCAGCCCGCTTGTTCGTCCTCGCCGGCGACGTACGCGATGTCGTCGACGATCGTGATGTCGGTGACGTGGGCCGGGCAGGTTTGGGGGGTCGGGATGATGCCCGTGGCGTCCCACGGCCGCAGTTCGCCGGTGACCGGGTCGAGGGACGCGATGGCGTGCTGCGCGCGGCCGTTCACCGTGGTGAAGGTGCCGCCGATGAGCAGCCGGCTGCCGTCGGGCGCGAGCGCGATGGTGACCACCCGACGATCGGTGGCGGCGGTGAAGCTGGTGATCACCTCGCCGGTCGTCGGGTGCAGCGCGGCCAGGTGCGGTCGCTCGGCCCCGTTGACGGTGGTGAAGTCGCCGCCGAGGTAGATGGCGCGCTCGGTGGGGAGTACGGCGGTGACCGTGGCGCTGACGCGCGGCGCCCACTCCGTGACGAGCTGGCCGCTGGGCAGGTGGAGGGCGGCGATGTGGCGGCGGGGGACGCCGTTGACGGTGGTGAACGCTCCCGCGACGTACAGCCGGCTGCCGTCCGGGGAGACGGCGAGGTCGTGGACGCGCCCGTCCACGGATGCGGTGAACGTGGTGATGAGGTCACCGGTGCGGGCGTCGAAGGCGGCGATGCGGGAGCGGGGGACGTCGCCGATGCCGGCTGGGCTATCGGGGGGCCGGACGGCGGTGAAGTCGCCGCCGGCGTAGACGACTCCGCTGGCGACGGCGAGCGCCCGGACGGTGTCGTTGGTTTGCCACATCGGCGACGGGGTGCCGCTGAGGGGTTGGTCGGGCACGGTCGCGGTCGCCGTATCGGACGCCGGTGGGGGTGAGGGGTGGGTGGTGTCCGCGGCCAGGGCCGCGGGGAGACCGGCGAGGACGGACGCGAGGGCAGCTGCACCGGCTATCCAGCCGGTGGGGATGCGTCGGATGCTGGGCGCGGACATGGTTCTCCTCGAGAACGGGTTCCCCTCACAGGGGCGCGCCGCGGCGGCGCGCAGACCAGCGACAGCCTTGGATGGCTGCCGATAACCGTCAAGCGCCACCTGATGGGTCAATTCCGGACAGATCGCCGCTGCCGCACACAGGCACGTGATAGACGGACGGCTATTGATGCTGGCTGCGGAGACCCGATAGTGATCTCGTTCGGCTTTGTGCCAAATCTTGTGCCAACTTGGTCGGATGGGTCCGTGCGGCGGCGGGACCGAGCCCGGTGCCCACCGGGTGTCCGCGATCACTCGTTCCCGACAGACCGCGCCGCGCGGACCACCGCGCGGGCGACCCGGCTAGGCTTGGCGTCGGCCCGAGCAGCGAGGTAAAGGAGCCTGTGTGCGTCCCGGTGGACAGCCCAACCTGCAGCAGTTGATGAAGCAGGCCCAGAAGATGCAGCGGCAGATGGTCGCGGCCCAGGAGGAGCTCGCGGCGGCCGAGGTGACCGGTACGGCGGGCGGTGGCCTGGTAACGGTGACCCTGTCGGGTGCTGGCCAGGTGAAAGCGGTCAAGATCGACCCTAAGGTCGTCGACCCGGAGGACGTCGAGACGCTGGAGGACCTGGTGCTCGCGGCGATCCGCAACGCCCACGAGGAGGTCCAGCGGCTCGCCGAGGAGAAGTTGGGCCCGCTGACTGGCCTGGCCGGCGGTCTCGGCCTGCCTGGATTCTGACGTCAGGCGATGTACGAGGGTGCCATCCAGGACCTCATCGACGAGCTGGGGCGGCTGCCCGGGGTGGGGCCGAAGAGCGCGCAGCGGATCGCGTTCCACATCCTCTCGGCTGACCCGGCCGACGTGAACCGGCTCGCCACCGCGCTCCGGCGGGTCAAAGAGGTCGTCCGCTTCTGCTCCACCTGCTTCAACGTGGCAGAGGCGGAGCAGTGCCGCATCTGCCGCGATCCGCGCCGCAGCGACGAGGTGCTCTGCGTGGTGGAGGAGCCCAAAGACGTGGTGGCGATCGAGCGGACCGGCGAATTCCGCGGCCGCTACCACGTCCTTGGCGGGGCGATCAACCCACTCGAGGGGATCGGGCCGGACAACCTGCGCATTCGAGAGTTGATGCAGCGGCTCACCGACGGCCGGGTCCGCGAGCTGATCCTCGCCACCGACCCGAACACGGAGGGGGAGGCCACCGCGACGTACATCGCCCTCATGGTCAAGCCTATGGGGATCGCGGTGACGCGGCTGGCGAGCGGCCTGCCGGTCGGCGGTGATCTTGAGTACGCCGACGAGATCACGCTGGGGCGCGCGTTCGAAGGCCGCCGCGCGGTCTGACCGCGCGAGGCGCCCTCGGGAGCCGTGGGACGGCCGCCGACGCCGCTGCACCGGCGGCCGGAAACGCCAGGCGCTACCCGTCTGGCCGGTGCAGCAGGCCGACGGCGATGGTGTGGATCGCGTCGAGGTCAGCGGGGTCGGCGAGGGACGCCCGCCCCCCGGTCACCACGTACCACTCGTCGGCGTCTTTGTATTGCACGCGGAGCGTGACCTGATCACCGACGAGCTCCGAGCGCAGCGTGAGCTCGCCGGTGATTACCCCGACCTCGTCGGTCATCACCCCGCCAGGGCCCGCCACGATGTCGGTGGTGCGCACCTGGGTGGCGTTCCCACGGACGTCGCTCATGGGCAGGTCTCCAGCATGTCGGACAGGGCCGCCTTCTCCGCGCTGGTCACGGAGAGCTGCCAGTGGTGCTTTACCGCGATCCAGTTTTCCGCGTACGTGCACCAGTAGTCGCGGTTTGGCGGCTTCCACTGTGAGGGGTCTTGGTCACCCTTGGCCCGGTTCGACGTCCGGGAGACCGCGATGAGCTGGGGACGGGTCAGGTCGTTGGCGAACTCCCCGCGCTGCTTGTCAGTCCACGACGCCGCGCCGGAGCGCCACGCGTTGGCGAGAGGGACGATGTGGTCGATGTCTACTTCGGACGGGTCGGTGAGGGTCTTGTTGTCGTAGACGCTGAACCACTCGCCGCCCACCACGTTGCAGCCGTCGAGCTGCACGTCGCGGCCGTCTCGCTGGAGCACGGTGTCGCGGACGTTGCAGTTCGCACCGGTGCGATCCCAGTGGGGGAAGCGTTGCCGGCTGTAGCCGCGCATCGAGCCCGGCTCCCGGACGGTGAGCTCCTCCAAGAGACGCGACGCGGGGCGCGATGGTGAGGCGCTGGCGCTGGGTTCCGGCTCGGGTTCCTGGGGGGTGGTACAGCCGGCGACACCACCGAGCAGCGCGGCCGCGGTCAGCGCGGCCAAGAGACGGACTTTCGACGGCTGGATAGATGTGAGGGGCACGTCTTAACCTTGCGTCATCCCACGCGGCCGACGCGACTGGGCGTCCGCGTACTGGGATGGGCGTGCCTTCGCTGCCTCGATATCGCTGCCCCGAGACGCGACCGCCCGGCCCATCGATCAGCGGATCGACGGACCGGGCGGTCGCACGTCTCGGGGTGAGCGCGACTAGGCGTCGCGGTAGGCCCGGTTCACCGCGCTGGTCACTGCCTTGATCGACGCGGTGACGATGTTCTCGTCGATGCCGACGCCCCACAGCGTGCGGTCCTTGGCCGAGCACTCGACGTAGGCGGCGGCCTTCGCGTCCCCACCGGCGGACATCGCGTGCTCGGTGTAGTCGAGCACCCGTACCTTGATGTCCAGCGACTGCAGGGCGTTGACGTACGCGTCGATCGGGCCGTTGCCGACCGCGGTCAGCGCGCGCGTCTCGCCGTTGACGCGAACCGTCGCGTTTATCTCCACCTTGTCGTCGACGGTGCTGGTCGAGTAGCTGACCAGCGTCAGCAGCGGCGACTCCTGGTGCTCGACGAGGTACTGGCGGGCGAAGATCTCCCACATCTCGTCGGGCTCGACCTCGCCGCCCTGGGTGTCGGTGACGTGCTGGATGACCCCGGAGAACTCGATCTGCAGCCGGCGCGGCAGGTCGAGCTTGTGCTCGGTCTTCATGATGTACGCCACGCCGCCCTTGCCGGACTGCGAGTTGACCCGGATGACCGCCTCGTACGTGCGGCCCACGTCCTTCGGGTCGATCGGCAGGTACGGCACCGCCCACGGGTACTCGTCGACCGGTACTCCGGCGGCCTCCGCGTCGGCGGCGAGCGCCTCGAAGCCCTTCTTGATCGCGTCCTGGTGCGAGCCGGAGAAGGCGGTGTAGACCAGGTCGCCCGCGTACGGGTGCCGCTCGTGGACGGGCAGCTGGTTGCAGTACTCGACCGTCCGCTTGATCTCGTCGATGTTGGAGAAGTCGATCTCCGGGTCGATGCCCTGCGAGAAGAGGTTGAGCCCCAACGTCACCAGGTCGACGTTGCCGGTGCGCTCACCGTTGCCGAACAGGCAGCCCTCGATGCGCTCCGCCCCGGCCATGAGGCCCAGTTCGGCGGCGGCGACGGCGGTCCCGCGGTCGTTGTGCGGGTGGAGGCTCAGCACGATCGAGTCGCGGCGCGGCAGGTGCCGGTTCATCCATTCAATCGAGTCGGCGTAGACGTTGGGGGTCGCCATCTCGACGGTGGCCGGCAGGTTGATGATCATCTTGCGGTCGGGCGTCGGGTCGATGACGTCCATGACCGCCGAGCAGATCTCCAGCGCGAAGTCCAGCTCCGTGCCGGTGTACGACTCGGGCGAGTACTCGTAGTAGATGTCGGTGTCCGGCGTGTGGATCTCGGCGTACTTCTGGCAGAGCCGCGCGCCCCGCGTGGCGATCTCGATGATCCCGGGGCGGTCGAGGCCGAAGACCACCCGGCGCTGCAGCGTCGAGGTCGAGTTGTAGAAGTGCACGATCGCCCGCTTCGCCCCGCGCAGCGATTCGAAGGTGCGGTCGATCAGGTGTTCCCGGCACTGGGTCAGCACTTGGATCGTGACGTCGTCCGGGATCAGGTCTTCCTCGATGAGCTGCCGGACGAAGATGTAGTCCGTCTGGCTCGCCGAGGGGAAACCGACCTCGATCTCCTTGTAGCCCATCTGGACCAGCAGGTTGAACATGCGCCGCTTGCGCTCGGGCGACATCGGGTCGATCAGCGCCTGGTTGCCGTCGCGCAGGTCGACGGCGCACCAGCGCGGCGCCTTCTCGATCCGCCGGTTGGGCCACTGCCGGTCGGGCAGGTCGATCGTGAACTGCTCGTGGTACGGCCGGTAGCGCTGGTACGGCATGCGGCTGGGGCGCTGCCGCGCGATCGGATCGACGGGAGTGGTGCCGGCTGAATTGGTCATTGAAGTCTCCTGGTCATGTGACAGGGCCGCGGTGGGCACTCAACGGGACGAACGTGGAAGAAGTCGAATGGGGAATGTCGGGAAGGAAGTCCACGACCGAGGTACCGAAGGGCGGCGGCAAGCGAGAACTCCGCGGCGAGGTGCCGGCCTAGCTGGCCTCGCCGCGGCAGATAAGGAGAAGTGCCTGCCACATGACTCTCACCACGCTACGTGATCAACTTCGACTTCTCCAGACCCCACCGGGGTATTGAGACGAATCTCCTATCTCGTTCATCCGTCCCGGCACAGTTCGATGACGTTACCGGTTGTATCCACGTGATAGCACCTCGTACCCCGCGTCGCAGGGGTAAGGTGGATATGGGTGATTTGTACCCTACGGGAGGCAGCATGCGTGAGGTCGCCAACGACGCGCGGGTCGTGGCTGACTCATCTCCCGCAGTCGATTCCACGTCGCCCGCGGTCGATCCCGCCGCCCAGCTGGGCCAGCCGGACGCGGTTAACCCAGCCGGTGGGGCGACCAACCCCGCGGACCACCCCGCCGAGGACCCCACACCGTCCCCGCGGGGTGAGCACGAGCAGCTGCCCAACCCTCCGCAATCCGCGCCGTCGGGCTCCGCGCCACGGACGCCGCCCTCCGGCGCGCGGGACGTCGACGCCCCGCGTGAGGACGACGCGCTCGACATCGACCTGCCGCTCGACGAGCCGGCGTCCGCCCCACCGCTAGAGATCGACTTGCCGGTGGACTTCTCACCGCCATCCCCGGCGGGCGGCGCGACCACGACCCCGTCTGCCCACGGGGCAGCACCCGGTCCCGCCCCAGGCGCCACCCCACCGCCCGAGGCGGGGCACACCGGCGGGGCCGAGCTGACGGGTGGGCACGCGCCGGCCTACGCGGGGAGCGCGGCAGCCGGTGCGGGGACGACGCCCGGCGCATCCGGGTGGGCGGCGCGCGGCGACGACAGCCAACCGTCGTGGAATCGGCCCAGCGGCGTCTCCCCCCTGGTGTCGCCGATCACCCGGGCCGAACGCCGCGCCGCCGAGGCCGCCGCCGCTAATCGGGCCCTCGGCATCGAGCAAGTCCACACCCCGCGTGGCCAATTCCTGTGGGCGCTGGCGCGCATGGCGTTCGCCGCGGTGTTCCTCTGGACCTTCCTCGACGCGCTGTTCGGGTTCAACGCCCCGACCGCCTCTGACGCCGCGTGGCGCGCCGGAGGCTCCCCGAGCGAGGCGTATCTCGGCGCCGGTGACGGCCCATTCGCCGGGCTGTTCACTGCGCTCGCCGGGCGGGCGTGGGTGGACTGGGTGTTCATGATCGCGCTGCTGGTGGTCGGTCTGGCGCTCCTCCTCGGGATCGCCGTCGTGCCCGCCGCCGTCGGTGCCGTGCTCCTCCTGGTGGGGATGTGGGCCGCGGACCTCCCCGTCCCCGGCAACCCGGTGCTCGACCCGCGGCTGCTCGCCGCGTTGGTGATCGTGTGCATCGTGGTCAGCGGCGCCGGCTTGCGGTACAGCTTGGCCCCCTGGTGGCGGCGCACGCCCGTGGTCCAGAAGGTGCGTGCCTTCCGCTGACCCCGCCGGGAGGACCACCGAGTCGATCATGTGTCGCGTCGCACCCGGCGCGACACACCGAATTGTGGGATCGCCTCTCCGACCTGTCTGTCCTCACCGGTAACCTGATGGAGATTTCGGATCGCCGCCGGCCGCGGCCGGCGGCGTCGGCACGTCTAGCCTGAACGGAGGGAGCGAGCCCGCATGGCCCTTGTGGTGCAGAAGTACGGTGGCTCCTCCGTTGCCGATGCTGAGCGCATCAAGCGAGTCGCGGAACGGATCGTCGCCACCCGCAAGGCGGGCAATGACGTGGTCGTGGTGGTCTCCGCGATGGGGGACACCACGGATGAACTCATCGACCTCGCCCACCAGGTGAGCCCCCTGCCGCCTGGCCGGGAACTCGACATGCTGCTGACCGCGGGTGAGCGGATCTCGATGGCGCTGCTCGCCATGGCGATCCACAACCTGGGGTACGAGGCACGGTCGTACACCGGGTCACAGGCTGGCGTGATCACGACGTCCGTGCACGGCAAGGCCCGGATCATTGACGTGACGCCGGGTCGTCTGCGCAGCGCGCTCGACGAGGGCGCCATCGCCATCGTCGCCGGGTTCCAGGGCATCTCCCAGGACACCAAGGACATCACCACGTTGGGCCGCGGTGGTTCGGACACCACGGCGGTCGCGCTCGCCGTCGCTCTCAACGCCGACGTCTGCGAGATCTACACCGACGTCGACGGCGTGTTCACCGCCGACCCGCGCATCGTGTCCAACGCGCGGCACATCAAGCAGATCACGTACGAGGAGATGCTGGAGCTGGCCGCCTGCGGCGCCAAGGTGCTGCACCTGCGGAGCGTCGAGTACGCACGACGCGCCGGGCTGCCGATCCACGTGCGCTCGTCGTACTCGAACAAGACCGGCACCATGGTCACCGGATCGATCGAGGAGCTTCCCGTGGAACAAGCACTGATCACCGGGGTCGCTCACGACCGCAGCGAAGCGAAGATCACCATCGTGGGGGTGCCCGACGAGCCGGGTGCGGCCGCCCGCATCTTCCAGACCGTCGCCGACGCCGAGATCAACATCGACATGATCGTGCAGAACGTGTCGACGGAGGGCACGGGACGCACGGACATCTCGTTCACGCTGCCGAAGTCGGACGGCCCGAGCGCGATGGCGGCGCTCAGCAAGATCCAGGACGTGGTCAAGTTCAAGAGCCTGCTCTACGACGACCACGTGGGCAAGGTGTCGCTCATCGGCGCGGGCATGCGCTCCCACCCCGGCGTGGCGGCGAAGTTCTTCGCGGCGCTCGGCGAGGCCGGCGTCAACATCGAGATGATCTCCACCTCGGAGATTCGTGTCTCGGTCGTGTGCCGCGACACCGATCTGGACACCGCGGTCCGCGCCGTGCACGAGGCATTCGAACTCGGCGGCACAGAGGAGGCGAAGGTCTACGCCGGCACCGGGCGGTGATCCCGGATGCGGACGGTGGAGCGCGCGAAACTGCCCAACCTGGCGGTTGTCGGCGCCACCGGTGCCGTGGGCACGGTCCTGTGCGAGCTGCTCTCCTCACGTAAGAACGTCTGGGGTGAGATCCGGCTCGTCGCCTCGCCGCGGTCCGTCGGCAAGCGCGTGCGGTGCCGGGGTGAGGAACTCCCCGTCCGCACGCTCACGCCCGAGGTCTTCGACGGGGTGCAGGTCGCGATGTTCGACGTCCCCGACGAGGTGGCCGCGGAGTGGGCGCCGATCGCCGCGGCGCGTGGGGCGGTCGTCGTGGACAACTCGGCGGCTTTTCGGATGGACCCCGACGTGCCGCTGGTCGTACCGGAGATCAACCCGGAGCAGGTGCGGAACCGGCCGCGGAACATCATCGCCAACGCCAACTGCACGACCCTCGCAATGATCCTCGCGGTCGCGCCGCTGCACCGCCAGTACGGCCTGCGCGAGCTGGTGGTCGCGTCGTACCAGGCGGCCTCCGGGGCAGGCCAGCTCGGCGTCGAGACCCTGCGGGACCAGCTCGCCCGGGTGGCGGGCGACCGGACGCTCGGCTCGCGCCCCGGGGATGTGCGCCAGGCGGTCGGCGAGGAGCTCGGTCCCTTCCCGGCGCCGCTCGCGCTTAACGTCGTGCCGTGGGCCGGGTCGCTCCAGGAGGACGGCTGGTCCTCCGACGAGCTCAAGATCCGCAACGAGACGCGGAAAATTCTCGGGCTGCCGGACCTCAAGGTGTCGGCGACGTGTGTGCGCGTGCCGGTCGTCACCGGTCACTCGATCGCCGTGCACGCGGTCTTCGCGACTGAGGTGGACGCGCACGAGGCGCGCGAAGTGCTCCAGAACGCCCCCGGCGTCATCGTGGTCGACGAGCCGGGCAACGGCGAATACCCGATGCCGATCGACGCCGCCGGCACCGATCCCGCCTGGGTGGGGCGGATTCGGCGCGCGTTGGACGACCCGCGGGCGTTGAGCTTCTTCGTCACCGGCGACAACCTGCGCAAGGGCGCGGCGCTGAACACGGCGCAGATCGCGGAGCTGGTGGCGGCGGAGTTCATCCGGTCGCGGTGATCGGCGGCGCGCCGTATCGCCTATCGGCGTGGCTTTTTGCGGGCAGACTTCCGCGGCGTTTTCTTCCGGTCTCGCGTGATGCTGCTCTCTGTGCGTCGGAGGATTTGCTGAATTTCCCGAATTAAGGGGTGGTTCCTGTCCAGCACGCGTCGCGCGTCGCCGAGGAGCGTGGACCACGACTCCCGTGCCCTGGGCGACCAGCTCCTCCAGGCGCTGGAGCTCCTGCTCACGCCCGACGAACGTCTTGACGGTGGCTCGGGCAGGCTCACCACGCGGAGCGTGGGCACCGGCACATCCTGCGGCCGGCGTAAGGGAAGATACCCCGGCATCGCGCAGCATCGCCTCGAGATCCGCTATCAATCGCGGAAAACGACGGCAGGGGCTTCCCGTATCCGTAACCGCAACGCCGCGATGCGCTCCTCGTCGGTGAGGTCGTGAGCGTCGTGCGCGCTGACCGCCGCCACGATGTGGTGCAGGGCTGACGCCGCTACGGCTGCCGGATCGCGCGCCACCGGCACCCTCCAGGCTGCGGGGAGCCGACTAAGGCCGGGCTTCTGCCCATTCGCGGGCGGTCACCTCATTGCGACTATCCACGTCGGTATCGCCCCTTCGCCACTGATGTGTCGCGATCCGGTCGGGTGGGCCTGCTTCCCTCAGCAGTTGCGAATAGTCCTCACAATCCATCGGTGACGCCCACCTGTGATCACGGCGGGCGGAATGGACTCGCAGGCACCCTGGAGGACAGTGTCCGATGAAGACCTCGACGGGACCGGTGCGACCACGCCGCCGCAACGTCCTTATCGGAGTGCTGATCGCCGCTGTACTGTCGGTGACGACGCTGATTGTGTGTGATAGGGCGGGAGTGGTCTCAGCCGGCGCCGTCTTCGACAAGGTCGGCTTTTCTTTCGCAAAGTCGAGCTCCAAGGGCTTCAAGAGCAAACGACGATAGCGGTATATATCGGAATTCCCTGGCTCGGCGTAAGAGAGCAATCACGCCTCACGCGGAGAACAGTCCGGACGGGATTCTCCAGTGTCAGCCGTGTCGGCTCGCACACGTATTGTCAAGCCAAATGAAAGTTTGAGCGATTGGTCCCGCGTTTGAGCGCATCCGCACCGTGGACCGGGCCGAGCTTTCGTGATGCCCGACGAGCTCAGCGAAGCCCTCGATCAGCTCGGTGACACATCGGGCTGGGACCGGCCGGGTCATGCGCTTGAAGTGGGGCAGCTCGGTACGGAGGACGTAGGCGACGGCGCCACGATCGGCGTGGTGGTCGATGGTGGCACGGGTACCGGTTCGCTTCGGCGGTAGCGGCTTATCGAGAGTAGCTGCGCGCCGACGTCGGCACCAAGGGCGAGGAGAGGACGAAGGTGTTCGCGGAGCGGTTGGCGAGGCGTCTCACCAGTTGAGCTCGGATAGCGCCGATGAGCGGCTGGCGGGGGTGCATGCGATGGCCAGCCTGGCGGACGACTGGGCCGACGGCCGCCAGATGTGCATCGATGCGCTGTGCGCGTATCTCCGGATGCCCTACACCCCACCCGCCAAGCCCCACATCGTTAGTGATGACGATGCCGAAGAACCGGAGGTAGCTGACGAGGCGGAGCGAGCACGGTTAGCGGAGCGTCGGGTTCGGCACACGATCGTCCGCGTCATCACCGAACACCTCCGCGACGACGCAACGGTGTCATGGCAGGGGCACGACTTCGACTTCTCCGGAGCCCTCTTCGACGGCGCCGACTTCTCCAAAGCGGTGTTCTCCGGCGGGCGCGTCAATTTCTCCGGTGCGGTTTTCACCAGAGGCCGGAACTCCTTCTCCGGCGCGGAGATCTCCGGAGGCCAGGTCGCCTTCTCCGGTGCCGTCTTCTCCGACGGCTCCGTCGACTTCACCTACGCCACCTTCTCCGGAGGTCAGCTCGTCTTCTCTGGAGCAATCTTCTCCGATGTCTACGTCGACTTCACCTACGTGACCTTTTCCGGCGGCGATGTCGACTTCCACAGGGCGATCTTCTCCAGAAGCCGGCTCGACCTCTCACTGACGGAGTTCTCCGGGAGCGATGTTGACTTCGCCTCCTCGGTCCTCTCGGGAAGTAATCTCGACTTCCAATGGTCGATCTTTTCCGGAGGTCGTGTCTGCTTCTCTGACGTGGTCTTCTCCGCAGGACGGCTCATGCTGAGCAAAGCGAAGTTCACCGGAGGCGACCTCGACTTTTCCAAGGCTACGTTGTCTGGAATCGAGATTGACCTTTTTGCGGACGCTTCCTCTGACGCGGCTCGGGACTCTGACCCGTGGCCCGATGGGCCACCGGAAGGCCTGCGGCTGCCTCCACGCTGGCGCCGTGGTGGTTGACGAGGCTTCCTCAGCGGGTGTGACCGGACCGCCAGCAAGAATTCGGTTCTCGCTCCTTGCCGCCGTTGCCTACGATCGTCCTGGTGTTACGGCGGCTCGAATGCCCATCTTTCCGGATTGGACTCTGACAGATGCGCGCCAAGTTGCGTGACGGCCTGAAAGCGGCGCTCAAAGCCAAGGACAACGTCGCTGTCGCGGCACTTCGCTCCGCCCTGGCGGCTATCGACAACGCCGAAGCCATCCCCACGGATCAGCTCTCAAACCGCGTCACAGGGGACGAGCAGATTGCGGGATCGGCAGTCGGCGTGGGCGTGGGCGACGCGGCGCGTCGTCACCTCACCGAGGCTGATCTGCGCGCGATTGTCGAGGGTGAGATTCGGGAACGCGTGGTAGCCGCTCAGGAGTACGAGCAGCTCGGACGCATCGACCTCGCCAAGCGGCTTCAGGCGGAAGCTGATGTGCTGAGCCGGTACCTGACCTAGGGCTCGTGAGACACCTGTGCCTCTCGATGGTGGGCGCAAAGCAAGTAAAGAAAATCGAGGGAGTTGATCTATAAACTGCCTGGTGAAGAAGTGTGCTCCCCGCGCATGCGGGGGTGATCCCGCACACGGGCTCGGCCCGCGGGGCATCCGCGCGTGCTCCCCGCGCATGCGGGGGTGATCCGCCTGATTTGCGGCGCTCACCAGGCCCTCGCAAGTGCTCCCCGCGCATGCGGGGGTGATCCTGCCGGCAATGTCCGGGTCGCGGTTACCGGCGCGTGCTCCCCGCGCATGCGGGGGTGATCCCTGAGACGCGGGACCGCTCGATCGAGCAGTTGCGTGCTCCCCGCGCATGCGGGGGTGATCCGGGCATGGACCAGATCCGCATGTGGACGATCGTGTGCTCCCCGCGCATGCGGGGGTGATCCCCGTGCCGAGATCAAATCCCGGCCAGTAACCCGGTGCTCCCCGCGCATGCGGGGCCATCGGGCCGCGCACCAGGTGATACGCGCTCGTGGTGCTCCCCGCGCATGCGGGGGTGATCCAGCTGGCCGCCGAGATCGAAACGCGCGCAGACTGTGCTCCCCGCGCATGCGGGGGTGATCCGCTGGCCGGGTCGCGGGCAAGGGCCGGGCGCAGGTGCTCCCCGCGCATGCGGGGGTGATCCGGTGCCGCAGCCGATCGCCGCCATGACTGCCCTGTGC
>DATCMA010000056.1:0-113051 GCA_036563645.1 Micromonospora sp.
TGGGCGAGGGCTGCGCCAGTGAGCAGGTCCCCGAACAGCCGGAGCTGCTCCGTCTTCGCCTCGGCGGCCCTAAGAAAGTCGCGCTTCTTGGCGAGGACCGCCAACGGGTCGCCGCTCTCCTCGACCTGGGCGATTTGCCGCCGCTGCTTAGCAACCTCAGCGACCAGCGACCGGATGCGCGACGTCCAGTCCCACAGGGTTCCCTCGTGGATCTTGCGGCCCCGCTTCGGATCCAGGTGCATGTACTCGAGTTGCTCGAGGGAGGTGATGCCGAGCAGCGAATCCCCGCAGACGAGACGGTCGTCGAGGAAAGTGAACGGGCGGTTGGGGTCCATGGAGACCAGCCACAGCGACAGCTTCGCCATCTCCACCGCCATGGGGTTGATGTCCACCCCGTACAGGCAGTGCTCGATGACCTGCCGCCGGGCCTCGATCACCAGGGGGTCCTCGGAAAGGTCGCGCACCCGGTCACCCGCGTTCGCGAGATAAGCGCGGGCGCGCTCGTCCCCCTCCTTCTCCCAGGCCTCAATCAGCCGGTCGCCGAGGTAACGGGCCGCGGCAACGAGGAACGCCGCCGAACCCATGGCGATATCGGCGACCTTCAGCGACAGAATGTCCTCACTGGACTTGGGCTGCCACTCGTTGCGGTCCGCAGTCTGCAGCGGCCCCGGCTCATACACCAGCGGTTCGAGGGCGCCCTCGACGACCTGCTCGGCGAGGAACCGCGGGGTGTAGTGGGTGCCGGTGTTTCTGCGCAGCGCCGACTCGGTGACATAGAGCGCCCCAGGCAGGATGACGAGCGGCAGGCCCCGCAGATCCTCGCGGATGATCCCGACGAACGGGAGCAGCTGTTCCGCCAACTGGTAATCGCCGCCGGTGACGGCGAGGAGCTTCTTGCGGGCCTCCTCCCGCTCCGTGCCCTCCAGCGGGATGAGCTTCTTCGCCAGCGCCGCCGCTGACCCGATCTTTGAATCCTTGTATTTCTCAGCGAGCAGCGCACCCAGCGCCGCCGGGTCACCGCCGGTCTTCTCCCGCGCCTCGTCCAGCTCGCTGAGGGGAACCTCCTCCTCCAGGCCGTCCTTGCCGATCAGCCCGACCGTGACCCCGACGGAGCGGAAGGCGTCGAACGACAGCAGGCCCTCGTAGACGTACCCGATCTGCTCGACGTCGAGGGTGCGGAAGCTCAGCTTGCGCCGCTCCCGAGACCGCCCAGAGCCGACCTCGACGTACTGCACCGACCGGAGCATGTGCAGCACCGTGCGGTCGTCGATGTTGAGCGGCAGCCACGGGTACGCCTCCGGGTCAAACAGCGACCCGCCGTGGCCGGGCAGGGTGAGCCGCGGATGGTCGATGCCGGCGTAGACAGCGGTGAACAGGGCGAGCAGCCGGTGCCAGGCGGCGTAGCTGTGCTCGAGGTCCTCCTCGCTGCCGTCGATGACCCGCTGCTCCAGCTCCTCACACAGCCGGCCCGCCGAGTACGCCCGCACATACAGCTCGTTGTCTGAGGGCAGCAGCTTGCGTTCCTCGGCGAAGAGGAGGAAGACGATCCGCATCATCACCGCGACCGCGCCGCGATACACCTCGTGCGCGGAGACCAGCTGCCCCGTGGCCGGGTGGACCAGCCCAGGGCCGCCGCGCTCCCGGTCACGGGCCTCGGCGCGGCCGATCGCGGCGACGAGCAACTCCACCGCCCGGCGGACCTGCACCCCGAGCGCCTCGGTGATCTCCTCGGCGCGGTCGAGGCTCGCCCGCAGCAGCGGAACCAGCCGCTCCTCCTCCGGCACGCCGAAGAACCGGCGCCGGCCGAGTAGCGACACAAACGCCCGCACGACCACCCGCTCGGCGGCCTCCGGCCACAGCGCCGCGTCGAACACCGCGGTCGTGGTGACCCCGCCGCGCGGCGCCCACACCAGCGCCCACCAGCGGCCATCGGTGGCCAAGCCGAGTTCGACGTTGTGGTGGCGGCACGCGTGCGCCAGTCGGTCCACATAGGTCGCCGCCCACGTAGACCCCTCCACCCGGGCGGTGGGCCGCACCCCCGGCGGACAGATCATGCCGAGCAGCCGGACCGTGTCCGGCTTGAGCTCCTCCCCCGGCTCGACCAGCGCGAACGACGGACAGATCTCGGTGTCGTGCTCGGGGACGGTGACCGCGAGCGTCTCCATGCCGTCGACGTGCAGGGCATCCCGCCAGTCGAGCAAGTCCCGCAGCACGAAGTCGATCCACGCCCGCTGTCCGGCCGCGGTGTCGGTCTGCCACTCGGCGTGCCGGGACCGCAGCTGCTCACGGGTTCTCTTGTCGAGCGCGTCGAGGCTCGGCCAGGTGTCGCGCAGCACCGGCAAGCTGAGGAACGGCCCGCTGACCTCGATGAGGCTCAGCCATTCGCGGTGCTGCTGAACGCTGTCCGGAGTGGACGATCGACGCAGGGCCGTGCGGCTCATCGGATGGCCTCCCGCTGGGGAACGACGAACACCACCGCCACCGGGAACCGATGCGGTACGGGATCGCGGTAGCGGGCTTCGACTGCCGCGAGCTCGCGGTCCCGCTCCGCTTCCAGGCCGGCGAGCCGCACTTCCCAGGACTGCCGGTCCCGGCGGTATTGGGCGAGTTCTTCCTTGCTCTTCTCCAGCTCGGCGCGGCTGAAGAGCGCGTCCTCCTCGTCAGTAGCGAGCGCGTCACGCAGGCTCGCCGCGAACTGGGCGAAGTTCTCGGTGATGCGCCGCCGCTCCGCTTCCTGCCGCTGGGCGAGCTTGCGCTCCAGCGACTCCCGACGGGTCGCGGTCCGCCAATCGAGGGCGGCGAGCAGGCCGTCGGCGATCCGGGGCCAGCGAGCGGCGATGCGCTGCCACACCACATTCGAGACGGGGGTGCCAGAGGTCAACGCCCGGTCGAGGATGCCGCCGAGCACCGTGAGGTTCTCCAGGCGGCGGAACCGGCCGTTCTCCGGTGCCCAGCCGCCGGCGTAGAGGACTTCCTCGTGCAGCCGCACCCCGTCCGTGCCCACGAGCACGAACCGCGCGTACGCCCCGACCAGCACGTCTTCCAGGGCCGGGTCGTCGCTCACCACCGCGGTCACCCGGTGCAGGCCGATGTCGCGATTGGACACCGCGGCGCGCAGCAGCTGGGTCGACATGGCGACCAGCGGGTGGTTGAGGTGGGCGAGCACCACCGGGATGCTCTGTGCGGTGAGTTCCCGGGCCACCTCGGGGTCGAAGGTGATCGGCATCTGCCGGGGTTGCTCGCCGGGGCGCTGGAGCTTCTCGGTGAGCCCGACGGTCGCCCGCTGCCACGACCCGGTCAGCGGCGGCACCTCGTACAGCCCGCCGACTGGGTAGCGGTCGTCGGTGTACGGGCGGAGCGACTGCTGTCGGGCGAGGTCGAGCGCGGTGTCCACGACCCGTTTGATCGCGTCCGGGGTGATGCGCAGCTCCCGGACCGTCTCCTCGACCGTCTCTCGCAGCCGCCGCACCTGCGCGCCGACGTTCGACTCCGTCGGCACGTCCTCGGTGCCACGGGTGGCGGTGACCGCGTCGACGTTGACCTTCTGTCCGAGCATGTGGCGCTGCACCGCGTCGGCGAGCACCGCGTTCACCTTGCCCAGGTCGGCTTCCATCTGGGCGACTTTCATCGCAACCCGGGACAGGAACTCGAGGTCGGCTTCGAAGCTGTCGACCGCCTTGCCGAAACCAGTGCCCACGAAGTGGTAGACCTCGGGCGGCTTGCTCTGCCCGTACCGGTCGATCCGCCCGATGCGCTGCTCGAGCTTGTTGGGGTTGAACGGGATGTCGTAGTTGATGAGCCGGTGGCAGTGCCGCTGCAGGTCGATTCCTTCGCTGGCGGCGTCGGTGGCGAGCAGGATCCGCACCGGGTGCTCCGTCGGGTCGGCCTGGAACGCCAGCCGCAGTTGCTCGCGCTCCTCCGTACTCATCCCGCCGTGTAAAAGGGCCAGCCGCTCGCCGCCCAAGCCCTCCTGCCGCAGGAGGTTGGCCAACCACACCTGGGTGTCGCGGTACTCGGTGAACACCACGACCCGCTCGTTGGTCCAGTACGTGCCGTCGGGCCGGCAGATCGCCGTCAGGCGGCTGATGAGCTCGCGGGCCTTGGCGTCCGGCTTCGCCTCATGAGACAGCGCCCAGTCGCGCATCTCCTCCAGCAGGCTGACTTCGTCATCGCTGGGGTCCGGCTGCATGGGGCGTACCCGATCCAGCGCGTCGGCCTCCGCCTCGGCGAGCTGCTCGTCGTCGTAGGTGGCGACGTCGTCCCAGAACTCCTCCAGCCACTGGGGGATATCGTCCTCGGCCATCAGCGTGGGCGAGGCGGAGCGGCTGCGAAGGGTCTCGAGGTAGACCTCGATGGTGTGGGCGAACGCGGCCGGGCTGGAGAAGAGCCGCTTCTTGAGCAGCAGGGTCACCAAGTCAGTGGCCTTGTGGCCGCGGCGCGAGGTGAGCTTCTTGCGCCGCAGCTCAGCGAAGCGTTTGAGCAGGTCGTGGATCTTCCGTTCACTCTCGGGGTACGTGACGGGGATGGCGATGGGCCGGCGTGGTGGGAAGCGAGGAGTGCCGTCCGCGTCGACGATGTCGCGCTTGAGTCGGCGCACAACCGTGTCGCGCACCGCGGCCCGATCCGGCTTGACCCCGCGGGCGAACCGCTGGTTGTCGAGGATCTCCAGCAGCGCGGTGAACGACGACAGGTAGCCGTTGTGTGGGGTGGCCGACAGGAAGAGCCGGTGGGTGAAGTGTGGTGCGATGCGGCGGATGAGTTTCGTCTGCTGCGAGTCGACCGCGTACACCTGCCGGGGTGCGGCCGGGGCGACGTGGTGTGCCTCGTCGAGGATGAGCAGGTCAAAGGTGCGCGGGTACGTCGGCTCGGGGGGAAGGACTTCGTCGAGGAGCCGCTGCGCCTTTTGGCTGCGCAGCCACGGCAAGCTGACGATACACAGTGGATAGACCTGGAACGGGTTGGCGGCGGAGCCGTGGGTGCGGCGCACCTCCGCGCAGCGCGCTGAATCGATGATGGTGAAGTCGAGGCCGAACTTCTCGGCCATCTCATCGCGCCACTTCACCGTCAACCCAGCCGGGCAGACGATCATGATACGGCGGGCGCGGTGCCGCAGCAGCAGCTCCTGGGCGACCAGACCCGCCTCAATCGTCTTGCCGAGGCCGACGTCGTCGGCGAGCAGCAGGTTGACCCGCGGCGCTTCGACCGCACGAGCCACCGGCTCCAGCTGGTAGTCCTCGATGGCAACCCCAGAGCGAAACGGGGCCTGCAAGGTCTTGACATCAGCCGAGGTGACCGCAGACCAGCGCACCGCGTCGAGGAACGCGCCGAGTCGCTGCGGCGGGTCGAAACCGGCAGTGCTGACATCGGGCAGGGCCCCGCTGGGCAGCACCCTCCGTCCGGGCTCGACCTCCCAGATCACCTCCAAGGTGTCGCCGTAGCGGCCATCCTCGACGCTTTGCAAGCTCACCAGGTGGCACCGCTCACTGGGCTCGACGTCGCTCACCACCCAGCGTTGGCCACGAACCTCGACGAGCTGCCCGATCGTCGGCGCGTCTGTCGTCGCCGTCGACACTGATTGCCCCCTTACCGGCTTACCGGGTCACCTGAACGCCACCGTGCATGCACCCTACGCGTCGTTCGATGGGGTGCGGTCACCCGAATAGGCGTGTCTGTCGATCCCCTCGCCTCCATTGGGATCGGTCGCATCGTCGATGGATGTCACTCCCACGCACTTGGTATCGAGACAGTCACTGTTGGTTATCGCTCCCGACGTCGTTGCCGGCGGCGGGGCGTATGCTGCCGCGCGCCAGGCCGTCCGCGGTCATCCGTACGAGTTCGGCACCGAGCTCGGCGGCCCTCCGCACCGCCCGGTCGAAGGCGTCGAGCGTGCGGAACGCCTCCCCCAAGCGACGTTGCTCCGCCAGCGGCAGCCGCGGCACCTGCGCCCGGCGGACGTCGATGCGAAAACTGCTGGAGATGCTGCTGGTGTGCCGCGCGTTGGCGGAGCTGCGCAGGTGCCCGGCGAGGAACCACGCGTCAAGCGCCGCGGGATCAGGCCGGAGCAGGTAGAGGTCTCGGCCGAGCAGCGCTCCCGATTCGGCCACCACACGGGCGATGAGTCTTCGGGCGGTCACCGGGACGACGACGTCACCGGGGAGGAGCTCAACCCCGGGGTGGAGCTGCTCGTCGGCCCGGCCCGAGGCCGGTTGCCCGCGCATCACGTCGTCGACGGTGAGCACCGGTCGGTCATCGAGGACCGCGGCGGGCTCACTTGGGGAAGCCTCCCTCGCGGTCGAGCGGAACGGGCCGATGACCTGTAATGCGCCGCTCTTGGCCAGCTCAGCGACGGAGGCTGTCGCCGCTTCCCGTGGGGTGGCCTCGCCACGCACCGCCGGCAGCAGCCTCGGCAGCTCGGTGACGAGTGTCTGGAACTCGTCACGGTGGCGCGCCAGCCGCTGCCTCGTGTCGACGGGAAGGAGGTCGGGCTGCCGCACGCCCGGAGTGAGGTCAACCTCCTCGTCGAGCAGCTCGATCAACGGAACCGTGCGCGCGAACCCCGGCTCCTCCAGGGGCTGCTCCGGATCCGCGGCGAAGCGTCGGTAGAGGTCGCGCACCCGGGCGTACACCTCCGGCAGGTCGCTGTCCGCGGCGGTGGTGTCCACCAGCAACACGCGCGGCGAGGGCGACTCCTCGGGATCGGGCCGCCGCAGCACCCACAGGTGCAGGGGTACGCGGTGGCGGCCCGCTGCCCCGGCGGGCAGTGCGATCACCGCGCGTAGCGCGCCACGGCGCAGTAGCTCACCGCGGATGCGGCGGCCAGCGCGGCGGCGGGCGGCCGCGGGCGGCATGAGCAGGACCGCGCTGCCGCCGATGCGCAGGTGCGCAAGCGCGTGCTGGACCCAAGCCAACTCCGGTTCGGTGCGGGGCGGCAGGCCATAGACCCAGCGCGGGTCGTAGGCGAGGACCTCGTGCCCCCAGTTCGACATCCCCAACGGTGGCGCGCACACCACCGCGTCGACGGTTTGGCCGGCGTACGCGTCAGCGCGCAGGGAGTCCCCGACCTGGACGCCGCCGGGGACCTGGTGGAGCGCGAGCCACCGGTCGGCGACCCGGGCGAGACCGGGGTCGAGGTCCTGGCCGTAGGCGGCGGCGCAGCCCGCGCGGGCCGCGGCACGCAGCAGGCCGCCGCAGCCGCACGTGGGGTCGAGCACGGTGCCGCCCGCGACGTCCGCGAGCCCGACCATCACGTCCGCCAGCTCCTCGGGAGTGGGGTTCGTGCGCAGTCCGGGCCAGTGCTGGAGGCGTACCCAGAGGTCGTCGAAGGTGGACTGTGCCCCTCGCGCGGTGGCATGGGCAGCGACCTCGTCCAGCACCGCCCTGAGCCGTGGATCAGGAGTCCTGTCGTGGTCACCGCGCTCGACGCCAAGCAGGTAGTCCCCGACTCGGGCAAGGGTTTCGCACGGGTCGTCGCCGGTGGCGAGGATCTGCCGCCACAGCCGCTCCTCCGCGGAAACTTCGGCGAGCTTGCCCTGAGCCCGCAGCCACGCCTCGACTTCCCGCAGGTCGAACTCCGGGCTGGTCGGGGTGCCTCCGACTGGTGCTGGGAAGTCGGGGTGTCGCCTGCGCCAGTTGCTCACCGCGGCGCGGCCGACGCCAGCGAGGCGGGCGATCTCCGCGGCGGTGACTGTTGGGTTACGCGCCACACTCGCAGTTTACATATCCGTCAAGTCACACGTCTGTTGACAGCGTTCACAGGCATGTGCTCTCCTTAACGCCGGCACATCGACCTGTGGAGGGCTATCCATGCGCAAGGTGACGTGGGCTGCACTCGCTCTGTCCGCACTGGTCGCGCTGGGATGCGGGGCGGGCGCCAGCAACAACACCGCAAGCAGCTCCGGCGGAGGTGATGCGAAGGACGACAAGCCGGCCGCGAAGATCGGCGAGCCGGTGCGCGACGGAAAGTTCGAGTTCACCGTCAAGTCGATGAAGTGCGGCGTCAGCACCGTCGGTGACAAGTACGTCCAGGAGAAGGCGCAGGGTCAGTTCTGCCTCATCACGCTGACCGTGAAGAACATCGGTAAGGAGCCGCAGACGCTAGTCGACAGCGCGCAGAAGGCGTACGCGGCGGACGGCACCGAGTACTCAACGGATTCAACAGCCGCCCTTTACGCCAACAAGGGCGAGAACACCATCTTCACCGAGATCAACCCAGGGAATCAGATCAGCGGTGTGCTGGTCTTCGACATCCCGAAGGACGTCACACTCACCAAGCTCGAACTCCACGACTCGATCTTCTCCGGCGGCGTCGAAGTCGCCTTGGAGTAATCACGGCGACACTCGCCGAGCGGGCGCTAACCAGCAGTCCAGAGGTACGGCACTCCCCGGTGTCCGGGGCGACACCCGCCCCGGACACCGCTGTACCGGTCGCCCTGCCGCATCATCCCCGTCCGGTGGCGGCCAGTCCGCGGTGCGTCACGGAAAATACTTGAAGCGACCGACTCCCCAAAGTGCAAGGAAGCTTATCGGGATGGGTAATTTGCGACGCCAACTATCCCACTGACAATCATAGGAGATAGAGGGATCAGATTTGGGCCACGCACCCTTCCGGCGTTAATTCAGAAAACACCGAGGGCCCCGAAGAATATGGCGATCTCTTACGTATGGTGACCACGGCGCTGAGGGTAGCGACGCGCCTCATGAGCCTTCCGCCCTTGCGATTATAGCGAGGCCAGTGAGCCCGCCGATGACCAGAATGCTCGCCACGATGAGAAGCCATGTGGCGAGTCCTCGGTTATTACGTGCCAGGAAATAGGCAATACCAACGAGTCCGCCGAGCATCAACTCGGTCATGGGGATAATGCGCAGCCCATCAGCAGAACCTTCGAATACAGACAACCCGCTGAGTACACCGAAAAAGATTGCAAGCAATGCAACGTGCGCCCGGAAAGCGTTTATGTTGCGTTCCTGTAGGTCGGCGAACACTCCACGGATGTAACGCACCATCTCGGCTCGCTCTTCGGGTGACATGGACTCGTAACGCTTACGCCAACTCCATCGACGCATTTTGGCCACGGTCATGAGAGTAGCGGCCCGGGCGAGCAACGACTGTCTCCCATCTGTCTCAAGTGGAGCATCAGTGACGAACCGCCGGCTGCCCGGGCCAGCACCGGTGTCGCGAGGTCGCCGGTTCAGGCAACCAGTCCTCGCCGCGGGGAGATCGGCAGGAGCGAGATCGGCGAGTCGTACGGCGGCGACTAGTATGGCGGTGCCGCCTGGCCCGCACCACCCCGGAATAGCTCATGACGGAACCCACCTGGCAACGCGCGACGGTCTTCGTGCTGCGACTGTCCAAGGTGCCGATGCGCGACAAACTGTTCCGCAGCGCGACCACGCCACACCCCCACGCCATCGAGTACCGCGCCACCTTCCGGGACAAGCCCGCCCCGGACGCCTGCGTCTACACGCTCCCCGGCTCGTCGCTGACCAAGCTGGGGCACCCCGCGGGCGTGGCGGCGGAGGCGGAGGTGCGCGACGCCTTCTTCGCCGACCGGGAGTGCACCCAGCTGATCTGCCGCACTCTCATGGGGCCGCGGGACAGCGACGGCCGTCGCCGCTACACCGTCGTCGGCCCAGATGGCCACGTCGTCGGGGAGATCGAGCGGGTTCCGCCGCGCAACCGGTTCGCCAACCACAGCTGGCGGATGCGGCAGCCGGGCCAGCCTGAGCTGTCAACGACGGGTGTCACCCTCGGCCGGCTGCGCGACGGCGCCATCACCACCGCGTTCGGGCTCGCCGCGGGGTACCTCACCGATCTCGTGTTCTCCCACAGCAACACCGGTGGTGACAGCCCCGCCGCGCGCACCCTGCATTGGTGGACGACCGGTGTCACACCGACTCAGAAGGCGCTGTCGTCTAGTTCCTCGTGCGCGGTCGGCCAGCCATGGCAGGTCTGGGTCGACTGGCTGGATCGCCGCCTCGTCTTCGCCCAAATGATGATCGGCGATAGCGCGTACTTCTGAGCGGGCGTTCGCTCCTAACGGCCCTCACCTGGTGTCACGCCAGGCGACGTGGTCGGCTGAGCCAAGCCAGTATTGGTGTTCGCCGGTCGCGGTGACGGTGAGACCTATCCGCTCCCTCGGCGGACAACCCGCCGCCATCCACTGGGTCCACACTCGTTCGAGCTCATCCCACAGCGGACGCCCACGCTGCGTGACCTCATTCGTGTCGACATCGCGGCACGCCCAGGAGCCATCGGCGGCCAGCAACCAATCCTGCTCGGCCCCACCGTCGGAAGGCATGAAGCGCACCCGCACCACGTCCCGCAGCCGCAGCGCCACGACCAGGCCCGCGTGCTGGTCGTCGAACACCTCAACGGGCACGGAGGTCGTCCGCGGGGGATGATCTGGGTCCGTACGCATCGCTGTCTGAAGCAGGGGCCCGGCGGCGGGAGCGGTGCCGTGACCGCGGGCGGGCATGAACCCACCCGGACCGGAAAGGCAACAGCCAGAGGCCTGCCCAGCCTCCACGGTAAGCCGCACGAGAGGACCACCGCCGAGCGGACGATGGAGGCTGGCCAGGATGATGCCGCCGTCGCGGACCTGCTCACACCACGCCATCGGTACGCGGTCCACCGAACACGTGGCGATGAGCCGATCGTTAGGGAGCACCCGCAGGATCGCCCGCGAGACCATCACCAACGACGACGCGCGGTGCATACCCGATGTCTCCCAAGCGTTGACGGGCGGTCGCGGCGAGCCCGGGATCGACCTCAACCGTGGTGACGTTCTCCGCGCCTAACCGATGGCAGAGCAGCGCCGCCTGATAGCCCGTACCGGTGCCGATCTCCACCACCCGATGCCCATCGCGGATGTCCAACGCCTCCAGCATCGTGGCCATGAGAGAGGGCTGACTGCTTGACGAGGTCGGCTCCCCGGTCACCGGCTCCGTGAGCGCACGCTGCCAAAGCTGGTCATCGCCGTTAATCTGCGTGATCAGCACGTCGTCGCGGTAGATCGCGTCGAGCCAGCCCGGATCGGAGGGCGGGACTGCAACGAACCGGCCGTAATCCCCCTCGCTAACAGGACGATAGATGCGAGGCGTGAACACGTGCCGAGGCACGATGTGAAACGCCTCAATCCAGGCGGGATCTCGCAGGTACCCACCATGAATGAGAACTGCGACGTACCTTTCCCGTAAGGCCTTGTCAGAATTCGTTTTCATTCCGGATCCCGAAGCAACGCATCCGCGATCGCAGCAGTAATCGGGAGTCCGGTCGCGTCTTCAATCCATGCCCACTGTCCATTTGGATTCGCTTCCAAAAACCACACTTGTCCGCACGTGTCCACGACCAGGTCTATAGCGGCAAACCGAAGCCGGAGCTTAGCCACAAGCCTGCGCAATTTGTCCGCGACATCATCGGGCAGAGTAATCGAGGAATATCGCACTCCGTCCGGATCCGATCGCCAATCCACCTTTGCTGCAGGTGTTATTGCGTCTATCCTCGCAGCAAGCACGGTACTGTCAACAACGGTCACGCGTACCTCGTACTCTTTTTCGATCTTGCTCTGGAAAAGATGAGCAGTATACGCGACCGAAGGATCCAGATTGTCGTCAGTGATCGGAGTCGTATAGAGAACACGCCCACCTGATATCGGCGCCGTTGTGAGCGGCTTGTATATCACCGGACCCCGTACGGTGCCGGACCGTCCTGCGATGGCAGGATCGATGACCTTCCGAAGCGTGTACCGAGCGGAAATGTGTCACGAGCAGGGGAAGTGAGCATGCCTCCTCCACGTCACTCGTAGGTTGGAGTGCATTGAGCATAGATACATCAATTTCTTGAGCACTACTCGCAGCAGATCATCTTCGTATTATGAAAGTTAATCAAGGAAGATTGCTATATGTAAGTCCATATTTGATCATCTCATCACCAGCTATCAAGAAAACTTTTTCAGGTCGCGACACAGCCGTTCAGCGCGGTGATGAGCGCGGCGATCGCGCCGATGAGCGAAGCGAGCGCGTAGAGCGTCGTGTTTCCGTTGTGCCACCAGCTGGAACCAGCCGGCTCGGGCCTGTCCATGGCGCCCACATCCCTTCGGTCGTTCTCCCCTGGGGTGACTGCAGTGGGGGCACCGGCGGACACAACACCCCGTCTATCCGTTAAATGTCGATTAGTACTAATACGTCGGTAAGCTCAGTGTATGTTCACTAAACATCGGCTTCTAGATACGCTCCGTATAGATCACATTCAGACATTCGCCCCAGAGGAGCCGGCGCGGGCCGCATCAGCCTGTCACCTGCTCAAGCCCGTCTCATCCCCCGTAAACGCTGCCAACGGAAAGGAAATTGGCAAACGATCGCTATTCGGCAGGAATCAGAGAGAACCACCCGCGCACAGCAGCAGGGCCGCCCGTCTCCGGGCGGCCCTCCCCATGACCGCGCGTGGCCTAAACCGGTTCACCATCAGCGCGTCCTCGCCAGCCTGCGGTCACGCGAGCCATAGCCCCGTCACCGGCTGAGCGTCTGCCGTCCTATCCGACGAGGGCGGGGGCTGCTGTCTGGGCGTCGTGCTCGGGATGCGCGCTGGCATCCTCCTGCCCTCCCCGCAGGTGGTTCAGGAGGACGCTGAACTCATTGCGCAGTCGGTCAGCCGCGGCGGACAGGTCGTGGGACAGCTGCTGGATGCGCTCCGCGACCTGCCCCGTGGCCTCCGCCGCGCTGCGCACACTCCCGCCGCTCGCGTCCCCTTCCCGGCCAGCGATCGCGAACGCCACCTCCTGGGTGCTGTCGCCGAGGCGTTTGACCGTCCCCGCCATCCGGTCGATGACCCGCGCCGCCTCCTGGGAGGTCGTTTGAATCGACTCGATCTCGCGCGCGATGTCGTCCGTCGCCCGGGAGCTCTGCTGCGCGAGCTGCTTGACCTCGTCGGCGACGACCGCGAAACCCTTGCCGAGCTCGCCGGCGCGCGCCGCCTCGATCGTGGCGTTGAGCGCGAGCAAGTTCGTCTGCTCGGCGACCTTCCGAATGACCTCGACGACCCCGCCGATGGTCTCCGCGGCGGTGGTGAGGCCGTTGACGGTGCCGCTGGCGTCGCTCGCTTCCGCGGCGGCCCGCCCGGCCACCTCCGTCGACTCCTCGGCCTGTGCGGAGATCTCGCGGACCGCGTCCACCAGGTGGTTGGTGGTCACGCTGAGCTCTTCCGCGCCCCGCTGCATCGCGTCCACCGCCTCGTCGAGCCGGCGCGCCACCGCGGTGACGGTCACCTCCAACCGATCGGCGATCTCGTTGGCGGCGCGCTTGCGCTCGGCCTCCGCCTGGGCGCGCATCCGGTCGCGGTCCTTGGCGAGCGCCTCCCGCTCCACCATGCCGTCGCGCAGCACGCTGAGCGCCTCACACATCTGGCCGATCGCGTCCCGGCCAGCGGTCGGCAAGCTGACGTTGACATCGCCGTCGGCGAGTCTCCGCGTCGCCTGAGTGATCATGCGGATCGGACGGGTGATGCTCAACCCGACGACCACCAGCACCACCGCGACACCCGCGATGATGGCGCTGATCTGTAGGAGGAGCTCCCGTTGCTTGTCGGCGATCGCCGCATGCATGTCGTCGATGTAGATGCCGGTGCCGATCACCCAACCCCAGGGCTGGAACCCGGCGACGTAGGTCAGCTTGTCGACCGGTTCGCGATGCCCGGGCTTGGGCCACTGGTAGTCGACGTATCCCGCCCCATTCTTCGAGACCGTCTTGACGAACTCGACAAAGAGCAACTTGCCGTTGGGGTCGGCGTAGTCGCTCAAGTCTTGCCCGTCGAGCTCCGGCATCATCGGATGCATGACCATCCGTGGATGCATGTCATTGACGAAGAAGTAGTCGTTGTCGCCGTACCGCATCGACCGCAGCGCCTCGAGCGCCCGGGTCTGAGCCTCCTCCATCGACATGACGCCGGCTTGCGCGTCCTGGTGGAAGGCCGATACTGCGGTGACCGCACTCTCGACGAGGGCGCGGATTTTGGCTTTCCTGCTGTCGAGCTCCGCCGGTGCCACGGCAGCGACTTGGGCAATCCCCATCCCGACCAAACCGACTATCGCGACGCCCGCTAAGACCCCGAGCTTGACGAAAATGCCCACGTTCCTCCAGCGGAGCATTCGCAACAACCTCCTCCAGACAGCTCGTTCCTTGCGTCGGCACGATGACGGCCGATGTGAGGACAAACACCAAAAACGCCGAAGGAATATGCGTGACAAAACCGGGTAAACCGGCATCATGACGGGCAATCACGGTCTTCTTCGTGCCGGTGTGGTGGGCGGCGCGCTGGTGCTCGCCCTCGGCCTACCGGGCGCCGCGTCGGCGACGGTCGCCCACGTTCCGGAACGCGACCGGCTGTTCCTGCACAGCGCCCATCAGATGCACCTGACCGCGATGACGGCAGGCAAGATCGCGGAACACAAGTCGATCAGCATGCCGGTCCGCGACTACGGCATCCGCCTCGCCATCGACCACAAAGAGCTGGATGAGGCGGTCCAGAAAGCGGCTTCGAAACTCCGGGTGCCGCTGCCGGATGAGCCCAACGAGACGCAACAGGCGACGCTCGAGCATCTCCAGGCCGCCGACGGCACCGAGTTCGCGGTGGCGTTCGTGTTGAGTCAGCAGGAGCTGCACCTGCGGGCCCGGCAAGCGGCCGAGCAGGAGGTGGCGAGCCGTCGCTCCGACTCTCGCGCCAAGCGGGTGGCGAAGGAGAGCCTGCCGGTACTCCAGGCGCACGAGGAGACCCTGCGCGACCTCGCGAAGGGTTTGGGCTTGTCGACGCGGTGAGCCGGTGGTCATTTCGGCCGGAGGCCGACCGGTCCCCCGGCCCGGCCGGCTGCGGCACCCCTTGGGCGGGGTTGCGCGCTTACCCGATGGTCAACCGCAGATCGGTGAGGCACACGCTCCACCACGGGCGGCGCCCGGCCAGGAACCCCAGTGGCCCGTCAGGCTGCACGTCCCAGTCGACGGCGCACAACCGCACCCGCGCGCTGCCCCGGGCCGCGGTCAGCCGCACGGAGGGCGAGGCGTCCGCGGGAGCCGAAGGGCCGACCGGCGCGTCGGCGACCGGGTACGCCTGGGCGACGGTGACCCGGAACGGCCACCGCCCCGGAAGCGGCCGTCCGAGGCGGAGCCGGGCCGCGGCGAGGGGGACGCCGCGGGCTGCGGCACAGCGCGGCGCGGCCGCCACCGGCGCGTCGACGCGCACCCGCGCCAGCTCCTTCGGGATCCCCCACTGGGCGCGGGCGCCGGCACGGGAGTGCGGGTCATCGACCCAGATGCCCGCGAGGGTCACCGCCGGTCGCCGGCCTATCCGCGCCGCCACGGCGGTGAGCAGTTCGCGGTACGCCAGCACCCCGCCGGGGGCGTACCGCGCCCACGCGACGGCGACCACCGCCCGGCCGGCGACCCGGATCGGTCGCACCGGCCCCGCCCGGGTGACCGGGAGGTCGGGCAGGTGCTCCGGCGGCACGCCCCACAGCGACAGGTACATCCAGCCGCGCAGCCGCCACGGGGTCGGCGGGTAGGTCGCCACGGCCGACACGCTACGGGGCGCGCCGGCGGGTGTCTCAGTTTTCGAGCTCCCGGTAGGCGGCGTAGTCGAAGTCGGCGTACACCCCGTCGGCGCCGATGTCCTGCACCCACAGCCCGACCATCGCCCCGGTGAAGCCCCACAGCTCGGGCTCCCCGGGCACGATCCGCGCCGCGTGCTCGTCGGAGAGGATCGTCGCGTCCAGCTCCAGCGGCAGCTCGCGCCACCCGTCCCCCAGGTAGTAGCCGAAGCGCAGCTGCGGCCCGTCGAAGGTCACCCGCAGGCCGACGCGCTCCACGTGGCTGACGTCGACCTCGACCTCGGGGTACGGCCGCCGCTGCCCCTGGTCGCAGGAGAGCACCGACAGCACGCGGCGACCGTCATCGGCGCGGGTGACGTACAGGAAGTGCCAGTTGTTGACGTTGTAGTAACCGGTGACGCCGGCGAGCTGGCGGAAGCTGGTGGGCCGGAACTCCATGACGGTCTCCAGCACGCAGCGGGGCGCGCTGACCCGGCGCGCCACCAGGCTGGGCCGCTGCCGTCCGACCGGCGACTGGCCGCCGTAGATGCGCAGGTGCGACGGGCGTTCGGTGAGGGTGGCCCAATCCGGTGTCACCGGACGGCGCAGGGATGACCACTCCGGCCGCAGCTCCGTCCCCTCGAAGTCGTCGACCTCGGGCGGGGTAGGCCAGGGGTGCAGCGGCAGGTCCGGGGCGGGCACCTCCTCGGCGGGGATCCCGCCGGCCACCCGCGGCCAGCCGTCCGGGCTCCAGGTGACCGCCTGGATCGCGGTCTCCCGCCCGAGGACGCACTTGCCGAACGGGGTGTAGGGCCGGCCGACGAGGTGGGCGACGTACCACTGCCCGGTCTGGGTGCACACCAGGCTGCCGTGGCCGGCCTTCTGCAAGGTGAGCTCCGGGTGTCCGACGCTGGTAAGCATCGGCCCGTTGGGATCCGGCTCGTACGGCCCGAACAGCGAGCGCGACCGCGCCACGGTGATCTGGTGGTTCCAGCTTGTCCCGCCTTCGGCGGTCATGAGGTAGTACCAGCCGTTGTGGCGGTAGATGTGCGGGGCCTCGGTGTAGCCGGCCTCGGTTCCGGTGAAGATGACGACCGGGTCACCGACGAGTTGGCGACGCTCGCGGTCGAAGCGTTGGATCTCGATTCCCCCGAATCGGTTGCGGCCCGGACGCCAGTCGGCGCTCATGGACAGCAACCAGGAGCTGCCGTCGTCGTCGTGGAAGAGCGAGGCGTCGAAGCCGTGCGCGTGCAGCGGCACCGGGTCCGACCACGGTCCCGTGATGTCGGGCGCGGTGATCAGGTAGTTCTGGGGGTCCCAGTAGCCGTTACTGAAACTCGACACATCACTGTAGACGAGGTAGAAAAGCCCATCTACATACGACAAATCGGGCGCCCAGACACCGCAGGAATCGGTACTTCCCCGCAAGTCAAGCAAACGTCGTTCATTGAGCAATCCGCCTAGGGGTCGCCAATGCACCAGATCGCGCGAATGGTGCACGGTGACGCCTGGGTACCACTCAAAGGTCGAAGTTGCGAGATAGTAGTCCTCACCCACCCGGAGAATCGACGGGTCGGGATAAAAGCCGCGGAGCACCGGGTTCCGGATGGTCGCGGCTCCCGTCGCGGCTTGGGTGATCTCGGTCGACATGGGGTTCCCTTCCTGCCGGCCGTGACGATGCGTCGCGCTTCTGGTTACGGCGCGCGGCGGATTCGCTCGTCGTGGATTCTTTCGGTAGCTTTCCGGAAGTCTGCCGTTGAAGCAAGCCGGTCGGGATCGGAAGATAACGCTTGGACCACGCCTTGTGGCAGGCCTTGACCAGAGCTCGACACGGTCGTAGCGTCGCGGCAGCACCGCAGGATCTTTCCGGTAGATAGCCGAATGTTTCAATCGGGGCACGGCCATACGGCCGATCGCATCCGCCCTCTGGGGAAGGGAATCCGATGACCACGTCACTCTCGCGCAGATCGCTGCTGGGGCTGGCAGGAGCCGCTGCCGGGACCGTGTTCCTGGTTGGATGCGGCAACGATGACGACAAATCCGGCAACTCGGGTGGCAGCTCCACGATCGAGTGGTGGCACATCTCGAACACCGACCCGCTGCTCAGCATCTGGCAGAAGGCAGCTGACGACTTCATGGCCCAGAACAGCGGGGTGAGCATCAAGATCACTCCACTGGCGAACGAGGCCTTCAAGTCCAAGCTGACGACGGTCACCCAGGCCGGAAACGCCCCGAGCCTGTTCCAGTCCTGGGGTGGGGGCGTGCTCAAGCAGCAGGTTGAGGCGGGCCTGCTCAAGGACATCACGGCCGAGATTTCGTCGTTCGTCGGCAACCTCACGCCCGCGCCGTTGAAGTACTACCAAGTGGACGGCAAGTACTACGGGCTGCCGTTCGACAACGGCATGGTGGGCTTCTGGTACAACAAGGAACTTTTCGAAAAGGCCGGCATCAAGGACACGCCCAAGACCTGGGGTGAGCTGCTGGAGGCGATCCGCAAGCTCAAGGCCGCCGGCATCACGCCGATCGCCCTCGGCGGCAAGGACAAGTGGCCGGGGCACTTCTACTGGTCGTACCTGGCGATGCGGGTCGCCGGCGGCGAGGCGCTCGAGGCCGCGATGAGCGAGAAGAACTTCGAGACGCCGGACCTGCTGGAGGCCACGAAGAAGCTCAAGGACCTCGTCGACCTGCAGCCGTTCCAGAAGGGCTTCCTGGCCGCCACGTACGACGGTCCGGACGGCCAGGCCGCGCTCGTCGGCAACGGCCAGGCGGCGATGGAGCTCAACGGCCAGTTCGCCCCGTCCAACCAGGCCGCGTTCTCCAAGTCGAAGGAAGGGCTCGGCGACAAGCTCGGCTTCTTCCCGTTCCCGGAGGTCGAAGGCGGCAAGGGGAAGATCACTGACGTCTTCGGCGGCGGCAACGGGTTCGTCGTGGGCAAGGACGCTCCGCCGGAGACGGTGGAGTTCCTCAAGTTCCTGCTGAGCCCCGACGTCCAGCGCAAGGCCGCGGAAGCCGGCGCGATCCTGCCCACCAACAAGGAGGCGAGCGACGGCGTCAAGGACCCCAACCAGCAGATCGTCGCCAAGACGGTCGCCGAGGCGACCACGTTCCAGCTCTACCTGGACCAGGCGTGGGAGCCGAAGGTGGGTCAGCAGGTCAACGACAGCGTCGCGGAGCTGATGGCCGGCAAGGCCAGCCCCGAGCAGGTTCTGAAGTCGATCACCGATGCCGCAAAGCGCTAGTGGATCGCTCGGAGCGGCGCGCGGGACTGGGGACACCCGTCCCGCGCGCCCTCCGGCGCCCGACACAGCCCCGTCAACAACCCGCGCACCCCGGCCACGAGTCACGCGGAGGGACATCGGCCGCTGGGCGACGATCGCGACGTTCCTCACCCCGGCGCTGCTGCTCTTCGGCGTGCTCGTGCTCGTGCCGATTGGATTGGCCGCCTACACCAGTTTCTTTGACTGGAACGGTTTTCCGGGGACCGAAAAGTTCATCGGACTGGAGAACTTCCGCCGTCTGGTGAACGACGAGGTCTTCCGGGGCGACCTGTGGCGCGGGTTCGTCCTGATTGTCCTGTCCGTCACTGTCCAGCTGCCGTTCGCGCTCGCTCTGGCGCTCCTGCTCAACCAGCCACTGCGCGGTCGGGCCA
Organism: Micromonospora sp.; assembly: GCA_036563645.1. Classification (GTDB taxonomy): domain Bacteria; phylum Actinomycetota; class Actinomycetes; order Mycobacteriales; family Micromonosporaceae; genus DATCMA01. Next base: position 19,222 of record DATCMA010000056.1, read on the forward strand.
TCTACCGGGTGATGTTCTTCGCGCCGTACGTGCTCTCCGAAGTCATCACCGCGGTGCTGTTCTCGATGGTGCTCTCCCCGAACGTGGGGCTCGCCAACCAGGTGCTCCGGTACGTCGGGCTGGAAGAGCTGGCGGCGGAGTGGCTCGCCGATACCTCCACGGTGCTCTACGCCGTCTTCGTGGTGATCACCTGGAAGTACTTCGGCTTCTACATGATCCTCTTCCTCGCCGCGCGGCAGAGCATCCCCGCGGAGATCATCGAAGCGGCTGCGGTGGATGGCGCCAACGCCTGGAAGACCTTCTGGCACGTCACCCTGCCCTTGCTCGGGCCGACGATCCGGATCGCCGTCTTCCTCTCGATCATCGGGACCATCCAGCTCTTCGACGCCGTCTGGGTGCTCACCGGCGGTGGCCCGGTACACGCGTCGGAGACGATGGCGATCACCATGTACCGGTACGGCTTCCAGAGCTACGAGGTCGGCTACGCCAGCGCGATCAGCATCGCGATGTTCATGATCAGCCTCGTGTTCGCGTTGCTGTACCAGCGGTTTGTGCTGCGCCGCGACACGGAGGGGGCGGTCACCGTGATCGGAGGCAAGCGATGAGCCGCACCAAGACGAAACGGCGCGGCACACGGGCCGCACCGCTCCTGCACCTCATAGCGATCAGTATCGGCGCCTTCATCGTCGTTCCCATCATCTATGGGGTGCTCGGGGGGTTCAAGGACAACGCCCAGCTCGCGCAGAACCCGATCGCGTGGCCTGATCCGTGGCGGCCGAGCAACTACACCGAGATCCTCACGTCGTCGTCGTTCTGGCGGCAGGCCTGGAACAGCCTGTTCATCGCCGTGTCGACGACGGTGCTCGTGGTGGGCGTGGCGGCGATGGCGGCGTTCATCTTCGCCCGCTACGCGTTCCGCGGCCGGGAGTTCTTCTTCACGCTCTTCGCGATGGGGCTGATGTTCCCGTTCGCGGTCGCGATCCTGCCGCTGTTCGTCCTGCTGCGCTCGATGGGGTTGCTCGACAACCCGCTCGGTGTGATCCTCCCGCAGGCCGCCTTCGGCTTGCCGATCACGATCATCATCCTGCGCGGCTTCTTCCGCGAGATCCCAGCGGAGATCGAGGAGGCAGCGACCCTCGACGGCTGCTCGCCGTTCACGTTCTTCGTGCGGATCTTGCTGCCGATGGCCCGCCCGGCGCTCGCCACCGTCTCGGTGTTGGCGATCGTCTCCAGCTGGAACAACTTCATGCTGCCGCTGGTCGTCTTCAGCGACCAGACCTGGTGGACCCTGCCGCTGGGCGTGCAGCAGTTCCAGGGGCAATACACCAGCGACACCGCTCGTGTCCTGGCGTATGTCGTGATGGCGATGCTCCCCGCGTTGGCGTTCTACTCCGTGGCGGAGCGTCAACTCATCGGCGGGCTCACCGCCGGGGCGACCAAGGGGTGACGATTCGACACCTCGGAGCGCGGAAGGTGGGTCGTGCCGCTCACCTTCCGCGCCCGATCGCTCCCCTAGTCAGACGTCGTCCGGTCGAGGGGCGTGGCGGAACCCACCGGGCGGCGCGACGCCACGGGTCGACCATCCTCACCGGCGAGGAGGCCGGTCCGACCGCCACCGGGAGCTGAGGTCAGCCGGGGGCTGGGGTCAGCGAGGAGACACGAGAGAGACGAGAGCCACATCGTGACGAAATTCACATAGACGAGCCGCGTTGGATGACATCGTCTGTCATCATCGTCTACGAGGTGGGCTGCTCCCCTGGCCTGTGCCGCGCCGAACCCCCCAGAAATGTTGTTTCATCGCGGTTTCGCGTGCCTGCCCCCGCCGGCCGTGGGCAGGCCGACAACCGGGGACGGCGGCACGGACCGGGCGCGGCGACAGCGCCATATTGGGCAGGTCACGGTAGGAACATTGGGCGGGTCACTGGCATGAGCAGGTGAGATGAACAGATAGTTACCTGGAGCGACCTGTTGTCGAGCTGCGAGAGGTGGCCCTGATGGACGAGCCGATACCCGACGAGAACGTGCCGCCGGACGTCACGGACATCATGCTCTGGCGCCTGGCTTCCCAGGTCGCCGAAAGCCACCGCCCTGACCCGAATGACCCGACGCGGTGCTCCAACCTGCGGTGCGCGCGCGAGACGTACCCGTGCGAGGCGGCACGCTCCGCGGAGTACGCGCTGCGCGCGAGTCGTGCTCGGCCCCAGGCGCCGGAGGCGGAACCCGCACCGGCTGGTGAAGCCCCGACGCCAATGGCGACGACCTCCCAGCCACGCGTCGACCTGGACGCGACCTCGGGGTGGTCCGCAGGACGGCGCCGCTCGCGCTCCGCGGCTTGATCGCTCGACCGCCGGTCCTCAGCTCACTCGTCGTCTCACTCGTCCCGGAACGCCAGATCCTGTCGACGACAGGCGGTCGGTGTCCGCCGAGCGCGGCGTGCTCCAGGGCGGGCCGCCCAGATCGTGCCACCGGACCGACCGGTGCCCGTGCACCGCGGTCCTCGCGACCACTGCTTCCGCTGCGGCGTCCAGCGGCTCGTCGACAACGACGTCACCACGTCGGCGGTGAGCCCAGCGCGCGGAGCTGGGTGATCGCCGCGTCGACGGCCGCGCGGGCGGTATCGCGCGCGTGGTCGTATGACTGGTGGGCCCGCTCGGTCACCGCTCCTGCCTGCGACGCCCGCGCCACACCAGGGCCAGGCTGATCTCGACAACGACCGATCCTCCGTCGGCGCCTGTCCAGGCTGCCCTAGGCCATCGGGTTGTCGGCCGGACAAGACAAGCCTGGACAGCGATCGGTCAGGCGCGATTGTGGGCGTGCCCGCTCCGATGACTCCCGAGGCCAGGGTCACTGGCCGACCAACACCGGTGGTGCGACCCGCGCGCGATGGGCTTCCGCGCACCGTTGGGAGAGGGCGTATCGAACGAGGACGACGTCCTCGATCTGCCGAACCTCCAGCACGGTGGCGCGATTTCCCGGATGCCAGGGGAACCGCCCATCGCCGACGAATCGGGGCGCGCGCCGGTCGCCGATGAAGAATGGGGCGACCACCAGGTGCAGCTCGTCGGCGAGCCCGGCGGTGAGGAACTGCGAATGCATCGACTCACCGCCCTCCACCAGCAGCCGGCGCACACCGCGGAGCGCAAGATCAGCGAGGACGCGCTCCGGGCGTACCGGATCCCCACCGTCGACGACGGTCGCCACGCCGCCGAGCGCTTCGCGTGTCTTGGCCCAGACCCGCGTGGCGCAGTACACCACCTTCTCCACGTTGCCCTGGGTGAAGAACCGAGAACTCGGGTCGAGGTCGCCGCTGGCGGTGACGGTGACCTTCATCGGCGACGGCGACAATCCTCGCCGCACCCGCCACGCGCGCCGGGACGGCGAGCGCACGAGCAAGCGGGGATTGTCGGCTCGGACGGTGCCGGCGCCGACCAGGATCGCGTCGCACTCGGCGCGCACCGCGTCGACCCGATCCAAGTCGGCCGCGTTGGACAGCAACAGCCGCTGACCGCTGGCGTCGTCGATATACCCGTCGATCGACATCGCGCAGCTCAGCAGGACGTACGGACGCTCAACCATGGGCCACGGACGGTCAGTCATGGACCAGCGGCATCTCGAGGGCGTGTCCTCCGCGGCTGGCCTTCGCGGCCAGGTAGTTCGCGTTGGACGGGGACAGGTGGACCCCGGTCGACACGCGCTCGGTGATCGTCACACCGAGCCGATCCAGCTGCGCAACCTTGTCGGGGTTGTTCGTCAACAAGGCCACTCGCCGAATGCCCAAGGCGAACAGCATCTGCGCGGCCACCGTGTAGTCCCGTTCGTCCTCCCGATGACCCAACGCGACATTCGCCTCGTAGGTGTCGAGCCCGGCGTCCTGTAGCGCGTAGGCGTCGAGCTTGGCGTACAGTCCCACCCCGCGCCCCTCCTGCCGGAGGTACAGCACGAGGCCACCGACGGCGGCGATGCGTTCGACCGCCTCGCGTAACTGGGGACCACAGTCGCAGCGCTCACTGCCGAACACGTCACCGGTCAGACACTCGCTGTGCGGGCGGACCAGGGGGACGTTGGGAGACACACTCCGCCCGTGCCACGGCTGCGCCCACTCCCCGAGCCCGATGGCGAGGTGTTCCCGACCGTCGACCAGCCCGTGGAACGAGAACACCCGAGCCATCGTGGTGTAGCCGTCGGGGAAGCGCAGCGGCACCGCCACCTGCGTCCGGACTCTTGCTCCACCCAGTGCTTCGTCCATTGGACTCCCTTTCAGACACCGCCGGACGCGCCGGCGGCTACCGGCACCCGGATCCGGCGGGCGATCACGAAGGCAGCGCCGGGAAGGCTCGCCACCATCACCAGCGCCCCGTAGACCATGGCGGTGGAGAGCCCTTGGGCCGCGGAGAGCCCCGCCTCCGCGAACGCCCACGCGGCCACGCCCTCCCGCGGGCCGAAGCCAGCCAGGTTCATCGGCACCGCCATGGCGAGCAACGCCAGCAGCGTCAACGGCACCAAATGGGACAGTGGCGCGGTCGCGCCGGCCGTCCGCGCGGCGATCAGGAATGTCGCCACGTGCCCGGCGACCGCCACCGTCGACGCCAGCAGGACGCCGAGCCACGTGCCTCGGGCGAGCAGACCGTGGCGGAGATCGGCACCGGCGGCGCGTACCGCCCGCGCCCACCGTGACGCCGGGCCGCGCCGCACCGCCCACGCCAGCACGGCGACGCCGACTCCCCCAGCGAGCGCCAGCGCGGCGGCCACCGGGAGGTACGGGCGCACCGGCGACGGCAACACGCTGAGGACGACGACCGCGATCGCGATCTGCACGACCTGGCCCGCGGTCCGCTCCCACACCACGGCGCGAATGCCCCGACCGAGATCACCAACGTCGCGGCCGTGCCGTACCGCCCGCTCCACGTCGCCCACGACGCCACCGGGGAGCGTCGCGTTGAGGAACACGGCCCGATAGCAGTGGGCGATTGCCCGGCCCAACGGCAGCCGGACGCCGAGGCCGCCCGCCACCAGCTGCCAGCGCCAGGCGCAGCACACCGTCGTGACCAGACCGATCGCCACGGCGGCCCCCACCGCCCAGCCGTCGATTGCGCGCAGTCCATCCAGGAACGGTCCGGTGCCCAACCGCCACAGCAACACCGCGAGGATCGCGGCCCCGCCCACAGTGCGCACCACTGCCCACCACCGGCGCGCCGGAGCTGGGCTACCCGTGCTGGTGTGCACGCGACTCCCTTCTCTATCGAGCGTCCTGGTTGCCTCTACGCACCCCAGGGCGCGCTGGTTCAGCTCACGCCAGCGAGCAGGTCGCTGTGGTGGACGACCACGCGTAGCCGGCCGGCGGCGGCGTCGGCCAGCCGCTGGCGGGCGTACGCCTGGGTTCGCTCCACCAGCTCCGGCCGCTGTTCGCAGGCGGCGCCCCACCACCCGGTGAACCACTCCGCGATCAGCTCCGCTTGCTGCGGCCCGAGCCGCCACGGGCTCGGCCGCACCACGACGTCCACACCGCGGCGGCCAAACGCCGCCACGCAGGCATCGACGGCGTCCGGTCCCAACAGGGCTCGTCCGTCGACGGTCCGGCGCTGGTGCGCGTTGAACGCCTCCGCGATCTCCTGGTCGAGGGGATCGGCCGGGGTGAGCTCAACCCGACCGACCACCGAGATCATGAAGAGCGCCGAGCAACCGGCCGCGACACACGCCTCGACGATCCGCTCGAGTTCGTCGGCGGTGAGCATGTCGAGCAACGCGGAGGCGGTGACGACCGCGGCGCCGGAGAGGTCGGCGGCGGTCAGGCGGGTGATGTCGCGGAGCCGGGTCTCCACGGTGACCGGTGCGCCGTTCGCGGCCCGGTCCCCCAGGCGCACGCGCGCCAGAAGGGACGGATCCCGGTCGTACAGGATCCAGTGCTGGGGCCCGGGCAGTTGCGGGGCGAGCCACCGGCCCAGGGAGCCGGTGCCGGAGCCGAGGTCGTGGATGACCACCGGGGACGCGCCGGCCACGCGCCGCCGCAGGAGCGCCACGAGCTCAGTCGATCGCGCCGCGGCGTCCGCCGGTTCCCGCAGGCGCAGCCAATCGGGGAAAGACAGCGTCGTCATACCGCCACCGCCTCCGTGAGGACCTGTGCGAGTCGGGCTGTGGTGACGTCCCAGCCGGTGAGCTGGGCGCGACGGGCGCGCGCCGCGCGCCGGAGCCGCTCGCGCAGCGCGGGATCCCCCAGCCACCGGCGCAGCGCGTCGGCGAGGGCCCCGGGGTCGTCCCGCGCCACCAGCACCCCGGGCCGGTCGCCGTCCGGCGTCTCGCCCATCGCCTCCGGCACACCGCCGACCGCGGTCGCCACCACCGGGATCCCGCGGGCCAGCGCTTCGGTGACCACCATTCCGTACGTCTCGGCGCGCGAGGCGAGCACGAGCAGGTCCGCCGCCGCGTACGCTGCGGCGAGGTCCGCCCCGGTCCGTGGGCCCACCAGCGGCATGCGGTCGGTGAGTCCGTCGGCGTCGAGCTGGGCGCGCAGCGCCGCGACGAACCGGGGATCTCGGGTTACCGACCCCACGCAGACGCAGCGCCACGGCAGCTCCGCGACGCGCGCCAGCGCCTGGGCGAGGAGGTCGTGGCCTTTTCCGGGGGTGACGGCCGCGACGCACAGCAGCCGCGACCCGCTCGGCGATCCGGGTGTCAGCGGCGCGGGATCCACCCCGGGGTGCACGACGTGGACCCGGTCGACGGGGAGGGGATAGCGCGCCAGCAGGGTTTGCCGGGTCCACTCGCTGGTCGTGACGATGCGGGTCGCCGCGGCCAGCGCCCTCCCTTCGCCGTCGTCGAGCAGGGGCATGTGGATGAGTGGCACGAGGCGCAGCCGGTGGGCCTGCGCGCAAAGCGCGTCCGGCGCCGCGGATCCCACCAGACCATCGATGAGGACCAGGGCGCCGTCGGGCAGCGCGGCGAGCTGGCGCGCGAGCCTCGTCTGCTCCTGCGCGGTGGGCTGGGGCCACGCCCCGGGCACCGCGTGCTCGTGGACGGCCCAGCCCGTCGCGGCCAAACCGTCACAGACGCGCCGGTCGTAGGTGTTGCCGCCGCTGGGGGTCGCGGGATCGTCGATGTCGTTGGGCAGGATGACGTGCACGTCCCGCGGCCCACGGCCGCAGCGCGGCGGCGGCCCGGTGCCGTGGAGGCGGGTCTCACCCGAGGCGCGCATCGTCGCCCTCACAGGGATCGCTCGTAGCTGGCCCAGGCGATGTGCGACTCGCGCAAGGTGACCGTGATGCCGGTCAGGCCACGCGCCCCGTCGCCGAGGGCGCCGGCGTGGACCCGCTCAGCCAGCCGGTCGGCGATGTGCCGCGCGAGCACCTCGGTGGTGGTGTTCACCCCCGCGAAGGCGGGATCGTCGTCGAGGTTGCGGTAGTTGAGGTCACTGAGGATCTCGCGCAAGACCGCGCTGGCGCGTCCAATGTCGACGACCACACCGTCGGCGTCGAGGTCCGGGCGGCGAAACGTGGCGTCGACGACGTACGTGGCGCCGTGGAGTCGCTGCGCGGGGCCGAAGACCTCGCCACGAAAACTGTGCGCGATCATCATGTGATCGCGGACGGTCACGCTGAACACGATCACTCTCCGTCGTAGGTGATGAGGTGGCACAGCGCGGGGAGCTCCCCGGCTGCTAGGCGGGGCATGACGTCGGGGAGGTCGGCGAATCGGGACCTTCCGGTGAGCAGGGAGTCGAAGGCGGGATCGGCGAGGAGCTCCACGGCCAACGCCAGCCGGTCGGCGGCGCTCCGCCGGCCCTGGCGGGCGGGCGAGAGCGTCCCCACTTGGCTGCTGCGGATGGCGAGCCGCCGCGAGTGGAACACCCCGCCGAGCGCGAGGCTGATCGGGCGATCGCCGTACCAGCTCAGCTCGACGACCGTGCCGTCGGGCACGAGGAGCTCGAGGGCCCGCTGTAGCCCGGCGGCGGTGGCGCTGGTGTGGATGACGAGGTCACGGCCGCCGGAGGCCTCCTCGGGCAGGGCGAACGCCACACCGAGGGCCGCGGCCACCGCGGCCCGCGCGGGATTGACGTCGACCAGCTCGACGTGGACCCCGGGGAAGCGAGCCAGCAGAGCCGCCACGCAGCACCCCACCATGCCGGCCCCGATGACGGTGACTCGGTCGCCGATGAGGGGCGCGGCGTCCCACAGGGCGTTGACCGCGGTCTCCACGGTCCCGGTCAGCACCGCTCGTGCGGCGGGGACCCCGTCGGGAACGGGGACGACGGCCTCCACCGGCACCACGTACGCGGTCTGGTGTGGATAGAGGCAGAAGACCGTGCGGCCCCGCAGCTCCGGGGGCCCGACCTCCACCAGCCCCACGTTGAGGTAGCCGTACTTGACCGGCCCGGGGAAGTCGCCCTCTTGGAATGGCGCCCGCATCGCCGCGTACTGGTCCGTGGGAACCCGACCGGTGAAGACCAGCGTCTCGGTGCCGCGACTGACGCCGGAGTAGCGGGTGCGCACGAGCACCTCGCCAGGGCCGGGATCCCGCAGCGGCACGGATCGGATCTCGCCGTGCCCGGGGCTCCGGATCCAAAACGCGCGGGCCTCGCTGGCCATCGAGTGTGTCGTCACCGTCATCTCCCCACCGAACCAAACGGCCGCGGCGCCCGTGTCCCCAGGCAGCGGCTCGTCGATCACTAGTCACGGAGGCACGGTGCGCAGAGTTCAATCCGGTCCCACGATCGGGATGACCATCCAATTTGTCCTGTTGGCGGCCCTAGACCAGATCGTTGGGCTCAGCCTGGTCGGCTGGATGGCGGGTGCCGGCTACGCCGCGGTGGTCTGCGCGACGCTCACCCGCGGCTTGCGCCGCGCCGGCGCCGCCGGCCTCGGCCCGGCTGACCGGGTGACCCTCGCCAGGGCGATCCTCGTCGGCGGCGTGACCGCGCTGACGGTGGACTCAGTCACCCGTCCGGCCCCCGTCGGTCTCCTGGTCGCGCTCACGGCGGTGGCTCTGGCGCTCGACGCCGTCGACGGATACGTCGCGCGCCGCACGGGGACGGCGAGCCCGCTCGGCGCCCGGTTCGATATGGAGATCGACGCTTTCCTCCTCCTCGTGCTCTCCGTCCTCGTCGCCCCATGGGCCGGTGGCTGGGTCGTCGCCATCGGCGCGATGCGCTACGCCTTCGTCGCCGCTGGCTGGCTCCTCCCGTGGCTGCGCGCGCCCCTGCCGCCGCGCTATTGGCGAAAGGTGGTGGCCGCGACACAGGGCGTGGTGTTGGCGGTCGCGGTGTCGGACCTCCTCCCCCGCCCCATCACGATCAGCGCGCTGGTGGTGGCGCTCGCAATGCTCGTCGAATCCTTCGGGCACGACGTGGCATGGCTGTGGCGGCACCGCCCCACCCGGACCGCCGTCCCCGCGCCGGCGGGCGGCCCCACCGAGACCGCGCTGCCCGAGGCGGCGCCTCAGTTGGCGGCTCCGCTGTCAGTGTGAGCCGGCGAGTTAGAGCGGTCACGTCGGTCGCGGCCGGCGCGTGGCGCGGACCGCGACCGGTCCGATGACATGACTCCGCGCTCAGGTAACCGAGAAAGGGCGTATCACCGTGGTGCTCTCCACTCGGCCGCGGCGACCAACTGACCTCGGCCCGGCCACAGGGGACGACCGGACGACGGGGCGTCCCCGCCATCCGTCCACCAGCGACAAATCCTCCGTAGAGGATCTCCCGACGCGGCGGCGCGGGAGAAGCAAGCTCGCCACGGCACTGGCCGCAGGGCTGGTCGTGGCCGCCGCCCTCACCCCCCATCAGCTCGACCAGCTCACCCCCGCCGCGATGCTGCGGATTCCGTTGGAAGGCCTCCTCGCCGTCGCCGTCCTGCTCGCGCTCCCGCCGCGGGCGCGGCGGGTGGCGGCGGTCGCGCTCGGCGCGCTCCTCAGTCTCCTGGTCGTCGTGAAGCTCGCCGACCTCGGCTTCGCCACGGCGCTCGGGCGGCCGTTCCACGTGCTCTTTGACTGGGTCCTCCTCGACGACGCCGTGGGCTTCGTCGCCACCTCCTTCGGCCGCACCGCCGCGATCGTCGCGGTCGGGGTCACCGTGCTCCTCCTGCTCACCCTGCCCGTGGCGCTCATCGCCGCGGTGCTGCGGCTGTCCCGCGTGGTCGCCCAGCGCCGCGCCGCGGCGACCAGAGCGGTGGCGGCGCTGACGGCCCTGTGGGTCGTCTGCGCGGCGTTCGACGTCCGCATCGTCCCGGCGGTGCCGATCGCCGACACCCACGCCACCGACCTCGCCGCCGCGCACCTGCGTCAGGTGCCCGAGGGTTTGCGGGACCGGGACCGGTTCGCCACCGAACTCGTCAACGATCCGTTCCGATACACCCCGGGCGAGGAGCTCCTCACCGCGCTGCGCGGCAAGGACGTCCTGTTCGTCTTCATCGAAAGCTACGGACGGAACGCGGTCGAGGCTCCCGAGTTCGCCCCCGCGATCGGCGCTGTCCTCGACGAGGGGTATCGCCGGCTCCAGGCCGCCGGATACACCGCCCGAAGCGCCTTCCTCACCTCGTCGACCATCGGAGGGGCGAGCTGGCTCGCCCACGACACGCTGTTCTCCGGGCTGTGGATCGACAGCGAGCAGCGCCACCGCGCGCTCCTCGCCAGCGACCGGCTGACACTACACAAGGCGTTTCGGCGCGCGAACTGGGAGACCGTCGGGGTGATGCCCGCGGTCACGCACGACTGGCCCGAGGGCAAGTTCTTCGGCTACCAGCGGTTCTACGACAGCCGCCGGCTCGGCTACCGCGGGCCGACCTTCGCCTACGCCCCCGTCCCCGACCAGTTCACGCTCGCCGCGTTCCACCGCCTGGAGCGCGCCCGGCGCGACCGCGGCCCCCTGATGGCCGAGATCGACCTCGTCTCCAGCCACTCGCCGTGGACCGTGCTTCCCCGCATGCTGGAGTGGTCGGAGGTCGGGGACGGTGCGGTGTACCACCAGTCCCGGGTCGTCACTCAGCGGGACAAGCGGGGGGAGACCGCGCGGCAGGCGCGTGACGCCTACCGCCAGACCATCGAGTACTCCCTCCGCTGTCTGATCTCCTATGTGGAGACGTACGGGGACGACAACCTCGTGGTCGTGTTCCTCGGCGACCACCAACCCTCGCCGCTCATCACCGGACCGAACCCCAGCCGGGACGTGCCGATCGCGATCCTGGCGCGGGACCCGGCGGTGATTGACCGGATCGCCGACTGGGGGTGGCAGGACGGGCTGCGGCCCGGGCCCCACGCGCCGGTGTGGCGCATGGACGCCTTCCGCGACCGGTTCCTCACCGCCTTCAGCTCCTAGCGAGCATCGAAGCGGCGACCGAGCGGGGCGAGGCGGCGGACCCGGGCGCGGTGGGATCAGCGGCCGACGAGGGTCGTCCCGATGACGGCGAGCAGCGCCACGCTGTTGACGATCTCGATGAGCCCTATCTGGACCGGGGCGAGGCGGCGGCGCGGCAGCAACCAGGCGCGCAGCGCGGTCCAGGCGAAGAACGCCGCTGCCGCGGGCCCGAGCGGGAGGCTCGCGACGAGCGCCGCCGCGTGGTAGCCGAGCGACCAGCGGTGGAACGTCCGGTTGTCGCGCTCGCGGATCATCGTCTTGACGAAGAAGGCGGTGCCCGCGAAGTACAGCGCGCAGGCGGCGAACGCCCCGGCCCCGGCCCACGGGTCCGCGCCGGCCACGGTGACCACGACCGCAACCATGAGGCAGCTCTGCGCCACCGCGGCGAGGTCGTTGAGGAGGGTCCGTTCCCGGCGCCGCCAGGCGCTCACCGCGTTGATCCCGAGGAGGACGGCGAACACGGGGGCGTACCACAGCACGGCCGGGCGCAGCGCCAGCACCAGCAGCGCCGCGGGCAGCGTCACCGCCCCGTAGACGAGGAGTTGGGCGCGGAACCGACGGGGCCGACGGCTCTTGAGCGCCTGAAAGACGTAGTAGGACCACAGGTAGCCGCCGATCCACGCGACGAGCAGCGGCGCGTGCAGCCAGCGCGCCCCGACGACGAGCAGCCCGGCGAGGTACGGCACGAGCAGCATCGCCCACGCGCCGTGCTGCGGGGGAATGAACTGTCGGCGGCGTGCCCCGGCCGAGCTCCGCCGCGCCGGCGCCGCCTGCTCCACCCTCGAGGGGGTTTCGGTGCTCATTCCTGCGCGCCTCCTCGCATCGCAACGGGATCGCCGACCGGATCGGTGGGCGGCGTCAGTCGGACGATGCACGCGGTCGACGCGCCGAACGGGGTGAGCGTCACCGTCGGAGCCGCCCCACCCGAGGTGCCCACGGCACCCCGAATGATTCCTAAGTGGATTCCGCAGATCACGTCCGCGCTCGCGTCGACGAGGTCCCGGAATGGACAGTTCCGCAGGTGAATCTCGACGGGCTCCGCGCCCTGGCGGCGGGTGACGGTGGGGTCGAACCCGAGCTGGTTCACCACGGTGACGACCCGCTCCCCCGGGCTGCCCGCGTCGAGCCCTGCCGCGAGGCGCCGCCCCCAGCCGCGCCCCGCCGCGATGCCGGCGCGCCACGGGTCGTCGGCGGTGGCCGCGAGGTACTCCGCCAGCGCCATCGCCATCTCGCGATAAGGGCCGACCGCTGGATCGACCCCGGCGCGATACCGCCAAGCCGGACGTCCCGGAACCCCAGTGGGAACGCGGTCGCGCCGCAGCAGCCCGGCGGCGGTGAGCTGGTCGAGGTGCTCCCGCACCGTGCTCAGGCGGCGGCCCACGCCCTCGGCGACCTCCGCGGCGGTCACACCCTCCGGCGCGGCGCGCACGAACCGCAGGATCGCTACCCGGATCGGGGAGGCCAAGGCGCGATGCCGGGACGGATCGACCCCTATGGCCGAAGGCCCGGCCCTACCGTTTTCCACGAACAGCAACGTTACAACGGAAATCCCCGGTGTAATTCGCCGGGGTGCCGCTCCCTCGCGCAGGGCGGGCGCGTCACCGAGCGAGCACGACCTTGAGCGCCCCCGTCTCCCCGGGGCGGGCGAAGACGTCGTACGCCGCCACGGCCTCCGCCAGGGGGAACCGGTGAGTGATCATCTGCTCCGTCGGGAGGTGTCCGGCCGCGAGCATCCGCAACAGCGTGGGGATGGTGACGGTGTCCACCAGACCCGTGGTCAGCGTGATGTTCCGGTTCCACAGCTCCTCGAGGTGCAGGGTGACCGGCTTGCCGTGCACGCCGATGTTGGCGACGCGCCCACCGGGGCGCACCATTTTCAGGCACAGCTCGAACGTCACCGGAAGCCCCACCGCTTCCATGACCACGTCCGCGCCGAGCCCATCGGTGAGGGCGCGCACGTGCTCGACCGGGTCGTCCTCGGGGGACAGCGCGACGTCGGCTCCGAACCGCTGAGCCGCGTCCCGGCGGCTCTCCGCGGTGTCGATCGCGATGACCTGTGCGGGCGAGAGCATCCGGGCGGTGAGGATCGCGGCCAGGCCGATCGGCCCCGCGCCAACGATCACCACGACGTCGCCGGGCCGAACCTGACCGTTGAGAACCCCCACTTCGTACGAGGTGGGCAGGATGTCGGCGAGGAGGACCGCCGATTCGTCACTGACCTCCGCCGGCAGCGGGTAGGTGGACAGGTCCGCGAACGGCACCCGCACGTACTCCGCCTGCACCCCATCGATCGTGTGCCCGAGGACCCACCCTCCCCCGCCGGTGCATTGGCTGTAGCGGTGGCTGCGGCAGAAGCGGCAGCGGCCGCAGGCGGAGATGCACGAGAGGAGGACACGGTCGCCGGGACGGATCGTGCTGACCGCAGCCCCCACCTCCTGGACGGTGCCGACGGCCTCGTGGCCGAGCACCCGCCCCGGCCTCGCGGTCGGCACGTCGCCGTGGAGGATGTGCAGGTCCGTCCCGCAGATCGTGGCGGTGTCGACGCGGACGATCGCATCGGTGGGCTCGACGATCGTGGGGTCGGGCACGTCGGTCCACGCCGGATCACCGGGGCCGCGGTAGACAAGCGCTTTCACCGATCCCCCCATCGCTCCCCGCTATCGATGGCGGCCCTCGCCGCGACTCCCCCACCACGGGGCCCGCCGATGGCCACCCCAGCCGCCACGCTACGGCAGGCGCGGCACGCCGGACGACACATCGACAGAGACTGTGACGGCGCATCGACAGAGACGGGGACGGCCGGTCAGAAGGACATCACTCGTGACCTAGCTCGGCATACGTGCTCAACGCCGGGATGGGCGGTAGGTTCGACCGGGAAAGGGCGTGACGTCACGAACCGCCGGAGCATCCGGACCGGCGCGAACAGGAGGTTGATCATGACGGCTGCCGCCCCGCGTCCGGTCGTGATCGGAGTGGATGGCTCGGCGTCGGCATCCGCCGCCGTGCGGCTCGCCGCCCACGAGGCCGCCCGGCGCGGCTGCCCGCTGCGGGTCGTGCACGCGTTCATCTGGCCCTTGCTGCGGGTGCCGCTCGGCCCTTCCCCTCTCGGGCCGCCGGAGGGAGGTCTCCGCGCGCAAGCGGACCGCATCGTCGCCGACGCGATAACCGACGCCCACGCGGCCGCCCCCGATGTGCCAGTCACCGGCGAGGTCGTGGAGGGCGCCCCGGCGGCGGTGCTGCTCCGCGAGTCGCGGCGGGCTGAGCTCGTGGTAATCGGCAGCCGCGGGCTCGGCGGGTTCGCCGGGTTGGTGCTCGGGTCCGTCGCCACCCAGGTCGCCGAGTACGCCCACTGCCCGGTGCTGGTGGCCCGGGGTGAGGAACACGCCGGAGGACCCGTAGTCGTCGGCGTCGACGGGTCTGAGCACGCCACGCTCGCGCTTGACTTCGCGTGGGAGCAGGCCGCGCGGCGCGCCACCGACCTGGTCGTCGTGCACGCCTGGCGCTCGCCGGGCTTGCGCGTGCGGGCGACCGCGCCGCCACCGAGCCCCGACCGCACCGCGGAGGCGGAGGGCGAGAAGCTGCTCGCCACGCTGGTGGCCGACGCGCGCCGTCGCCACCCCGAGATACCCGTCACCGAGCGGCTCCTGCCGGGCCCGCCGGCCAAGGCCCTGCTCGCCGCCGCGGAGACGGCGCAGCTCATCGTGGTCGGAGCCCGAGGCCTCGGTGGGTTCGCCGGGATGCTCCTCGGCTCCGTCAGTCAGGCGGTGGTGCGCCACGCCCCGTGCCCGGTGGCGATCGTCCGGCCCCGCGCCACCGCGAGCGAGCCGGCAGAATCCTGATTCGATTCCCTCACGATCCCGTCCTATCGGCCTCTACCGTCGCGCGATGTCCACCACCACCCCCCGCATCGAACCGAACGATGACCCGCGAGACCACCCCTCGCTCGGGCTGAGCCCGCTGTCCCGGGTGCGCCTGGACGAGTTGCTCCAGGAGATGCTCGACCGGGTCAGTGAGGTCATCGACAGCCGAGAGCGGCTACGGGCGCTGCTGGACGCGGTTGTCGGGATCAGCACAGATCTCGACCTGCGCAGCACGCTGCAGCGGATCGTGCAGGCCGCCTGCCAGCTCGCCAACGCCAAGTACGGCGCGCTGGGCGTGGTGGGCAAGGATCGGACGCTGCAGGAATTCGTCACGCACGGGCTCAGCCGACAGCACGAGGCGTACCTGAACGATCCGCCGCACGGCCGGGGGATCCTCGGTCTGCTCCTTGAGGAGCCTCGTCCGCTGCGCCTCACGGACCTCACCACGCACCCCAAGGCGTACGGGTTCCCGCCCAACCATCCCCCGATGCGCAGCTTCTTGGGGGTGCCGATCCTCGTCCGCGACCGCGTCTTCGGCAACTTGTACCTCGCGGACAAGAAGAGCGGCGGAGAGTTCACTGAGGACGATGAGGAGATCGTGACGGCGTTGGCAGCCGCCGCGGGGGTGGCGATCGAGAACGCCCAACTCTACGAGGTGACGCAGCGGCGGGAACGGTGGATGGCCGCCAGCCTAGAGATCACCAAGGCGCTCCTGGGCGACGTCCGCCGCACCGACGCGCTGAGCCTGGTCGCCCGGCACGCCCGCGAGGTCGCCAACGCCGACCTGGTGCTCGTCCTGCTCTACGACGACGGCACCGGCCAGTTCATCGTCGACGTGGTGCAGGCCACCGAGGGCGTCGTCGCCCCACCCGTGGGGAGCACGGTCGCCGCGGCGGAGACCACCTTCGCCGATGTCGTCACCACCCGGCGACAGACGGTGATCGACAATTTGGCGACCGCCGCGCCGTGGCCGGTGTCGATGCCGCCCACCTCGGCCGTCGTCTCCCCGCTCGCCGCTGGCGACACCTTACACGGGTTGCTGGTCGTGGCCGGGAGCCAGCGGGGTGAGGATGAGGCGCGGTTGCTGGCCACGTTCGCGGGGCAGGCCGCGCTGGCGATGGAGCGGGCCCGGGCTCAGGAGGAACGCGCGCTGCTCGCGGTCCTCGAGGACCGGGAGCGCATCGCCCGGGACCTGCACGACGTGGTGATCCAGCGGCTGTTCGCCACGGGCCTGCAACTCCAGAGCACCGTGCCGCTGATCGGGCGGGCGGACGTGGGACAGCGCATCAACGACGCCGTCGACGAGTTGGACTCGACGATTCGCGACATCCGACGCACGATCTTCGAGCTGCGCACCCCCATGACCGCCGCGCTGCGCACGGAGATCCGCAAAGAGGTGGACGCGGCCGCGGCGTCCCTGGGGTTTCGCCCCACGCTCCACCTGAACGGGCCGATCGACAGCGCGGTTCCGGACGAGATCCGTCCGGATATACTCGCCGTGCTCCGCGAAGCACTGTCCAATGTGGTACGTCACGCGCACGCCAGCCGGCTCGCGGTGACCGTGGCGGTAGACGAGGGTCGCCTCACCCTCACCGTGGCCGACGACGGCGTCGGGACGAACCCGGACGCGGCCCGCGGCGGGCTGGTCACCATGCGGGAACGCGCCGCCACGCACGGGGGCGAGTTCGCGATCATGCCGAACGACCCCTCCGGCACCGTGCTGCGCTGGAGCGTGCCGCTCCACGGCGCAGACGCCGCGGCGGATCCCCCGGTCAGAGCCGAGGCCCGAGGAGCCGAGTAGCGAGCACCGCCGCCTGTGTCCGCCGTTCGAGCCCCAGCTTCGCCAGCAGGCTAGAGACGTAGTTCTTCACGGTCTTCTCCGCGAGGTACATCCGCGCCGCGATCTCGCGGTTGGTCAGCCCTTCGGCGATGTACTCCAGAATGCGCCGCTCCTGCTCGGTCAGGGCCCGCAGCTCCCGGGGCTCCTCGACACCGGACCGAATCCGCTCGAGCACCCGCTGGGTGACGGCCGGATCCAGCAGCGACTGCCCGTTGGCCACGCGGCGTACCGCGTCCACCAGGTCGGTGCCCCGGATCTGCTTGAGCACATACCCCACGGCACCCGCCATGATCGCGGCGAACAGGGCCTCGTCATCCTCGTACGAGGTGAGGATGAGGCCCTTGATCGACGGGTCCACCGCCCGGATCTCCCGGCAGACGTCGATACCGTTGCCGTCGGGCAGCCGGGCATCGAGAATGGCGACATCGGGCCGCAGCGCGGGGATCCGGCGCACCGCTTCCTGAGCCGAGCCCGACTCCCCGACCACCTCGATATCCCCGGCGCTGTGCAAGAGGTCGATCAGACCACGGCGCACAACCTCGTGGTCGTCGAGCAGGAACACACGGATCACTAGCCCTTTCTAGGCCACGGACTCCAGTCGGCGACAGAGTCGAAGGTCCCGGATTGTCCACCCGGATCGCGACGGTCGCGACAGATACGTCCCGGATGCCCAGTGCGGGCACGTCTACCTGACACATTCGGGACTTGCGGCCCTGCCCCCGAGCGGCACCACACCCGCACTCTGGGGAAAAGACCGAGCCGTGGCCGCGCCGCAGAGCGGCGCGGGCGAGGAACGGTCGAGCGCGGCGGAGAGGCAGGGCATGGCGAAGGCGTACACCGAGGAGGAGTTGCGCACCGCGGTGGCGGCCGCGATTCGCGCGCCCTCGCCGCTCAACAGCCAACCCTGGCGCTTTCGGCTGCGGGACGGCGGCATCGAGGTGCTCATCGACCCGCAGCGGACACTGCCGGTCACCGACCCCAGCGGGTGGGGCGCCCGGGTGGCCTGTGGGGCGGCGATATTCAACCTGCGACTCGCCCTCGCCGTCGCCGGCGTGCCCGCCGCCACGCGGCTGCGCCCCTACCCGGACCAACCGCTAGTGGTCGCGCGGCTGACCCCGACGACTCCCCGTCCGCCGACCCCGGTGGAGCGGTGCCTGCACGCGGCGATCCCGCACCGGCGGAGCCACCGGGCGCCGTTCTGGCCGACCCCGGTGCCGGCCGAGGCCCGCTGGCGGCTGGTGACCGCCGCGCGGGACGAGGGCGCCACGCTCCAGCTCGTCATCGGCATGAGCGCGGTCGGGGCGGTGGCGGAGATCGCCCGGAGCGCGAACCGCGTCCTCGACCGGAATCCGGAGTATCGGGCCGAGGTCGCCCGATGGACGCGGGACGGCGACGCCCCCGACGGGGTGCCGATCGCCGTCGGCGGCCCCGCCCCCGAGCCCCAGGACCTCCTGCCGGCGCGACCGTTCGCCCGGCAGGCGCGGGCCCCGGGCCGCGATTTCGAGCCAGAGCCCCTCGTGGCGGTCCTCATGACCACCGGGGACACCCCAACGGATCAGCTCATCGCCGGGCAAGCGCTGCAACGCGTGCTGCTCACCCTCACCGACGCCGGGCTGGCCGCATCCATGCTGTCGCAGCCCATTGAGGTGCGGGCCGCGCGCGAGCAGCTTCGTCGGGCGCTGGGCCACTCGGGCATCCCGCAGATGGTGATGCGGATCGGGTACGGCGAGCCCGGCACGGCGACCTCCCGGCGCAGCGTCGACGAGGTGATCGACTGATTCCCCCAGGGCGCGCCCGGCGCGGCGGGCCCGACGCCGCCCCGGCCTGATCAGGCGTACACGGGCGCTTTCGCCGGCATGTGCAGCGCGAACCCCTCGGGGATCACGAGGTCCTCGGGGCTCAACTCCTTAATCGAGCGGTGCCCGAGCCCGATGAGCGCCTCATCGATGCCGCTGCGGAGGATCTCCAGCACCTGCCGGACCCCCTGCTCTCCTCCGGCGGCCAGCCCCCACAGCCAGGCACGGCCGATGAGCACCGCGCGCGCCCCGAGCGCGAGTGCCTTGACCACGTCGCTGCCCCGTCGGATCCCCCCGTCGAAGAGGACCTCGACCTGGTCACCGACGGCCTCGACGATCGCCGGCAGGGCGCGCAGCGACGCGGGTGTGCCGTCGAGGTTGTTGCCGCCGTGGTTGGACACGGAGATCGCGTCCGCGCCGGCGTCGACGGCGCGGCGGGCGTCGTCCGGATGGAAGACCCCTTTGACGACGAACGGCCCTTTCCACTGCTCCCGCAGCCACTCGACGTCGCGCCAGGTGGGCAGCGGGGTCTGGGCCCACTCCAGGTACGCCTGTTTGAAGGTGGGGACGCCCTTGCGGGAGGTGGCGAGGTTCGGCGCGCGCAGATCCGGGATGCCGCCGAGGAGGAACTGCAGGGCCCAGCCCGGGCGGGACATCGCCATCGGGAGGAACTTCACCAGGGTCGGCAGGGTCACCTTCTCGGGCATCTCCGGGGTGCCCCAGTCCCGGCGGCTGGCGAAGGCCCAGTCCAGGGTGAGGATCAGCGCTTTGGCGCCGCACTTGCGGGCGTTCTCCACGCGCTCGGCGATGTCGTCGCGACTGCCCACCCAGTACGTCTGGTAGAACGCCTTGGGGTTGGCGGCGACGACCGCCTCAAAGGGCATGCTCGCGAAGGAGCTGAGCCCGATCGCCGTGCCCGCCGCCGCGGCCGCCCGAGCGGCCCCCACTTCGCCGTCCGGATGGACGGCCTGGGCCCCCGCCGGCGAGATGATCACCGGCATGGAGAGCTCCTGGCCCAACACCGTGGTCCGCAGATCGCGGACGTGGGGCACGTCCCGGGCGATCCGGGGTCGAAAGCTCACGAGGTCGAACGCCCGGACGTTGTCGGTGAGGGTGATGCCTTTCTCCGTGCCGGCGATCAGCGCACTGTAGACCGCCTTCGGGAGGCGTTTCTTCGCTCGCCGTTGGGCCTCGGCCACCGTTTCCAGGGGTGCACGACCAAACACGGCACACCTCGCTTCAGATAAGGAGGGATACTCCCCACGCCTCGGACAGCCCCGCCATGACCGGACGCGCGCCGGCGGCCGGTGCGCCGGCCGGGGTGATGCACGCCGCCACCCTAACCGTGGCGATCCACCCTAAAGGCCTGATTCGCTGGATTAGTCCGTTCGCGGACGCCCCCCGGAGTGCCACCCCACGGCCGAGTCGACCGATCTCAACTCCGTGATCAAGACCTCGCGTGATCACCAACAGTCGTTATTGCAAATTCTTTGCAACTACTGCATGGTGTCAAAAGGAGGACAGTGTCGTCAGCCCTGTGCCGTCACGTCGCGACCTCGCATCGCGTCAGACAGAGGAGTTGCCCATGCACGAGCGGGACCCCGCAATCGGGACACGCGACCGCGGGCGCCGGCGGCGCGGCCCTGAGGCCGGACGCCGAGGGCGCGGCGGCCTCCGATCCCTCACCGCGATCGCCGTGATCGCGGCAAGCCTAGCCGCCACCGCGGCCTGCGCCTCCAGTGGGCAACAGGCGGCGGCGCGAGCCGACACCCTGGTCATCGGCGTCGACAGCGAGCCGGACACGCTCAACCCGGTGCTCAACTACGGCGCTGACGGCGCGTCGCTGATCTTCGACGGGCTGGTGAGCCGCGACGAGAACAATCAGCTCGTCCCGGGGTTGGCCACGGAGCTGCCGACGGTATCGGACGACGGGCGCACCGTGACCGCGACGCTGCGCGACGGGGTGGTCTTCCACGACGGAACGCCACTCACCGCAGAGGACGTGGTCTTCACGTACCAAGCGGTACTCAACCCGAAGGTCGACTCCACGCTGCGCTCGGATCTCGAGATGCTCGAGGCGGTCGAGGCTCCGGATCCGAAGACCGTGGTCTTTCGCCTGAAGTACCCCTACGCGCCGTTCCTCCAGCGACTCACCCTCGGCATCGTGCCCGCGGCGGCGCTGCGTGACCAGGACATCAACAAGGCCGAGTTCAACCGCAAGCCCATCGGCACCGGGCCGTACAAGGTCGAGTCGTGGACGCCCGGCGACCGACTGGTCCTCGTCGCGAACGACCGCTACTTCGGCGGCCGACCCGCTACCGACCGGGTCGTCGTGGCCTTCGTCCCCGACGACAACGTCCGCGCCCAGCGGACCCGGGCCGGGGAGTTCGACGCGGTCGAGCTCGCGCCGAAGCTCGCCGCCGGATTCGCCGACACCCCCGGCTACCGCGTCCACGCCGTGCCGACCGCGGACTACCGCGGGGTCATGCTGCCGATGGAGCACCCGGTCACCGGGGACCGCGCCATCCGCCGGGCCCTCACCCTCGCCGTCAACCGGGCCGCGATGATCGAAGGGGTGCTCGGCGGGGCGGGCGAACCGGCCTTCGGCCCCGTGCCCCCGACCTCGGAGTTCTTCGAGCCATCGATCGTCGGCCCGGCCAGCGGCGATCCCCAGGCGGCCCAAGCCCTCCTCGACGCGGCGGGCTGGCGGCCCGGCCCGGACGGCATTCGCGTCAAGAACGGCCAACGGGCGGCGTTCACGCTGATGTACCCGGCCAGCGACAGCGTCCGCAAGGAGCTCGCCCTGGCGGTGACCGCCGACGCGAAGAAGATCGGGATTGAGATCACCCCCGAAGGGCTGACCTGGGATGCGATTACCCCGCGGATGCGGCGCGACGCGCTGATCATGGGGTACGGCACGCCGTACGACCCGGACTTCGTCTCCTACAAGCTGTTCGGCTCACGGTTCGCCGGTCAGGGCTTCTTCAACCCCGGCTTCTACCGCTCGGAGGTGGTCGACCGGGCGCTGGAGCAGGGCCGCAGCTCGGCGGATCCAGCTGCTCGCCGCACCGCCTACCGCACCTTCCAGCGCCAGTTGGCCGAGGACGTGCCGTGGGTCTTCTTGACCTACCTCAAGCACACCTACGTCGTCCGCGACGACATCGAGGGGGTTACCCCCCGGGTCGAGGCGCACGAGCACGACGTCGCCAACAGCCTGTGGTGGAACATCGAGCGGTGGAGCCGGAAGCGGTGAGCGCGCCCGCCACCCCGCAGCGACCGGCGCGGCCTCGGCGATGGCGCGCCGGCGCCGGCGCGGTGATCCGGCGGCGCTTGATCGTCGCCGTCCCCGTGCTCATCGCCACGAGCATCGGGATGTTCCTCCTCGGCGCGGCGTCGCCGATCGACCCGGCGATGCAGTACGCGGGCGCGGCCGCCTTCACCGCGACCGAGGAGAACCTCGCGCAACTGCGCGCCAACTGGGGTGTGGACGATCCCGTGCCGGTGCAGTACCTGCGCTGGATCGGCAACCTGCTGCGTGGCGACCTGGGGTGGTCGACCAGCCGGCATGAACCGGTGAGCGCAGTATTGGCCGCGCACGCGGGATGGACGCTCCTGCTCGTCGGCGCCGCTCTCCTGGTGGCGTTGCTCATCAGCCTGGTGCTCGGCACCATCGCGGCGTACCGGCGCAACGGCCTCCTCGACCGAGCGGTCCGGGCCGTGGCGTACGCGCTGCAGTCAATGCCCGTGTTCTGGCTCGGCATCGCCGCCATCGCGGTGTTCGCCCTCGCCCTCGGCTGGCTGCCCGCCGGGGGGTTGACCAGCGCCGCGCAGCTGGGGACGTCCTGGTGGGACATCGCCCACCACCTCATCCTCCCCGTCGGGGTGCTCGCGGTCGCCCAACTCCCCTGGTTCGTGCTCTTCGTCCGCGACGCCGTCGTAGACAGCCTGCGCGAGGACCACGTGCTGTTCGCCCGCGCCCGCGGCCTGCGCCCGCGGACCGTCCTGTTCGGACACGCGTTGCGCACCGCGCTGCTGCCGTTCCTCACGCTCATCGGCACTCACCTGCCGGAGCTGGTCGGCGGCGCGGTGCTGGTCGAGACCGTGTTCTCCCTCCCCGGCCTCGGCGCGGTGACCGTGCAGGCGGCCATGGGCAGCGACTTCCCTCTCCTCGCCGCCACCACCTTGATCACCACAGTCGTGGTCCTGGCCGCGAATCTCGCCGCCGACCTCGCCTACCTCGCCGCTGATCCCCGGGTCCGCTTCGATGACTGAGCTCACTGTTCCGCGCGCGCTGGGCCGCCGACGCCTCCCCTGGCGACCCGGCCAGCTCGGCTTCACGGTCGCCACCGTCGTCCTCGTCACGGCGGTCGCGGCCTGTCTCCTCGCGCCGCTGCTCTGGCCACTGGACCAGACCGCGGTCCACCTCGACCGCACCCGTCTCGCGCCGTCGTGGGCGCACCCCGCCGGCACCGACGACATGGGGCGCGACGTGTTGCACCGCAGCCTCTACGGCCTGCGCGTCTCCCTGCTCGTGGGCGCCGTCGCCGCGCTCGTCGCCACGGTCATCGGGGGCGTGGTCGGCACGATCGCCGGGACGCTTGGCGGCACCGTGGACCGGATTCTCATGCGCGCGGTGGACACCGTCGCGGCGCTGCCGCACCTGCTGCTGGGCATCTTCATCGTCGCCATGCTGCGCCCCAGTCTCGGCGCGGTGATCGCTTCGATCGGGCTGACGCACTGGCTCACGACGGCCCGGATCGTCCGATCCGAGCTGCTGAGTCTGCGGACGCGACCGTTCATCGACGCCGCGATCAACGGCGGGGCGAGCCGCTGGCAGGTCATGGTCCGACACCTGCTGCCGCACGTCCTGCCCCGCATGGCGCTCGCGACCACCCTGATGGTGCCGCACGCGGTGTGGCACGAGACCTCGCTGTCCTTCCTCGGCCTCGGCCTCCCCCCGCACATGGCCTCCCTCGGCAACATGATCAACGACGGGCAGCGCTCCCTCCTCGCCGGCGCCTGGTGGGCCAGCCTCGTCCCCGGCGCCGTGATGATCATCGTCACGCTCGCGCTGGCCGCGGTCGCCGCCCGCTGGCGTGAGCACCTCAACCCTCGGCTGCGATCGGAGCTGGACCTGTGATCGGAGAGACCGCCACCGCCACCGTGACCGCCAGCACGGACCGCGCGAGCGTCCTGCGCGTGGACGGCCTCACGGTCCGCTTCCGGATCCGCGACGGAATCGTCCACGCGGTGACGGACCTCAGCCTGACCCTCCATCGGGGCGAACTGCTCGCCGTCGTCGGCGAGTCCGGCTGCGGGAAGTCGGTGCTCGCGCACACGCTGCTCGGTCTGCTGCCGGCGAACGCCGCCGTGTCCGGACACGCCTACCTCCAGGTGTCGCCCGACACCGCCCCCATCGACGTGATCCACTGCGGGGAGCGACGCCTTGCCCGAGACATCCGGGGTCGCCAGCTCGGTCTCGTCCCCCAAAGCCCGGCCACCGCGCTCACGCCGGTCCGCACCGGCCGACGGCTGCTCGAGGAGACCTTGCGCGCCCACGGTTCTCCCCGGCACGAGGCCGCTCACCAGGCGGAGCGGCTGGCCCGCGAGGTCGGCCTCGACCCCGCCGATCTCGATCGGTATCCGTTCGAACTCTCCGGCGGCATGGCCCAGCGCCTCGCCACCGCGCTCGCCCTCGCCCCCGATCCCGCGGTGCTGATCGCCGACGAACCGACCACCGGCCTCGACCGCCCGCTCGTCGACCACACCCTCGACGTGCTGCGGCGGCGCTGTGACGCCGGCTACGCGGTCCTGCTGATCACCCACGATCTCCGCGCCGCCCGCCGGGTCGCCGACACCGTCGCCGTCATGTACGCCAGTCGGATCGTCGAACGTCAACCGGTGGACCGCTTCTTCACCGCCCCCGCCCACCCCTACAGCGCCGCCCTCCTCGACGCGCTCCCCGAGCGCACCTTCCGTCCCATCCCTGGTCACCCACCGATGCTGACCGCGCTGCCGGACGGCTGCGCCTACGCGCCGCGCTGCCCGCGGGCAACGGCGCGCTGCGCACGCCAGCCGGAGGTCACCACCACCGAGTCGGGCGCGGTCGCCTGTCACCGTCCCCGAGAGGAGGCCGCGTGAGCGACGTCCGCGGCTTGGCGGCCGAACACGTCACGGTGTCGTTCGACGGCACACCCGTGCTGACCGACGTGACGCTGCGCATCGCGCGCGGCGAGACCGTTGGGCTGCGCGGCGCCTCCGGGAGCGGGAAATCCACGTTGGCGCGGGTCCTCGCCTTCCTGCACTCACCGGATCGTGGTCACGTCAGCCTCGACGGCACCCCGATCATCGGCGCGCGCTTCCGCGTGCCCCCGCAGATCCGCACCCGCGTCGCGTTGCTGTTCCAAAGCCCTCGCGCCGCCGCCGACCCCCGCCTGCGCCTCGTCGACCTCATCGCCGAGCCCGTGCGCGCCACCGGCGCGGCGCGCCAGGAGGCCCGACACCGGGCACGCGACCTCGCCGACCGGGTCGGGCTCACCCCCGACCTCCTCGACCGGCGTCCGCATGAGGTCAGCGACGGCCAACTCCAGCGCGCCTGTCTCGCCCGGGCACTCGCCCAGCAGCCTGACTACCTCCTGTGCGACGAGGCCACCGCCATGCTGGACGCCTCCACACAGGCCCAGCTCGCCTCGGTCATCATCGACTACCAACGGCACCGCGACGCCGGCGTGCTGCTCATCTCCCACGACCCCGCCTTGCTGGCGCGGTGGGCGGATCGGGTCGTCGACATCGCCGACGGTCGACTCCTCGCCCCGGCGCCGCGGTAGGGAGCCGGGCGCGCGGGCCGCGCTATTCTGGCGGCGTTCCGCTTCTCCATCCACGTCGACCGACGCAGGCGATTAACGGAATACCGCAATTGATTCACGAGGTGAACGGCGCCACGTTATCGGGGATCGACCATTTCCCAAGAAATGGACGAGAAGAATTCTCCGTGAGATCGACCACATATCGGCATTCCCAGGGAACCAGCTGCGAATAGCCGGCGACTAACTCGGCGGATGCACGCAACAAACCCGCGAGCCTTCGGAGCGTTCATGCGTAAGCGAATGACGCGTCCCGCACGCCGGACGCCTCAGCCCTGCACGATCACCCTGGCGGCGAGCGCCGCGGCGGCCCTGCTCCTGCTCGGCGTACCGGGGTGCAGTGCGGGGGACTCGGGGGCCGCCTCCCCGACCCCGACCCCCTCGGCCACGTCGAGCAGCAGCTTCGCCATCGAGGATCCCTGGGTCAAAGCGGCTGACGAGGGCATGACCGCCGCCTTCGGCACGCTGGTCAACCGCGGTGACCGCGATGTCCGCGTGGTGGGCGCGACGTGTGACGTGGCGCGCGTCGAGATGCACACGATGGCGATGCAAGGCGGCACGATGGTCATGAAGAACGAGCCCAACGGCTTCACGGTCAAGGCCGGTGGGACGCACCGTCTGGAGCCAGGCGGCGACCACCTCATGCTCATCGACATCACCAAGCCGATCCGCGCCGGCGACACCATCGCGTGCACGCTCACCCTCGACGACGACCGAACCGTCGACTTCACCGCGGTGGCCAAGCCCTTCACCGGCGCCGAAGAGCAGTACGACCCGGACGCGCCCGACTCCGAGCACGACGCGAACACGCACAATGGCGGACACTGACCCGACAACCGACTCCGCGGCCCAGCGGCCCACGATGAGCCGCCGCCGGTTGCTCACCGGTGGCGCGCTCGCCGCCGGTGGCGCCCTCGCCGGGGCAGGGCTCACCTGGGGCGTGGCGGATCGCGAGCCGCCAGCGGGCACCGCTGACCCGGTCTCCTTCGGCGAGCAGGTGGAGCCGTTCTACGGTCCGCACCAAGCCGGCATCGCCACGCCGGCGCAGGCCCACGCGTCGTTCGTCGCCTTCGACCTCCTGCCGACCGTCGACCGCGCCGCGCTGGGCCGGCTGATGCGGCTGTGGACCGACGACGCGGCCCGGCTCACCCAAGGGCAACCGCCGTTGGCCGACACCGAGCCGGAACTCGCCCTCCTGCCCGCCCGGCTGACGATCACCTTTGGCTTCGGCCCGGGCCTGTTGCGGGCCGCGGGGCGCAGCGACCAGTGGCCGGAGGCGATCGGCTCCCTCCCCTCGTTCTCCGTCGACCGGCTCCAGCCGAATTGGTCCGGCGGTGACCTGCTCATTCAAATCTGCGCGGACGATCCGGTCACGGTCAGCCACGCGCAGCGGATGATGATCAAGGACGCTCGCCCGTTCGCGACGGTCCGCTGGATTCAACAGGGTTTCCTCCACGGTCGCGGGGTCCGGGGCGACGGGCAGACGCCTCGCAACCTGCTCGGCCAGCTCGACGGCACGACCAACCCCAAACCCGGAACACCCGAGTTCGACGCGGCGGTCTGGGTGTCGGACGGGCCGGAGTGGCTGCGCGGCGGCTCGGCGCTGGTGCTGCGCCGGATCCGGCTCGACCTCGACGACTGGGATCGGCTCGGACGGGCGGAGCGGGAGTACGTCCTCGGCCGGCGACTCGACACCGGGGCTCCGCTGACCGGCCAGCGGGAGGACGATCCGCCGGACTTCACCGCCACCGACGAGTCGGGCCTCTACGTGATCCCTGAGTTCTCGCACATTCGGCGGGCGCACGTCGCGGACCCGCGGCTGCGCATGCTGCGCCGGTTCTACAACTACGAGCTAGCCCCGGCCACCGGCGGCCCTCCGGAGGCTGGCATGATTTTCGCGGCGTACCAGGCGAACGTGCAGCGCCAGTTCGTGCCAGTCCAACGGAAGCTCGCCGAGGCGGATCTCTTGAACAAATGGACGATTCCTATCGGGTCGGCGGTGTTCGCCATCCCGCCAGGCTGCGAACCCGGCGGGTGGATTGGGGAGCGACTGTTGGCATGAGCGTGACTGACCGTCGACGGCGTCCCCGACACCCGTGGCGCCTGCTCGCCACCGCTCTCGCGGCGACCGTGCTCGCCGTGCTCGTCCCCACGGCACCGGCCGCCGCGCACAACCAGCTCATCGACACCGCCCCGGCCAAGGACGCCGTCCTCGACGAGCCCCCGGCCGAGGTGGCGCTGGAGTTCGTCGAGCGGCTGGACCCGACGTACACCACCATCGTGGTGACCGACGCGCAGCGGCGGACCGTCGCCACGAGCGCGCCGGAGATCTCGGGCGCGCGGGGCGTCGTGCGGTTCACCGAACCACTGGCCCCGGGCACGTACACGGTCGCCTACCGGGTGGTGTCCCTCGACGGGCACCCCGTGCAAGGCTCCTTCCGCTTCACCGTGGCCGGGGACGCGCCAGCGGCGACCACCGCGCCCGTCGCCACGCCGACCACGCCCGATCCGACCGCGACGCCCGCCACCGCGGCCGAGGAGCGAGAGGCGAGCCGGGGTGTGGCGATCGCCGTGGCCGTGGGCGTCGGGGTGGTGGCGCTCGCCGCCCTGGCCGGCGTGCTCGCGCGGCGGCGGAGTGGGAACGGTCAGCGATGAATCGCCCCGCGCCGACCGGCCGGCGGTGGCCAGTCGCCGTCACCGGACTCGCCGTCGCCGCAGCCGCGTTGGCCGCCATGTTGTGGTACGGCGGGGCGGTCCGGCAGGAGGCGCTGCCGGGTCTGCCCTACCCCGGCACGGGCACCCTCTGGGCGCTGCCGGTGGCGCGGCTCGGGGTACACGTCTTCGCCATCGCCACCGTCGGCTTCCTGCTCGCCGCGGTCGTGCTCTCGCCACGGGACGGCGGCGGGCTGTCGGCGGTGGGATTCCGACGGCTGCGGGCGGCGAGCTGGACGGCCCTCGGGTGGTCGCTGTCCGCCGTGGCCACCCTCTGCTACACGCTGTCTGACCTCGCCGGCGCGCCGGTGCCCGACGTGCTGTCGGTCGCCGCCCTGGTGAACTTCATCGAGCTGGTCAACGTCGGGAAGTCCTTCGCGCTGACCGCCGTCACGGCGCTCGCGGTCTTCGTGATCTGCCGGGTGAGCTTGCGTCCGCTCGGCGCCACCATCGCGTTGGCCGTCGCGGTCGCGGCCCTCGTCCCACCGATCTTCACGGGTCACGCGGCATCCGCCGGCGACCACCAGATCGCGGTCTCCGGGATGCTCCTCCACGCCATCCCGGTGACGCTGTGGGCGGGCGGACTGCTGGCGCTGCTGCTGACCAGCCGGGCGCAACCCGCGCACCTCGCCGTCGCCGTGCGCCGGTTCTCCCCGCTGGCGACGGTCTGCCTCGCGCTCGTCGCCGGCGCCGGTGTGGTCTCCGCGAGCGTGCGGTTGCCCACCCTCCACGACGTCCTGACCCACCCGTACGGGCACGTCACCCTCGTCAAGGTCGCGATCTTGCTCGCCATCGCGGCGGTCGGGCTGTGGCAGCGGCGCGCGGCGCTGCCGGCGCTGGAGCGCGGTGAGCGACGGGTCTTTCTCCGGGTGGCCTGGATAGAGGTGCTTCTCTTCGCCGCGGCGCTCGGCACGGCCGTCGCGCTGGCCCGCACCGCCGCCCCGGCCGGCAAGACCGAGAGCGACGACCTGGCCACGGCGATGCTCGGCTTCCCGATGCCGCCGCCGTTGACCGCCGCCACCCTGGTGTGGGGGTGGCTGCCCGATCCCCTGCTGCTCCTCGCGCCGATCGCAGCGGCCGGGTGTTATCTGGCGGGGGTACGGCGTCTGGCGCGCCGAGGCATCGCGTGGCCGGTGGCGCGCACGGCCTGTTTCCTCGTCGGCTGTCTGGTGACCCTGGTGGCCACGGTCAGCGGCATGGCGCGATACGGCCCGGTGCTGTTCTCCGTTCACATGACGCAGCACCTGCTGCTCGCCATGATCGCGCCGATCTTCCTCGTCCTGGCCTCCCCGGTCACGCTCGCCCTGCGGGTGCTGCGGAAGTCCGCCGACCCGGCCTGGCCCGGCCCGCGGGAGTGGCTGCTGGCGCTCCTCCACTCCCGCTACGCCAAGCTCATCACGCATCCCGTGGTGGCGTTGGCCCTCTACGGCCTGAGCATGTACGCGGTCTACTTCACCCGCTTCTTTGAGATCGCGCTACGCTCGCACGCCGCCCACCTTTTCATGACCGTGCATTTCCTCGCGGCTGGCTATCTGTTCTTCTGGCTCGTCCTGGGCAGTGATCCCGGGCCGCGCCCGACGCTGTCGCCGCCGTTGCGGATTCTCCTGCTGCTCATCAGCATGGCGCTCCACGCCTTCCTCGGCGTGGCGATCATGCAATCGCACACCCTGCTCGCCCCCGACTGGTTCACCACGCTGCCCCGCGACTGGGGCCCCAGCCCATTAGAGGACCAGCGAATTGCGGGCGGAATCGCGTGGTCGTTCGGCGAAATCCCCTCCATATTCATCATGATCATGCTGGTTCGGGAATGGATCGCTGCCGACAAGCGCGAGCAGCAGCGACTCGACCGCGCCGCGGAACGCGCCGAAACCGAGGGAATCGAAGACGCCCACGCGGCGTACAACCGGATGTTGGCGCAGCTCGCGGAGCAGGAACGGCGGCTTCGGGACAATCCCCCCACGCCCCGCTCGTGACGGACGCTGGCTCCCACCCCGGTGGCGCGTGACGTCGACGCGCACTACGACGAAGGTCGTATTTATGGGAGTTCATTAGTCGTAATGACAGCCAAATCCGCGGGTACTCCTCCCTATCCTCAGTGCGGTGGCCATCGATAGGGAGGACAGCCGATGAAATACCTTCCGTTGAACGACGGGTCAGGCACCCGAGTAAGCAGCATCTGCCTCGGGGCTATGCCATTCGGCACCACCGTCGACGAAAAGACGTCCTTCGCGATCCTGGACCGCTTTGTCGACGCCGGCGGCACCACCATCGACACCGCGAACTGCTATTCGTTCTGGGTGCCCGGCGGCAAGGGCGGAGAGAGTGAGACGGTGCTCGGCCGGTGGCTGGCGAGCCGTGGGGGCCGCGACCGACTGGTGCTCGCCTCCAAGGTCGGCTCAGGGCTCGACGCGAACGGCCGCCCGGAAGGGCTGTCCGCGCCGGTCATCCGGGAGCAGTTGGCGGGCTCGCTGCGCCGGTTGGGCACCGACTACCTCGACATCTACTACGCCCACCGAGAGGACCGCACCACCCCTGACGAGGAGACGCTCGCAGCCTTCCACGAGGCGGTGCAGGCCGGCACCGTGCGGTCGCTCGGCGCCAGCAACCACGCTTCGTGGCGGCTCGCGGAGACGCGCGCGCTTGCGGCGGCCAAGGGGTGGACGCCGTACAGCGTGGTCCAACAGCGCTACTCGTACCTGCTGCCTCGCCCCGCCACCACGCTGCCCGAAGGCGGGCACGTCCACGCCACGGACGAGCTGCTCGACTACGTCCGCACCCACAAGCTGACGCTCTTCGCCTACAGCACCCTGCTGTGGGGCACCTACTCCCGGCCGGACAAGCCGCTGCCTGAGCACTACGACCACCCCGGCACCCACCGGCGGCTGCGGATCCTGGAGGAGGTCGCCAAGGAGCTCGGTGCGACCGTCATCCAGGTGGTGTTGGCCTGGCTGATCGGCGGGGACCCGCCGATCGTGCCGATCGTCGGGGTGAGCTCGGTCGCCCAGCTCGACGAGGTGCTCGGCGCGGTCGACCTGGAGCTGCCGAGCGACCTGCGCAAGCGGCTCGACGAGACGGCCTGACCTCCCACGCAGCGGCGACGCGAACGACAGCGCGGCGGCATCCCCGATGCCGCCGCGCTTCGTTGTCTCGCGCGCCGCGTCGACGCCCCGCGCGCTCCCGCTACGTCCGGTGTCCCGTGTCGGTGTCGGCCTGCGCCGACACCGACACGGCCACCACTTGCCCCCAGTGGTCCGAGAGCCCGTGGCTGGGGACCATGCGGTACTCGTGAACCCGCACGGGACCAGCGGTGAACGACCAATCCAGTCTCCACAGTGGATGGCTAGCCGGCCAGGAGGCGAGGTAGAGCTTCCCACTGGCGGGCAAGGCGTCTCGGAGGCGTGCGCCGAACTCGCGCAGCTCCCCCATCGCCGCGGTGGCGTTGAAATCGCCGGAGACCACCGTCGGTGCGGGGTTGCGAGCCAAGTCGGCGCGCAACGCGCGGTACAGGGCTTGTCGACGGTCCTCCTGAGATCGCATGAACTGGTAGAAGTCGGCCCGCCGCGGATCCATCGTGATGTCCAGCTGCACCGGAACGTGCACGTTGTACACCGACAGCACCTGCCCACCGAGGTCGAGATCGGTCCGCAGGGCCTTGTAGCGGTAGTAGTCGGGGAAGTCGGTATCCGCGGGCGGACCGCCGACCGCCGGATCGGACAGGTAGGGCAGGTTGTCCACCGGGAGGCTGCGCACGACGGGGAACCGGGACATGGTGAGCAGCTCGCCGATGGCGACGACGTGGAAGTCGGGGAAGCGGCGGCGCAGCTCCTCCCGGTGGTCGACCGGTACCGGCCGGTGCCGGGCGAGGTCCCACCCGACGTGCTCTTGCAGCAGGTAGACGTCCGCCCGCTGCTCGGCGAGGAACCGGTAGAAGCGCTCCAGATCGTCGCCGTCCGCCCAGTACTCGGTGTTCCAGGAGAAGATCCGGATGGCCCCGGGTGGGGCGGCGGTGGCCGCCCCACCCGACAGTGCCGCGAGGTTCAACCCCGACAGGTGGGCCCCGACCACCGCGCAGCCGAGCGCCGCGGCGGCGACACGGCCGCGCACCGGCCGGGCGAGCGGGGCGAGCGCCGCGAGGAGCGCCGGCACCGCCAGGAACACCAGCGGCGGTACCAACTCCATCGGGCGCCACCACCAGTAGCGGCCGGTCAGCAGGAGGAACAGCGCCAGGGACACCGTCCACCCGGCGGCGAGGCCGACGAGGATCCGGGTACGCACCGGCCAGCGCGCCCGACGTTCCCTAGTGGAGTGTGCCGTACCGCTCATGCCGCCACCCGCTCCACGGTTCGGCCGGCCAGCACCGGCCCCTCATACGGCTCGTACAGCCGGCGGAAGCTCGGCGAGACCAGCCACTGCAGGGCACCCACCGCGGCACCGGCGGCGATCGCCACATTGGTGAGGAAGGCGAAGCCGGTGAACAGCGCCAGGAAGGCCGGTCCCTTCTTCCGCAGGACGTACCGGTACATCGCGGGATCACCGGTCAACGACAGCCCGAACAGCGCCACGGGCAGCGCGATCCAGGCCGGGTGCAGTGCGACCAGGGGTGTTGTGAGGAGGGCCGCGAGCGCCGCGGCCGCCGCCGACGAGCGGGTGCCGGTCTCAAACCCCTTGGCGAAGCGGCGTCGCTGAGCGAACAGCGGTACGCGCAGCCGAGCCCGCCGGAACAGCTTGCGCAGCAAGGGACCGAGTCGGTCGTCGTCATCGTGTCGCCCCCGCACCGCCGCGGTGACCATGATCGGGTAGCGGGCGGACATCCGCTCGCCGTAGTCCACCTCCTCGGTCTGCCTCAGCCTCGGGTTGAACGGCCCGACCGTGTCGAAGACGTGCCGGGGAATGGCGGTCAACGAGGAGAACAAGAAGCTGACCTCGCCGAGGGAGTCCATCCGCCAGCAGTACGCCTGAAGCACCCGGCACTCCTCCACGACGCTGTCGCGGTAGAGCGGCTCATCCTCGTAGATGCCACACACCGCCCCGTACTCCGGGTGAGCGCGGAGCTGCTCGACCGCCTTCTCCACCGCGTCCGGGTTGAGCGCCACGTCGGAGTCGACGAAGAACAAGATCTCCCCGCGGGCGGCCGCGGCGCCGATGTTGCGCGCCACCGCCACACCACTGTTCCGCGGTGTCTGCAGCACGCGCACATTGCGCTGTCGCGCGATCTCCACGGAGTTGTCGGTGCTGTGGTCGTCGACGACGATGACCTCCAGCGGCTGGTAGGTCTGCGCGAGCGCGGCGTCGATGCACGCCCCGAGGGACGCGCCGTAGTTGTAGTTGGGGATGATCACTGAGACGAGCGGGTTGGTCATGGCGAAGTCCTTTCCACGGGGAACGCGAGCGCGTTAGCTGAGGATCAGCGGGAGCTGGGTGGCCGCGAGCGTGCCGGCCAGCAAGGCGCCCCACAGCAGGGAGTTGACCCGCAGCGCGGGGTCGTGCAGCAGCAGGCGCGTGGGGTCGCCGCCGTCCCCGTCGACGAGCAGCACCTGGAGGTAGCGGGCGAGCGCGAAGAGCGCGAAGGGCGCGGAGCCGAGCAGCGCCAGGGTCAGGTATGGGCCGTCGAGCCGCTGCTGGAGGTGGAGGAAGAAGGACACCACGGCGAGCACCGCGCACAGCACGGCCAGGTGGTCGAGGTACTGGGTGGAGTAGCCGCGCAGCGAGGGGCGGTGCGCGGCACCCCCGACGGTCACCTCGTGCCGCCGCTTGCCGAGCAGGAACAGCAGGCACACCGCCAACACGGCGATCAGCAACCACGGGCCGACCGGAGCGTCGACCACGAGGTAGCCCTGCACCACCCGGAGCACGAAGCCGAAGGCGACGACGAACACGTCCACCAGGGGCAGGTGCTTGAGCCGGCGGCTGTAGACGAGGTTCAGCGCGAGGTAGACGGCGACCGGCCAGCACACCGCCGCCGGCACCGGGCCGAGGACCGCGGCCGCCACCAGCAGGGTGACCAGCAGCGCGGCGATGGCGGACGCCACCGGCACGCTGATGCGTCCCGCGGCGATCGGGCGGTGTCGTTTGGTGGGATGATTCCGGTCGCGGTGCCGGTCGGCGATGTCGTTGCAGACATAGACCACAGTCGAGGCAAGGGTGAAGAGCAGCACCGCCCACGCCAGTCGCACCGCGAGCCCCGGCGCGATGACCGAGACGTCGAGGAGCGCGAGCGGAACGACGAGCAGGTTCTTCACCCACTGGTGCGGTCGGATCAAGGCGATGACGTCCCGCCACACGCGGCGGGGCCGCGCCGGCGCGAGCGGCGGCGCGCTCGCCGCGACGCGGGTTTCCGCAGTGATAGTCACGAGATACCTCCGGAAGGATGGGGTGCCGCACCGCGCACGCGGTGCGGCACCGGTCAAAACACGGCCTTGGCGAGGGCGAGCACGCCCTGTTTCCAGGGCTCACGGCTGGTCCGCCCCGTCGACGCGGCACTGGTCACCCGGTGGTGCCGCCACCACTCGTAGGTGCGCAGGATGGCGTCCCGGTTGGTGTAGCGCGGGGTCCACCCCAAGACGTCGCGTGCCTTGTCGGTGCTGACGTAGGAGTCAGCGAGCAGCTTGTGCAGCAGCCGTCCGTACACAGGGGACAGACGCAGCCGGCGGAGCAGGTCGAGGATGGCGACCGCGGGCCGCGCGGGGATGGAGACGACGCGTTTGCCGTGCCCGGCCGCGTCGAGCACCGCTTGGAAGTCCTCGCGGAGGGTGCCGAACTCGGCGGCGGCGATGTTGAACGTGTCGTTGGCCCGCTCGGCGGGAGCAGTGAGTACGACCTGCACCGCCGCGACCAGGTCCTCCACCGCGAGCCACTGGATACGGACGTCACCGCGGCCGAGCACGGGGAAGTTGCGCCCTTCCTCCGCCCATTCGAAGAGCATCGCGAACAAGCCCATGCGCCCTGGGCCGAGGAACGTCTTCGGTCGCAGGATCGGCACGCACATCCCTCGGCCGCGGAATTCCTCCGCGATCTCCTCGGCGCTGGCCTTCGCGCGGCTGTACGGATCCACCGGCCGACGCGGGTAGTCCTCGGTGGTGGGCACCACGTCGGGCAGCCCGTACACGGCGGTGGAGGAGATGTGCACCAGCCGCGGTACGCCGCAGCGCGCGGCCGCCTGGAACACCGTGCGGGTGCCCCCGACGATGATCGACCGGATCTCGTCCTCGGGATAGCTCGGCAGGGCGGCCGCGGTGTGCACCACCGCGGCGCAGCCGGCGAGGGCGGATTGGACACGTCGCTCGTCGCGGACGTCGGTGCTGATGTACTCCACCCCGGCGATCGGCTCCTCCGGCGGGCGGATATCGAGGCTGCGCACCTGCCACCCGTCGGCGGCCAACGCGCGCACCAGGTTCCCGCCGAGCATGCCGCTGCCGCCGGTGACGGCTACCGTCCTCACCACAGCGAGCTCACCTTCTCCCGCACGAACCGCGTCACCAGCCGCGGCAGGCCCTGGGCGAGGGTGGCGTCCAGCGCGTCGAGGAAACGCTCGACCTCGGGTGGGCCGGCCACCAGCGGCGGACCCACCACCAGCGGGTTCTTGCCGTTGAGCGTGTAGTAGGTGTAGATGTCGTGGTCGCGGTAGAGGGCGTTGACCACCGCGCAGGTCACCAGCTTGATGCCGAAGTTCGGGTCACGGGTGAGCCCGGCGGGGACGAGCTTGGCGAGCAGGTCCAGCACGGGTGAGCTGGTGAGGAAGACACCCCAGAGGGCGCCCGCGCCGCGCACGTCGGTGACGAGGTCGGAGTGCTCCTTGGCGATCCGGGCGAGCCCGGGGGCGAGCACCCGCTCGATATCCCGCGCCCGGGCCGGGAAGTCCTCCTCGATCGCCACGTTGATCGCCTCGATGGCGGTCGCGGTCTCCTCGCCGAAGCCGTAGTAGGTGGTGCTGGTGCTCTGGAGAAGCGCGTCGGTGAGGTTGTCGTAGGCCTTCGTGAAGATCGGCCGACGGGCGATGTACGCCGAGATGGAGCTCTTGCCACCACCGAACGACTTGGAGGTGGTGAGCACGTCGGGGACGAGCCCGGGATAGCGCATGAAATAGAAGAGGGTGCCGGTCTTCCCCCACCCGGTGTAGATCTCGTCGAAGATGAGGACGATGTCCTCTTTGGTGCACAGCTCCCGTAGACCGCGGAGGAACTCCTCGGAGCACCAGCGCATGGTGGACGCGCTGAACGGCTCCACCAAAATGGCGTAGACGTCGCAGCGGCCCTTCCGATCCCGCGCCGCCTCCACCTTGGCGCGCAGGTCATCGAGGTCGTCATACCGGTAGCGGACCACGCCCGGGATGCCGGGGAACTTGAACTGGTGCTGCGCGCTCGCGGTCAGGCTGCCGGAGCCGAGGAGCTTGCCGTGGAAGCTGATGTCGCTGTGCAGAATCGTGTTGCGCCGGCCGCCGTGGTACTTGTACGCCAGCTTGACCGCGCCCTCGACCGCTTCGGAGCCGGAGTTGGGGAAGAACGACATGTCGAGGTCGCCGGGGAGCACCGCGGCGAGGTTGTGGGAGAGCGCCGCGAGGTACGGCGAGAAGTAGGGTCTTGTGCACCTCCATCCGGCGCCGTTCGGCGAATCGACGCCGGGCGGCCAAGATCCGCGGGTGGTTGTGCCCGTGGTTGAGGACGCCGACGCCACCGGTGAAGTCGAGGATCTTCCGTCCGTCCTTGGTGTAGATGTAGGCGCCTTCGGCGTGGTCGACGAGGTCGTGACCGAAGCCGAAAGAGGTCATGAGGTTGACCTGGCTCTTGTTGATGTACTTCCGGTACAGGTCGTGCACCTGCTCGACGGTGAGCTGCTCGGCTTCCTCGAGGGTGATGAGCGAGGACATTGAGGTACCTCCCTGACTGTCTGCTGTGGATTTCCGATTCGGACGTACGGTTGGGGGCGCGTCACGCGGCCACGGCCGCTTCGCGCGGTCGCCGCAGGGGCGAGAAGCGGTTTGCGGTGAGGAGCAGGACGCCCACTGACCAGAGCACCTCAGCGAGCGTGCTGACAATCCGGCTGGCGATGGCGGTGGCACCGCCGCTGGCCACGGCAGCACCACGGTGAGGGCCGCGAGGAGCACCAGCTCCCGTACGCCGGCCCCATCCGGCACGACGATCGCCAGCGTGCCGGCGGCGGCCGCCAAGGCGTAGCCCCCGACCGCAGCCGGCCCCGCGGCCAGGGGATCCGCGCCGAGGAGCACCGCGATGACCCACACGTGCGCGCCGGAGAGCACCCAGGACACCGTCTGCAGGACGATCGACCGGCGCAGCGCGGCCGGATCGGCCAGGGGTTCGGGGTCTGGGCGGCGAGTCAACCGCGCCGCGGCCCGGGCGAGTCGGTTGACCAGGTGGGGCCGCGCCACCAGGAGCGCCACGACGAGGAGCGACGGCGCGACCCATATCGGGGTCGGTCCCGGCAGGACCGGCGCCACCAGCAGGCCGACCGCGCCGGCGGTGACGAAGACGACCACGAGGTTGAGCACGTAGGTCCCGAGCATCCGCGCGCGCGGCACGCCCAGCCGCTGCCCCATCGCGATCTGGGCCACCAACCCCCACAGGCGCCCGGGGACGAACTTGCCGAGGAACCCGACGACGAACATCCGCGCCCCCGCGCGCCGGGGAACCGGTGACCCGAGGGCGGCCAGGGTGAAGGTCCACGACCGCATGCCACAGCGCAGACCGATCGCGGTGACGCCTACGGCGACGAGCAGGGCCGGCAGCGTGCTGAGGCGGAGCATGCGGGCCAGTGCGTGCCAGTCCTGGTCGCCCATCGCCGCGGCGATCCCCGCGATCACCGCGACGCCGAAGACGGTGGCCGCGACGCGGACCGCCCACCCCCGCCACTGTGGACTCATCGGGTACCTACCGGTCGGCTCAGCGGACGGACCGAGACCTGCCGCAGGCGGCGGACCGCGCCCACGGCCACCCCGGCGGCCGTGGCGAGCTGGGTCACCAGGTGCGCCACGAAGAAGGCCGGGAGGAAGGACCAGCCCCGTTCCCGGCGGACGAAGGAGAACAGCCCGGGATCGGCGACCGCGAAGAGCGCCACGAACGCGAGGGGGACGACGGCCAGCGCGGGCCCGACGGCGATGAGAGGCAGGGTCGCGACTGCGGCGGTGCCGCCGATGAGCCCAGCGGCGGGGTTGACCACGACCCCTCCGTCCGCCAGCCGGTGTCGTCCGGCGAACCCGGCGAGCGGAAGCGAGCGCCGGTACTGCTCCCGCACCATGGCGATGAAGCCGGCGCAGTCGTCGTGCCGGCCGACGACGGTGTCCGTCAGCCGGATCGTCGTCACCCGCGCGAGCCGGTCGCTGTATTCGACGTCCTCGGCGTCCCGCAGGGCCTCGTTGAACGGACCCGCGGCGAAGAACACCGACCGGCGGATCGCCGCCAGGGCGAAGATGGCGGTGCGGACCCGGCCGACGCTGCGCCGCCGCCACCAGTGCGCGTGCAGGACCTTGTAGTGCTCAACCCAGCCGTCGTCGAACAGCGGACGGGTGTCGTAGGTGCCGTGGACGCACCCGCAGGAGGGGTCGTCGCGGAGAATGCGCACGGCGTTGGCGATCGCGTCGGGACGCAGCGCCACGTCCGAGTCGACGAAGAACAGCACCTCTCCCCGGGCCTCCCGGGCGCCGCGGTTGCGCGCCGCGGAGACACCTCGGTTGCCGCCAGTCGTGATGAGGCGGCACGGATAGCGGGCGGCGATCTTTCGCGATTCGTCGGTGGACCCATCATCGACCACGATCACCTCATACGGCGCGTATGTCTGCGCGAAGATGGCGTCCAGGCACGCGCCGAGGGTTTTCGCGTAGTTGTAGTTGGGAACGATCACCGACACCGTCGGTTCATGGCCCATCCGGCCTTCTCCCTTCGCTGACATCTCGACGTCCCCGAGAGCGCGTTCTTTTGCGGGACATCGACTCGGGCTTGTCGGTGAGCGACGTTAGGGGCCGCGGGGAGAAGGGCCAAGGTGGCGACCGCGGAAAGGCGAACGGGTTGTCGGCCAAGGTCGCATTCTCCGCTACGACTATCGGCGCACCCCGGGTGCCCTTGGGTGACGATTCCTACGCCCATCGCCGCACGTCAGGCGTGGGACAGCCAAAAAACGAAAACTCCCCGGCCCGTGCGGTACCGGGGAGTTTTCGTGAGATCTGCTATGTGAGTCGCATCAGGGGAATGAGCATCGGGGGATAGTTGTCCGCGATTCCCGTAACCAGTCGGTCGAACGCGGTTCCCGGCGGCTTTCCACCACCCCTTCGGTGCCGTCGCTCCTCACGACCCCGTCCCCTATCCGGGATCGTCGCCAATTGACTTTCGGCGACCGCGTTGCTTTTCTGCATTATTCACTCCTTTCGTACGAAGGAATAGCCCAACGTCGGGATCGACGAATCGCCCGGCCGATGTGGGTAGGACGGGCTCGGCGACACGCGGGATCCGAAATGAGCGACCTGAGGAGAGAATTCGCACGAAGCGGCTACACGTCGGCCATGCGCAATTCGGCGAGGTCGCTCCATCGGCCGGCCTGCGCGGCCAGGCCGAGTTTGCGGTACGCCTCCACGAGCTCCTCACACGCGAACCAGTCGTAGGGGTCGATCTCGAGCGCCCGCTCTGACCACTCGATGACCGCCCACGGGTCGCCGGCGGCGCGCGCCCGCTCGATCAAGAACTGCACGGCGCGCAGCGCCGCGCTGCGTAACCGCTCCCGGTGCTCGAGGATCCACGGCGCGTCCTCGGCGGGCAGCAGGGTGCCCCCGTAGTGGTGAAGTGCCCGCCGATAGTGCGCGCCGGCGGCGTCCAGATCCCGGGCGCCGCGCGCCGCGTCGCCGGCACGCATCGCGTGCAGGAAGTCGTCGACGTCGGTGCGAAGGCCGTCCCCGGTCAACACGTACCCGTCGCGGGTACAGCGCAACTCGACCGGCGCCCCCGCGTCCACGAGGGGGCGCAGCACCCGTCGCACCCCGTGGACCGCGGCCTTGACCGATGTCGCTCCTGCCGGCGGTACCAGGTGTGGCCACAGCTCAGCCCGCAGGCGGTCGCGATGCACCGGGCGATCGCGGTGCAACACGAGGTATTGGAAGAGTGCCCGGGACCTGCCCGCCCGCCACGCGGTGACCGGTCGGCCCTGCACCGTTAACCGGAAGCCGCCCAACAGGACGGCGTACGCCGACACGTTGTCGCGGAAAACGACGGGGTTCACGTCCGTCGTAGCCGAGTATCACCAATCCCCAGGCGGCGATCCCGAAACCCACGAGCGGGATAACCCAGTGCTCGGCGAGGTACGAGATATAGACGGTGATCCCTTGTATCACGTGCGCTCCGGGGAACAGGACATGCGCGCGGTTCCGTCAAACCAGGGGTAGACCCGAGTTCCGGTGACGTGGAGGGCGCGCTGCCTGGGTGCGGGTGGCACCTGAACGTACCGTCTCTCCGCAGACTCTGGCGAAATCACGCATTGGGGCTCGTCCGTCCTGCTGGAGCTGGTGAGGCAAATCGGTCCCGCCTCACTCTTCCAGGTGTGCCCGTCCGCGCTCGGTGCCCACAGGGTGGAGAACACGAACAGCACACATGCACCAGCGAGAGTGGCGCCGAACACGACCAGGATGCGGCCGAGAATCGTGGCACGCCGCGAGCGGGCTGTCGACATCGTGCTTCCACTCATCATTGCCGAGTGTGGGGGTAAGACGCGGTCTCGCCACGTCTTCCCAATAAGCCAGAAGTGGCCTGGGCAGCCCTGGCGATGACCTCATCACGTTTCGGGTCACCGGTGAGGTGGCCGGTGTGGGCCAACGCAGCGGTGCAATCCGCAATGGAGTGAACGTCAAGGCATTCAACAGCGGCAAGAGCCCGGGCGAAGTAGTCGCGGTATACGGGTTGGCTGAGCAGCGCGCGCGGAGGCTCGCCCCCCATCTCGGTCAACGCCATTCCGATGTTGTGGAACACATCCGCACACCCGCGCACCCCTGCCCAATCGCCCGTCAGTGGCTTGACAATGGCTTCGTATGGGTCGTATGGCCGGTCACAGACGCCCAGCTCGGTAGCCAACACGGTCTCTTCCGAGAGGTCGACCTGCCCACCGCGGAGCGTGGCATCGAGCCTGGCAGCCGTCTGCCTGTCAGTCGATTCGTAATAGCTGATGGCCTGGCGCACGGCGTCGCTTGTCCGGGCGACGTATTTCGTGATGGACTCGAGGAAGAAACGCAGATAATCGGTAGGGCTCTGGCGTCCTCCCAGTGCCGGTCGAGCAGCCGAGGCAAGCCTTGCAGGCCCGCAGGGTCAACCCGAAAACCCGTCACGCCACTCTCTCCCGCACGCGATTCTCCCTAGGCGCGCACGCTACCGCAGCTGAGCAACCTTTGCATGTTTGGATTTCACGAGATCCGTGATCATACGGTCTGCTCCGCAGCGGCATCCGGGCGTTCCTCCGCGCTGGCCCTCTGCCGGACCGCGGTCAATCGATTCACGACGGACGAACCGATGTGCGGTCCACCCAATCCACAGATTGCTCGGGGCTCGGAGGAGCAGGAGACCACGTCCCGCATACGGGGCCGGTCTCATTGGCAGGCGGACGGCTCCCTCGGTATGCCGACTCGCTCAGGGAGCGTCACTCCGGCACGTTCTCACCCGAGCGCGATGACCGATAGCGGCGCACATGCGAACGGGGCCTCCGCGGAGGCCCCGTTCGCATGTGGTGTCCGAGGGGGGACTTGAACCCCCACGCCCTATACGGGCACTAGCACCTCAAGCTAGCGCGTCTGCCATTCCGCCACCCGGACATGGACGACTACCACCAGGCTAGATGATGTAGCGCCACGACGCCATCATCTCTCGGCCGCCTGGCGGGCCGCACGGACCACAACTGTACACCGCATCGCCGAGTTCCGCACATCCACCCCACGCGTGTGGCACATGTCAGTCACAAACTACGCATTTCGGCATGAATTTCCACGAGGAGTGGGTGCCGCGCCCGGCACCCGCGGCCGGACCGCCGTCTTCCCCTAGCCGATCGGCGGCCCACGATGGCCACAGCCCGGCTGGCCGGGGTGTGCCGATAGGCTCACAATTCCAGAGGAGCGCCGTCGCTCAGGCGGGCTGTATCGACTGATATGCGTCGCGTGAGCGATGCTCATCATGTCCCCTCACGGACTGGCGAAGCACGTCCTCGATATCGGAGCATGACCCCGTGTCCCAGCAGTCCTCGCTAACGGCCGTACAGCGCCACGCTCAGGCATTGCGCGATTCCGGGAACCTGCCCGCGGCCCGTGCCTACCTCGAGCGCGCACTCGAATCCGCCCGGCCCGCCTTCGGTGAGGATCACCCGGAGGTACTCGCCGCCGCGCACCAGTTGGCGAAGCTGCATCGGGAAGCTGACGATCTCATGGCGGCCCGCCGCACCCTCGAACAGGCGATCGCCGCCGGTGAGCGCCGCCGGGGTTTCTCCGACCCCCTGATGGTGTCGCTCTGCTACGAACTGGGCGCGGTCGCTGAGGAGCTCGGCAACCGGCACGAGGCCCGCAAGAACTTCACGCGGGTGACCACCTACGGCCCCGCCGTCCTCGGCGACGACCACTGGCAGGTCCGAGCGGCGCGGGAATACCTCGGTGAGGCGCGGACTGAGGCCGCCCCACGGCCGTCGACGCCGCCGGAGACGGCGCAGTCCGGAACGTCGGTGGCCCCGCCGCCGGTGAGCTCGACGTCCGCGCTGGAGGAGCCCACCACCGTCCTGCCGATCGCGTCACCCGTGGCCACCCCACCCGCCGATGACACGACGCCCGCCCGCGACGCGGCGCCCACGGTTCCCCTCCAGCGGGAGGCCAGCCCGGCCACCGAGTCGACCGCGGCTGCTCCCCAGACCGCCCCGACGACAACGCCGACGGTCGCCCCGCACGCCCCGGCTGATCAGGGCGCTGCGCAGCGGGGGCCCGAGGTCACGCAGGCCGCCTCCCACCACGCCCCATCGCCGGCGCCGATGGAGGGCGAATCCCACCCGCAGGTGGGCGTGGAGCCGGTGTCGCCGCGGCTCACGTACCCGGTGAGCACCGACACGGCGGAGCCGGCCCCCTACCCGAGCTTCCAGTACCCCGTCGTCGCGCCGCAGCCGGCGCCGCCGACCCCACCGGCTCCGCCCGCGT
Organism: Micromonospora sp.; assembly: GCA_036563645.1. Classification (GTDB taxonomy): domain Bacteria; phylum Actinomycetota; class Actinomycetes; order Mycobacteriales; family Micromonosporaceae; genus DATCMA01. The sequence goes on from DATCMA010000056.1 coordinate 62,776, forward strand.
CCCGCGGGCGCGGGCTGACCATCGCCGTGGCGGTCGTCGCGGGTATCGCCGCGGTGGCCGCGACGTTCGCCGGGATCGCGGTGCTCCTCAAGGACGGGGACGAGGCGCCACCGAGCCCTCCCGGGCCCGTGTTGGCTGGGGATCCCCCCACCGACCTCCAGCTCCGCGATGACGGATCCACGATCACGCTGACCTGGAAGGACCCCTCCCCCGGCACCGTGCCGTTCATCGTGGCCGGCGGCCGGGCAGGGCAGTCCTTGAGCGCGATGGCCACCGTCAACGCGGGTGAGACCAGCTACACCATCAACGGGCTCAGTCCGCGGCTGGACTACTGCTTCACCGTGCTCGCCGTGTACTCCGCGGACCGCTATGCGACATCTGGTCAGGTGTGCACCAATCGGTCGGCTCGTAACCCCGACTGAGGACGAAATTCGTATCCCTATATCCCTTTCCAACACCGTCCACTAAGAGGTCAATTTCGACACAGAGTCGTCCATAGGTCGCGGTTGTCGCTGTCCACACTCGCCCTGGCCACCCCGGCCCGTTGAAGGCAGGCCATATCATGGCTCCCGGTTTTTCGGCCGGGTACCGGCCATGCCCAACAATCGCAGTCCCGAGATGGGTGGGAGGCGGCCGGCTGTGGTCAACCCAGGCAACGGCACCACAACCAGCACGACCAACGGCCAGGGCAAGCGGCGGCTCCGCAAGCGCGGCTGGCTCGTGACCGGTGGCACGGTCACCGCCCTGGTCGCCGCGATGGGATTGACTGTTCTCGGACTTGGCGCCACCGATAACGCCGTAGCCAGCTTTGACGCGAGCTCCTGGCTGTGGAGCGCGGTGAAGAGTGAGATGGCCCGGGTCAATGGCGTCACCGCCCGGGTCGACACCCGGCTGCGCGTGCCCAACGCCCACGGGCACGCCATGCAGGTGAGCCAGACCGACCGGTTCCTCATCCTGCGCGATCTGTCCACCGGGCGGATCAGCTCGCTCGACCTCGCCACCCTGCAATTCACCGCCACGATGCAGAGCACCGCGGGGCTCGGCGTCACGGTCGCTCTCCACGATGACGCGGCGTTCATCGTCGACGCGGTCCAGGGCGTTGTACGGCAGCTCGATCCGCGCACGCTCAATCCGGTCGGAGAAGCCCTGCGGTTCCCACCCGGTATCACGGGCGGATTCTTCGACGGCACGGGCAAGCTCTGGGTGGCGGTGCCGAGTGAGGGCACGGTCACCGCGATCGCGCCGGCGTCGACCTCCTCGGAGAACACCGGGAGCCCGACGTCGGTTCGCACGGTCACGGTCGCTCCCCCTAGCAACGACCTCGTGCTGTCCGCATTGGACGACGGTGTCGCCGTGCTCAACCGCACATCGAACGCGCTCACCATCGTCCGCGATGAGGACCAACGCGACGTCCCCCTGTCCATGGCGGGCCCCGGCGTCCTGCCGCCGCGGACCAACGGGGACCGCATCCCCGTCACCGTGCCCGACAACCGGGAGATCCTCGTCGTCGACGACAGCACGGTGCAGGAGCTGTCGGTACCCGGGGAAGGGACGCAGCTCAGCGCTGCCGTGGCCTGGGCGGGGCGCATCTACTGCGCTGACGACGCGACGGGCACCGTGTACGCCTTCGACGAGACCGGCGCGCTGGTCGCGACGATCACCGTCCCGGGCGCCAACGGCCCGCTGGAGCTGGAGGTCCGCGAAAACCGCCTGTTCATCAACGCGCCGAACTCGTCCACCGCACGCGTGATCGACGACCAGCACACGGTGCGGTCGGTCGACAAGTACGCCAACGACGTCCTCGGCGGGGAGACACCGCAGACGCCTCCGCCACCGCCTCCGCCGAAGGAGCCTCCGGCCGACAAGCCGGGTGCACCCAGCAGCGTCACCGCCTCGGCCGGCGATGCGCGCGCCCGGGTGAGCTGGGGGCCGGCCCCGGCGAACGGCGCGCCGATTCTCCGGTACGTCATCCAGGGCGCGGGGAAGACCTTCGAGGTTGGCGCGAATCAACGCTCGCTGGAGATCACTGGGCTGACCAACGGCGAGACCTACCGCTTCTCGGTCCACGCGGTCAACGCCAAGGGCGCGGGCCCGGCCCGGTGGAGCAACCCGGTGGTGCCCACGGCTGAGGTGCCGGATCCGCCGGAGCGCGTGACGGCGACGGCACGCCCGGACGGCTCGGTGCAGGTGACGTGGCCGGCCGCGAACGGCCAGGGCAACCACATCGTCAAGTACGCCGTGACCGCGGTCTCGGCCAAGGGGACCACGCCGGTGGGCGAGACGCCCAGCACGGAGCTGGTGATCAGCCCGGGAACGGTGGAGTACGGCAGGCAGTACGCCTTCACGGTCGTCTCCATCACCGACAAAGGCGCCGGCTCCAAGGAGTCCCCGCTGAGCAACACGGTGGTGCCGTTCACGGTCCCGAGCGCACCGCGCCAGCTGCGCGCCACCACCGTGGCCTCCGAACCGGGCGCGATCCGGGTGACGTGGGCGGCGGCGGCCGACAATGGACGGCCGATCCTCCGGTACGTGGTTGAGGCGGCCGGCCGGCGCGTCGAGGTCACCGACGATACCCGCGTCACGCTCACCGGCCTCGGCGACGGTAAAACGGTGACGGTCCGGGTCCACGCGGTCAACGAGGCGGGAGACGGCCCCGTCGCCACCGCCACCGCGCGGACCGTGGCGAAGCCGCAGGTCACCATCACCGGGGTCACGAGCACCTACGGATCGGTGACGGTGAGCTTCACCGTGGACTCTGGTGGTGGCCAGGCCGAGTGCAGCGCCTCGATCTCCGGCGCGACGACGGCGAAGGGCAACTGCTCCAAGCTGACCGTCAGCGGCCTCAAGGCCAGCAGCAGTTACACGATCACGGTCAGCGCCACGAACGCCGCGGGCACGGCGACCGCCTCGCGCAAGGTGAGCACGAGCACGTTGGTCGGGGTCGCGACCTGCGTCAACGGCTCCTCCGGCGACACGGCCACGTACTGCGACGCGGACGTGGATGGCCGCAACGGCAACGAGATCTTCTCCGTGCCTCGGCAGGACAACAGCAAGCAGGTCGGATGGGCACGGCCTGGCACGAAGCTGACGGCCTACTGCAAGATCCGGGGCGAGGAGATCTACGCCTACATCTACAACAACCACAAGCGCAGCACGTGGTGGCTGGAAGTGGAGTGGACGACGAAGCCCGCTTACATCCCGTGGGCGTGGCTCAACTTCGACCCCGACGACATTGACGTCGTGCCCACCTGCTGACCGCACGACCGCCGAGGAGCGTGACCGTGAATCGCCAAGCGCCCCTCACCCCACAACAGGTGCAGGGATTCGCCGCGCTCGCGGGGCGGCTTGCCGACACCATCTCCACGGTGGTGCTCGGCAAGCCGCACGTCGTGCGGCTGGCGTTGACCGCGCTCTTCGCGCAGGGGCACGTCCTGCTCGAGGACGTGCCCGGCGTCGGCAAGACCACGCTCGCGCGCGCGATCGCCACGACCGTCCGGGGGCAGTGCCGGCGCATTCAGTTCACCCCCGACCTGCTGCCCAGTGACGTCTCCGGGGTGACGATCTTCAATCAGGCCACCCGTGCCTTCGAGTTCCACCCGGGGCCGGTCTTCGCCAACATCGTCATCGCTGACGAGATCAACCGCGCGTCGCCGAAGACGCAGGCCGCGCTGCTGGAGGTCATGGAGGAACGGCACGTCACCGTGGACGGCGTGCGCCACCCGGTGCCGCAGCCGTTCCTCGTGGTGGCGACGCAGAACCCGGTCGAGATGGACGGCACCTACCGGCTTCCTGAGGCCCAGCTCGACCGTTTCCTCGTCCGGCTGTCGATGGGCTACCCCGACGAGCACGCCGAGATCGAGGTGCTGCGCGGCGCGACCGTGCGCTCTCCGGAGGCGCTGCCCGTGGTCACGGATACCGCGACGATCGGAGAGATGGTGCGCATGGCCCAGCGGGTGCACATCGCCGATCCGCTGTATGCGTACATGGTCCGCCTCGCCGCCGCCACCCGTCACCACCCGCATGTCCGCGTCGGAGTCAGCCCGCGCGGGGTGATCGCGTTGACGCGGGCGGCCTGCGCGTACGCCCTGATGCACGGGCGCGGCTACGTCCTCCCCGAAGACATCAAGGAGCTCGTGGAGCCGGTCTTCGCGCACCGGGTGCTGCTCTCCCCCGACGCCCAACTCCGCGGGATCAGCGCCGCGGACGTGGTGCGGGAGGCGGTCCAGTCGGTGCCGGTGCCGCTGCCTACCGGGCAATCCGCCCCGGTGGGTGCGTAACCGCGACGACCATGATCCTCACGTCACGCGGTTGTGGGGTGCTCATCGGCGGTGCCGCGCTGCTCGCGGCCGGTTTCGCCGGTGGCTACCCCGAGCTGTCGGTCCTTGGCGCGGTCGGGGTGGTCGCGCTGCTGTGCGCTGGCGTCTACGCGGCGTGGTGGCCGCGCCTCGAGGTGTCGCGCCGGGTGGATCCGGACCGGGTCGAGCGGGGCGAGGACGCCACGATGGAGCTGACCGTTCGGGCACGGGGCCGGTTCCGCCCCGCCACCCTGATCGCCAAGGACCGCTGTGGCGATCGCGAGCTGTCCGTACCGCTGCTGCGCGTGCGGTCAGGCCGGGTCACCGAGGTGACGTACCCGGTGCCGACTCAGCGGCGCGGCGTCGTGCCGATCGGTCCCCTGCGGATCACCCGCCGGGACGCGCTCGGCCTCATCACCCTCACTCGCCGCTACGGGCCGACCGCGCAGGTCCGGGTGCACCCGCGCGTTCACCCGCTCGTGGCGGTCCCCGCCGGGGTGGCCCGGAGCCTGGACGGGCGGTTCGACCGCGTCCCCCACGGGACGATCACGTTCGACACGTTGCGCGAGTACGTCATCGGCGACGAGCTGCGCAAGGTCCACTGGCGGACCAGCGCCCGCATCGGGGAATTGATGGTCCGCGAGGACGTCGACACGAGCCTGCCGCGCCTCGTGGTGCTCCTCGACAACCGCGCGAGCGCCTACCCGGACCGCGTCGACGGCGTGGCGGAGACGTTCGAATCGGCGTGTGAGGCGGCGGCGTCGATCGTCGTGGCCGCGGTCCGCGAGGACCTTCCCGTGGCCTTGATGATCGTCGACGACGATCCTCCGATCGACGGCGACCACCTGGACCGGCTCACCGAGGTGCGGCTCCGTGACCGCCCCGGGGTCGATCCCCAGGAGCCGCTGCGTACCGCGGCGATGCGGCTGCGCCAGCAGCGCGCCGGCGACACCCTGATCTTCCTCACCGGGCCGGGCGCGCGCGACGACCTCGGCCACATTGGCGCGCTCCGCGGGCCGTACGCGACGGTGCTGGTCGGGGTGCTGCACGGCGACGCCGCTGAGGCGGCCCACGCCCGCACGGTCGACCCGATGTTGATCATCAACGCCCGAGACGGCGCGGACTTCGCCGCCGAGTGGAATGGGGTGCCGGCGTGGTGAGGCGCGTCCTGCTCATCCCACTGATCCTGAGCGGCATGATCGCGCTGGTCGGGGTGTCGCTCGGACAGATCTACGCGGGCCCGCTGCTCACCCAGCTCGTCGCCGGCGCCGCGCTCGGCTCGGTCGGCCTCAGCGTCGTGGCCCGGCGGCTGCCCAACTGGCTGGTGGCGCCCGTGTCGGCGGCCGCGCTCGTCGGCTACACGACGGTCGCGATGGACGTGGCGGCGCGGCGGGCGGAGATGCCGGGCCCGATCACTCAGGTGTTCCTCGACGCCGCCCGCAACGGGATCCCCCGGCTGCTCACCGCCATGATCCCGGTCGAGCCGTTGCCGGACACGGTGGTAGTCCCCGTCGCCGCGACCTGGTTGGCTGGCTTCGCCGCGGCCGAGGTGGCGCTGCGCGCCGGCCGGCTGTTGCTCGGCTACGTTCCGCCGACCCTGCTCTACGCCGGCGCGCTGTACGTGATGGGTCCGAACGCGGAGACGACCCTGTGGATTCCGCTGGCGTTCGCCGCCCTGGCCATCGCCGGGCTGGCGCTCACCGCCCGGCCACCGGCTCGGTCCGCTGACGTCGAGGAGCCGCTCCGTGGGGCGCTGCGCGTTCGGATCGTCACCGGCCACCTCATCGGCCTCACCGTGGTGATCGCCCTGGCGGCCGGACTCGCGCCCATGGTCAGCGCTCGGGTCGAGGTGGAGCCCGTCGATCCCCGTCGCTACGTGCAGCCACCTCAGGTCGACAGCCTCGACGAGAGTCCACTCATTCGGATCTCCGGATGGGCGCTGAACCCCGAGCAGAAGCTACTCGACATCACCACCGAGGTCGTCTCCGAGACCTCCGATGAACCGCAGGATGGTGCCGCGCTGCCGGATGAGGCGGCGGACTCCGGTGAGGCCCCGAGCGTGGGCGCGGGGATCCGGATTCGGTTGGCCGTCCTCCACGACTACGACGGGGTGACCTGGAGGGTCGGCGGCACCTACCGCAACGCGGGTCGGGTCCTCCCGTCGGTCACGCCCCATCCCGACGCCACCGTGGACACCGTTCGCCAGGAGATCACCATAGGCGAGTTGACCGGTCGGCTGCTGCCGGCGGTGGCCACCCCGCAGCGCATCGAGGGCGCCCGCGTGGCGTATGACCCGGACAGCGGCACGTTGATCCGCCCGGAAGGGCTGACCCCTGGCTTGCGGTACGCGGTGACCTCGGTGCGGGAGCGTCCGGACTACACCCAGTTGACCGCGGCCAACGTGCCCGCCGGGGACGAGGTGGCGCGGGTGCTCCACGTGGCGGATGGGGTGCCCGAGCAGATGCGACGCCTCGCCGACAAAATCTCCACGGAGAACGGCTCCCCGTACCAGCGCGCGTTGGCGATCGAGCAGTTCTTGTCGGAGCACTACCGCTTCGACGCCGACTCGCCGAGCGGCCACGCGTATCCCAACCTCGCGTTCTTCCTCTTTGGGCCACGCCACGCCGGTGGCCAGCGGGGCACCTCGGAGCAGTTCGCCGCGGCGTTCGCGGTGCTCGGGCGGCTCGTCGGGCTGCCCACCCGCGTCGTCGTCGGCTTTCGCCCCGCCCGGGGCACCGGCCCGGTGGTGGCCGGGGACGCCGTGGCCTGGCCTGAGGTGCTCTTCGCTGGACTCGGATGGGTGCCGTTCGATCCTCTCCCCAAGCCGAACAGCGAGCCCCGGCCGGTCGAGGAGGAATTCAAGCCCTCGCCGGAGCCGACCACGCCACCACCCAGCCCGGAACCGACCCCCACGATCGACCCCACCGCGTCCTCAGGTCCGGAGTTGGTCCTCGCCCCATCGGGGAATGGCCCCACGGGCGCCGTCCTCGCCGGGGTGGGCGTCGGCACGCTGATCGTGCTCCTCGCCGCAGCGCTTGTCACGGTGCTCGTGTTGCGCCGGTCGCTGCGGCGGCGTCGGCTCACGACCGGGCCGCCAGCGGCGCGGGTCGTCGGCGCGTGGCTCGAGGTCATGGACGCCTTGCGGCTGGCGGGGCACCCGGCCGCGGCCCACCTGTCCGCGAGCGAGGTAGCCGCCCACGCCCGCCAGGCCCCCGCGCCAGGGGTCCGTCCCGCGGTGCCGCCGATCGACGAGCTCGCCGAGCTGGTCAACCGCATCACGTTCGGGTCAGGGGCCGCCGAGGAGAGCCAGGCGCGCGCGGCGGTCGCCCAGGCTCAGGAGTTCACGGAGCGCTTACGCGCCGCGCGACCGTGGTGGCGTCGTCTGCTGTGGGCGGTGCACCTCGGCCCGCTCCGCTGGCACCGGTAGCGCCTGGGGGTCGATTGCGCGCCGATCTGGGGATGTGCCCCAGGACTACCCGAGAGTAATCTCGCGAACGGACCCAGGATGTGATCACCGAGGACGCCTCGGTGATGACGTCCGGTGCGCGTCCTCGGGACGGGGCGGCACAGCGTGGAGGCAGCACATGACCTCGAATCGCGAGCGCGCGGAGTCGCTCAGCGACATGCTCGGAGGTCGGCGTGGTGCGATCGACGCGACGCTCCCCGCGGTCGCGTTCGGTGCCGGCTGGTGGGCGAGCGGCCACTCCATCATGGGTGGTGGCATCGCCGCGGTCCTCGTCGCCGCCGGGGTCGCCGGGTGGCGCCTGCGTCGGGGCGACCGCCCGGGCTCGGTGCTGATTGGGCTCCTCGTCGTCTGTCTCGGTGTGCTCATCGCGCTGCGCACGGGCCGAGCCAGCGACTTCTTCCTCCTCCAGCTCGCGGCGAACATGACCAGCGCGCTGGCCTGGTTGGTCAGCATCGTGATTCGATGGCCGCTACTCGGCGTCGTCGTCGGGCTCGTGCTGGGTCAAGGCCGCCGGTGGCGGCGTGATCCCGCGCTGCTGCGCGCCTATGGGCGGGCGAGCTGGGTGTGGGTCGCACAATACCTCATCCGACTCGCCGTCTTCATCCCGCTCTATCTCGCCGATCACGTCGTCGGCCTGACCATCGCGCGCGCGGCGCTCACCTGGCCACTGGTCGCCACCTGCATCGCGGTGAGCTGGTGGGTCCTCCAACGCAGCCTGCCCGCGGGACATCCTGGCCTCCGCTCGCCCGTGACCACCCCACCCACAGCCGCGGCGTCTTCATCGACCACTGAGGGCAGTGACTCCCCACACCCCACGGATGGCAGGTAATCTATATAGAGGAGGGGCCGCTTCCCCCGTGGCGGCCTCTCCCCTTTTCGTGTTGCGCGGTGAGTTCGGCTGGAATGTGGCTGGTCGCGCACGCGTTCCCACCACGTCCCCGCACACCGTCACCGACTGATTGACCGCCGACACGCTGTGTTTTCCGGTTCGCGGAGACAGATTTGCGGGCGTGAGATCTGTTATGGCGGTCGGCACTACCCAGTGATTACAGTGGCGACGCTATCCGCATCCGGTGCAGGTTGAGGAGGGCAGCGTTCGTGGCCGAGCACGATGAGCCCGACGTGCCCAACGCGCGCGCGCATGCCACGGCTGAACCGTCTGACAACCAGGCATCCTCCACACACCACATTCCTCACCCGCGGCCGCCCGCGGCCGAGCCGTCCGCGCCACGGGACGGCGGGCCAAATGGGGCGGGGCAGGCCAGGGCCGCTGATCCCGCCGAGGGCCGCCCGGCCGACGATCCCTCGCCCTACGCGGACCTGACGGTACGGTCCGCGCTGGAATCGGCCACGATGGAGTTGCCGTTCCTCGTGGAGTCACTGGCGGCGGCCACCCGACGGGCCCGGGCGGCGATGGAATCCGGCGCCGACGGCGAAGCCGGGATCCTCGCGGACATCGGCGGGCTCGCCACGCCTCCTGCCGAGACTCCACCGACGAGCGCGAGCCACACCGACACCGCGACGCACTCGGCTCCCTCCACCGGGGAGATATCGTTCCGTGGTACGGCGGCGGTGCCCGGCACGGCGGCGCCCACCGCCGCGGCGTCCGACACCGCGACGACTACCCGCTCCGAGCCGGCGCGCGAGGGGTCACCCGGCGTCTCGGAACCGGCGACGACGGTGATGGGGGACGCGCAGACTGGGCCAGAGGGCTCCCGGTTTCGGCGTCTGGTACGCCGCTACGGCTGGCTCGTCGCCGTTCTGGTCGTTGTCGCGGTGGCGATCGCCGGCTTCCTCGCCCTCTCCTCGCCCTCCTCGGACGGGGACGCCGGAGCACACCCGCCCCCATCGTCGTCACCCGTGGCCGCCCAGCCCAGCGCGTCCGCCCCGGCGGAGGACGCCACTCCCCACCTGCCGCCGAGCGACGAGGCGGTTCCGAGCCCGGGGGCGAGCCCGAACACCGGTGGCGGAGCGCCCTCCCCCGCCTCGATGGGGTCCGCCCCCGCCCAGAAGCCTGCGCCACCGGAGACCCCAGCGGCCCCGGCAGCCGGCCCGCCACCACCCGCCACCCCCGCGCCGCCCTCCGACAACGCCGGCCCCAAGCCCGCCCCACCGCCACGGCCACGGCGGCCCCTCGGCCCTCCAATCGGGCCGTGGAACGCGGACGATCGGAGAGCCACTCTCGACGCCTATTGCGAGGCGGTCAAACCTTCCGCACACGCGGATGATGTCTCGCGATTGACCTGCAAAGACAGCACCGGAAAAGTCTTCAGTGTCAACCTCGACGACGTGTGCGCCCACCGATTCGGCACCGCGTATGGGAGCTTCGTACCCGGGGGCGACTGGTATTGCTTCCGCGGCTGACGAGGCGACACGTCCCGCCGGCACTGGCCGCGAGAACGCCTTCAGCGCTCCCATGTGGAGCGCCGTGCGAAAGCCACGGCGGGTGAGACGACCCAACCCGCTCGACATCACTCAGTCAGTAGGCCGCGGCGCGGCTCGGCACCCACGCGCGGGTGACGAGATGCCGGACGCGGCGCCATCCCATCCGGCTGCGCAGCGCCTGTGGTGACAGTGGACTCACCGAGTCCTTGTACGAAGGTCCATCCCGGCGATGGATCGTCACTGAGGAGCGCCTGCCCATCTCCGTGTCGCATCCGAGCGTCACCGACGCGTCGCGGGTACCCGTCGCCGGTCCGGTGGCGTGGGTATCGCCGGGGAAAGGCAGGAGTCGCGGCGCCGACTATCGCCCCGCCCCAGCAGGAACCTGCTTTGGGAAAAGGAGACAGGAAAGAAAGAGAGCCGGTCGTGGCCCAGCTGGGCCACGACCGGCGGGACCGGTAACCCGGGTGCGTGCTCCCGGGGGGTGGCGGAGCGACCAGGCCGCTGCGTTGACCAGCCTGGCCGCCCGGACCACCCGGCCTGACCGTGGGCATCAGGCCTTACTGCCGCGCTCCCCGCTGGTGGCCGACGGGGGTTCCTGCGCGGCGGTGAGGCGATCCGGGTGGGCGGGCAGGCCGCCCACCCGGATCGGACTCAGCCGTTAGGGAAGAGGTGACCGTAGTCGGCGAAGGCCATCGCGATGTCCGCCTGCGCCCAGAACCGGTGGTAGTAGAAGACCGGAGCCGGGCCGCCGTTCAGGTACCGCTCGACCTTCGGCCAGTCCGGGTCCTGCTTGTAGAAGGACCGGATGTCGACGAAGCTCTTGCCCGGGGCGATCTCGTCGCCGTTCGGCATCCGCCCACGCCAGCCCTGCGGGATGTAGAGGCCCTGGCCGGTCGAGGAGTCGTAGACGTCGTCGAACCGCCGGTAGTCCTCACGGGTCTCCGGAGTGGAGATGCCCTTCTCCTCCGCGTGGGCGTACAGCGCGTCGAGCAGCTTCTTGGCGGTGGTCTTCGCCTCCGTGTTCCCCGACTTCGCCGCGTACCACATCAAGGTGCGCGCCAGCGCCGAGGCCACACCGACGTCCTGGCCGTGCGCGGTCACCTCAACGTGGAGGTTGGTGTTCGGCTGCGGGTTGGACGGGTTCCACGTGTTCGGCTGGCCACTCCACTTCAGCTCCGCCGGGACCTGGAAGTCGCCGTCCTCCCCGATGTGGGTGTTTTCGATCGCCCACGGCACCCACTTGTCCAGCAGAGCCTTGGCCCGCTGGTTGCCGGTCACGTAGTACAGCTCGGCAACGCGGTGCATCGACCAGACCTGCATACCGAACCACTGGTTGCTGCCAGGGTCACGGTAGACGGGGTGCTCCACGTAGTACATGCCGTAGAAGGTCGGCGTGCCCGCCGGAGGCTGAGCGTACTGGCCTTCCCAGCTGTTCGTCGCACCACCGGCGATCCCACCCTCAGCGGACTGGAGCCACTGGTAGAACTCCAGCTGCCGCTCGAGGCTCTTGGCCCAGTCGTCCGCACCGGTCGGCGACTTCGGCCGCAGCTCGGGCACGGTGCTCAGCGCCCACGCCGCGAACGGGTTCTGGTAGCCGAAGTGGGCGTGGCTGGAGCCGATCCGCCACGACCAGGCCGCCGAGGTGTCGGTCGCACCACCCCAGGCGTAGTACCAGGCCAGCAGGTAGTGCATGGAGTCCTTGCCGTTACCCGCCGGGCAGGAGGTCGGCCCCACGCAGTTGCCGATCTTCTTGAAGTACTTGTCGAACATGGCGTAGCGCAGGTAGTCGCCCATCTTGGCGGCCTTGGTGATGGTCGGCATCACCTCCGCCTCCTTGCCCTGCTCCTTCGCCCAGACCAGAGCCCAATACGCGGCCTGGATGGCGCGAGCGTCGGCGTCCGGGGCGTTGGTGTAGCGCCACTGCCGTGCCGGCGGGTTGGACTCCTTGATGAACAGGTCGATGAATCCGTACTGACCGCCGTGCCGGAAGGTGTCGCAGGACGGGTGCGGCACGGTCTCCCAGACGGACTCCTCCGGACCCCGCTGGAAGGTGTTGATGTACGCCGGGCGCGTGGTGCCGTCGCCGCACCGGCCGTAGCCGTAGACGTTGTCGACGTCCAGCAGCCAGTGCATGCCGTAGATGTCGCCGGTGCCGTAGGTCTGCCGCAGCTCGTTGCGCAGCGGGTCGCTCCCCACCGGGACGTTCGGCTCAAGCTGCGACGGGTAGCGGTCCGGCCGCGGGTACTCGGCGGCGTACTGCGGGGTGCCGTCGACGCCAGCGGTCGGCTGGTCAGCCGAGGAGGGGATGATGTACTTCTCCATCACCTCCCAGGCCTGGTTGAACGGCGCCCAGTTCTGGGTGACGCGGCCGTAGTTCGCCTCCAGCCACAGCCAGAAGCTGAAGGCCTCCGAGGTCGTCTCGTGGCCGTGGTCCGGGGCCTCGACGATCAGCGTCTCGATCGAGTGGTACGGGATGCCCTCCGGGCTGAAGTACCCCGAGTTCTTGATCTTGTTGTACTGCTCGAGGAACCGCGCAATGTACTCGTTGTCCCCGCCCGGCTGATCGTTGTCGATCTCCGTGACGAGGATCCGCAGCGGCGCCATGCCGCTGGCGATCGCGCTCACCGTCGCCGTACCACCGACGGTGTCGTCGTCCTCGGCGGCCGAGATCGTGATGGTGACGCCGGTGTTCCAGTTGGACGGCGTCAGGACCACCGAGGTCGGGCTCACCGAGATGTCGGGGTCACCGCTGACCGACAGGGTGACCGGCACGTTGCCGCTAGGCGCCTCGGTGAGCTTCAGGGTCACCTCAGCGCTCTCGCCTTCCACGACCGCCACCGCGGCGGGCTCGGCGACGAGCTGCGGGCCGCTCGCCGGGTTGACCGTGAAGGACTTCTCCGAGACCGCGGTCAGCCCGTCGTTGTCGTACGCCTTGGCCTGCACGGTGTAGGTGCCCGCCGGCAGGTCCTCCATCGTGTACGCCCAGGGCTCCGCGGTGTCGGTGAAGACCAGCAGGCCGTTGCGGTAGAACTCAACCTTCTCGATGTAGCCGTCGGGGTCGCTCGCGGTCGCGGTCAGCGGAACCGTCGCCGGCGCGGTGAACGGCCCGGGCGGCACCGTCAGGTCGACGGTCGGCGGCTGCTGCTGGACCGCACCGCGACACGTCACCCCGTTGATCGAGAAGGACGTCGGCTTCTGGTTCGTCCCGCTGTACGAAGCGTTAAAGCCGATCACCGTCGACTGGTTGGTGCCGATGGTGGCGTTCCACGGCATGTTCGTCGCGGTGACCTGGTTCCCGGACTGGCTCCAGTTGGCGGACCAGCCCTGGGTGATCTGCTGGTTGCCGGGGAAGGTGAAGCGCAGCGTCCAGCCGTTGATGGGGTCGCCCAGGTTGCGAATGGTGATTTGGGCGGTGAAGCCTGTCCCCCAGTCGCTGGTCGTATAGTCCACGTCGCAGGCGGTGGCCGCGTGAGCAACGCCCGGTACGGCGATGCCGCCCGCGACCAACGCGCCGGCGGCTAACCAGGCAAGCCGCCGTCTCATGGTCCTGAACTGCATTCCTGGTTTTCTCCTTGCAAACCAGGCCGGGACCGCTCGGCCCCGGCGCGAGCATCTCCGATGGCGGTCATGCCGCCTCACGGAAACGCATCTCAGGGGTGATCACCCGTCCCGGACCGGGGTCGACGTCCACCGGAACGCACGGATGTGAGTGGAGTTCCGGAGGTGCACACAGAGGGCGCCGTACCGAAGGAACTTCGGCTGCCCTGGCAGCCCACACGTCACACTGCTGGCCCCGCGCTTATCGACAGTGTTCCATGGGAGCGCTCCCGCGGCAAGTGGGGGCATTTTTACGTCCACAAGGGACGACGTGCGGCGCGGCTGAGCTGGGCGCGAAACATCGATCGCAACGTGGGCGGTGTTATGGCGATGTTTCGATCTTGTTTTGGGTCTTTCACAAACCGGTTACGCAGGCTACAGTCCTGAGCAACGTCGATGGGAGCGCTTCCATCGATAGGTGCAAGTCGCTGACTTGCACACACCAGGCGCGTCGTTCGACCCGCGGACGACGCCGGAACACACTCGGTCGTCAGGCCGTCGGCGGACCAGCCCGGACTCCGCCGCCAGCCACCCTCGCATGCTTCGAGAGGAGGTGGAAGCAGAGCCACTCGCGTGGCCCGGCTCCCGCGCGGCACGCACGGTGTGGACGCCCTTCCCGGCCGTGCGTGTGAGAGTGATCGTGGGGGCGGGGGTTGCCCTCCCCGTCCCCACACGCTAGTCCCCCGACGCAAGGGGGACCATCCGCCGACGGGACAGGCGCGATGCGCCAACCGTTCGGCCCTCTGTGTTATCAGCCCATGCCTACCTTTCGCTCCGCGGTGGGCTGGCCGCTTGGCCACCCACCGCGGTCTGGGACGACACGTAGCGTCAGTCTCTGCCGAGGTACGCCCGTCCCGACCAGCTTTGTGTCATGGTTGGGAGCGCTCCCAGCTAGTCGTGGATGGGAATCCACTTGAGGAGGGCTCCGACCATGTCCGTACCCACCACATCCCAGGTGGCGAACTCCACCGGTTCAACGAGCACGACACCGAGCGCTGACTCGGCGTCCCCCGCGCTGACGACCACGGCCCCCCAGCCCACCTCGGCTGGGGCCGAGCACGACACCGACCCCGAGCGAAGCCTCGGTCTCCGCTTCCCGGATGGCTTCAGCTGGGGTGCGTCGACCTCGGCGTATCAGATCGAAGGCGCGGCGAAGGAAGACGGTCGAGGCGAGTCCATTTGGGACACCTTCAGCCACACCCCAGGCCGGGTCCGCGGGGGCGACACCGGCGACATCGCCATCGACCACTACCACCGGTACATCGAGGACCTCGACCTCATGAAGGCCCTCGGGATCCAGACCTACCGATTCTCCATCGCCTGGCCCCGCATCCAGCCGGACGGCACCGGACGCCCGAACCAGCGCGGTCTCGACTTCTACCGCCGCCTCATCGCGGGCCTCCACGAGCGCGGTATCCGGCCGATGGCCACCCTCTACCACTGGGACCTCCCCCAGGCGCTCCAGGACCGAGGCGGGTGGGAGTCGCGCGAGGTGGCCTACCGGTTCGCCGACTACGCCGAGATCGTCTTCCGCGCCTTCGACAGCGACGTTCCGGTGTGGTTGACCATCAACGAACCCAAGACCGTCGTCCAAAACGGCTACATCTTCGGCCACCACGCCCCCGGACGCCCAGGTGACGTGGCCGCCGCGTACGTCGTCGCCCACCACCTCCAGCTCGCGCACGGGCTGGCGGTGCAGGCGCTGCGCGCCTGCGGCTCGGGGCGGATCGGACCCGCGCTCAACCTACATCCGTGCTACCCGGCGGACGACACGCCCGAGGCGCAGGCGGCGGTCAGGCTCTACGACGGATACGAGAACCGCCTCTACCTGGACTCCATCTTCAAGGGCGCCTACCCGGAGGACGTGCTCGCCGACCTGGGGCCGGACAGCCGCATGGTGCGAGCGATTCGCGACGGTGACCTAGAGATCATCTCCACACCGGTCGATCTGCTGGCAGTCCAGTACTACACGCCGATCTACGTCAGCGCCGAGGGAACCGCCGTGCAGAAGTTGCCCACCTCGGAGGCGAGCTGGCAGCAGATCTTCCCGGAGGGGTTGTACGACATCCTCACCCGGGTCACCCGCGACTACGGCCCGATTCCCATCACGGTGACCGAGAACGGGATCCCGACGCCCGACGTACCCGGCCCGGACGGCACGATCGACGACGCGAAGCGGATCGTCTTCCTCCGCGATCACCTCGCCGCCGCGCACCGCGCGATCACCGCCGGCGTGCCGCTGGAGAGCTACCACGTCTGGTCCCTTCTCGACAACTTCGAGTGGGAGGTCGGGTACTCGCAGCGGTGGGGGCTGATCTACGTCGACTACCCCTCCCTGCGCCGTACCCCGAAGCGCAGCGCCTACTGGTACCAGCGGGTCATCGCCACCAACACGGTGTGAGCCGGGTCTGTCCTTCTCGGACACCCCGTGACACACCTCGATAACGGTGATCCGGGCGGCGCAAGTGGGACATTGGGGTCTATCGTCCATTGGGACGCGGGGCCGCTTTCCGCCGTACCCTGGTCACGGTGTTTACGTCAGGGCTACGGCTACACGAGCGGTACACCCTGGTGGAACAGATCGGCCAGGGTGGAATGTCCGACATTTGGCGGGCTGATGACGAGCTTCTCGGGCGCCCCGTGGCGGTCAAGTTGCTCGCCCCTACGGTCGATCCCGCGCTCCGGGCGGCCATCCGCCGGGAGGCCCGAGCTGCCGCCCGGATCACCCACCCCCACGTCACACAGGTCTACGACTACGGCGAGGCGGAACTCGCCAACGGCGAGGTCGCCCCATACCTCGTCATGGAGCTGGTCGAGGGAACGAACCTCGCCGAGCGCCTCGCCCAGGGGCCACTGAGCTGGACGGCGGCTGCCCGGGTCGTCGCCCAGATCGCCATGGGGCTCGCCGCGGCGCACCGGCTCGGAGTCGTCCACCGCGACATCAAACCCGGCAACATCATGCTGACCTCGGCCGGGGTGAAGATCCTCGACTTCGGCATCGCCGCCCTCGCCGACGGCGGGCCCGATCCGGACGGGGGGTGGTGGATCGGCACCCCCGCCTACGCCGCGCCTGAGCGGTTGACCGACAAGGCCGTCCATCCGGCCGCCGACATCTACGCCCTGGGGGCGCTGTTCTACGAGTGCCTCACCGGCCGACCGCCGATCGCCGTGACCACGTGGGCGGAGGCCTCCCGGGCACATCGGGACGGGCACCCCGTACCCCGCCCTCCGCACCCGGACTGCCCCGCCGGATCGCGGAGCTGTGTATGGCCTGCCTGGCGAGGGAGCCCGAGACGCGCCCTCGCCCGGACGAGCTCGCCGCTGACCTCAACGCGGCGCTGGGGGTGGTCACCGAGATCCCCGATCCGGTGGTTCCCGCGCGGACGATCCCGCAGCAGCAGCCTCGCGACCTGCCTGACAGGCCGGCGGTCCCCGCGGGCGTCGGATTGCCCCGCCCTCGCTTCACCGGCACCTCGACGCCGATCACCGTCGCCCAACCGCCGTGGGACCTCGCGGACGCCGACGAGCCGTACCTCGCCGAGGAGCCTTCCGCACGCTCCCGATGGACCACGGTGGTCGTCGCCTGCGGCGTGATCATCGCCGGGCTCAGCATCATCATCGCCTCGGCCGCCTTCCTCAGCACCCCGCCCCAGGGCGCCGACGCGGGCCCGGGGACGGTCACCGCGACGCCCCCCGCGGGCACCGCGACGCCCAGTGGGCTGCCGGAGACGCCGGTTGCGGCCCTGGAGGCGATCTACCAACTCCTGTCCGAAGCGCAAGCGGCGGGCCTCATCAGTGAGGACGTGGCGCAGGACCTGCGGCGCACGGTGCGGGAACTCCGCACGGCGCTCGCCGATGGTGGGGACACCAGCGACACCGCGGAGGATCTGCGCCGGCAGATCGGCATCTCCCGCCGCCAGGGCATCCTCCCCGCGGAGACCGCGGCGCGCTTGGAGCTGCTGCTCGTGCCGCTGCTCAGCGAGGACTGACGGGGTCAGCGGGGCAGGGCCTGGCGCAGCTCCTCCCGCAACGCCGGCGTCAACATCTCCCCCGCCTGTTTCGCGAGCCGCGCCATCTCGTACCCCACGACGCCGATATCCGCGTCGAGCGAGGCGAGCGTGGCCAAGATGGAGCCGTCGCGGATGTTCATGACGAGGAAGTACCCGCGCCCCATCTCGACGACGGTCTGTTTGACCACGTCACCGTCGAACATCTGCGCCGCGCCCGTCGTGATGCTCGACAGCGCCGACGTCACCGCCGCCAGCTTGTCCGCGTAGTCACGGGGCAGGTGATCGGAGATCGCCACCAGCAGCCCATCGGAGGAGACCACAATCGCGTGCGCGACGCCCGGCACGCGCTCGACGAACGCGTTGACCAGCCAGCTCAGGTCACGCGCTTCCTTGCTGAGAGTCGCCAATCTTCTTCCCTTCACCGCGCCAATCCGGTGACGCGAAGCTCATGTCGCGTGCCTCTTCGTTCTCCGCTCTCCGCACGCCGCGGTAGAAGCGGGATAGGGTCGCGCCCACCGCCTCCGGGTCCGCCTCGTGGCGGTTCGGCGCCGGCGTGGTCACCGACGCCGATTCGGTGACCAGCGGCAACGCCGCCATTGGGACGCGCATCGGCAGACCGCTAGGGCTCAGCCGCGCCACCGCCCGCGCGCTGGTCGAGCTGGTGTCCACATCAGACGTCGCCGCCCGGGATCGGGTCCACCACACGCTGGGCGACGCGTTCGGGCCGCCCGTGCCGGCCACCGAGGTGGAGTCGCCGCTGAGGCCACCTTGCGGCTGACGCGGCCGAGGCACCGCCGACGGCACGGGATCGGGCCGACGTCCCGCCACCGGCAAGTCACGCTCGCCCTCAGGGATCGCGGCGAACTCCCGCGCCACGGCGACCGCCCGCGCCGCGGTCTGGCCCGCAGAGGGCACCGCCACGGAGCGCGTCGGCAGGGCGCGCCGCTCCGAGGCCGAGGATGGCTCGGTGACGATGAGGGACTTGGGCACCTCGACCACCGCGATCACGCCACGCGAGGCGGTGTGCAACCGCACCCGGATGCCGTGACGGGCGGCGAGGTGGCTGACGACGACCAACCCCATGCGCTCGGCGGTCGCCACGTCCGCTGCCGGCGGGTTCGCGAGCACCGCGTTGAGCTCCGCGAGTGTCTCCTCGGTGACACCCAGACCCTCATCGGCGACTTCGATGATCACGCCGGAGCCCGGCTCCACGCGGGCGGTCATCCGCACCGTGGTGTACGGCGGCGAGAAGGCAATGGCGTTTTCCAGCAACTCCGCGAGCAGGTGCACGAGGTCGCCCACGGCGTGGCCGACGACGTGCGGCTGTTCAGGCGCTTCGTACTGCACCCGGGAGTACTGCTCAATCTCGGCGATCGCCGCGAGCATGATCGCTGGCAGTCCGACGGGGCGGACCCAGCGCCGGGTCGCCTCGCTTCCGGCGAGCACGAGCAGGTTTTCGTCGTTCCGGCGCAGGCGCGCGGCGAGGCGATCGACCTTGAGTAGCTTCTCCATCTGCTGGTGGCTGCTCGCTTCCCGCTTCAACTCGTCGAGGATCTCAAGCTGCCGTTCCACCAGCACCTGGCTGCGGCGCGCGAGGTTGATGAACATCGCGTTGACGTTGCGCCGCATCGCCGCCTGTTCCCGCGCCACGCTGATGGCGCTGCGGTGCACCGCGACGAAGGCCTCCGCGACCTCGCCCACCTCGTCCATCGACTGGACCGCGGCCGGCGGGACCGTGATCTCCGGAATCTCCGCCGGGACGTTCCGCAGCCGCTCCAGCGCCTCCGGCAAATCGGATTGGGCGACCTGCAGGGCTTGGTTCCGCAACGCCCGCAGCGATCGCACGATAGACTGTCCGACGATGAGCGAGGCCCCCGCCGCGGCGCACAGGACGACCAGCACCACCACCACGACCAGGAGCGTCCGCCGCAGCTGGGCGGAGCGTTTCCCCTCCACCTGGTCGATCGCGTCGCCGAGCACCTCCTGCTCCAGCGTGCGCAGCAACTGGTGGCGATCCTGGCTCAACGCCCACCAGTCCATCGCGTTCGGCACCGCAGGTCGGCTGCCGGCGCCGCCGACGGCTTCTTCCTCCAGGGCCTGCGCCGCGCGGAACCGAGGGTCCTCGGTCATCGCCTGGTAGCGCTGCACCTGCTCGAGGGTGGCAATCGTCCGATATTCCGCGACCGCGCTGTACTGCTGACTGCGCAGGTCCCCCAACTCCGCCAGGGTGTTCGCGGTGAATCGCCCGGCGCGCGCAGCGAGGTAAATCCGCGCGCGAATCTGCGACGACACTTCTTTGATCCGAGCAAGTTGAACGTACCGCGACACCGCGTCGGCGAGCTCAGACTGCTCCGCCCGCGGTCCCGGTTCCGCGAGCAGAGCGACGAGCGCCTCAATGGCGCGGCCATATCCGTCGAATACCTTGGTCAGGTCGGCAGATCCATTCGCGACGGCGGTCCGCAACGCCGGCAATTGGTCCACGGTCTCAATCGCCCGGGTGTACGGTGCACGCCACGCCGCGTCCCGCTGGGCGAGGCCCGCGGCAGCGGTACGGAACTCGACAATGGACCGGTCAACCGCGTCGTAATGCCCGCGCAGCGCCGCGCTGCCGCTGATGGCGTCGTAGCGGTTGGGAGCGACCTGACGCTCGGCGAGCTCACCGACCGTCCGGTCCCGTTCCTGCTGGAGTTCGTGGACCAGCATGGTGATCTGCTCGCCGATCGCGACTTGCGCCGCGAAATCGCTCAGCACAGTGGCCTGTCCGACCGAGGCGCCGACCTGCACCGCGGCCAGCGCGACAAACGCAATCGACGGGATTGCCACGATCGTGGCGAGTTTGGTGCGTATCCGCCAGTCGCGTAGCCGGAGCCGAGGCGGGCGGCGATGCGGGGCGACCTGGACCTCGGACCGACTGTTGCGGTGATGGGTGAGCCCGTCATACAACGCCTGCTGGGCTGCCGTCACCACGCCTCCTACAGTCACCTGCCTCACCATGAGGCGAGCCGACGCGCGGCTTTATCCAACCAGGCAGGAAATCCCTGTCAACGCCCGCCGGCCGTCTGAAGCCACTATGGGTTTAGTGGGCGACCATCTCCTGGCGATCCCGCCGAATCAGAATCATCCATCCAGCCGATGGCACGGAAATTCCATTTCGGATCGTCAATGAGACCGAGGGCGAGCAACCCCGCGCCGGTCGCGGCGATTTCGGGATTGGCAATCCGCCACACCGTTCGGGGCGCCAACGCCTCCCGAAACGCCCGCCGCCACCACCGGGACGCCGCGATCGCGCCGCCGCCGAGCACGACGTCGACCTCGCGCCCCACCGTCGATTCGATGACGGTGAGCGCGGCGCTAATTTGCCGGCACACTCCGTCCATCAACGCGGCGAGCACGTCGACGGCGGTCGTGTCAAAACTCAGGCCCATGAGCTGCCCGGAACCCGGCGGCGCCTGCCCCGGAGGCCGGTCGCCACCGAACCGGGGATCGGCCCACACCCCGTGTCCCGGCCGCACCCGCTCCAGAGCCGCCTCCAAGGCCGGTCCATCGGGCAAGCGAAGCTCGCGTTTCGCCCAGGCGAACAGGTTGCCCCCGGAGGAGAAGGCGGAACCGGTCACCACCCGCTGGTGATCGACCCGATAGCGCCACAACGACTCCGGCAGCGGTGGCAGCGGCTGGCCAGCCGGAATGGTCTGCACGAGGCGAACCGCCGAGGACGTGCCGACCGTCACCGCGGCCCGATCCGCGTCCACGCACCCCGAGCCGATATTGGACGCGGCGCCATCCCCGAGCGCCGGGGCCCACCACGCGTCCCGGAGTTGGGGCCAGCGGCGGGCGTACTCGGGGCGCAGCCGCCCACGCCACCCCTCGGGCGCCAACGGCAACAGCTCCCGGGGGCGCACTCCGGCGATGTCACACGCCTCGGGATCCCAGTCGAGGGTCATTAAGTCCAGAAGCCCGGTGCCGGAGGCTTGGGAGACCGACATCGGCGCATCGGTCAACAAGGCACCGAGGACATACTCCACCAACCCGACGAAACGCGCGGGAGTCGTGCCGAGGCGGGGACGCAGCCACGGCACGCGCACCGTCCAGTACGAGCGGTGCCACCAGGTGCCGGTGCGGTGGTGGAAGGCGTCCGGATCAGCCGGGCCGTCGGCGCCGTCCGGCACCTCAGCCCGGGTGTCGAGCCAGACCATGACCGGCCCGAGCGGCGCGCCACGCGCGTCCAAGGGCAGCAGCGAATGCCACTGAGCGGCGCTGACGACCCCCTCGACCCCGTCCAGCCACCCGCCGGCCGCCAGCTCATCGAGACAGTCGGCCACCGCGGCGAGGTAGATGTCACCGTTGATGGTCGCTGCGCCGTTCCGCTCCTGGGTGACCACCACCGGTCGCCGAGCGAGCGCGTCCGGCACCGGCTGGGCCTCCTCGTCGAGGACCATCGCGCGCACCGACGAGGTACCGAGATCGAGGGCGAGAATGCTCATCGCCGATCACCGTACCGAGCCCGGGCGATCGACGGGGGTACGCCGGGCGAGAGGATCGGCCCGCTCCCCCCGCGTGCCCGGAGCCCACTCGGGAGGACAGGACCGGGGATCCGGCGCCTGGAGGCGACCACACCACCGAGCGTGACGACATTCGCTATCGTCCGTTGTCAGCCGCCCGGAGGAATCGATAACGTGTGATTCATGCCCGGGAGGGGATACGGAGATGACACCGACTTCGACTCCGCGCTCCGATGGGTCGATGAGTGGGAGTCGAACATCGCGGAGCAGGCGGCCCGAGCGCAGGCGCTCTCGCACCGCATCGCCACGCTCACGGCGACCGCCACAAGCCCTGACGGACTCGTGACCGTCACGGTCGACTCCGCGGGAGGTCTCCGTGAGCTGCGGCTCGACGAGGCGATTCGCCGGCGCCCAGCCCAGGACATCGCCGCGCAGATCCTCTCCGTGACGCAGTTGGCGATGCGGCGCCTGGTGGAGCAGGTCAGCCACGCCACCGAGGAAACCCTCGGCCGGGACACCCCGGCCGGACGGGCCATCATCGAGTCGTACGAGAAGCGACTGCGCCCGCCCAACGCCACCGTCTAGCTGGGCCGCCCTCGCCACACTCTCTCCACTGTGGAGCACGCATTGCCGGTCGCCACCCGGCTCTGGCACAGTGTCGACGCCACGTTGTCGACCTTGGGGGGATACGCGCGATGTTGGGCCCGTCCCACGCCCTATCCGGTGCCGCCGTCTGGCTCGCGGGCTCCTGGGCACTGGACTACTTCGCCGATTACCAGCAGTCGCCCCTCGCGCTCGCGGTCGGCACCGCCGTCTGCGCGGGTGGGGCGCTCCTTCCCGATCTCGACCTCTCCGGCAAGGTCACCCGCAACCAGGGGGGCGCCACCGTGGCCCGGACGTTCGGGGTGGTGTCGCTCTTCATCGCCGAAGTCATCGAGAAGCTCTCCCTCGCCGTCTATACCGCGACCAAACTCCGCGGCGACCCGGCCCGCACCAACGGACACCGCACCCTGACCCACACGATTCCGTTCACCGCGTTCGTGGGCTGGGGCACCACCGCCCTGTGCACGACGTACGGCAAGTGGGCGGTGACCGGAGTGTTGTTCTTGATGATCGGACTCGCGCTGCGCGGGCTCTTCGCCGAGTGGGCCAAGCGGGCCGGGTGGGTACTCATCACCCTCGTCTCCCTCGTCGCCGCCGCCGCGACGGCGATCCTCCTCCCCGGTGACCGCGGCTATCCCATGATCGGCCTCGCCGTCGCCGTCGGCTGTCTCGTGCACATCCTCGGCGACCTCCTCACCAGCGCTGGGGTGCCGCTGCTGTGGCCGATTCCCCTCAAGGGCCGCATGTGGCGCATGATCGGCGTACCCAACTCCCTCGCCGTCAAAGTGGGCGGCAAGGTCGAGACGGTCGTCCTGCGCGGCGCGTTCACCGCGATCGCGCTCCTCTCCGCCACCGGCCTGCTCGTGCCCTACCTGCTCGGTGGCCCAGACCGCGGGCTCTGACCGCCGTCGACCAGGCGTGATCGGCGAGGGGTGCCGACGTCACGCGCACCTACGACGCCGGCACTCCCGTCGGCACGAACGAGAGCCCCCACTCGGCGAGCAACTCGGGAGAGTCGACTTTGGTCGGGTCCGCCGCGCTGTCGCAGGAGATGTCGACGACCTCGTCGCGGTGAGCGAGCAAGTACGCCCGCGCGCCCCCGTCGGCGTTCCCGAGATCCGAGATCGCCGACCAGTGCCGACGGCCGAAGACCATGGGATAGTTCCGCACCCCGCCGTAGGTGGCGCAGACGAGCATGTCGGGATAGGGCAGCGCCGTCACCCGGCGCAGCGCCTCCGCCGTGATGCCCGGCATGTCGACGGGCATCACGGCGACCGCCTCGACCGGGGTGAGGGCCAACGCGCTGAGCCCGACGCGCAAAGAGGTCCCCAACCCCGTCCCCCAGGCGCGGTTGACGACCACACTCGCCCCCCGCAAGTCCGCGATGGTCCGGACCTCATCGGCCGCAGCCCCAAGGACCACGACCACGGGCGACAACTCCGCCTCGCGTACCACCTCGACCATCCGCTCTACCAGCAGGCGATCCCCCTGGCAGAGCAGCGCCTCCGGGCCACCGATGTGCCGACCGCCCCCGGAAGCGATGATCATTCCTGCTACGCCGCTCAGCGTGCCACCTCCGCCATGGTGACCAACGATCCCCGTCCCGCCGTCCGACGCCGACGGCGCGCGCGGCGCGGGCGACCGGCCCGTCCGCTGTGGAGGACCGGAGGGGACGGTCCGAGTCGGGCGACAGCCTCCCGTCGCCGACCCCAGGTCGTGCACACCGATCAACGAACGAGCTCGACGGCAGTGGCGCCCCGCCGCGCCACGGACCTGGGCCGCCATCACTCGTGAGGACGCCTCGCGCTCGCTCTGCCAATTCCGCGACGACGGCCCGAGAGCCGTTACCTCCAGCCCTATCTGGGGTTGTCTCGGTCAGTGCGGAGGCCACGTGACGCGCAGGACGAGGCAACACGGCGGAGGGGCGGATGTCGACGGAGTTCGTCGTAGGGCTCGACGTCGACGGAGGAGTCACGCGGGCGACCGTCATTGGGCTCGACGGCACCCGTCTCGGCGAGGGTCAGGCCGGTGGTGGCAACCCGCTCACCCACGGCCCGGAGCAGGCGACCGCCGAGCTGCGCGCCGCGCTGGCCTCGGCTCTCTCCACTGTGGATCCTGGCGGGGCCAGAGCCGGCGTCATCGGCCTCGCGGGGGCGAATCGCCTGCTCGCCGACCCGACCAGTCGCGCCGTCTTCGACACGGTGTGGCGCGACGTCGGGCTGCGCTGCCGGTACACGGTGCTCGATGAGCTGCTCGTCCGGTACGCCTCGGCCACCGCGGCGCCGGAGGGGACCGTGGTGCTCGCCGACACCGACGCGGTCGCCGCGACCATTCGGGAAATGAGCATCGACCGGACCGCCGACGGCTACGGATGGCTACTCGGGGACGGCGGCTCCGGGTTCTGGCTGGGCCGCGAGGCGGTCCGTCGCCTCCTCGCCGACCTCGACGCGGGACGGGAACCCAATCCGCTCTCCGCGCAGGTCCTTCGCGAGCTGCTCGGCGCGACACAGATCTCGCCCCGACCACGCCACACCGTCGACCGGGTCATCCAGACCGTCACGCGACGCCCTCCCGCCGACCTCGCCAAGCTCGCCCCGGTGGTCCTCACCGCGGCTGCCGCGGGAGACCCCACCGCGCGCGAGCTGGTGGAGGAGGCGGCGCAGCGGTTGGTGGCGACGGTCCACCGGGTCCGCGGCGCGGACGAGTCCACGCCGGTCGTCCTCGGCGGGGGGTTGCTCAACGACGGGTCGACCCTGGCGGACGCGGTCAGCGCGGCGCTGCACGCGCACTCACCCCACACCCCACTGCTCATCGCCGGCGATGGCGCCGCGGCGGCCGCGTGGTTGGCGGCTCGTGCCCTGGACGGTGTCGACGCCACCGTGCTCTACCAGCGCGTGGTGCGCCGGGGGTAGCCCGCCCACCGGTCGCCACCCGCACGGTGTGTCACGCCCCGGCCCGGTCGTGGGCGAGCCCGTCCGGAGCACCACCTAGGCGGTGTCGCGGATTGCCTGGAGGAAGACCTCCGACCGGTGCTCGAAGTTGCGGAACTGGCCGTAACTCGGCGCGGCTGGCGACAGCAGGACCACCCCGCCGACCGGGGTGAGCTTCCGCGCCCGCCGGACGGCGGCGACGAGGTTCTCGGCTACCTCAGTGCGGACACCCGGCAGACCGCGCAGGGTCTCCACGATCCGCGCGCCGCTGTCCGGGATACCGATCACCGTGATCCGCTTCCCCGCGAGGTGGTCGCGCAACGGCGTGTAGTCCAAGCCCCGGTCCGTACCGCCGACGATCACCGTGAGCGGCCGCCCGGCGTACGCGTCGATCGCGTGGATGGCCGAGTACGGGCTCGTCGACAGGGTGTCGTCGACGAACGTGATGCCCGCCGGGTCCTCAATTTCGGTCAGCCGGTGTGGCAACCCGGAGAAGGACCGCACCGCCGCCTCCAGGCGCTCCCGCTCGGCCACACAGTCCACGCCAAGCGCCTCCAGCGCGGCGAGCGCCACGCAGAGGTTGCCCTCGTTGTGGCGGCCGATGAGCCGCAGCGCCGCGCGAGGGAACAGTGGACGGTCGCGGCGGAAGACCCACGCCGCGCCGTCTGACCCGGCAGCGACGTGGAAACTGGAGGGGACCGCGGCGGCGATGGCGTCACGGCCGCGGAGCCGTTCGGTCAACCGTTCGTCGGTCCCGTTGAAGACGATCGCCTCCGGAGCGTGGGCGATGAGGTTGAGCTTGTCGCGGTAGTACTCCTCGACCCCGCCATGCGCGTCCAGGTGCTCCGGGAACAGCGCGGTGAGCACGGCGACCCGCGGCGAGTCGGTCAGGTCGCTGCACTGGTAGCTGGAGAGCTCCAGCACGTACTGATCGGCCTCAGGTAGATCGAGCAGCGGGATGCCGATGTTGCCCCCGAGGACGTTGGGGCGCCCGACCGCGGTGAGCAGATGGCTGATCAAACTCGCGGTCGTGCTCTTCCCCTTGCTCCCGGTGACGGCCACCGTTTGCGAGGCGTGATCAGCCATCCACAGCGCGCTGCCCCCGGTGACCGTGGCCCCTCGCCGGCGAAGCTCCACCAGCCACGGGTGCGTCAGCGGGACGCCGGGTGAGCGCACCACGACGTCCGCCGCGACCAACCGCGCGAACGCGGCCTCGCCGGTGTACAGCGGCGCGAAGTGCGCGAGTTCGCCGTCCCAGGAGAGGGTGTGGGGGTCGCCCTTGTCGTCCACGGCGACCAGCTCCACGGGATCGTGTGCGGCGATGGCGGCGACCGCCGCTCGGCCCTCCCGGCCAGTGCCCCAGACCGCGACGGACCGGCCCCGCAGGTCTGCCAAGCGCACGTGAACTCCTCTGATCGTGCATCCTGCCCGCCCTCGGGGCGCGCCCCGAGGAGCGACGGACAGGCGAGGGAAGAAGGCAGGATTAGTATGGCGCGCCGGCCGACAGACAGTGAGGAGCCACGGGTGACGCAGGTGCAGATTCGCCGAATGTCCGCGTTCAGCTTCCCGGGATACTCCTTCGATCCGGCCACCGGCGTGGCGACCTTCGACTACGCGCTGACGGGCCCGACGGGCGAGCTGCGCTTCACCGAGACGGTGACCTTCCCGCCTGCCCGCCGCGCCCCGTCCCCCGCGTTCTACCGGGTGCTCGAGCTCCTCCACGTGGTCGCGGGGGTGAGCTACTACAAGATCTCCGCTCCACCGCGCCTCGTGCTCCCCACGCCGTTCCCGCCGGCCGCCATCAAGTTGATCAACGCGGTCTACACCAAAGGTCTCGCCGAGTTCGCCTACCGCAACCAGCTTCCCCACGTGTTGGAACTCGCCGCGACCGTGCCCGACGGCGCGCCTCCCCCCGCTCTCGAGCCGGTCGATGTGAGCGGCGGGCGGCCGCTGTCGGCGATGGGCGGCGGCAAGGACTCGATCGTGACCCTCGAAGCGCTGCGCCGCGCGGGTTTCGACCCGGTGCCGTTCGCGGTCAACCCCAACCGGATCATCGACTCGGTCACCGCGGCCAGCGGGTTGCCCGCGCTCGCCGCCCGACGCCGCCTCGACCCGAAGGTGTTGGAGTTGAACGAGGCCGGCGCCTACAACGGACACGTTCCCGTGACCGCCATCAACTCCCTCATCGCGGTGGCCACCGCCGCGCTTCACGGTCTCGGCCCCGTGGTGATGTCCAACGAACGCTCCGCCTCGGACCCCAACTTGACCTGGCGCGGGCACGAGATCAACCACCAGTGGTCCAAGGGAATTGAGGCGGAAGGGCTGCTGCGCGAGGCGCTCGCCGCGCACGCCGGGCTCGTGGAGGCCTATTTCTCGCTGCTGCGCCCACTCTCCGAACTGCACATCGCCAAGCTGTTCGCCGCGATCACCAGCTACGACGCCGTCGTGACGAGCTGCAATCGGGCATTCACGCTGCGCGGCGCCCACGACCGATGGTGCGGTGACTGCCCGAAATGCCGATTCGTGTTCCTAGCGCTCGCGCCGTTCATGACGCGGGACCGCATCGCGCGGATCTTCGGCACCGATCTGCTCGCCGACCCCGCGCAGGTACCCGGCTATCGCGAGCTCCTCGGCATCGAGGCGCACAAGCCCTTTGAGTGTGTCGGTGAGGTCGTGGAGTCGACTGTGGCGCTCGACCTGCTCCGCGGCCAGGAGCAGTGGCGCGACGCCCCGGTTGTGCGCGCGCTCGTCGAGGATCTGCCGCCGACGGCGTGGGAGACCGCCGCTCACGCCCCCGTCTTCACCGCCGACGGGCCGCACTTCATCCCCCCCGCCTACCGGGCGGCGATCGCCGCGCTGGGCTGACCCGCCGTCTCGGCATCGCCGACCACGAAGCGCCGAGGGGCGCTGCGCTACGGTCAGTCGACCGCGACGGGATCGTCGCGGCCCAGCTCCCAGAAGGCGACGGCCGCCGCGGCGGCGACGTTGAGGGAATCGACGCCCCGTCGCATCGGAATCACCACGCGGCGATCGCTCAGGGCCATCGCCTGCGGGGACAGCCCTGGCCCCTCCGCGCCGAGCATGAGCGCCGCCCGACGTCGGTGGGCGGCGTCGAGGTGCTGGATCGGCAGCGCGTCCGCCGCCGGAGTCAACGCCAAGAGCGAGAACCCCGCCGCGCGCACCTGGGCGAGCGCGTCGGGCCACGGGGCGAGTCGCGCGTAGGGGACCGCGAACACCTCGCCCATACTCACCCGGACACTGCGCCGGTAGAGCGGATCGGCGCACGAGGGCGACAGGAGGACCCCGTCGACGCCGAGGGCGGCTGCCCCGCGAAAGATCGCTCCCAGGTTGGTGTGGTTGTTGACATCCTCCAAGATCGCTATCCGCCGCGCCGTCGTGAGGATCTCCTCGGGCTCAGGCAAGGGCCGCCGGTGGAACGACGCGAGGACCCCGCGGTGCACGTGAAAACCGGTCACCTGTGCCAACACGTCCTGGCTCGCGGCGTACAGCGGAGCGTCGGCCAGCCCGGCGAACTGGTCAACTCGCTTGATGTCGATGAGGAAGGACCGCGGCCGGTAGCCGGCGCGCAGCGCCCGCCGCAGCACCAACTCCCCTTCGGCGATGAACAGACCGTGGGGCGGTTCCCAGCGGGTGCGCAGCTCGACGTCGGTCAGCGCCCGGTAGTCGGCGATGCGGGGATCATCCGGGTCGGTGATGAGTTCGACGGACACGCCGCCGATTGTCACCGCCACCCACGCGCCGCCGGCAAATGATCACCGCTCGGCGACGAATCCGTCCTCCTCGGGAGAAGCCGCCTGCGCCGGGCGGCGGACGACCCACACCACACCGATGCCGGCGGCGAGGAGCAGCAGCGCGCCGACGGTCTGCAGAGGGCCGATCAACAGGCCAAGCACGCCGATCATGGGCGCGGAGACCATGAGCAGCACTCCATCGACCCGCGACAGGATCCGCGAGCGGACCACCGCCCACCCCACCAGCAGCCAGCCGGCGCTGTAGAAGGTGGCGCCGAGTGTCGAGAACACGCCGGCGGGCAGCGGGCCGACGGCGGTGCGACCGGAGAGGGTCGCGAACGGCAGCATCAATCCGGCGCCGCACAGGCCGGTGACGAGTCCCCACATGGCGGCGAGACGGGCCGGAGATGCCGCGTGCAGGGCGGCGAGCGCCAGGAGCGCGATCAGCCCGGCGCAGATGGCGAACACCCAGCCGATGAGCCGGGCGTGCTGGTCGTGGGCCACGTAGCCCGCGGGCCCGCCCTCGAGATCGCCCATCGTGCTGAGCGCGTACAGCAGGCCATACGCCGGCAGCAGCCACAGCGCCGCCCGGCTGAAGACCCGAAGGGAGCGGGCCCAGCCGCCGCTGCCGACCGGCGCCCCACCCGCGCCTGCCGGGCCAGCGGCGGCGAGGACCGACACGCCCGCGTCGCTGCGCGCGACCACGCGCACGCACGCGGTTCGGGCCACTGTGGACGCGGTCGTCGGAGGTCGGGTGTGTCTGGCTTGGGTCACCGCGTGGCAGCCCTCCTCGTCAGCCGACAGGCGCCGCGGTGCCCGGCGCCTGGTGGAGATCGGGATACGACTGATCGTGGCAGGTGACCCCGGCGGCGCGCCCCGCCTTTGCGGATTTCCCCGCACCCGACCCGCCGTGCGCCCGCTACGCCTCAGGCGCGCTCAGGGGTTTGGCCGAGGATGTCGGCGACGTTGACCCCGCCGCCGGTAGGTGCCTCTCCAGTCGGCGCGGCCGGGGCTCCCGAGGCTCCGCCGACCTCCGCCTCAGCGGCGCGGACTTCGTCGGTGACACGCCGGGCTTCCTCGGCCGCCGCCTGGGCGGCGACGTTGGCCTCCTGCGTGACGGCGCTGGCGTCGAGGGACGGTGCCGGGGCGTCGTTGACCATCTGCCCGAGGCCACCGAGCGCGCCGCCGAGCCCTTCGAGAGCCTTGGTCAGCTCGGACGGCACGATCCACACCTTGTTGGCCTGCCCGTTGGCGATCTGGGGCAGCGCCTGGAGGTACTGGTACGCCAGCACCTTCTGGCTCGGGTTGGCCTCGTGGATCGCCTGGAAGATGGTGCGGATCGCCTTCGCCTGCCCTTCGGCTTGGAGGATCCGGGCCTGCCGTTCACCGTCGGCGCGCAGCACGGCCGCCTGCTTCTCGCCTTCCGCGGTGAGGATCTGCGCTTGCTTGTGCCCTTCGGCGTTGAGGATCGCGGCGCGGCGGTCGCGCTCAGCCCGCATCTGCTTCTCCATCGAGTCGCGGATGCTCGCCGGCGGCTCAATCGCCTTGATCTCCACGCGGGTGACCTTGATGCCCCACCGGCCTGTCGTCTCATCGAGCACACCGGACAGATGGCGGTTGATCTCCTCCCGGCTGGTCAGTGCCCGCTCCAGGTCCAGCGACCCGATGACGTTCCGCAACGTGGTGACGGTCAGCTGCTCAATCGCTTCGAGGAAATCGGCGATCTCATAGGTGGCGCGCACCGGATCGATAACCCTGAAGTACAGGACGCTATCGATCGACACCACGAGGTTGTCCGAGGTGATGACGGGCTGGGGGGCGAAGCTCACCACCTGCTCCCGCATATCGACCTTGGCGCGGATGCTGTCGATGAACGGGACCAGGACGTTGAGACCCGGCCCGAGGGTGCGCTTGTACTTGCCCAGGCGCTCCACCACGTCCATGCGCTGCTGCGGCACGATCCGCACCGCCTTGAGCAGCGTGAGGACGGTGATGAGCGCTACTGCCCCGACTAGGATCGCCAACTCCATTGATAAATGCCTTTCTCCTATCTCGTCGCGTCGTCGTGAACTGGCCGCGGCGCGCTAACCTGTCACGTCGTCGCGCCAGACCAACGCGGTGGCGCCATCGACCTCAACGACTCGAACCCGTTCCCCCGGGGCGAAGGTTTGCGTTCCGTCGTAGGATCTGGCACTCCAGAGCTCACCGCCGATTTTCACTAGCCCGCGTTCGGCGTCCACGGGCTCGACGACCATCGCCTGAGCTCCCGGAAGCGCCTCGATGCCGATCGGCTGGGACGGGCCAATGGCCGGTCGGACGTACCGGCGGATGGCCGGACGCACGACCACGACCGTCAGGGCGGAGACGAGGGTAAAGACCACGCCTTGCACGGCGATCGGGGCACCGAGAGCGGCGGCAGCGGCCGCGGCGAAAGCCCCCACCGCGAACATGATCAGAAACAGGGTCGTGGTGAAGATCTCCGCAATCGCCAACACAACGCCCAGCACGATCCACAGAACCGCGTCCACGCTTCGATCCTGACATGACTGTGCCAGGGCGCTCTTCTCCGCACGATCACGGTTGCCCTGCGAAATGATCACGACGAATGCGGTTGCGGCCCCAGGACAGGGGCGATAGCCTGCCCGCCCGTGCGCCCAGGGGCCGCGCCCGACTCGCCCTGTCGCGTCGTGAGGAGGTAGCCGTGCCGCTGCTGCCGGAAACCCGCCGGGCCATCGACGATCTCGTCGCCGAAGCGCAAGCCGCGGGTCGGGTGCCCTCGCTCGTGGTGGGCGTCGTCCGCGCTGGCGCGTTAGCGCACGTCGCCCGCGCGGGTGACCACCCCACCCCGACGACGGACACCCAATACCGAATCGGGTCCATCACCAAGACGATGACCGCGACGCTGGTCATGCGTCTGCGGGATGGCGGCCACCTCGCTCTCGACGCTCCCGTCGAGCGGTACGTGCCCGCCACCCCGCTCGGTCAGGTGACCCTGCGGCACCTCCTCAGCCACACCTCGGGTCTCCAGCGAGAACCGGATGGCACGTGGTGGGAGCGCTCCGCTGGCGCGGACCTCGACACGCTCCTGGCCGGCGTGACCACCGAGAAGCTCGCCTTCCCCCCGTGGCGGGCCTACCACTACTCCAACCTCGCGTATGGCCTCCTCGGCGCCGTGCTCGAACGCGTGACCGGGCGGCGGTGGTGGGAGCTCGTCCAGGACGAGGTACTCCGTCCACTCGGCATGGCCCGCACCACCTACCACCCCGTCGCGCCCTTCGCTCCCGGGTACGTGGTGCACCCCTGGCACGGCACGCTCCGGGAGGAGCCACGGACCGACACCGGGGCCATGGCCGCGGCGGGGCAACTCTGGTCCACCGTCGAGGATCTGGCGCGCTGGGCGGCGTTCCTCGCCGATCCCACCCCGGAGGTGCTCGCCCCGCAGACCGTCGCGGAGATGTGTACGCCGGTCGTCATGAGTGACCTCGACGCCTGGACCTCGGGGTACGGGCTCGGCCTCGAGCTGGTGCGCGTGGGCGAGCGCGTCTTCGTCGGACACGGCGGCTCCATGCCCGGTTACCTCGCCACCCTCGCGGTCCACCGGCCCTCCCGCACCGGCGTCGTCGCCTTCGCGAACGCCTACACCTTCCGGGAGGGGTCCCTGCGGGCTCTCGGCCACCGTCTGCTCGCCACCGTGCTCGATCGCGAACCACTCCGGCCAGGCCCCTGGCGGCCGTCCGCGCCGCCACCGCTGGAGATCGCCGAGTTGTGTGGCCGCTGGTGGTGGATGGGTCTGGAACACGAGGTGCGGTGGGACGCCGAGACCGGGGAGCTGCTGGTCGAGGTGATCCAGCCCGCCCGTGGCGGGGTGCAGCGTTTCGTCGCGGAGGGTCCTGACCGATGGCGCGGCCGGTCCGGAGAGAACGCCGGGGAGGTTCTGGTCGTCCATCGCGACGCGACCGGGCGGCCCGTGGCGCTCGACATCGCGACGTTCGTCTTGCGCCGGGATCCCGAGGCGCCCGCCTGACCGACCCGCCCGCGGCGGCGAGGCGGTGTCACGCGGGTTCGGGCTCGGTCACGAAGTCGATCAGGCGCTCGACGGCGTTGATGAGCGGCGTCTCCAGGTCGCGGAAGGTCCGGACACCGGCGAGCACCCGCCGCCACATCTCCGCGGGCTCGGGCACCCCCAGCGCGGCGCAGACCCCCTCTTTCCACGGCTGCCCCGGTGGCACGGTCGGCCAGGCGCGCAAGCCCACCCGCTCCGGCTTCACCGCCTGCCAGATGTCGACGTACGGATGCCCGGTGACCAACACGTACGGCGAGGAGAGGGCGGCGACCGTCCGACTCTCCTTCGACCCGGGGACCAAGTGGTCGACGAGCACCCCCAGCCGCCGCCCCGGACCGGGCGCGAACTCGCGAATCCGCTGCGGTAACTCGTCGATGCCGTCGATGGGCTCCACCACCACGCCCTCCACGCGCAGATCGTCACCCCAGATCCGCTCGATCAGCGTGGCGTCGTGCAGCCCTTCCACCCAGATGCGGCTCGCCCGGGCCACCCGTGCGCGCAGCCCCGACACCGCGATCGACCCGGACGGGGTACGGCGGGGCGACGTCGGCGTGATCGCAGGGCTGGGACGGCGAAGGGTGACCGGCTGGCCGTCGAGCAGGAAGGCCGCGGGCAACAGCGGAAACGTTCGGCGTCGACCGTGGCGGTCCTCCAGGATGACCGCGCCAGCCTCCCAGCCGACGACCGCGCCGCAGAAGCCCGAGTCAGCGTCCTCGACGACGAGGTCGGGCGTGGCCTCCACCTCCGGCACCACCCGGCGCCGACGCCAATCGCGGGCGAGCACGTCGCCGTCGTACCGCGCGTCCCACACGAACCGCCACGCTAACCCCCGCTCCACCACCCCACCGTTCGGCACGCCGATCGCGCCCCGAGGAACGGATCACGGTCAGCGGTGGTGAACCCGGCGGTGCGTCCAAGACAACGGATCGCCCCGACACGTACCCTGTCTCGCATGTCCCCGTCAGCGAGCGCGGCCACCGCGACGCCGCGCCGGTCCTGCCGGTTCGTGGCCTGGGTGCGCGCCTGGCGCGCCGGTCTGGTGCCATACGACGACCTCGCGGACGAAATCGCCGGCGAGGAGGATCACCTCGTCGCCGACGTGCCCGGCACCTGGACCGACGTGCCGCTGCGCGAGGCGCTGCGCATCCTCGCCCGGCACTCCCCCGACGAGATCCGCCTCGTCCTGCCGGTGCCGGGTGATCCGCGGGGGTTGCCCGGGCCCGGTCCCTTCACCAACGCGGCTCTCCTCGCGGGTGAGGCGGTGGTCGCCCGTGGCCTCGGGCTCGTCCCCGACGTCCGCAGCCACACCTCCGGTTCCGGTGTGACCTTCGAGACCGTGCTGTGGCGGGTGTACCCGTTGCCCGACCAGGCCCCGCCCGCGACCTGGACCGACCCCACCCCCGCCGAGGCCGAGGAGGAGCTGACGGCGGCGCTCGCCGAGGCCACCGAGGCGCTCACGCGACTCGACATCGCCCGCTGGCGGCCTGACCTGGCCGGGGCGTTAGCCGCGCTGCGCCGCCCCGACGCCACCAGTGAGCTGCCACCGGGCTATGACCCGCGCGCCCGGCGGCTGTTCGCTCGGGCGAGCCTGCTCGACCGCGTGCTGGCGCTCGCGGACCACGCCGCTCCCGGCGCGGCCATCAATGGCTACGAGATGCAGCAGCGGGAGGCGGCGCTCCGTCCGCTGACCACGGCCTGTCGACGCGCGCTCGTCGCGGCGTGCAACGCCCCGCTGCGCCTGTGATCCCGGCGGAGACGCGCGCGCCAGCGCCGCGGCCGCCGGACGGTGCCCGTGGAGGGGCGCCCCGCCCACGACGGGCGGGTGGCCGGAGGGCGCCCGGCCACCCCGTCCCCGTCGTGGGTGCGTCAGATCTCGTCGATGAGATCGGCGACCGACTCCACCACCCGGGAGGGGCGGTAGGGGTAGCGGTCGATGTCGGCCCGGGTGCTGATCCCCGTCAGCACGAGGATCGTCTCGAGCCCGGCCTCCAGCCCGCAGAGGATGTCGGTGTCCATCCGGTCACCGATCATGGCGGTGCTCTCCGAATGGGCCTCGATGGTATTCAAGGCCTTGCGCATCATCATGGGGTTCGGTTTGCCGACGAAGTACGGCTTCACCCCCGTCGCCTTGGAGATCATCGCGGCGACCGATCCGGCGGCGGGCAGCGCTCCCTCGACCGACGGGCCCGTGGGATCGGGGTTTGTACAAATGAACCGCGCCCCGTTGTTAATCAGCCGCACCGCCTTCGTGATCGCCTCGAAGCTGTACGTGCGGGTCTCGCCCAGCACCACGTAGTCCGGGGCGAAGTCGGTCAGCACGTACCCCACCGCGTGCAGCGCAGTGGTCAGGCCCGCCTCCCCGATCACGTACGCGGTGCCGCCCGGCCGCTGGTCGGCGAGGAACTGGGCGGTCGCCATCGCCGCCGTCCAGATCGCGTTCTCGGGCACGTCGATGCCCATCCGCTTGAGCCGGGCGTGGAGATCCCGCGGGGTGTAGATCGAGTTGTTGGTGAGGACGAGGAACCGCTTGCCGGAAGCGCGCAGCCGGTTGATGAACTCCGGCGCGCCCGGCACTGGCTGACCTTCGTGCACGAGCACGCCATCCATGTCGGTCAGCCAGCACTCAATCTTTCTTCTTCGCTCAGTCACACCATCACGCCGTTCGTCCGGATCGAACCACACAGCAGTCTGCCGGACAGACATCCCAGACGGGAAGATCACCGATCCGCTCCCGCCGCTGGGTCCCGACCCCGTTCAACCGCTCGACCACAAGTTCGCGCACCATCGCGACGAACCGAGGGTGCATCCACGCCGTGGCCGCCCGGACGAACTCCAACCCGACCCGCTGCGCCGTCGCCGCGGCCTCCGTGTCCAGATCCCAAATCACTTCGAGGTGGTCGGAGACGAAGCCGATCGGGCTGACCACCACGGAGGTCACTCCCTGAGCGGGGAGCGTCTCGAGATGATCGTTGATGTCCGGCTCTAGCCAGGGTACGTGGGGCGGGCCAGAGCGGCTTTGCCAGACCAAGTCGTACGGCAGGTCCGGCGCCGCGGCCGACGCCACCAAACGGGCCACCTCGCGCAGCTGCGTCTCGTACAGTCCGCCCTCCGGCCCCGCCGCGGCCGCCATCGACAGCGGAATCGAGTGCGCGGTGAAAACCAGCCGGGTCGTGGCGCGGCGCGCCAGGTCAATCTTGGCGAGGGCGTCGCGGACCGCCTCGACGTTCGGCTCGATGAAACCGGGATGGTTGTAGTAGTGCCGCAGCTTGTCGATGACCGGCGCGTCGGGCCCGACCGCGGCGCGCGCGGCCGCGATGTCCTCCAGGTACTGCCGGCACGAGGAGTAGCCGCCATAGGCTGTCGTCACGAAGGCGAGCGCGCGGCGCACGCCGTCGTCGCGCATCTGCGCCACGGTGTCGGCGAGCATGGGATGCCAGTTTCGGTTTCCCCAGTACACCGGCAAATCAAGCCCGTGCGCGGCGAAGTCGGCGCGGATCGCGGCCAACAGGTCTCGGCACTGCTGGTTGATCGGCGACACCCCGCCGAAATGGTGATAGTGCTCGGCCACCTCCGCCAGCCGCTCCGGCGGGACGTTCCGGCCCCGGGTCACATTCTCCAGGAAGGGCATGACGTCGTCGGGCCCTTCCGGACCCCCGAAGGAAACCAGCACCACTGCGTCGTAGGCCATGCGGCCATTCTGGTCCGCGCGCCGTCACGACGCGGGAAGGGCCCCGGCGAACGTGGCGGGCGCCCTTCCCGGTGCGTCAGGACGTCGTCCGCTTAGGCGCCCACCGCGTGGAACCCACCGTCCACGTGGATGATCTCGCCGGTGGTCGCGGGGAACCAATCCGACAACAGCGCCACGCAGGCGCGCGCCGCCGGCTCGCGGTCGGTGAGGTCCCAGCCGAGCGGAGCGCGCTCACTCCACACCTGTTCGAACTTCTCGAACCCGGGGATGGACTTGGCGGCCATCGTCCGCAGCGGGCCAGCGGAGACGAGGTTGCTGCGGATCCCCTTGGCGCCCAAGTGCAACGCCAGGTAGCGGGAGACCGCCTCCAGCCCGGCCTTGGCCACCCCCATCCAGTCGTAGACCGGCCACGCCTTGCTGGCGTCGAACGTCAGGCCCACCACCGCGCCCCCCGGCGACATCAGGGGCAGCGCCGCCATGGCCAGTGCCTTGTACGAGTAGGTGGAGACGTGCAGCGCGGTCGCCACGTCCTCCCAGGGAGCGTCGAGGAAGGCGCCACCGAGGCAGCTCGGCGGGGCGAAACCGATGGAGTGCACCACGCCGTCGAGCCCGTCGACGTGTTCGCGCACCCGGTCGGCGAGGGTGGCCAAGTGCTCGCTGTTGGTCACGTCCAGCTCGATGACGGGCGCCTCGGCCGGCAGTCGCTTGGCGATTCGCTCCACGAGTGACAGCCGGCCGTAGCCGGTGAGCACAACCTGTGCACCGTTCTCCTGCGCCAGCTTCGCGACCGAAAACGCGATCGACTGTTCCGTGATGACGCCGGTGACGAGCACTCGCTTGCCAGCGAGCAGTCCAGACACGTGCCTATTCCTCCTGTCGTTAGTGACCCATCCCCATCCCGCCGTCGACCGGGATGACCGCGCCAGAGATGTAGCTGGCGGCGTCGCTGGCGAGGAACGTCACCACCCCAGCGACCTCATCCGGAGACGCGAACCGGCCCGCGGGGATCGACTTGCGGTACTGCTCCTTGAGCGCCTCGGGCAAACCGGCGGTCATGTCGGTCTCGACGTAGCCGGGGGCGACGACGTTCGCCGTGATGTTACGGCTCCCCAACTCCCGGGTGATCGATCGGGCGATACCGATCAGCCCCGCCTTGCTCGCCGCGTAGTTCACCTGTCCCGGGCTTCCGGACATCGCGACCACCGAGGAGATGAAGATGATGCGGCCCCAGCGGGCACGCAGCATCTTGGTCGCCGCCCGCTTCGCGCACCGGAACGCGCCGGTGAGGTTGGTCTCCACCACCCTGGCGAACTGCTCCTCGGACATGCGCACGAGCAGGGTGTCGTCGGTGATCCCCGCGTTGGCGACCAGCACCTCCACCGGCCCTAGCTCGTTCTCCACGGCGGTGAAGGCGGCGTCGACCTGCTCCGCGTCGGTGACGTCGCAGCGGACCCCAAAGAAGTGGCTGGGGACGTCGCTGCCGCGATGGGTCACCGCTACCCGATCACCCTGCTTGGCGAAGGCCTCCGCGATGGCCAGTCCGATTCCCCGATTCCCCCCGGTCACCAGCACTGTGCGGGCCACGGTTGCTCCTCGTACGTCTGCCAATAGGTGCGGCATGGAGACTAGGCGCTACCCACAGGTAAGGGTGAGCGCGGGATCACCGTATGGTGCGTGTCCGACATGCGATCACCTGTGCCCGGACCGGGTAGTCGATCCTCACGTTTCGGGGTGTACCATGGTCCGCGGTCTACGTCTCAGACGGCTTTTGGCCCGGATGACACAGGGGGAGGTGATCGCTATGCGAAATAGCGACCCTCCGAGTCATGGCCGGGCCGTCGGTCAGGTCCGCACGGCACGGGCTCGATCCGTGCGCTGACCTCGCTCCCGCGCCACCACGTTTGATCTCTCGCGCGCCGTACCGCTGAGCGGCTCGCCCGGCGCGCGCGGTGCCGCGGAGCCGGCCCGGTTGTCAGGAACACGCGAGCCAGTCCTGCCCGAGCGACGACCCGAGAGGTTCTGCGTTCGTCCTCACCTCGTGTGGTTGTCGTGTGCCTGTCGTCACCGGAGAGCCGCTATGTCCCGTTACGTCGCGCCACTGGGTTTCACTCTCGCCGCCGTCTGGGTCGTCGTCGTCTTCGTGCTCGCCAGCGGCACCCACTGAGGATCGCCCGGACCGGCGCCTCACGGCAGCCGGGACGTCCAGATGAGACTCATAGCGGCCGCGCAGAGCGCGAAGACCAGCGCGACCCCGGCGTACCATGGGGTCACGTCCTGCGGCACGGTCTGCCGGCCAAGCGAGCTTCCCAAGTCGTCGTACACCCGCTTGAGCTCTCCCAGGGAAGCCGCCTCGTAGAAGTACCCGCGGGTGCTCTCCGCGAGTTGCGCCAACGCCAACCGGTCCACCGGCACCCGCTGAACCTGCCCCCCGATGGTGACCGTGCCGGAGTCCGTGCCGAACGCGATCGTCGACACCGGCACGTTGGCCGCCGCGGCCGCCGCGGCCGCCTCCTCGATGGACCGACCGGAGGTGCGGTAGCCATCGGAGAGCAGGACAATCCGCGCGGGCGGCGGCCCTTCCGCCCCCGCGGCCGGCACGGTCCGGATCGCGTCCAGGCAGGTGAAGACCGCTTCTCCCGTCGCGGTCGCCTCCGCCAGCGTCAACCCGTCGATCGCTTGAATGACCGCGGCCCGATCCTTCGTCGGGGGCACCAGCACGTTGGCTGACCGCGCGAACGCCACCAGGCCGAGGTTGTACTCCTCCGGCAGCTCGGAGACGAACTGCTTGGCCGCGTCCTGCGCCGCCTCGATGCGGCTCGGCGCCACATCGTCGGCCTCCATGGACAGGGACACGTCGATCGCCAACATGATCGTCGCACGCTCCAGCGGCTGCTGGACGTCGATCGACGGCCGAGCCAGGGCGGTCGCCAGGGCGAGGAGGCTGATGAGGAACGCGCCGGCCGGCAGGTGCCGGCGCCACCCCAGCCCTTTCGGCGCGACGGCGCGCAGCAGCTCCACATTGGAGAAACGGACGGCGTACGCCCGACGGCGGGTCTGCCGCCAGATGTAGGCGGCGGCGACAGCAAGGACGGGGATGAGCGCCAACAACCCCCACGGCTGCATAAAGCGGATCACTGTGCCTCCCCTCCCGTACGAGATGGCCGCGTCGGGCGCGCCGTTCCCCGCAGCCGCGCCTGCCGCTGTCGCGCGACGAACCGCACGATGTCGAGCAGCCAGTCCGAGTCAGTGCGCAACCGCAGGTGGGCGGCGCCCGCTCCGCGGATCTCGTGCGCGATCGCCGCGCGCTGCGCCGCGGCCGCCTCGGCGTACCTCCGGCGCAGCCGGGGATCGGCGGTCTGCACCTCGTGCAGCTCACCGCTCTCGGGGTCAACCACCGTCAGGACGCCGACGTCTGGCAGCTCCAGTTCCCGCGGGTCGACCACCTCGATCGCGAGGACGTCGTGGCGCACGCTGAGCTTGCGCAACGGACGTCCCCACGTCTCCGGCGGCGCCAAGAAGTCGGAGATCACCACCGCGACGCCTCGGCGCCGCAGCGGACGATTGAGCATATCGATCAAGGCGCCGAGGTCGCAGCGCCCAGGCTGCGGCGCGATGCCCGCGACGGTCCGGATGAGCCCGTGCGCGGCGCGACGCCCGGGCCGGGCCGGTATCCGCACCCACCCCGGCCCGCCGGGATCGCCGCTGCCGACGACCGCGCCCACCCGGTTGCCGAGCCGCGCGGTCAGGTACGTCATCGCGGCCGCTGCGGCGATGACGAGGTCGCGCTTGAGGAGCCGAGCGGTCCCGAAGTCCAGGCTCGCGGACAGGTCGATGGCCAGCCAGGCCTCCAACTCCCGATCGGCGACAGTCTGCCGCACGTGGGGGACCGTGGTCCGCGCGGTGACCGGCCAGTCCATCCAGCGCACGTCGTCCCCGGGCCGGTATTCGCGTGACTCCCCCACCTCACTGCCCGGTCCGGGCAGGAGCCCGACGTAGTCGCCGTGCAGCAGGCCGTCGAGTTTGCGGGTGACCGTCAGGTGCAACCGGGACAGCAGCGCCTCGCCCCGGGCCGAGTACGTCGGCGTCTCGGTGCTCATCGCTGCGGCCCAGGCCAGCTCGCCGTCGACGTCATCGGCGCCGATGGAGTGGCGTGTTGCCGTGGGGCGACCGACGGCGGCGGCACCGTCGAGAGGATCCGGTTGACGATGTGCTCCGGCGGGACCTCGTCGGCCAGCGCCTCGTAGCTGAGCACCAACCTGTGGCGCAGGATGTCCGGGGCGATGTCCTGGACGTCCTGGGGCAGGGCGTAGTCGCGGCCCCGGAGGAGCGCCAGCGCCCGGGTCGCCCGGACCAGGCCGAGCGAGGCCCGCGGACTCGCCCCGTACTGGATGAGCCGAGCGACGTCCGGCATGCCGTGCTCCGCCGGCGCGCGCGTGGCCAGCACCAGGCGCACCGCGTAATCGATCAGTGCATTGTGGACGAAGACCTGGTCGGCCTTGTGCTGGAGAGCGATGAGATCGGCAGGGCTGAGGACCGCCGCGGGCTCCGGCGGGCGAACGCCCATTCGATAGACGATCTCACGTTCCTCGACCTCGTTCGGGTAGCCCACCACGACCTTCAAGAGGAAGCGGTCCCGCTGGGCCTCCGGCAGCGGATACACCCCTTCCTGCTCGATGGGGTTCTGCGTCGCCATGACGAGGAATGGCTCCGGGACCCGGTAGGTCTGCCCGCCGATCGACACCTGGTGCTCGGACATCACCTCGAGGAGGGCGGACTGGACCTTCGCCGGAGCGCGGTTGATCTCATCGGCAAGGAGGAAGTTGACGAAGACGGGCCCCAACTCGACGTCGAACTTCTCGCTGCCCTGCCGGTAGATCCGGGTGCCGATGATGTCCGCGGGCACCAGATCGGGAGTGAACTGCACCCGCGCGAAGGTGCCGCCCACCACCTTGGCCACCGTCTCCACGGCGAGGGTCTTGGCGACG
The DNA here is from genome assembly GCA_036563645.1 of Micromonospora sp. Lineage (GTDB taxonomy): Bacteria > Actinomycetota > Actinomycetes > Mycobacteriales > Micromonosporaceae > DATCMA01. The sequence continues at coordinate 105,049 of DATCMA010000056.1, forward strand.
CCCGGCACGCCTTCCAACAAGCAGTGCCCACGCGCGAGCAACGCCACGAACATCCGCTCGATCATCCGGTCTTGGCCGACGATCACGCGTTTGACCTCGAACAATGCCCGCTCCAGCAGGGCGGCGTCCTCGGCGGGCGTGGTGGTTCCCGCGGCGTCGCGTGCCGGCGGGGCCGAGGATGACGCGCCCGCCTCGACGGCACCGGAGCGACCGTTGTCGCGGTCGTCGATAGGGCTCGGCGTCTCGGGCATGGTCGGCTGGGCCACCGGTCCTCCACAGGGGTCAGACGTCACCTAGTACGTGTACGTCACTCAGTTATGTCGTGCCGCCCCAAGCGTCGCATGTTCCCGGAACCGGCCGGGGACCCCGCTTCGGATTCATCCGGCAGCCGACCCACCCCCACCGCGGGGTAGACAGGGAACCGACCGCCGTGTGTACGATGCTGCCGTCGCCGGGCGGCTTCCCCCGTGGTCGCCCGGCGACCCCGTGACTTCAGGGGTTTGGCGAGCTCCGCGCAGACGAGGCCCGCGTACACTCGCGCCCGTGAGCGCCACCGTGTCGTCCCCGGTCCTGGTCTGCTCGGCGCGTGGGTGTTCGGCGCCCGCCGTGTGGTCACTGCGCTGGACCAATCCGAAAATCCACACTCCTGAACGCCGCAAGACGTGGCTCGCCTGCGACGAGCACCGCGAGTATCTCAGTAGCTTCCTCGCCACGCGCGGCTTTCTCCGCGAGGTCGACCGCGTGCCGTCCCCTACGCTCGGAACGTGACTGAACAGCCTCCTGCCGGGGTGGATACGGGATCCGCCAGGGCGGCGTGGTCAGCCCACGGGGCCAATCCGTTCACGCCCTGGCCTGACACGCTGACGTGGCGCCCGGTCTCCCCGAACCTCATCTGGGTCAAATTGATCCGACTCGGCATCGTGACCGCGGTGCTGCTCGGGGGAGTCACGGTCGCCTGGGCGGTCTCCGGGCATCCCGGCGCCCGATACGCGCTGGCGGCGGTGGCGCTCGTGGCGATCTGGCGTGCCGTCGTGACCGTCCGCGCGGTGCGGGCGTGGGGGTACGCGGAACGCGACCACGAGTTGCTCGTCCGCCACGGCCTGCTGGTCCGCCGGTTGTCGATCGTCCCCTACGCGCGGATGCAGTTCGTCGACGTCAGCGCCGGTCCATTGGAGCGGCTGTTCGGGCTCGCCAGCGTCCAACTGCACACCGCCGCCGCGGCGAGCGACGCGCGCATCCCGGGTCTGCCCTCGGGGGAAGCCGCTCGGCTGCGGGATCGGCTCGCCGCGCTCGGCCGGCCGCACGCGGAGGGGCTATGAGCGAGGCGCCACCGCCCCCTGATCCGACCCCTCCCCCGCCACCGCACGGCGCTCCCCCACCGTCCGCGGCCCCACCGGCGAAGGTCGACCCGATACCCCCAGTCGGGGGCGTGCCGGCGGCCGAACCACGCCGGCGCCTTCATCCCCTCACCCCGTTGCTGTCGAGCGCGAAGACCGGCCTCGTCGCCATCGCCGCCCTCTCCTGGCAGACGCTGTCCAAGGTCGGCATCGGGGGATTCGCCGTCATCGTCACGCTGTGTCTCGTCGGCGCCCTCGTCCTCGGCTTGGTGAGCTGGTACACCACCGGGTACCAGGTGGTCGGCCGAGAGCTGCGGATCTCCGAGGGGGTGCTGTGGCGGCGTACCCGGGCGATCCCGCTGGAGCGGCTGCAAGCCGTCGAGGTAGTGCGTCCGCTGCTGGCGCAGCTCACGGGTCTCGCGGAGCTGCGGCTGGAGGTAGCCGGCTCCGACACCGAGGCGCCCCTGGCCTACCTCACCGTCGACGATGCCCACGCGCTGCGCGAACGGCTCCTCACGCTCGCCGGGCGCGCGTCGGCATCCGGCGACGGCGAGGTCGAACAGCCCGGTCGGCTGCTGCACGCGGTCGCCAACCGCGACCTCGTGATCAGTCAGGTGCTCACCCCGCAAGTGCTCCTCGTCCCGCTGGGCGCGCTCGGCATCATCGCCGAGGCGTTCGTCGAGGGCAGCTGGGGGTTCATCGCGGTGGCCAGCACGCTCACCGCGATCGCCGGTGTGCTGCTGCGTCCCGTGCGCCGGATTCTCCTCGACTGGGATTTCCGCGTGTTCCTCGATGAGGCGGGCCTTCGGGTGCGCCGTGGTCGGCTGGAGACGCGATCGCAGACGGTACCGCTCGACCGCGTCCAGGGCGTCATCGCGGTCTGGCCGCTGCTGTGGCGGCCGTACCGCTGGCTGCGGCTCCGGCTCGAGGTCGCGGGATTCGGCGGCTTCGAAACGGATCTCACCGTGCCCGCCGAGCAACTGCTCCCCGTGGGAGATCAGCACACCGCTGACCGGCTGGTGGCGGAGGTCTTCCCCGGGGTCCACCTGGCGCACCTCTCCCTGGCCGCGCCGCCGCGCCGCACCCGATGGCTGCATCCGCTCACCTATCGCCGCCTCGGCGTTGGCCTGACCGAGACCACGGTCATCGTCCGCTATGGCAGGTTCACCCCGCACGTCGTGATCGTCCCGTACGCCCGTATTCAGAGCGTCCGGGTCGTGCGTGGCCCCCTCCAGCGCCTCCTCGGGCTCGCCTCGGTGCACGTCGACGCGGCAGCAGGGCTCACCGCCGTCGCCCGCGACCGGGACGTCGCGGAGGCCTGGCAGCTCGCCGCGGAGCTCGTGCGGCGGGTCCACGCGGCGCAGACCGCGCGTTAGCGCGTGGAGGTCGCGGCGGGCGCGGGTGCGGCGGGTGGCGCGGGTGCGGCGGGTGGCGCCGGCTGCGCGGGAGGCGCCGTGTCCCCACGGCGCGTGGCCCACCAGCGCTCGACGAGCCCCACGACGAGGAACGTCACCCCCACGTACGCCCACCCCACCAGCACGTCGATCATGTAGTGCTCGCCGGCGTACAACAGGGTGAAGGTCATCGCCCCGGGGTAGGCCAGCAACACGGGCCACCACCGCCGACGCACCGAACGCAGGAAGAACAGCACGACGAACAGCGCGAACGCCGTGTGCAGCGAGGGCATCGCGGCGACCGGGTTGGATGCCAGCTGCCCCGCGTTGAGTAGGTTGCCGGCCCCGTGCAGGCCAATGGCCTTCCACCCCCGCGTGGAGATCCTGGCCACCTCCTCCAGCAGGCCGTACTTCCCCGCCCACCACGGCGGCGCGGCGGGATAGAGGAAGTACGTCACCAGCCCGGCGGTGCACAGGAAGGCCCAGCGCCGCATGAAGGCCGCCCACCGCGCCCGGTCGCGCAGCCAGAGCACCACCGCGGCGACGAATACCACCACGAAGTGGGAGAAGTACACCCAGCTCACCAGCACGTCCCACCAGTGCACGCGCTCGGGGTCATAAAGGTGGCGCTGGAGCCAGACCGTCGGCACCTCACCGGAGAGGAGCCATCCGAACATCCACCGATCCGCGGCGACCAGCTCCAGGGCGTGCGGCACCGCGCCGTTGTCCGCGAACCCGCGGGACAGGTTGTACCCGACCAGGAACAGGACGACCGGGCTCCAATCGCGGACGAAGCGGAGGTGGGCGCGCCACGGCCGGTGACTGTTCCAGGCGATCGTCGCCGTCCACAGCCACACGAAGGCGTAGACGGGGTCGGTGGGCAGGCCGATGACGAGCCAGCCGACGAGGAACGCCACGCCCCACAGGGACATGCCGATCAACCGGCGGCGGGCGAGGGAGCGCAAGGGGCCGTCGGGGGCGGAGGCGGACTCCTCGGCGCACGCGGGCTCGCCGGGCGCGGCAGCTTCGCGTTCCGGGGCGGATTCGGATGAGGTGGGCATCGCCCGCCCAGGTTAACCGGCGTCGCCTCGGCGTCCACGCGACGGCACTCCGGCGTGCTCACGAACGCCCGAATGGGGGCATCGGCACGGCGTCTGACCCGCCTTCGTCGCCCGTGGCCTGCTCGTATTGAAACGGCATACGCTAGGTCACATGGAGCAGAAGCCTGACGCCCTGTTCCCCATCGGGCTCAGCGCCCAGGTCGAGCTCACGGTCACGGAGTCCGACACCGCACAGACGGTGGGCTCCGGCGACGTGCCGGTGCTCAGCACGCCTCGGGCGCTCGCCCTGATGGAGGCGGCGACGGTCGCGGCCACAGCGACGCGGCTGCCAACGGGGATGACGACGGTCGGCGCGCGCGTGGAGCTAGATCACCGTGTGCCGACCCCGGTCGGGCGTACGGTGGCGGCCCGCGCGCGGTTGGCGAAGGTCGACGGAAATCGCCTGTTGTTCGAGGTGTCGCTGCACGACGGCGCGACGCTGGCCGCGGAGGGCCGCGTGGAGCGGGTGCTGGTGGACCGGCAGCGCTTCCTGACGCGGGCGTTCGGGGCCGACAGCTAGGGCGGCCAAGTCAGCATGCCCGAGTTCGTGGAAATCCGTGATGATGTGTACGTCCTGCGCTATCCGGTTCTCGACGTCAACGTCACCCTGATCGTTGGCGATGGCGCCGCGTTGCTCGTCGACACGCTGTCGACGCGGGAACAGGCGCGCGAACTCGTCGAGGCGGCGCGGCGTATCACCCCCTATCGCTGGCGCATCGTCAATACGCATCACCACTTCGACCACTGCTTCGGCAACCAGGCCGCCGCGGAACCCACCACGCCGATCATCGCGCATGAGGAGACCGCGCGGCTGTTGCGCGAACAGCCAGAGGTTGTCCGACAGCGCGCGTACGAGGAGGCGCTGACCATCGATCCGGCGTTAGCCGAGGCGCTCCGGGAAGTGCCGCTTCGGCCGCCAACGGAGACTGTCCAAAGTGCGGCCACAGTGGACGTTGGTGGCCGACGGGTGGAGCTGAGACACCTCGGGCGGGGACACACCGCTGGGGATCTCGTGGTCCACGTTCCGGACGCCGACGTCGTCATCGCCGGCGACCTGGTGGAGGAGGGCGCTCCGCCGTCCTTCCTCGACTCCTATCCCCTGGAGTGGCCCGAGACGGTCGCCGCCGTGCTCCGGCTCCTCGGCCCCGAGACGGCCGTGGTTCCGGGGCACGGCGCAATCGTCGACGAGGAGTTCGTCCGCGCCCAGCACGCCGACCTCGTCACGCTGGCGTGGCTCATCCGCGAGGGACATCGCGACCAGGCACCGGCGGAGCGCGTCGCCGCGCGGGCGCCGTTCGGCGTCGACGCGTCCCTGACGGCGGTGCGGCGCGGCTACGACGCGCTGAGCGGCCGAACCTGATCGTCCACGTCTCCTCGCCCGCCGTCGACCACGGCGGATACACCGAACCGACGCGCCACGTCGGCCCGGGTCGGCATCGCCACCGCGCCCCCCGGGGACTCGCAGACCACCCCCGCGACCCGCATCGCGAAGTCGACACGCGCGCGCCATCCCGTGAGGTCATCCGGCACGCCGTCGGCGAGCAGCTCGGCGATGAGCGCGGCCATCACCGCGTCCCCGGCGCCCGTGGTGTCGACCGTCTGGACCGCTGGCGGCGGGAGGGCGACGCTGTCGTCCCCGACCGCCACGAGCGCCCCGGCGGGGCCGAGGGTGACGACCACGCAGCGCGCCCCGGCCGCCAGCAAGCGGCGGGCCACCGTCTCCGGGCTCGCGTCCCCGTAGAGCACCGCCGCGTCCGCCGCGCTCAGCTTCACCAGGTCGGCGCCGGCGGCGAATTCCGCCACCACGGCGCGTAGCTCCTCGCCGGCGGCGGCGTCCCGCAGCAGCCGAGGCCGCACGTTCGGGTCGAAGACGCGCAGCCCGGCCGTACCCGCCCACGCCGCGCGAGCGGCGCGCAGCACCGATGGGCAGAGCAGCGCCACCGAGCCGCAGTAGAGCACCGCCGCCTCGGCGTACAGCGCGGGGTCCACACTCTCGGGTCCGAAGAAGCTGTACGAGGGCGGGTCGCCGTAGAACCGGAACTCGGGCTCGGCGCCCGTGAACGTCGCCACCGCGAGCGTGGTGGGCACCGCCGCCGTGACCACTCCCCGTGTGCCCACGCCGGCGTCGGTGAGGAACGCGCGAATCCGGTCGGCGAAGACGTCGTCGCCGAGCGCCCCGGCGAACTCCACCGCGCCCCCCAGCCGCGCCACGCCGACCGCGACGTTCAGCGGCGCGCCGCCAATCGCCTGACGAAAGACGAGCTGCCCGTCGCACTCCCCTTCGAGAAGATCGATCAACGCCTCCCCGAGCACCACCGCATACCGCATGCCATCCCTCCCTCGTGGACGTCGGCCCGCCCGGCGCACAAGCGCCACGAAGCCGACTTTATTGAAACCTGACTATTGCATTGCCATCGGACATGTGATGGGATATCGACGCCGGGGCAGCGCGATGGGCTGACGCGCTGGTGCGGGACCCGGTAGGGAGCCATGCGAGGGGCAACGGTCTACGACCGGATCCATTCCACTCGCCGTCAGCGCGAGACACGGGTGCGCTGACATTCGTGCTCTCTTAGGAGAAATCCGTGAAACCTCTACGTCGAGCTGCGGTCGTCGCCACTACCGCTGCGGTGACCGCCGGCACGTTGGCGGTCATCAACCCGACCCCGGCTCTGGCCCACGGCGCGCCGATGGCGCCGGGGAGCCGGACCTACCTGTGCTGGCAGGACGGTCTGACGCCGCAGGGCAACATCGTCCCCCAGAACCCGGCCTGCGCGGCAGCCGTCGCCATCAGCGGCGCGAACTCGCTGTACAACTGGTTCAGCGTGCTGCGCTCGGACGCCGCCGGCCGCACGGTCGGCTACATCCCCGACGGGCAGCTCTGCTCCGGCGGTAACCCCAGCTTCGCGGGGTACGACCTGGCCCGCACTGACTGGCCGGTCACCCACCTGACCGCCGGGGCCATGTTCAACTTCAAGTACAGCAACTGGGCTCACCACCCCGGCACGTTCTACTTCTACGTCACCAAGGACGGCTGGGACCCGACCCGGCCGCTCCGCTGGAGCGACCTGGAGGAGGAGCCCTTCCTCGTGGTGACCGACCCGCCGCAGCGTGGTGGCCCGGGCACGAACGACGGCCACTACTACTTCAGCGGCCGGCTGCCCGCCAACAAGAGCGGTCGCCACATCATCTACTCCCGCTGGGTGCGTTCGGACAGCCCGGAGAACTTCTTCGGCTGCTCCGACGTGGTCTTCGACGGTGGTAACGGTGAGGTGACCGGCATCGGCGGGAGCAACACCCCGCCGAGCAACCCGCCGAGCACTCCGCCGAGCACCCCGCCGAGCACCCCGCCGAGCACCCCGCCGAGCACTCCGCCGAGCACCCCGCCGAGCAACCCGCCGACGTCGGGCAACTGCACGGCGACCCTGCAGGTGACCAACTCGTGGAACGGCGGGTTCCAGGCTGAGGTGACCGTGACCAACCGCGGCAGCTCGGCCATCAACGGCTGGACCGTGTCGTGGACATGGCCGGGTGGTCAGACCATCAACAGCCTCTGGAACGCCACCTACAGCCAGAGCGGCAACACCGTGACCGCGAGGAACGCGCCGTACAACGCCACCATCCCGCCGAACGGCAGCGTGACCTTCGGGCTCGTCGGGGCGGGCGACAGCGCCACTCCGAGCCTGACGTGTAGCGCCGCCTGAGCGGCCCCACGGTGGAGCGCCACGAATAGGTGAGCGTCAGTGGGCCCGGTGCCGTTCGGCACCGGGCCCACGTGCTGTCTGCCTCAGGAGACCATCGAACCGATCGCAGGCTTGGTCAACAACGCCGACTGGTTCCGCGGAATCCCGGGGTCCAGCGAGCGCTCGACGAAGATCGCGTGCCAGAGGCAGAAGATGAGCACTGTCCACACCTTGCGGGAGTAGTCACCCTCTCCCCGCTTGTGGGCGTCCAACAGGCGCATCGCGTACGACAGGTCGAGCAGCTCGCCCGCGCCCGACGTCGCGAGAATGTGCCGCGCCCACTCGTACATCTCCCCCCGAAGCCACACGCGCGTCGGGGTCGGGAAGCCGAGCTTGGGGCGGTTGACGATGGCCGGCGGGACGACCTCGCGCAGGGCTTGGCGCAGGGCGTACTTGGTGGCGTTCGACCGGGGCGGCAGCTTGAGCTCC
>DATCMA010000058.1:0-147481 GCA_036563645.1 Micromonospora sp.
AGCCAGCCGAGGCAAAACCTGGCCAACCAAACACCCTGTTGAGTTCTCAAAAAACAAACACCACACCAACCCCACACCACAAACGGTGCAGAGAAAGGCGGTGAACAGCAGGCACCAAACCCACCGCCGACAAACCATACCCCGTCCGGCCGGCCAACGCCAATCCGGAGGGCGTGACACCGACCACTGTCGACACATGTCCACATGCGACGGTTGAGGGCCGCCGTACCGGGGACGAGGAGACGCCGCCTGCGGGCAGCTCCGGAGGCGCCTCCGAGTGCCTCCTCGGGAGCCGATCCGAGCAGTGCGGTGTGGTGCCGGTTAGGGTGCGATCCGCGGGCGGGGGCGCGGCACGTGGCGCCGGTACGGGCTGACCGTCGGCTCGTCGACGATCCAGAACCGCCAGGGCCGGTCACGCGCGCCGGTGACTCCTACCCGTGGCCCCGACGTGATCCTCTCCGGAGGCACCGGCTCAACGCGGGGCGCGAGCCGGACCGGGCCATCGCCGAGGAGGTAGAGACCGTCGGCGGATCCGTTGAGCCCCAACGCCGCGCACAGCCGCCCGGGGCCGCGTGCGAGGTCGACATCGCGACGGGCCGCCGGACGGCGCGCCCGGGCCGTGGCGAGCCCGTCGATCACCTCACCCGCCCGCAGCAGGACGGCAGCCGCCTCCCCTTCGGGGCCGGTCACCACGTTCATGCACCAGTGCATCCCGTAGGTGAAGTAGACGTACGCATACCCCGCAGGGCCGAACATGACCGCGTTCCGGGTCGTGCGTCCCCGGTAGGCGTGCGACGCGGGATCCCCACCGCCCCCGTACGCCTCGACCTCGGTGATCCGAATAGTGACCCCGTTAGCGGAGATCCGACAGCCCAGCAGGCCGCGCGCCGCCGGTACGACCGGCCCCGCAAGCAACTCCCCCAGGTCCATCGCGCTCAGACGGTGACCGAGTCGGCCCGCCGCGGAAACCGTCCGATCACCGCGGCGGACCGGTGACTAGCGGGGAACAACCTGCTGGTTCGCCCACTCCCGCCAACTCGCCAACGTGTCGGTGACCGCGGCGAGCTGATCCGCCACAGGCCCCGGCCCGGTCGAGCCCGGCGTGGTGCGGGCGGCCAGCGCGGTGCGCACCGACAAGACCTCGCGCACCCCCGCGTCGAGGTGCGCGCTGATGCGCCGCAGCTCCTCGTCGGACACCTCGTCCAGCGCGCAGCCGCGCGCTTCGCAGTACGCCACGAGCCGACCGGTGATCTCGTGCGCCTCCCGGAACGGCACGCCCTTGCGGACGAGCCAGTCGGCGACCTCCGTGGCGAGGGTGAACCCGACCGGCGCGGCGGCGGCAAGCCGATCGGCGCGGATCGTCATCGTCGAGATCATTCCGGTGAGCGCGGGCAGCAGGAGGTGCAGGGTGTCCACCGCGTCGAAGACCGGCTCCTTGTCCTCCTGCATGTCCCGGTTGTAGGTCAGCGGCAGCCCTTTGAGCATGGTGAGCACCGCGACCAGGTCACCTACGAGTCGCCCGGACTTGCCGCGCGTGAGCTCCGCGATGTCGGCGTTCTTCTTCTGCGGCATGATCGACGACCCGGTGGCGAACGCGTCGTCCAACTCCACCCAACCGAACTCCTGCGAGGTCCACAGCACGATCTCCTCGCCGAGACGGGAGAGATGGACGCCAATCATGGCGGTGACGAAGAGGAATTCCGCGACGAAGTCCCGATCCGCGACCGCGTCCATCGAGTTCGCCGCCGGGGCGGTGAAGCCGAGCTCCTGAGCGACCTGGACCGGATCGAGGGGGAGCGAGGAGCCGGCCAGCGCGCCAGAGCCCAGCGGGCAGATCGCCGCCCGGGAATCCCAATCCCGCAGGCGTTCCAAGTCCCGCAGGAGGGGATGGACGTGGGCCAGCAGCCAGTGGCCGAAGGTGACCGGCTGGGCGTGCTGCAGGTGCGTCATCCCCGGTGCGGGGGTGTCGATGTGCCGTTCGGCCTGCGCCACCACGGCTTCCGCGAGGTCGATGAGCTGCGCCGCCAGCCCGCGGGCGTGATCACGCAGGTAGAGCCGGAGATCCGTCGCGACCTGGTCGTTGCGGGAGCGACCGGCCCGCAACTTGCCGCCGAGCGCCCCCAGCCGCTCCAGCAGCCCACGCTCCAGCGCCGTGTGCACATCTTCGTCGTCCACCGTGGGCCGGAAGTCGCCGGAGGCGCAGGCCGCCTCCAGGTCATCCAGCGCGGCGAGCATCCGACCGAGCTCGTCAGGGCTGAGCAGACCCGCCCGGGCGAGGACCCGGGCATGCGCCCGCGAGCCGGCGATGTCGTAGGGGGCGAGGCGCCAGTCGAACTGGACGCTGACGGACAGCCGCGCGAGCGCGTCGGCGGGGCCGCCGGAGAAGCGTCCTCCCCACAAACTGGTCCGCTGAGGCGTGGTGCCGCTGTCCCTCGGGCTGGTGTCGTCCACGTCGGCCATTGTTCCTAAGGAGATCCTTTTCCTGATCGGAAGGGTCCTTCCTCCACGGTCCCCGGCGGCCTCGGGCGAGGCGAGGACAGCGCCCGGAAGGACCCTCCCTGATGAGTGAGGTCAGCAGGTCAGCGCGGTGGACTAGGAACCAAGACGCGCGTCCCGGGCGGCCGCGATCCGGCTCGGCAGGCCCCACAGCTGCACGAAGCCCTTCGCCAGGGACTGGTCGAAGGTGTCGCCCGAGTCGTACGTGGCGAGGTTGTAGTCGTAGAGGCTGGCCTCGGAGCGCCGACCGGTGACCACCGCGCGGCCACCGTGCAGGGTCATCCGAATCTCACCGGAGACGTACCGCTGGGTCTCCTCGATGAACGCGTCGAGAGCCCGCTTCAGCGGCGAGAACCACAGGCCGTCGTAGACCAGCTCGCCCCACCGCTGATCGACCGTCTTCTTGAACCGCGCCACGTCCCGCTCGACGGTGAGGTTCTCCAGCTCCTGGTGCGCCGTGATCAGCGCGATCGCGCCAGGCGCCTCGTACACCTCGCGGCTCTTGATGCCGACCAGCCGGTCCTCGACCATGTCCAGGCGACCGATGCCCTGGGCGCCCGCCCGCCGGTTCATCTCGGTGATCGCCTCCAGCGGGGTGACCGCCTTGCCGTCAATGGCGACCGGCACCCCCCGCTCGAAGGTGATGACGACCTCGTCCGGCTCGCGCGGCTCGGCGGGGTTGGCGGTGTAGGCGTACAGCTCCTCGATCGGAGCGTTCCAGACGTCCTCCAGGAAGCCGGCCTCCACCGCGCGCCCCCAGAGGTTCTGGTCGATCGAGTACGGCGACTTCCGCGTGGCCTCGATCGGCAGTCCGCGCTCCTCCGCCAGCGCGATCGCCTTGTCGCGGGTCCAGGCGAAGTCCCGGGCCGGCGCGACCACCTTCAGGTCGGGAGCGAGCGCCCCGATGCCGACCTCGAAGCGGACCTGGTCGTTGCCCTTACCGGTGCAGCCGTGCGCGACGATCGTGCCGCCGTGCTTCTTCGCCGCGGCGACCAGGTGCTTGACGATGAGCGGCCGGCTGAGCGCGGAGACCAGCGGGTAGCGGTCCATGTAGAGCGCGTTGGCGCGCAGCGCCGGCATGCAGAAGTCGGAGGCGAACTCCTCGCGGGCGTCGACGATTTCGGCTTCGACCGCGCCGCAGTCGAGCGCCCGCTGCCGGATCACGTTCATGTCCTCGCCGCCCTGGCCCACGTCCACGGCGACCGCGATCACCTCAGCGCCGAGCCGCTCGGAGAGGTACGGGATGGCGACCGAGGTATCCAGCCCTCCCGAATACGCCAGTACGACCCGCTCAGTCACGATGTGCTCCCTTCCCGGATTTCGGTTCTCATACCAGACGACGCGGGGGCGGGGTGCCCGTGGTGGGCCGCCCAGCTGGCGAGCTTCTCGGCGAGCGCCGCGCCACCGACCTCCTCACGCGTGACGACGAAGATCGTGTCGTCGCCCGCGATGGTGCCCACGATCTCCGACAGCCCAGAGCGGTCCAGAGCGCTGGCCAGGTACTGCGCGGCCCCAGGCGGGGTGCGCAGCACCGCCAGGTTGCCGCTGGCGTCCACGCTCGTCAGCAGCTCGTGCAAGAGGCGGACGAGCCGGGCCGGCGCCTGCTCGGCCGGGCGCAGCGGCGGGCTGCCGTCCTCGGGAATCATGTACACCGCCGGCCCGTCCCCGCCGCGTACCTTGACCGCACCGAGCTCTTCCAAGTCCCGGGAGAGCGTCGCCTGCGTGACGTGCACGCCTTCGCTGGCCAGTAGCTCGGCCAACTCGGTCTGGGAGCGGATCGCCCGTTCCCGAATCAACTCGACGATGCGCGCGTGTCGAGCCGCGCGGGTCATCGGCGTGTTGGTCACTGTGACCGCCCGTCGGTCCCCGTCGGCTTGTCGCGCTCTCCCCCGGTGACAAGCCAGCTCAGCAACGCCTTCTGCACGTGCAGGCGGTTCTCCGCCTGGTCGTAGATCGCGCTCTGCGGGCCGTCCATCACCTCGTCGGTGATCTCCTCCCCTCGATGGGCGGGCAGGCAGTGCAGCACGATCGCGTCGGGCGCGGCCGCGGCCAACAACTTCGCGTTGACCTGGTACGGCAGGAACGGGGTGTACCGATCGCGGCCGTCCCCCTCCTGCCCCATCGAGGTCCACGTATCGGTGGCGACCACGTGTGCGCCGTCCACCGCCTCCATCGGGTCGCGCAGCACGTGCACCGATCCACCTGTCGTCGCGGCGATCTCGGTGGCACGGGCGACCACCTCCGGTGATGGATCGTGGCCCTCCGGGCCGGCGACCCGGACGTGCATGCCGGCCGTGGCTCCGGCGAGCAGGTACGAGTGGGCCATGTTGTTGGCCGCGTCACCGACGTACGTCAACACCTGGCCGGCGAGGGTGCCCCGCCGCTCCCGAATCGTCAACAGGTCGGCGAGGAGCTGGCAGGGGTGGAAGCCGTCGGTCAGGGCGTTGACCACGGGCACGGTCGCGCTGCGGGCGACCTCGGCGAGGCGCTCATCCCCGTGGGTCCGCATGACGATCGCGGCCACGTAGCGGGACAGGACGCGCGCGGCGTCCGCGAGGGTCTCGCCGCGGCCGAAGTGCGTGGTCTGGCTGTCGATGACGATGGGGTTCCCGCCGAGTTCGGCGATCCCGACGTCGAAGGAGACCCGGGTACGGAGACTCGGCTTGTCGAAGATCACCGCGACCGAACGCGGCCCGGCGAGGGGCCGATATCCAAAGCGGTTGGCCTTCATCTCGGCAGCGAGGTCCAGCACCCGCGCCTGTTCCTGCGGGCTCAAGTCGTCGTCGCGGAGAAAGTGGCGAATCATCACGGGCGATCCGTCTCGTTGTGGGCAGAAGGAGCAGCGGCGCCGGTCCGGGCGGCCGCGGTATCCAACGCGCCGGGCAGCGCGGCGAGGAACTTGTCGATCTGCTCAGCGGTAATGATCAGCGGCGGGGCGAGCCGGATCACGTCAGGCTGAGCCGGGTTGACGAGGAAACCCGCCTCGCGCAAGGCGTCCGCGACCGCGGCGGCCGCCGGCGCGGTCAACACGACACCGAGCAGCAGCCCGGCACCGCGTACCGTCGCGACGAGCGGGTGGCCGATCGCCTCGATGCCCCGGCGGAGCTGCTCACCCACCCGCTTGACGTGGTCGAGCAGCCCTTCGGAGGCGATCGTCCGCAGGACCGCCAGGGCCGCGGCGCAGCACACCGGGTTGCCGCCGAAGGTGCTGCCGTGACTGCCCGGCGCCAACAGGGACGCCGCGTCGCCCGCAGCCGTGTCGGAGAAGGCGATGCAGGCCCCGATCGGCAGGCCGCCACCGAGCCCTTTGGCGAGGGTGACGATATCCGGGGCGATCCCCTCGGCCTGGTAGGCGAACCAGTACCCCGTGCGGCCAATACCGGTCTGTACCTCGTCGATGGCGAGCAAGGCGCCGTGTCGGCGAGTGATCTCCCGGGCCGCGGCGAGGTACCCCCGCGGCGGGACGACCACGCCCGCCTCTCCCTGAATCGGCTCGAGGATCACCATCGCGGTGCGGTCGGTGACCGCGGCGGCCAGCGCGTCGACGTCCCCGTACGGGACGTGGGTGACCTCCCCGGGCAACGGCTGGAACGGCGCGGTCTTCGCCGGCTGTCCGGTCAGGGCCAGCGCCCCCATCGTCCGGCCGTGGAAGCCACCGTGCGCCGCCACCACGTGCGTGCGGCCGGTGCGGCGGGAGATCTTGAACGCCGCCTCCACCGCTTCGGTGCCGGAGTTGCTGAAGAAGACCGCACCGGGACGGCCGGTGAGGGTGAGCAGCAGTTCAGCCAGGGCCACGGTCGGCTCGGTGACGAAGAAGTTGGAGACGTGCCCCAGCGTGGAGATCTGCCGCGTCACCGCCTCGACCACCGCCGGGTGGGCGTGACCGAGGGCGTTGACCGCGATCCCCGCGAACATGTCGATGTAGGAGCGCCCCGCCTCGTCGGTCACGACCGCGCCTTCGCCGCGCACCAGCGCCAACGCTGGCGTGCCGTAGTTCTTCATCAGCGCTCGTGACCAGCGCTCCACCAGCGATGTCATGACACGCTCACCCCATTGCCTGCCTCGGTCGCGCGCGTGGCGGGATCTTCCCGCGCGCTGACCACCATCGTGCCGAACCCCTCAGAGGTGAAGATCTCCAGCAGCGTCGAGTGCGCGACCCGGCCATCGACCACGTGCGCGGCCGGCACCCCACCGGAGACCGCGCGCAGGCACGCCTCCATCTTCGGCACCATGCCGGCGTCCAATTTGGGCAACAGCGCGGTCAGCTCGTCCGTGGTGATCTGGGAGATAAGGGTGGAGGTATCCGGCCAGTCGGCGTACAAGCCGGGCACGTCGGTGAGGATCACCAGCTTCCGCGCCCGCAGCGCCACCGCCAACGCCGCCGCAGCGGTGTCGGCGTTGAGGTTGTGCAGCACGCCGTCCGCGTCCGGCGCCACCGTGGAGATCACGGGGATGCGCCCCGCGTCGATGAGATCGGTCACCGCGGAGACGTTCACCGCGTCCACGTCACCGACCTGGCCCACGTCGACCGGCTCACCGTTGACGTACGCCGGTCGGCGCACCGCGGTGAACAGCTTGGCGTCCTCCCCGGAGAGTCCCACGGCGAACGGACCGTGCTCGTTGATCAGCCCGACGAGCTCCCGCCCGACCTTGCCGACGAGCACCATGCGCACCACGTCCATCGCCTCCGGCGTGGTGACCCGCAGTCCGCCCCGGAATTCGGTGGCGATGCCGAGCCGGTCGAGCATCGCGGTGATCTGCGGACCGCCGCCGTGCACGACGACCGGCTTGAGGCCGACGTAGCGCAGGAACACCATGTCCGCGGCGAACGCGCGCTGAAGCTCGGGGTCGACCATCGCGTGCCCGCCGTACTTGATGACGACGGTGGCGTCGCGGAAGCGGGCGAGCCAGGGCAACGCCTCGATCAGCGTGGCGGCCTTGCTCTGCGCCACGGAGAGGTCACGGCTGAGTGGCTGTGGTGCGGTCATGTCGAATAGGCCGAGTTCTCGTGGACGTATCCGTGGGACAAGTCATTGGTCCACACCGTGGCGGTCGCCGGACCCGCGTGCAGGTCGATGCGGATGGTCACGTGCCGCCCGGTGAGGTCGACCGCGGAGCGCGGCTCGGCCGCCGCCCCGGCGCGGCACACCCACACGCCGTTGATCGCGACGTCGAGCGCGTCGGGTTCGAACGCGGCGGTGGTCGTGCCGATGGCGGCGAGGATTCGTCCCCAGTTGGGGTCGTTGCCGAACAACGCGGTCTTGACGAGGTTGTTGCGGGCGACGGCCCGGCCGACCTGCACCGCGTCGTCCTCGCTCGCCGCGCCGACCACCTCGATCGCGATCTCCTTGGTCGCGCCTTCGGCGTCGGCGACGAGCTGCTGGGCGAGGTCGTGGCAGGCCGCGGTGACCGCTTCAGTGAGGTCGGCGGCGCGCGGAGCGACCCCGGAGGCGCCGCTGGCGAGCAGCAGCACGGTGTCGTTGGTCGACATACACCCGTCGGAGTCGACCCGGTCGAAGGTGACACGGCAGGCGTCCCGCAGCGCGGCGTCGAGCGTCGCCGCGTCGGCTACCGCGTCGGTGGTGAGGACGCAGAGCATGGTGGCGAGGCCCGGGGCGAGCATCCCCGCACCCTTGGCCATGCCACCGACACTCCAGCCCTGCCCCGCGACGGTGGTCGTCTTCGGGCGCGTGTCCGTAGTCATGATCGCCTCAGCGGCGGCCGGGCCGCCGTCGGCACTCAAGTCCTTCACCGCCGCGGCCACGCCCGCCAGGAGCCGATCCATCGGCAGGCGTTCCCCGATGAGCCCGGTCGAGCAGACGGCGATCTCACCGGCGCCGACCGGCTCCGCGCTCACCGCGGTGAGCAGCTCCGCGAGGCGCTCGGCGGTGGTGTGGGTGTCCTGGAACCCGGCCGGTCCGGTGCAGGCGTTGGCGTTCCCTGAGTTGATCACAACCGCGCGCACGAGGCCGGCGCGGAGCACCTGCTGACTCCACAGCACCGGGGCGGCTTTGACGCGGTTGGACGTGAAGACCCCCGCCGCGGCGAGCTGCGGGCCGTCGTTGACGACCAGGGCGACATCCCGCGCCCCGCTCGGCTTGAGCCCCGCGGCGACACCGGCGGCGCGGAAACCCTTCGGACTGGTGACGCTCATCGCGTCGCTCCCCACTTCACGACGCTGGTGACCTCATCCTGCGCGCTTGTCACGGCGCCACCCCGTGCGCGGGCAACCCGGTGGTCTCGTCCAGGCCCGCCATGAGATTGGCGCACTGCACGGCCTGCCCTGCCGCCCCTTTACCCAGGTTGTCGATCGCGCTGATTACGATCACGCGGCCGGAGTCGACGTCGGTCGCCACCTGCAGGTGGCACGAGTTGGACCCCAGGGTCGCGCCGGTGTGTGGCCACTGCCCGTCGGGCAGGACGTGGACGAACGGCGCGGCGGCGTACGCCGCGGTCAAAACCTCGCGCGGATCGGGCCCACCGGGAATCGGCACGGCGGTCACCGTGGCGAGGATGCCGCGCGGCATCGGCGCGAGGACCGGCGTGAACGAGAGGCTCACCGCCCCGCTCGCCTGCTTGATCTCCGGTACGTGCTGGTGCCTGCCGACCTTGTACGGCGACAGGTCTCCCATCACCTCGCTGCCGAGCAGGTGGGGCTTGGGGGTACGGCCCGCGCCCGAGGTGCCGGACGCGGCGACGACCACCACGTCCTCCGGAGAAACGGCGCCCGCGGCGATGAGGGGCGCGAGCGCGAGGATCGTCGCGGCCGCGTAACACCCGGTGTTGGCCACCCGGGTCGAGGAGGCGATCTTCTCGCGCTGCCCGGGCAGCTCCGGCAGTCCATAGGTCCAGGTGCCGGCGTGGGTGCCACCGTAGTACCGCTCCCAGGCCGCCGCGTCGACGAGACGGTGATCAGCGCCGAGGTCGACCACCTTGACGTGAGCGGGCAGGTCCGCGGCGAGCGCCGCGGACTCACCGTGCGGGAGGGCCAAGAACACCAGGTCCGCCTGGGCCAAGGTGGCCGGGTCCGTGGTGGCGAACTGGAGGTCGAGGCCCGCCAGGTGCGGGTGAACCGCGGTCACGGGCTGACCCGCGTGGCTGTGCGCCGTGGCCACGACCAGGTCGAACTCGGGGTGGCCAGCCAGCAGGCGCAGGAGTTCGCCGCCGACGTACCCACTCGCGCCCGCTACGGCGACCCGTATTCCCATACTTACCTCCGCATGATTATGCGGTGACCCTACCAGGCGGCGGGCTACCGTGCAAATTCATACACGTGACCGCATGACATTGCATCGTGAGGCGTCATTTCGTCGGGGCACCGGAGAAGCGCGTCGCGGGGTGAGCCGAGACGCCTCACCCGGCCCACCCCGCCGCGCTCACGCACCCCGCAGCACCGCGCCGAAGCGCTGCGCCGCCACGGCGACCGCCGCGTCCCGCGCGGCCACCGCCTCCTCGACGGTCAACGTGCGATCCGACGCGCGGAAGGTGAGCTTGAACGCCAGCGACTTGCGCCCCTTGCCGAGCTGGTCGGAGACGTAGACGTCGAACAGCCGGATCGACTCCAGCAGCTCGCCCGCCCCCTCGACCAGCGCCCGCTGCACGTCCGCCGCGGGCACCGACTCGTCGACCACGAGCGCCACGTCGATCAACGCGGGCGGGAAGGTCGAGATGCGCGGCGCGGACGTGAGGGACGCCGGCGGCAGCGCGTCGAGATTGATCTCCATCGCGCAGGTGCGCCGCGGCAGCTCCAACGCCGTGATCACCGCGGGGTGGAGCTCGCCGGCGTGCCCCACCACCCGGCCATCCACCACGATCGCGGCGCACCGACCCGGATGCCAGGGCGCCTGCTCGGCGGCGCGGACCGTGACGCGATCCCCACGGATACCCGCGGCGTCCAGCGCGATTCGCGCCGCCTCGATCGCATCCGCCCAGCTGGCCGCCCGACCCGGCCCCCACCAGCCACGCGGTTCGACCTCGCCGGCGAGTGCCGCGGCGACGTGCCACGGCTGGTGCGGCAGGCTCGCGTTCGCCGCGGCGAACTCCTCGTCGGATGGACGGTCGGCCACCCCCATCGCGGGCGGCGGGCCCGCCTCGGGACGGGCCAGGAAGACCAGGCCGACCTCGTATATCGCGAGGTCCCGCTGCCCTCGGCCGATGTTGCGCCGCAGCGTCGCCAGCAGCGGCGGCAGCAGCGTGGTCCGCAACAGCGGCTCGGCGTCCGACAGCGGGTTCGCCAACCGCACCGCGGCCCGGCGCGGATCGTCGGCGGGCAAGCCGAGCTGCTCCGCGAAGTCAGCCGAGACGAACGGGTAGGACAGCACCTCCACGAAGCCGTTCTCAGCCAGCGCCCGCGCCACCGACCGCCGCCGGCGCTGCGCCTCGGTGAGCCCGCGCCCCGGCACGGCCGGCGGCAGGATGCTCGGCACTCGGTCGTACCCGTCGAGCCGCGCGACCTCCTCGACGAAGTCCGCCGGGTCGGTGAGATCCGGTCGCCAGCTCGGCGGGGTGACCGTCAACCGGTCGCCCTCGCGGACCACCGTGCACCCGATGCGTTCGATGAGGTCGACGACGCGGTCGGGGGAATAGGGGACGCCGATCCGCTGTGCCGGCACGGTGGCGTCGAACTGCACCGCGGCGAGCGGACGCACGTGGTTGATGTCGAGGATCTCCGAGCCGGCCTTGCCCCCGCCGTACTCGGTCAACAGGGCGACCGCGCGCTCCAAGGCGACCAACGGCAGCTGCGGGTCGACGCCCCGCTCCCATCGCTTGGCCGCCTCACTGAAGAGCCGGTGCCGGCGCGCGGTGCGGCTGACCATCACCGGGTCCCAGTGCGCCGCCTCGAACAGCACATCCGTGGTGACACCGGGGATGACCTCGCTCGTCTCCCCACCCATGACCGCGGCGAGGGAGATCGGACCGGTGTCGTCGCAGATCACCATGTCCTCGGCGTCGAGCTCCCGGGTTACCCCGTCCAGGGTGGTGAGCTTCTCCCCCGGGGTCGCCCGCCGCACCACCAACGGGCCGCGCAGCCGATTGAGATCGAAGGCGTGCATCGGCTGGCCGAGCTCGAGCATCAGGTAGTTGGTGATGTCGACGGCGAGCGAGATGCTGCGGATGCCGGCGATGGCGAGCCGCCGCACCATCCAGGACGGCGTCGGCGCCGCCGGGTCGATGCCGCGGACCACGCGCGCGGCGAACCGGTCACAGCCCACCGGATCGCGTACCTCGACTGGGTACGCCGGTGTCGGCGTGGCACCGGGCGCCGGAGCGGCCCCCGGGTCCCGGAACGGCACTCCGAAGGCCAGCGCGAGCTCCCGGGCGATACCCCGCACCGACATCAGGTATCCCCGGTCGGGGGTGATGTCCAAAGTGAGCACGACGTCATTGAGGCCGATGACCGGCCGGGCGTCGTCTCCCGGCTTCGCCGCCACATCGGGCGGCAGCACCAAGATCCCCCCGTGCTCGTCGCTGAGGCCCAACTCGCGCTCGGAGCAGATCATGCCGTGGGACATCCGGCCGTAGACCTTCCGGGCGCTGATGGCGAACCCGCCCGGAAGCACGCCGCCCGGCAACACCACCACGACCTTGTCGCCGACGCCGAAGTTCGTCGCGCCGCAGATGATCTCCTGCAACTCGCCGGTGCCGTTGGCCTGGCCGACGTCGACCCGGCAGAACCGGATCGGCTTTTTGAACCCGGTGAGCTCTTCGATGTCGCGGACCTCGCCGACCACCAGCGGGCCCGTGACCGAGGCGCTCAGGTCCTCAATCGCTTCGGGTGACAGGCCGAGGTGGACCAGCGCGGACTCGAGCTGGTCAAGGCTGAGGTCGGCGGGCAGGTCGACGTACTCGCGCAGCCAGGACAGTGGAACTCGCATGACTCAAACCGCCGTTTCCAAAGCTCGGTTCCGCTACAGCTCGACCCCGAACGCCTGGGGGAAGCGCACGTCACCCTCGACCATGTCGCGCATGTCGCTGACGCCGTGCCGGACCATGAGCGTCCGCTCGATCCCCATGCCGAAGGCGAAACCGGTGTAGACATCGGGATCGACGCCGCACGCGCGCAGCACGCGAGGGTTGACCATGCCGCAGCCGCCCCACTCGACCCACCGGGGACCGTCCCGGTGCGCCGGGAACCACACGTCGAACTCGGCGGACGGCTCCGTGAAGGGGAAGTAGTGCGGCCGCCACCGGGTCTTCGCCTCCGGCCCGAACATCGCCCGCGCGAAGTGGTCCAGCGTCCCCCGCAGGTGCGCCATCGTGATGCCCTTGTCCACCACCAGCCCTTCGACTTGGTGGAAGACCGGGCTGTGCGTCGCGTCCAGCTCGTCCGTACGGAAGACCCGGCCCGGACAGATCACGTAAATCGGTGGCTTCCGGGTCATCATGACGCGGGCCTGCACGGGCGAGGTGTGGGTGCGCAGCACCAGGCCGGGCTTGTCGAGGTAGAAGGTGTCCATCAGGCCGCGCGCCGGGTGGTCGGGGGCGATGTTCAGGGCGTCGAAGTTCGCCCACTCCAGCTCGACCTCCGGGCCTTCGGCGACCTCGTAGCCCATGGCGACGAAGAAGTCAGTGATCCGCTCCATCAACAGGCTGAGCGGATGGCGCGCTCCCCGCGGACGCCGATCCCACGGCAGCGTGACGTCGACCCGCTCCTCGGCCAACACACGCTCGGCCTGCTCTTTCTCCAGCTGGGCGCGGCGCTGCGAGAACGCCTCCTCGATCGCGCGCCGTGCCTCGTTGACGCGTCGCCCCGCGTCGGCTCGCGCCGCCGGCGGCAACGCGCCGATCTCCCGCCGCGCCCGCGACACCGGTGCCCGGTCGCCGAGGTGGAGGTGGCGGACCGAGAGGAGCGCGTCGAGATCGGCGGCGTTGGCGAAGGCCTCCTTCGCCGCGGCCACGGCCTCATCCAGGGCGGCCTGATCCAGCAGCGCGACCTGCTTCGGGTCGTATGGATCGTTGCGGTAGGTCATGGTGAGCGGGCACTCCCTCACGACGAGCAGCCATCGCACATGCAATGGCCATCAGAGTGTACGGACACACGGCTGTGCCGCAGCTCGCCGGTCGAGGGAGGCGCGGACGTGTCAGCCCTGACGCCCGCCTCGACCGGCGGGCTCGCGCCACACCCCTCGGGCCGTCATCGCTCACCCCGTCTCACGACTCTTCTCGCGCAACGCCCTGGCCGAGGCGTACAGACACACCGCGGCCGCGGCCGCGAGGTTGAGGCTCTCCGCTCGGCCATACAGCGGAACGCGGACGCGCGCGTCGGCGACGGCCATCAGCTCGGCGGGCAGCCCGTGCGCCTCGGAACCGAAGATCCACGCCGTGGGGCGAGCCAGGCCACCCGCGTCGGCGAGGTCGTCGAGATCCGTCTCGCCGTAGCCGGTCGCGGCGAAGATCGTCAACCCGGCCGCGCGGAGCCCGGCGATCGCCGCAGCGACGTCGCGTGCCCGGACGATATCGACGTGAAAGAGGCTCCCCGCGCTGGCTCGCACGCACTTGCCGTTGTAGGGGTCGACCGCGTCCCCACCGAAAATCACCGCACCCGCGCCCGCGGCGTCTGCTGTCCGGAGCACGGTACCGGCGTTGCCGGGGTCGCGGACCTCGGCGAGCACCGCGACCAGGCGAGGCGGACGGCGCAGTAGCCGCTCCAGGGGGACATCCCGCTGGTCACAGACCGCGATCACGCCCTGCGGCGTGACCGTCTCGGCGAGCGCGGCCATCCCGTCGTCGGTCACCGGCGATACGGGCACGCCGGCGCTCCTTGCCGCCGCGACGAGATCAGCGTGCCGCGCCAACCCCGCCGGTGTGCCGAACAGCTCGCGCACCACCCCGGGTACGGCCAACGCCTCCCGAACCGCCTGCGGTCCCTCGGCGAGGAAGCGGCCGGTCGCGTCCCGCTCGCGGCGGCGGTGAAGTCGCCGCGCTCGGACGACGCGGGGAGTCCGGGCGGTGAAGCACACCGGTTCCGCGGCGCGAACGTGATCGGGGCGCCCCTCACGCGAGTGCACCGACATGAGAGACGCCCCGGGAAATCCCTAATCCGATCAGGCGGCCTGAGCGGCGTCGCCACCGGTAGCCTGCGCCGCGACCGCGGCACGAGCCACGTCGACCAGGCCCTTGAACGCCGCCGCGTCGTTCACCGCGAGATCCGCGAGAATCTTGCGGTCCACCTCGACACCGGCGAGCTTCAGCCCTTGGATCAGCCGGTTGTACGTCATCCCGTGCGCGCGGGCACCGGCGTTGATCCGGGTGATCCACAGCCGCCGGAAGTCACCCTTGCGGTCCCGGCGGTCGCGGTAGGCGTACTGCAGCGAGTGCAGCACCTGCTCCTTCGCCTTGCGGTACAGGCGGGAGCGCTGGCCGCGGTAACCGCTAGCGGCCTTGAGTATCGTACGGCGCTTCTTGCGAGCGTTGACAGCGCGCTTGACGCGTGCCATGTCTTCTCTACTCCTTCACCTCAGGTGGCGTGCGTCAGCGGCCGATCAGCCTCTTGATCCGCTTGACCTCGGCCTTGGCCACCTGTGCCACCCCGGACAGGCGACGAGTCCGCCGCGACGGCTTCCCCTCCAGCAGGTGGCGCTTACCGGCCGGCTGGGCGACGTACTTGCCGCTGCCGGTCCGCTTGACCCGCTTCCCCATCCCGGTGTGGGGCTTCATTTTCGGCATCGTGAAACGCTCTCCCCTATCACTCGCCGGCGCTGCCGGTGGATCCGGCTTTATCAGCCGGCGGCGTCTTTCCGGCGCCCGATGCGCGCTCCCGCGACGAGCCCGCCTTGGCGGCCGCGGCGGACGCCTTAACGGACTTGTGCGGGGCCAACACCATGATCATGTTACGGCCGTCCTGCTTCGGAGCGGCCTCGACATAGCCCAGGTCCGCGATCTCCTCTTCGAGCCGACGCAGCAGCCGGTAGCCCAGCTCCGGGCGGCTCTGCTCGCGGCCGCGGAACATGATCGTTACCTTGACCTTGTCGCCGGCCTTGAGGAACCGCGCGACGTGACCCTTCTTGGTCTCATAGTCGTGCGGATCAATCTTGGGCCGGAGCTTCATCTCCTTAATGACGGTCTGCTGCTGGTTCCGCCGGGCCTCGCGCGCCTTGAGTGCACTCTCGTACTTGAACTTGCCGTAGTCCATGAGTTTGCACACCGGCGGGCGCGCCATCGGCGCAACCTCGACCAGGTCCAGGTCGACGTCCGCGGCCAGCTGCAGGGCACGCTCAAGCGGGACAATGCCCACCTGCTCACCCTCAGGGCCGACCAGTCGGACCTCACGTGCCCGGATCTGTTCGTTCACGCGTGGTTCGACGCTGATGGGGCCTCCTCGAGTCCGTTTACCTCCAAAGCTGGTGCCGACCCCGGCCGACCCCCGGGGCTTGGGAGTCGATCTCTGAAAGCAGAAAGCCCTGGCGTTGCCAGGGCCCGCTCGACCGGTCACGCGCGCCCACGCGGGGACGCGCACCCAGGTCGGTACCCCGACCCGGGCGACCGGACCCGGCCACCGGCGGCGGCTCGGGTGGGAGCAGGCGCTCCGCTTCACATCTGTCGCCCGTGGTGGTGCCACCAGTGGCGACAGTAGGTCGACTCCGTCAGGTTAGCAGCTTCCGCGCCGTATCCGCGAATCGGAAACGGCAGCACCGGGGAGGCTCGCGCTCCGGACGCCGCCGGCGCCGCCCGGAGCGAAGCTATGTGGCGGCGGTCGATCCCTGGTGGGCCGCGAGCAGCGCCCGCAGCGCGCGCACTCCCTCCACCGCGCGCTCCCGGTCGACGATCTGGATGGCCAGCATCGGCACGAGCTCCTCGTCGTGGAGTTCCAAGCTCGCCCACACCGCGCGACGGTCGAAGCGCACCGACCGCACCAGCTCCCAGGGCAGCTCGTACGAGCGCAGCACGTTGCGGACCCGCACGCCCCGCGCATCCGCCTCGACCCGGGGCCGGGTGAGCAGCAGGACGCCGGCGGCTGCGAACACCCCGATGCCCGCCATCGCCAGCCGATCACCGCGCCGGAACTCGCCCCCACTCGCCCCCGTGCTGCCGCTCAGCGTCAGAGCGACCGCCACGAAGATCACCAGCACGACGACGGCGAGGATCCAGCAGATCACCCGCGTCTTGTGGGGCCGGAGGCGGACAACGGGCTCAGACACGAGGGGCTCGCTCACGACGCCCAGTCTGCCACGGCCGCGGACAGCCCCATGGTCACCGGTGCACGGGCTCGCGCCGGCCAGCCCGGGCGCGAGCTGGACGACCGGAGACGATCACCGCGACGAACGTCATGACCGCGCCGACCACCAGCGCGGCGCGCACCCCCGGCCCGCCCGGCAGCGCGTCGAGGATCATGGCTCCCACGAGCTGACCGCCGACCGTGCTCAGCCCGACGCGCAGCACGCCCACCACCGGGACCGTGACGAGCAGCAGGGTCACGATCACGACTCCGCAGAGGCCACCGAGGTAGAGGTACCACTGGCTCGGCCACCGCCCCGCCGTCGCCGCGTCGAGCCCACCCAGCGCCGCCGCCGCGATGAGGACCAAGGGGGTGCCGACGGCGAAGTTCACCGCGGTCGCCGCGGCCATACTGCTCGCCGCCGAGACGCGCGCGTTGAGCGCGGCCTGGATCGCGACCCCGAAGCCGCCGGCCATCCCGAGCAGCACCAGCCCCACCGCCAGCTCGCCGACCGGGCGACCGATCTGCGCCACCGCCACCGCCGCGATCCCCAACAGCGCGCCGGTCAGCCGGGGGCCGGTCACGGCGAGGCGTCCCGCCGGGCCGAGCCCGACCCGGTCCACCGCCAAGCCCCCAACGCTGTTGCCCGCCACCTGGGCGATCGTGAAGATCGCGACGCCGAGGACGGGCACGACGTACGTCGCCGCGGTGACCAGGAGCGCCCCGCCGACACCGCCCACGTACGCCCACCACGGCAGCCCGGCACGCCGCAGCGCCCGCAGCCCGCGGCGCATCGACGGGACGAGGGCGAGCCCGACCGCGATCACCACACAACCGCCGAGGTGATTGACGGCGGCGCCGAGCGCCCCACTGCCGACCCGCTCGCCCAGCTCCGCGTTGATTCCGCTTTGCACGGCGGAGGTCACACCGGCGAGGGCCGCCAACAGCACCGCTGCCCAGGTGGGAATCCGCGACATAGCTTTCACCGCCGACCCGGCCCTCACAGCCGGCACGCGTGGATACCGGTCACGAGAATCGCCCGGGCGCCGAGCTCGTAGAGCTCATCCATGATCCGGTGCATGTCCGCGCGCAGCACCATGGCCTGCACCGCCACCCAGCCTTCCCGGTGCAGCGGGGAGATCGTCGGCGACTCGATCCCCGGCGTGAGCCGGGTGGCCCGATCGAGCAGGTCCGCACGCACGTCGTAGGCGAGCATGACGTACTTGCGCGCCACGAGCACGCCTTGCAGCCGGCGCAGGAGCTGCTCGACCTGCGGACCGCTGGGGGCGCCGACGCGCCGGATCAACACCGCGGAGGAGTGCAGGATCGGCTCGCCGAGCACCGCCAATCCCGCTCGGCGCAGCGTGGCTCCGGTGGAGACGACGTCGGCCACCACGTCGGCCACCCCGAGGCGCACCGCGTTCTCCACCGCGCCGTCGAGTCGGACGACGGTCGCCGTCAGCCCGTGTTCGGCGAGGTAGCGCTGCACCACCCCGGGGTAGGCGGTCGCGATGCGCTTGCCTTCGATCTCCTCGATGGTGCGGATCGTCTCCGGCGGCGCCGCGAATCGGAACGTCGCTCCGCCGAACTCCAAGTCCATGATCTCCTCAGCGGGCACGCCGGCGTCGATGAGGAGATCCCGACCCGTGATCCCGAGATCGAGATCGCCGGATCCGACGTAGGTGGCGATATCACGGGGACGCAGGTAAAAGAACTCGACCTCGTTGGCTTCGTCGCGGCAGACCAGTTCCCGGTCGTCGACGCGTTGGGCGTAGCCGGCCTCGCCGAGCATCTGTGCGGCGGGCGCGGCGAGCGTGCCCTTGTTGGGGACGGCAATGCGCAGCATGAAGCGTGCTCCTTCGATCTAGCGGTACCGGTGGCGGAAGGGCACGTCAGAGATGTCGGTAGACGTCGCGGAGCTCCAGGCCGGTGGCGAGCATCAACACCTGCGCGTGGTAGAGCAGCTGGGCAATCTCCTCCGCGGTCCGCTCCGGACCTTCGTACTCGGCCGCCATCCAAACCTCGGCCGCCTCTTCGACGACCTTCTTGCCAATGTGATGGACGCCGCGCTGGACCGCGGCAACCGTCCCCGATCCGGGCGTGCCGGCGGCGACCTTCGCCTTCAGCTCGGCGAACAGCTCCTCGAACGTCTTCACGAGCCGGGATTCTCGCAGCCACCCCGCCGAAGGGTGCGCGCCGGGTTCGGTCCGCTCGCCTGCTGGACCCGTCCGCCCCAACCCGTACCCCTGGTCATGAGATCAACAGTACCGAAGGACGCCGAGTCGGGGTTGGCACCCGGCGGCCTCACCGCGGCCCCGATCCGGCGATCGCCCGCAGCGCCACCGCCGCGTCGATCGCGGCGAGCGCCGCCGCCCATCCCTTGTCCTCAGTGGACCCGGGCAGCCCGGCCCGGTCCCGCGCCTGCTCGATCGTGTTGACCGTGAGCACCCCGTGCGCGACCGGGGTCGCCTCATCCAACGCCACCCGCGTCAACCCGTCGGTGACCGACCGGCACACGTAGTCGAAGTGCGCGGTCTGCCCACGGACGACCACACCGAGCGCGACCACCGCGTCGCAGCGTCGGGCCAGCGCCTGAGCGACCACCGGCAGCTCGACCGCGCCGGCGACCCGAGCCACCACGACGTCGTCGACACCACACGCCTTCGCCGCCGCCACCGCCCGCTCGAGCATGTGGTCGACGAGCTCGGCGTGCCAGCGCGTGGCGACCACTCCGA
Organism: Micromonospora sp.; assembly: GCA_036563645.1. Lineage (GTDB taxonomy): Bacteria > Actinomycetota > Actinomycetes > Mycobacteriales > Micromonosporaceae > DATCMA01. The sequence continues at coordinate 19,387 of DATCMA010000058.1, forward strand.
CCGTCAGGCCACGGCCATCGACCGGCGACAGCTGCGGCTCCCCGAAACCGGCCACTATGCCGTCCCTTCCGCGACCCCGCCCAGGTCGGCCTCATTGAGGTCCAGCAAATGCCCCATGCGATCCCGCTTGGTCCGCAAGTAGCGGATGTTCTCCGGATGCGCGCGCACGGGGAGGGGCACACGGCCCACCACCCGCAGCCCATAGGCCTCCAGGGCGGCGCGCTTGGCAGGGTTGTTTGTGAGCAAGCGCATGGACCGGATCCCCAAGTCGACGAGGATCTGGGCACCGGTGCCGTAGTCACGCGCGTCCGCGGGGAGACCGAGCTCCAGGTTCGCGTCGACCGTATCCCAGCCGAGGTCCTGGAGCTGATAGGCCTGCAGCTTGTGCAGCAGCCCGATCCCCCGTCCCTCGTGCCCCCGCATGTAGAGGACGACCCCGCGCCCTTCGGCGGCGACCCGGGCGAGCGCGGCGGCGAGCTGCGGCCCACAGTCGCAGCGCAGCGATCCGAAGACGTCACCGGTCAGGCATTCCGAATGCACCCGGACCAGCACGTCCTCTCCGTCGCCGAGGTCCCCGTACACCAGGGCGACGTGCTCCGTGCCGTCGTCCAGCGTCCGGTAGCCGACCGCGCGGAACGTGCCGTGCTCCGTCGGGATCCGCGTCTCGACGACCCGCTCCACCCGCTTCTCGTGGTGGCGGCGGTACGCGATGAGATCCGCGATGGTGATCAACACCAGTCCATGCTCGGCGGCAAACTTCTCCAGGTCCGCCCCGCGCATCATGGTGCCGTCGTCGTTGACCAGCTCGCAGAGCACCCCGATCGGCCGCAGCCCCGCCAGCCGGGCCAGATCCACCGCCGCCTCAGTGTGCCCGGGGCGGCGGAGAACCCCACCCGCCTTCGCGCGCAACGGCACCACGTGTCCCGGGCGGGCCAAGTCCGCGGCGGTGGTGGCGGGGTCGGCGAGCAGCCGGATGGTGCGCGCGCGATCCGCGGCGGAGATCCCCGTCGTGACTCCCTCGCGGGCGTCGACCGTCACCGCGTAGGCGGTGCCCCGCCGATCCTGGTTGACGTGGTACATCGGCGGCAACTCAAGCCGATCCGCCTCGTCCTCGGGCATCGGGACGCAGATGAACCCGGAGGTGTACCGGACCATGAACGCGACCAGTTCGGGCGTGGCCCGTTCGGCAGCGAATATCAGATCACCCTCGTTTTCCCGATCCTCGTCGTCGACGACGATCACCGGTCGCCCCGCGGCGATGTCCGCGATCGCCTGCTCGATCGTCGCGAATGCGTTCATGCCGTTCCCCCCGTCGGCGGCCCATCCGCCCAGTGCCTCATCCGTCTGGGCGAGGCCCTGCGGCGCCGCGCTCTCCAGCGCCTGTGACGACACCGCCCCGCTCATCACCGCTCACCCGCCGCTGGGCGCGCCGCGGTGAGCAGGCGCTCCACGTACTTGGCCATGACGTCGACCTCGAGGTTGACCGCCGCGCCGGGCTCCTTGCGGCCAAGCGTGGTCAACGCGAGCGTGGTCGGGATCAGGTGCACCGTGAACGCCGGCGTCGGCTCATCGGCGACCGACACGACCGTGAGGGAGATCCCGTCAACGGCGATCGACCCCTTGGGGACGACGTATCGCGCCAGCTCCGCCGGCACCCCGATGCGCACCTCGTGCCAGCGGTCGGTCGCCACCCGCGCGAGGATCGTGCCGACCCCATCGACGTGCCCCTGCACCAGGTGCCCGCCGAGCCGGGTCGCGAGGGTAGCGGCGCGTTCCAGATTCACCGGATCGCCCGGCGCGAGGGTCCCGAGTGTGGTGCGGTCGAGGGTCTCCTTCATCACGTCGACGGTGAAGGTGTCCCCGCTCGTCGTGACGACGGTGAGGCACACCCCGTTGACCGCGATCGAATCGCCGTGCTGAGCGTCCGCGGCCACCCGCGGGCCGCGAACCGTCAACACGGCCGAATCGCCGTGCCGATCGAGGCGCACCGCCTCGCCGAGTTCCTCGATGATGCCGGTAAACATGCGGTCAGCCCTTTCTCTGGCGGGGCACGGCGGTGATCCGCAGGTCGGGTCCGACGTGCGTCCATTCGATGACGTCGAGCTCGATCGCCTCGCCGATCGTGCGCACCCCGGCGTCGCCGAGCGCCGGCGCGCCCGCCCCGAGCAGCTTCGGCGCGACGTAGCCGATGACCCGGTCGACCAGTCCGGCGGCGAGGAACGCCCCAGCGAGAGTCGGCCCGCCTTCGAGCAGCGCCGAGCGGACACCCCGCTCGTACAGCCGCTCCAACAAGGCGACCAAGTCGACTCGACCGTCGGGACCCGCCCCCACCTCCGCGACCGTCGCCACCCAGGTGGGCGCGGCCCCATCGCGCACTCGGGCGTCGGTGGGAGTCCGTCCGGAACTGTCGACGACGACCCGCAACGGCTGGCGGATCGCGAGCGTGCCGTCACGGAGGTTCCGGGCGGTCAGCCGCGGATTGTCGGCGAGCACGGTCCCCACCCCCGCGATCACCGCGTCGGAGGTCGCCCGCAGCGCGTGCACGTCCATGCGCGCCTCCTCCGACGTGATCCACATGCTGGAGCCGTCCACGGCGGCCGAGCGCCCGTCGAGCGTGGCAGCGAACTTCCAGGTGACGTACGGCCGACCCCGGCGCACCGCGGTCAGCCACGCGATGTTGGCCTCCGTGGCCTCGGCCTCGCACACCCCGGTGATGACCTCGACTCCGGCGGCGCGGAGCGTGTCGATCCCGCCGCTGGCGACGGGGTTGGGATCCGCGACAGCGATCACCACACGCCGGATGCCGGCCTGGATGAGCGCGGACGCGCACGGGCCGGTGCGCCCGGTGTGGTTGCAGGGTTCGAGAGTGACCACCGCGGTGCCACCGCGCGCACGCTCCCCGGCCTGGGCCAACGCGACGATCTCGGCGTGCGGTCCGCCGGCGTAGGCGTGGAAGCCCTCGCCGACGATCTCGCCATTCGCATCGAGCAGCACACACCCGACGATGGGGTTGGGACTCGTCGACCCCAGCCCACGACGGGCCAACGCGATGGCCCGTCTCATCGCTTCGTCGGGGGAGACGCCCGCCATGTCCCTCCTCGTCTCGCGTGCCGGTCCGGCGCGCGGCGGGAGGTCGATGTCAAGCCGTCGGTACGGCGTGGCGAGCGGTAGCGGCACACAGGGGCGGCCGAAGCCGCTCCCTCATCCCGCGGGCAGGCGCCGAAGCACCCGCCGTGCAGGAGCTCATCCGTCCCGCGCGCTGCCTCCCATCCGGACTGTCTGGAAGCGGGTCGGCGATCGCCGTCCTGCTTCCAACCGTCGGCCCTGGAGTCGCACCAGGTCCACCGGCCGTGGATCACGGACCGGGTCGCGGGCTGACCACGGCTCGCACCGTGGATCACCGCCGGTTCGGAATTTCACCGAGTCCCGCCAGCGCGTGGTGGGTACTAGGTGAGTCTGACACGTCGGCTATCCCGAATGACACATGGGCGATGTAGCTCACACGCACGGTGGTGCGCTCAGCGCGGCGGGGAGGTGAGCCGACGATCGGTGGCGATGAATGATCCGGGTTGGCTCTTCGCGACCGCCTTCATCTCGTTGGCCACCGCGATGATTTGCCGCGGATCGTCGAAACGGCGGTTGCCGGTGGAGAACGCGACGCCGACGGAGAGGGTGACCAGCGCGGCCCGCTGGATCTTGCCCCGCCGATCCTTGACCTCGATGTAGCCGCGCCGCGCGTCTTCGGGGTCGTAGAGCTCGTCGGATGCGCGTTCGAATTCCGGAATGGCCTGCTCCATCAACGGCTTGAGCTGCTCCGGGGTGCAGACCACCACGAAATCGTCGCCCCCGATGTGGCCGAGGAACGCCGGGGGATCGCCGACGGCGAGCACCGCGCGATGGAGGCAGCGCGCCAGCGTGGTGATGAACTCGTCCCCACGGACGAACCCATAGACGTCGTTGACACTCTTGAAGCGGTCGATATCGATATACGCCACCGCGTAGTCGGCGCCCTTGCGAACCCGTTCCGCGATCTCCCGACTGACTCGCGCGTTACCCGGCAAACCGGTCAGCGGCGACACCTCGCGGAACTCCCGGTTGCGGCGCAGGGTGGTCGATATCCGGGCCACGAGCTCCGCGCTATCGAAAGGCTTGACGATGTAGTCGTCGGCGCCGGTGCTCAAGCCCGCGACCTTGTCGGCGGTCATCGACTTCGCGGTGAGCATGATGATCGGCAGCACCGCGGTCATCGGGTCCGCGCGCAGGCGCCGGGTGAGCTCGAGGCCACTGAGCCGCGGCATCATGACATCGACCACGGCCAGGTCAGGACGCCGCTGGTGGACCAGCTCCAACGCCTCCTCGCCATCTCCGGCGAGGACCACGTCGAACCCGTGCAGCCGCAGATTGACCTCGACGAAGCGCGCGATGTCGGGATCGTCATCGACGACCATAATCAAGTCGCGTCGCGATTCGTCAGGCTCCAGCGTCACCCTTACCACCCCGCCGCGCCCGTTCGGCAAGCTGTCGCAGCTTCCGCACCGCCTCGGCCGGATCGTCCGCGCCATACACGGCGGTCCCCGCCACGAACGCGTCGGCTCCCGCTTCAGCAGCCTGCTCGATGGTCTCTGGGGAGATCCCGCCGTCGACCTCGATGCGCAGTTCGAGGTGCCCGCTCGCCACGTGCCGGCGGGCGATGCGGACCTTCTCCAACATCTCGGGGATGAAGCGCTGACCGCCGAAGCCCGCCTTGATCGTCATGATCAGGAGCACGTCGAAGCTGGGCAGGATATCGAGGTAGGCCTCGATCGGGGTGTCCCGGTCGATGGCGAGCCCGGCTTTCGCCCCCGCTGACCGCAGGTCCTTCGCCAACGCCACGGGATCGTCACAGGCCTCGGCGTGGAAGGTGACGTTGTACGCGCCGGCGTCAGCGTAGGCGGGAGCCCACCGCCGCGGATCCTCGATCATCAGGTGCACGTCGAACGGCAAGGTCGTGGCGGCGAGCAGGCTCTGCACCACCGGCAGGCCGATGGTGAGGTTGGGGACGAAGTGGTTATCCGCCACGTCGATGTGCAGCCAATCCGCCACCCCCTCTACGGCCCGGGCCTCTTCGGCGAGGCGAGAGAAGTCGGCGGCGAGAATGCTCGGTGCGAGGATCGGCGCTGGTGCGGTCACCGCGTCAGTGTACGAACCTTCACGACAAAACGACACACGCCGCAGGGCCAATCGGGCTCGTCATACCCATAAGCGACGAGCGCCACATGTCGCCCGAACGCGGCCTGCCGGGGCGCCCGCGCGCGGGCGCCTGCGTCACCAGCCGTCCACGCTCCACTGGGGACCAGACGCGCCGGGGTCGGGGCCCCTGTGCCCCGTTACGCGAGCCGGTCAGCGCACGCGGCGCAGCACCGCGAGGAACATCGCGTCCGTCCCATGCCGGTGCGGCCAGAGCTGCACCGTCGGCCCGTCGCCGATCCCCGGCATCTCCGCCGGCAGGAGCGGGCGCGCGTCGACGAAGTCGACCTGCTGTCCAAACCGGCGCGTCGCCTCGACCACGGTTACGTGAGTCTCCACCGTGTGCGGCGAGCACGTGACGTAGGCCACGACCCCGCCGGGTCGAACCGCCCGCAGCGCCGCCACGAGGAGCTCCCGCTGCAACCGGGTCAACGGAGGGAGATCCGACGGCCGCCGCCGCCAGCGCGCCTCAGGACGGCGGCGCAGCGAGCCGAGTCCGGTGCACGGCGCGTCGACCAGGACACGATCGAAACCGGCTTCGGGCAGCGACGGATACCGGCCGACCGCGCGCCCATCGGCGCACAACACGGTGACCGGCAGCCCTGCCGTCGCCTCAGTGACGAGACGGGCCCGATGCTCCGCCACCTCGATGGCGGTCACCTCCGCGCCCCGCATGGCCGCGAGCGCGCCGAGCAGGCTCGCCTTGCCCCCCGGCCCGGCGCACAAGTCCAGCCACCGGCGATCCGTCCCCTCCACGGGCGCCGCCACCAACGCCGCCGCCACGAGCTGGGACCCCTCGTCCTGGACATGGGCGCGGCCGTCACGCACCGCGGCGAGCTCCCCGGGGTCGCCTCCAGAGAGGTACACCGCGTACGGAGAGAAGCGCCCCGGAACTCCGCCGACCTCCGCGGCCACCTGCGCGGTCTCCGCGCGCCCAGGCCGCACGCAGAGGTGCACCGCCGGGCGCTCGTTGTTGGCGATCAAGAGCTGGGTCGTCTCGGCCAGGTCCCCACCGAGCGCTTCGGCGTACGCCCGCACGATCCACGCCGGGTGCTGGTGGACCAGGGCGAGGCGCTCAATCGGGTCCGTCTCGTCGTCGGGGGCGAGCTCAGCCATCCACGCGTCGAACTCGCGGGAGGCGATGACGCGCAGGACCGCGTTGGCGAAACCCACCGCCGCCGGCGCCACCACCCGCACGAGATCGACGGTCGACGAGACCGCCGCGTGCGCCGGCACCCGGGTACGCAACAGTTGGTACGCGCCCAGGCGCAGGGCGTCCCGCGTGGGCGGGTCGATCCGCTCCACCGGCCGACGTGCCGCCGCGGCCAGAATCGCGTCCAGCGTGCCGACCGCGCGCAACGTGCCGTAGGTCAGCTCGGTCGCGAACGCCGCATCCCGGCCCCGCAGCCGCAAGTCCCGCAGGATCGCCGGGAGGACGAGATTGGCGTACGCGTCGTCGCGGTGCACCGCCGCCACCGCCTGGTAGGCGGCCCACCGGGAGCGATCCAGGCCCCGGGGGAGACGGTCGGCGGGCGGTCGGTATCGCGTCCGCGCCGTACGCCCGGCCCGGGGGCCGCCGAATCCGGCGCGCTCCCGCTCACGGCGTGACCGGCGCGCGGACTGAGGCGGGCTGTCACTCACCCGAAGCGCTCCCCCGCGCCAACTCGCACGCCACGCGCCCAGTCCGGTGCCGGCATCGCCTTCTTCCCCGCGGCCTGCACCGTCCCGAGCTCCACCGGATCCGTCGCCGTCCCGACGAGCACCCGATTGCGCTCCACGCGCAGCTCCCCCGGCCCCAGCCGCGGCCCGTCCGACACCAGCCGCACGGGCCCGAGCTTGAGCCGCTCGTCACGGAAGGTCGTCCACGCGCCGGGAGCGGGAGTGCAGGCGCGGATTCGGCGGTCGACGGCGAAGGCGGGATCACCCCAACGGATTCGCGCGTCCTCGACAGTGATCTTCGGGGCGAGCGAGACCCCGTCGGCCGGCTGCGGTACCGCCCGCGCTTCGCCCGTCTCGATCGCGTCGAGAACCGTCACCAGCAGCTTCGCCCCGGTCACCGAGAGCCGCTCCAGGAGATCCCCGGAGGTGTCGGTGGGGCGGATCTCCTCGGTCACCGTGCCGAAGACCGGCCCGGTGTCCAGTCCGGCGTCGAGCTGGAAGACGCTCGCCCCGGTCACGGTGTCGCCGTGCAGCACGGCGTGCTGCACCGGCGCCGCCCCGCGCCAGGCGGGCAGCAGGGAGAAGTGGAGGTTGACCCACCCGTGCCGGGGAATCTCCAGGGCGGCGGGAGGGATCAGCGCCCCATAGGCGACCACCGGGACACAGTCCGGGGCGATCGCGCGGAGCCGATCCAGAAACTCGGGATCCCGCGGCCGCTCGGGGGTCAGGACCTCGATGCCCCGCTCATCCGCCCAGGCGCCCACGGGCGAGCGGACGAGCCGTCGCCCACGTCCCGCGGGCGCGTCCGGGCGGGTGACGACCGCCACCAACTCGTGCCGGGACGCCGCGATGGCGTCCAGCGCGGGGATCGCGACAGTCGGGGTACCGGCGAAGACGAGACGCATCCTCGTGTCACCTACCGAGACCGAACGGACTACCACCGGCGTGCGGACTGACCTTGACGACCGGGGGTGCGTCCGGGTTGTACCAGTCGGCCTCGCGGATCGCCTTCATCGCCTCCTTGCGCCGCTGGGGGTCCAGTCGGTCGATGAAGAGCACCCCATTGAGGTGGTCAGTCTCGTGCTGGACGCATCGGGCCATCAGCCCGGTGCCCACGAGCTGCACCGGGTCCCCGTACTCGTTGAAGCCGCGCGCGATGACATTGAGCCGCCGCTTGGTGTCGAAGTACAGCCCGGGGAGGGACAGGCAGCCCTCCGGACCGTCTTGCTCCTCCTCGTCGGGGAACTCGAGCTCGGGGTTGACGAGGTGCCCGCTGACCCCGTCCACGTCGAAGGTGAAGACGCGCAGCCCCACGCCGATCTGCGGGGCGGCCAGACCAACTCCGCCCTGCTCCCGCATGGTGTCCATGAGATCAGCGACGAGCTTGCGCAACTCAGCGTCGAAATCGACCACCGGCTCAGCGGGCGTGCGCAGCACTGGGTCGCCGAAGAGTCGAATGGGCAGGACGGTCACTCGAGGTGGCTCCTTTTCGGAAGCGTGAGAAAGCGGTAACTGCGGCACCAGTCTACGGAGTGCGCGGGGGAACGCCGCCCAGGAGAGCCCATGCCATCGGTGCGGGGGACGACCACGCTAGAAGAGGTCGAGCGGGTCGACCTGCACCCGTACCGGCTCCGCGGCCTTGCGCACCGTGCGGGTCGCCACCGCCTCGCGCAGGGCGCGGGCCAATGCGGCGGCCTCGCCGCGGGGCACCCGGATGAGCATCCGTTCCTCCTCCGGACCGGTGGGCACCGGGCCGAGCACCTCGGCCCCACTCGGCAGCCGGGCCGCCGCCACGAGCTCGGCGACCGCGCTCGGAGTACCGGTCACGCTCGCCATGCGTACCGCGGGCGGGAACCGCAGCTCCCGCCGCTCGGCCAGTTCCCGGGCCGCGAACCAGCCCGGATCCCAGCGCACCAACGCCTGTACCGGCGCCAGGCCACCATCGGCCACGACGACGACCTCGCCGCCGTGACGAGCCGGCCGGGCCAGGGCCGCCGCGGCCAGCCAGCGCCGGAGGGCTTCCTCACCGGCGCGCAGATCCGCGCGGGTCAACAGCGCCCACGTGTCCACAAGCACCACCGCGCCGTACCCACCCTCGGCGATCGGCTCCGCCCCGGGCGTCGCGACGATGAGCGCGGCGCGATTCGGCACGGTGGTGAGCACTTCGTCTCGCCCGGAGGTCCGCACCGGCACGCCGGGAAACGCCCGTCCCAGCTCCTCAGCGGTGCGACGCGCGCCGATGACCGCGGCCCGCAGCCGCCGACTGCCACACCGCGCGCAGGCGTAGTCGGCGACGATGCGGGCGCACCACCGACACGCGGGGGCGGCCCGCGCGGACGACAACGCCAACGGGCCGGAACAGCTGGGACACCGCGCCGGCGTGCGGCACTCCACACAGGACACGGCGGGCACGTAGCCGCGCCGGGGAACCTGCACCAGCACCGGCGCGTCCGCCGCCAAGGCGGCTCGCGCCGCGCGCCACGCCACGCTGGGCAGGCGCGCCGTCGCCGCCGCCGGGTCCCGCGCCAACTCGGGGTCGTCGCCGGTCGGGGTCACCCGCGGGGCGCGCTCCCGTACCGTCGCCCGGGCCGCCACGATCTCCCGCGCCCACCCGGTCTCGATCAATAGCTGCGCCTCGGCGGTGCGGGCGTACCCCGCCACCAGCGCGCCCGCTCCGGCGAGTTGCGCCCGCACGAGCAGGACGTCCCGCGCGTGCGGATACGGCGCCCGGGGTTCCGCGTGGAGGTCATCCCCGTCGTCCCAAATCGCGACCAACCCTAGTCGGGGCACGGGCGCGAGCATCGCGGCGCGGGTCCCGATCACGACCGAGACCTGGCCGCGGCTGGCCGCGAGGAACGCGCGGTAGCGCCGCTCGGGGCCGAGCGCGGCGGAGAGCGCCACGTGCCGTCCGGGCCCCAGGATCGCGGTCAGCGCGGTATCGAGTCGCTGGAGGTCTCGGGCGTCGGCGACCACGGCGACGACGCCGCGACCGCTGGCGAGCGTGGCGGCGGCGGCCTCGGCGAACCGTGCCGGCCAATCCTCCCCGGGCACCGCGGACCAGACAGCCCGCAGCGGCCGTCCGGCGGCGAGCCCGCGCAGGAACGCGGGCCCGGCGGGGTAGTGCCGCCACCCGCGGACCAGCGCCTCCAGCGGGGGAAGCCCGGCCGGTGTTCCGGTGGAGGTGGCCGGTGGTGCCGCCTCCTGTTCGACACGGGCGTGCCGGGGCGGCACCGCCAGCCGCAGCACGTCGGCGAGGGTGCCGGCGTATCGGTCGGCCACCGCCCGGGCCAGCCGGGCGATCTCGGGGGTCAGCACCGGCTCGGGTGAGACCAGGCGCTCGAGGTACCGCAGGGAGCCGACGTGCTCCGAGGTCTCGACGCGCTCCAGAAGCCATCCGTCGACGAGCTGCCCGCTGAACCGCACCCGCACCCGCGTCCCGGGCTGGGCCCCGTCATCCCACTCAGCGGGTACGAGGTAGTCGAACAGCCGGTCGAGGTGCGCCAGGGGCACATCGACGCAGACTCGCGCGACCGGTAGCCGCGGTGCCGGCCGCCGGTCCGCGCGCCCACGCGTGGAGGTCACCGCGTTATCGTGCCCGCGCCGCGCGTCCTCGCCGGTGAGCCCGACGTGACGTGCCTCTCACCGATCACAGGCGACCGAAGCCGGGCACCGAACGCCGCTACACCCCGGCGGCAGACTTGAGGTCAGCCGCCCGATCCGTGTTCTCCCAGGTGAAGTCGGGCAGCTCCCGACCGAAGTGCCCGTAGGCGGCGGTCTGCTTGTAGATCGGGCGCAGCAGCTTCAGGTCGCGGATGATCGCCGCGGGGCGCAGGTCGAAGACCTCCTTGATGGCCTTCTCGATGCGCTCCACCGGCACGGTCTCGGTGCCGAAGGTCTCCACGAACAGGCTCACCGGGTGCGCCTTGCCGATCGCGTAGGCCACCTGCACCTCACACCGTTCGGCGAGACCCGCGGCGACGACGTTCTTGGCGACCCAGCGCATCGCGTACGCCGCCGAGCGGTCCACCTTAGACGGGTCCTTGCCGGAGAAGGCGCCACCGCCGTGCCGAGCGTAGCCGCCGTAGGTGTCGACGATGATCTTCCGCCCGGTCAGCCCGGCGTCCCCCATCGGGCCACCGATCTCGAACCGCCCGGTCGGGTTGACCAACAGCCGGTAGCCCTCGGTCTCCAAGCCGAGCCCTTCGAGCTCGGGCTCGATGACGTGCTCGCGCACGTCCGGGGTCAGCAAGGACTCCAGCGAGATGTCCGCGGCGTGCTGCGTGGAGACCACGACCGTGTCCAGGCGCACCGGCCGGAACCCGTCGTACTCGATCGTCACCTGCGTCTTGCCGTCGGGGCGCAGGTACGGGATGATGCCCTCCTTGCGCACGGTCGCCAGCCGTCGCGCCAGCCGGTGCGCCAACGCGATCGGGAGCGGCATCAGCTCCGGCGTCTCCGTGCACGCGAATCCGAACATCATGCCCTGGTCGCCGGCGCCCTGGGCGTCGAGCTCATCCCGGCCCAAGCCCATCCGCACCTCGTACGCCTGGTCGACGCCTTGGGCGATGTCGGCCGACTGATTCCCGATCGACACACACACGCCGCACGACTCACCGTCGAAGCCCTTCTTCGACGAGTCGTATCCGATCTCCACGATCGTCTTCCGAACGATCGTGGGGATATCGGCGTACGCCGACGTGGTCACCTCACCAGCCACGTGCACTTGGCCGGTCGTGATCAGAGTCTCAACCGCGACCCGACTTGCTGGGTCCTGCTCCAGCAACGCGTCGAGGATCCCGTCGCTGATCTGATCAGCGATCTTGTCGGGATGCCCCTCCGTGACCGACTCGGATGTGAAAAGGCGGCGTGCCACGGTGCTCCTCAAAGTCAACAAGTCGTTCCCGCGGCAGTGTAGTCAGCGCTGACAAAGCGCTGACGGCCGAACGGGCATGGTCTAACGGGTCGGGGAAGCGGGTTCAAGCCGCCGGAGGACCAAGTCCCAGACCGCGTCGGCGAGGTCTTCCTTGGGCTGCTCCGGCAACACCTCCACCGAGCCATCCGCGCCGAGCACGGTGGCGGCGTTGGTGTCCGCACCGAAGACCTTATCGGTCCCGACCTCGTTCACCACAATAAGATCAGCCCGTTTGCGAACAAGTTTGTGGCGGGCGTTCTCCAGCGCGTCGCCGGTCTCCGCCGCGAAGGCGACGAGCACCTGGCCAGCGCGCTTGCGGGCCCCGAGTTCGGCCGCGATGTCGGGATTGGTGGTCAGCTCGATCACCGGGGCCGTGCCGTCGTCAGACTTCTTGATCTTGGATTCGTGGTACACGGCTGGCCGGAAGTCCGCCGGCGCCGCCGCCATCACCACCACGTCGGCGTCCTCCGCCGCGGACAACGTCGCCGCCCGCAGCTCCTCCGTGGTACCGACCCGGATCACGGTGACACCGGTCGGATCCGGCAGGGTGACGTTGGCGGAGATCAGGGTGACCTCGGCCCCCCGCGCGGCGGCGGTGAAGGCGAAGGCGTACCCCTGCTTGCCGGACGACCGGTTGCCGAGGAACCGGACCGGGTCCAGTGGTTCGCGGGTCCCTCCCGCGGTCACCACCACACGCCGCCCCGCCAAGTCCTGGGCGGTACTGCCGCGCGCGAGCGCGCGGCGGGCGTACGCGAAGATCTCAGCGGGTTCCGGAAGCCGGCCCTTGCCGGTGTCGGCGCCGGTGAGCCGCCCGACCGCCGGTTCGATGACGAGCACCCCTCGCCGGCGCAACGTCGCGACGTTCTCCACCGTGGCGGGGTGCTCCCACATCTCCGTGTGCATCGCGGGCGCGAGCACGATCGGACAGCGGGCGGTGAGCAACGTATTGGTCAGCAGGTCGTCCGCGATGCCGTGGGCGGCCTTGGCGAGCAAGTCCGCGGTGGCGGGAGCCACGACCACGAGGTCGGCCTCTTTCCCCAGCCGCACATGGGGCACCTCATGCGCGTCGGTCCAGACGTCGCTCGCGACTGGTTCGCCGGAGAGCGCCTCCCACGTGGGCGCCCCGACGAAACGCAGCGCGGAGGCTGTCGGCACGACCCGGACGCGGTGGCCGGACTCAGTGAACAGGCGCAGCAGCTCGCAGGCCTTGTACGCGGCGATCCCACCGGCCACGCCGAGGACGACGCGGGGAGCCATCAGGTGGTACGCCCGCGCGCTCAGTTCTGCGTGACCGGCTCAGCGGAGAGCAACCCCGCGTTGATCTCACGCAACGCGATCGAGAGGGGCTTCTCCTGCGGCGTGGTCTCCACCAGCGGGCCGACGTACTCCAGCAGACCCTCACCGAGCTGGCTGTAGTAGGCGTTGATCTGCCGGGCACGCTTCGCGGCGAAGATCACGAGCGCGTACTTCGAGCTGGTCTTCTCCAGCAGCTCGTCGATCGGCGGGTTGGTAATACCTTCCGGCTTCGGGACGGTTCCCACGGGCGTGCACCCTCTATCGTCGTCGGTCCTCATCAGCACCGCACTCCACGCGGGCCCCCGGCTCGTCACCGGATTGACCCGTCAACCGGCTGACACGCGCCAGACCGGTCAGGTGGAGCTTCGCGGTTGTGCTGGTGTCAAACACGGTGAACCGAGCAAGCGTAACACTTCCTCGGCGGCGCGCTCGACGTCGTCGTTGACCACCGTGACGTCGAACTCACTCTCGGCGGCGAGTTCCTCATCGGCGTGAGCGAGGCGACGGCGGATCGTCTCCTCATCCTCGGTCCCCCGGCCGATGAGTCGCCGCTTGAGCTCCTCGACGCTCGGCGGCGCGAGGAAGATTAGTTGCGCGTCAGGCATCGCCGCCCGGACCTGCCGGGCGCCCTGCAGGTCAATCTTGAGGAGCACCGGCTGGCCCGCGCGCAGCCGCGCCTCGACCGGGGCCCGCGGTGTGCCGTAGAGATTGCCAGCGAACTCGGCCCATTCCAGCAGCTCGCCCTGGGCGATCATCCGCTCGAACTCGGGCCGGTCGACGAAGTGGTAGTGCACCCCGTCGACCTCGTAGTCGCGCATCTTGCGCGTGGTCACCGAGACGGACAACCACACCCACGGCGAGCGCGCCCGGATCAGCTCGATCACGCTGTCCTTGCCGACCCCGGACGGGCCGGACAGGACCGTGAGTCGAGCTGCCGGGCGCGCGTCGTCAACCATGGTCACTGCCCATTTCTACACGGTTCCGCGACTCAATTCGCAGAGAACTCGCCGAGCAGTGCCTTGCGCTGCTGTTCGCCCAGTCCGCGCAAGCGCCGACTGTCAGCGATCTTCAGCTTCTCCATGATCTGGGACGCCCGCACCTTGCCGATACCCGGCATGGACTGCAGGACGGCCGAGACCTTGAGCTTGCCGACAACATCGTCGGTCTCTGCGCGCTTCAGCACGTCAGCGAGTGTCGTCTTGCCCTGCTTGAGCTGATACTTCAGCTCCGCACGGGCCTTGCGAATCTCCGCGGCCTTCTCCAACGCGGCCGCACGCTGTTCGGGGGTTAGTGACGGGAGCGGCACCAGTTCTCCTCAGGTCCCTAACGCGACGGGCGGGGCGCACCGTCGCAAACGTGAAACCTCGTGTGGCCGTGAACCAAAGGGACATGTGGTTCCCGGCGCGGGGAAAACTAGCCGCCGATGACGTTTTCGGCAACGTGGGCGCGCCATGATCACGCAGAGCGTAGCCGCCTGTCACTTAGCCGAACCACCGAGGGCGGCTCGACATTCGTCTACCAAACGCTCAACCGAGGCGCGGAGCGCCGCCGGAGCGGGGCCGGCCTGCAGCACCTCTCGGGAGTAGCTGGGGAGTACGGCGGGTAACGCCGCGCCGAAGACGGCGGGGAGATCGGCGAGGGTCGCGCCCTGCGCGCCCAGCCCGGGCGCGAGCAGCGGACCATTGACCTTCGAAAGATCGTGACCGGTCTCCCCGATCGTGGCGCCAACCACCAAGCCGACGCTGCCCATCGGCTGCGCACCCGCGTTGAGCTGCGCAACCTCGTCGATCACCGTCTGGGCAACGGTACGCCCATCGATGGCTGTGGCGTGCTGCACCACGCGCCCCTCGGGGTTGGACGTGAGCGCGAGGACGAAGACGCCCCCACCATGCGCAGCCGCCATCTCGAAGACCGGGGCGAGCGCGCCGACCCCGAGATAGGGGCTGACAGTAATCGCGTCGACGCCCAGCGGACTGGCCGGATCCAGGTACGCGGCGGCGTAGGCGGCGACTGTGGAGCCGATGTCGCCCCGCTTCACGTCGAGGAGCACGAGGGCCCCCGCCTCCCGCAACTGTCGGATAGTTGACTCGAGGACGGCGATCCCCTTAGACCCGAAACGTTCGAAAAACGCAGATTGCGGCTTGACCACCGCAACCCGGTCGGCGACGGCCTCGACGACCGTCTCCGCAAACCGGGCTAGCCCGTCGACGTCGTCGGTGAGCCCCCAGCGGGCCAACAGGGACGGGTGGGGGTCGATCCCGACACACAGCGGGCCCCGCTCCGTCACCGCGCGGCGCAGCCGCGCCCCGAAACTCTCCATCGCCTCATCCCCCTGTTCCTCACAGTCGCGCTGAGGCCGCCACGATCGCGCCGCGCCCGGGGCGATCGTGGCGCCTCGACCCCACCCGCGCGCCGCGTGCCGCCCGCTGCGGCCCGCAACGCCGCCGGCAAGGGTGAACCACGGACCCGCCCACGCTCGCCGCTCAGCGAGCCGCTGAACGGCCACAGAAGGCGGATCGGATAGGACGGATCGGACCGCGCACGCGGTCACCGACGCTAGGCGGCCGCCCGGGCCGCCGCTCGCCGGGCGATCGCCCGCACCAGCCCCGGCCCGCGGTAGATGAACCCCGTGTAGAGCTGCACCAGGCTCGCCCCGGCGTCGAACATCCGGTCGGCGTCATCGGGGTCGAGCAGACCCCCGACCCCAATGACGGGCAGCGCGCCACCGGTCTCCCGGTGGACGAACGCGACGACCTCTCGGGCACGGGCGGTCAAGGGACGCCCGGAGAGGCCACCCGCCTCGGCCGCCCGGGGCGCGTCCCCTGGGGCCAGCCCGTCGCGGGCGAGCGTGGTGTTGGTAGCGATCACCCCGGCCGCGCCGCGCTCCAGACACACCTCGAGCACCTCGGCGATGGCGGGCTCGGTGAGATCCGGCGCGATCTTGACGAGTACCGGCTTATCCCCGACGAGCGCGGCGAGGATGGCGTCCAGCTGATGCCGGTCTTGGAGGGAGCGCAGGCCCGGGGTGTTGGGCGAGGAGACGTTGACGACGAAGTAGTCGCCGTAGGGCCGCAGCGTCTCGTAGGCGGCGCGGTAGTCGTCCACCGCCTTCTCCAAGGGCGTCGCCTTGTTCTTGCCCAGCGAGATCCCCACGGGGACTCGCCAGCCGTGCCGATCGGGGAGGCTCAGCGGGCCCAGCGCGGCGAGCCGAGCGGCAAGCGCCTCGGCCCCCGCGTTGTTGAAGCCCATCCGATTGATCACCGCCTGGCTGGCGGGCAGGCGGAACAGCCGCGGCCGGGGATTGCCGGGCTGCGGGCGCACGGTGACCGTCCCGACCTCGACGAAACCGAACCCGAGGGCGGGCCACGCGCGTAGCGCCACGCCGTCCTTGTCCAACCCGGCCGCCAATCCCACCGGGTTCGGGAAATCGATCCCGAATACCCGACGCGGCGCGGTGACGCTGTAGCGGGCGTGCAGCGCCGCGAGCAGCGGCGGAAACCGGGAGAGCGTGGCGAGGCGGCGCAGGGTCCACTCGTGCGCCGCCTCCGCGTCCCCGCCGCCGATCCGGAACAGGACGGCGCGGGCGAGGCCATACGCGTCAATCATCTCGGTCACTCCCGCGCGAGCCGATCCCGAGGCGCGGTCCCCCACCCCCGATCCCGCCACGTCCGCGGGTTTTCGGGAGGCCTCATCGGGCCCCGCGCAGCGCCGAGTGCAGCTCCTGCAGCGGCCGCACCGTCATGTCCCGACGCAGCAGCGCCTCGATCGCCATCACCGCCGCCGAGGCGCCGGGCACCGTGGTGACGCAGGGGATGTCGGCGGTCACCGCGGCGGCGCGGATCTCGTACCCGTCGGAGCGCGCCTCCGGGCCGGATCCCTGCGGCGTGTTGATGACCAAGCCGACCTCCCCTGACGCGATCAAGGAGACCGCGTTCGGCCCGTCGCCCGGCTCCTCCCAGTGCTTGCGGATGAGCTCGCAGGTGACCCCGTAGCGGCGCAGCACCTCGCCGGTGCCGGCCGTTGCGATGATCTTGAAGCCGAGGTCGGCGAGCCGCTTGATCGGGAAGACCATCGCGCGCTTGTCGCGGTTGGCCACCGAGACGAAGACCTTCCCGCTGGTGGGCAGCGCCCCGGAGGCGGCCGCTTGGGACTTGGCGAAGGCGTGGCTGAAGTCCGTGTCGATCCCCATCACCTCACCCGTCGACTTCATCTCCGGGCCGAGGAGGGAGTCGATGCCCTTGCCCGAGCGGGTGCGGAACCGCTTGAACGGCAGCACCGCCTCCTTGACCGCGATCGGCGCGCCATCGGGGGGCGACCCGCCGTCGCCCGACGGCGGCAGGATCCCTTCGGCGCGCAGCTCGGCGATGGTGGCGCCCATCATGATCCGCGCAGCCGCCTTGGCCAGCGGCACCCCCGTCGCCTTCGAGACGAACGGCACGGTTCGCGACGCCCGCGGGTTGGCCTCCAGGACGTACAGCACGTCGTCCTTGAGCGCGTACTGCACGTTGAGCAGCCCGCGCACCCCGATCCCGCGCGCGATCGCCTCGGTGTAGCGCCGCACCTCGGCCAGGTGCGTGCTGGCGAGGGTGATCGGAGGCAGGACGCAGGCCGAGTCCCCGGAGTGGATGCCGGCCTCCTCGATGTGCTCCATCACCCCACCGAGGTAGACCTCCCCCGTGGCGTCACACAGCGCGTCGACGTCGATCTCGATCGCGTCCTCGAGGAAGCGGTCGACCAACACCGGATGGTCCGGAGAGATGTCCGTGGCCCGCTCGATGTAGTCGCGCAGGGTCCGCTCGTCGTACACGATCTCCATGCCCCGGCCGCCGAGCACGTACGACGGACGCACCAGCACCGGGTAGCCGATGCTGTCCGCGATCTTCTTCGCCTCCTCGAACGAGGTGGCCGTGCCGTGGGCCGGCGCGAGCAGCCCCGCGCGGGCGAGCAGCGCCCCAAACGCCCCGCGTTCCTCCGCCAAGTGGATCGATTCCGGGGACGTGCCGACGATCGGCACGCCCGCGGCCTCGAGACGGCGCGCCAGGCCCAGCGGGGTCTGCCCGCCGAGCTGGACGATCACCCCGACGACCCCGGGACCCCCCGCGGCTCGCCCGGAGGTGTCCTCCGCGCGCCACACCTCCAGGACGTCCTCGAAGGTCAGCGGCTCGAAGTAGAGGCGGTCGGCGGTGTCGTAGTCCGTGGAGACCGTCTCCGGATTGCAGTTGACCATGATGGTCTCGTAGCCGGCCTCCCGCAGCGCCATCACCGCGTGCACGCACGAGTAGTCGAACTCGATGCCCTGCCCGATGCGGTTCGGCCCGGCACCCAAGATCATCACCTTGGGCCGGTCCGAGCCGGTGACCTCGGTCTCCTCGTCGTACGTCGAGTAGTGGTACGGCGTCCGGGCCGGGAACTCGGCGGCACAGGTGTCGACGGTCTTGTAGACGGGATGGAGACCGAGGCGGTGGCGCAGCGCGCGCACCCCGTCCTCACCGGCGAGCTCCGGGCGCAGCGCGGCGATCTGCCGGTCGGACAACCCGGCCCGCTTCGCCCGGCGCAGCAGCTCCTCGCTGAGGACCGGGGCTGAGACGATCTCCTCGCGCAGCGCGACGAGCGAGGCGATCTGGTCGATGAACCACGGGTCGATTCCGCCGGAAGCCTCCGCCACCTGCTCCACGGTCGCGCCGAGGCGCAGCGCCCGCTCCAGGGTGTACAGCCGACCGTCGTGCGGGGTGCGCAGCGCCTCCAGCGTGGACTCCAGGGTCGCCCCGGGCGGGTCCGGCTGGGTCCAGAACCCGGCCGCCTTCGTCTCCATCGAGCGCATCGCCTTGTTCAGCGCTTCGAGGAAGCTGCGCCCGAGGCTCATCGCCTCACCGACCGACTTCATGGTGGTGGTCAGCTCGGGGTCAGCGGCCGGGAACTTCTCGAAGGCGAACCGCGGGACCTTGACCACCACGTAGTCGAGGGTGGGCTCGAAGGCCGCCAGCGTCTCCCCGGTGATGTCGTTCGGGATCTCGTCCAGGGTGTACCCGATGGCGAGCTTCGCGGCGATCTTGGCGATGGGGAAGCCGGTCGCCTTCGAGGCCAAGGCCGACGACCGCGACACCCGGGGGTTCATCTCGATGACGACCATGCGACCGGTGCGCGGGTTGACCGCGAACTGGATGTTGCAGCCCCCGGTCTCGACCCCGACCTCGCGCAGGACCGCGATGCCGAGGTTGCGCATCCGCTGGTACTCCCGGTCCGTGAGGGTCATCGCCGGCGCCACCGTGATGCTGTCGCCGGTGTGCACGCCCATCGGGTCAAGGTTCTCGATGGAGCAGACGACCACCACGTTGTCGTTGCGGTCGCGCATCAGCTCCAGCTCGAACTCCTTCCAGCCGAGGACGCTCTCCTCGATGAGCACCTCGTGGACCGGGCTCTCGGCCAGCCCAGCGCCCGCGATGCGCTCCAGCTCCTCGGGGGTGTGGGCCATGCCGGAGCCGAGCCCGCCCATGGTGAAGGACGGGCGGATGACCACCGGAAGCCCGAGTTCGGCGACCGCCTCGCGGACTTCCTCCATGGAGTGGCACACCCGGGACCGCGGCACCAGGCTCGACGGGTCGTCGAAGCCGAGCTTCGCCCCCGCCTGCGTGACGATCTCCTTGAACAGTTGCCGGTCCTCGCCACGGCGGATCGCCTCGACGTTCGCCCCGATGAGCTCCACGCCGTACTTCTCGAGCACACCGGAGTCGTACAGGGCGACCGCGGTGTTGAGCGCGGTCTGGCCGCCGAGAGTGGGCAGGAGCGCGTCCGGCCGTTCCTTGGCGATGACGAGCTCGACGAACTCCGGAGTGATCGGCTCGATGTACGTGGCGTCGGCGAACTCCGGGTCCGTCATGATCGTCGCAGGGTTGGAGTTGATCAGAGAAACCCGAAGCCCTTCGGCGCGCAGCACCCGGCACGCTTGGGTGCCGGAGTAGTCGAATTCGCAGGCTTGGCCGATGACGATGGGGCCGGAGCCGATCACCAAGACGTGTGTGAGGTCGGTGCGCTTAGGCATGAAGTCCTCCCGGCGTGTGCGGCCCGCGGGCGACGCCCTGCCGCCGGCCCGAGGCCCCCTCGATCAGATCCGCGACTCGGTCGAAGAGGTAATCCGCGTCATGCGGGCCGGCCGCCGCCTCCGGGTGGTACTGCACGGAGAACGCGGGCACGTCCTTGGCCCGAAGCCCTTCGACCACGTTGTCGTTGAGGCACACGTGGCTGACCTCGACCGTGCCGAACTCGGTCTCCACCGGTTCGCCGATCGGAGCCTGCACGGCGAAGCCGTGGTTGTGTGTGCTGATCTCCACCCGGCCGCTGGCCAGATTCTTCAC
Source organism: Micromonospora sp. (assembly GCA_036563645.1). Taxonomy (GTDB): domain Bacteria; phylum Actinomycetota; class Actinomycetes; order Mycobacteriales; family Micromonosporaceae; genus DATCMA01. The sequence goes on from DATCMA010000058.1 coordinate 39,832, forward strand.
CGGGATGTTCAGCCCGCGGTGGCCGTAGCGCAGCTTGTACGTGTCGAAGCCGAACGCCCGGCCGAGAATCTGGTTGCCGAAGCAGATCCCGAAGAGGGGGATCTGCCGCCGCAAAATTTCCCGGGTGAGCGCCACCACCTGGCGTGCGGCGGCCGGGTCGCCCGGGCCGGGGGACAGGAACACCGCGTCGGCGCCCGTGGCGAGCACCTCGTCGAGCGTCGACGAGGCGGGCAGCACGTGGGTGGTCACCCCGCGGACGGCGAATCGCCGCACCACGTTCCGCTTGATGCCCAGATCGATCGCCGCGATGGTGTAGCGGTGGGTCCCCTCCGCGGGCACCACGTACGGCTTGGGGGTGGTGACCTCCGCGGTGAGGTTGGCCCCGAGCATCGGCGGCGTCTGGCGCACGCGCTCCAACAGCGCCTGCGGGTCGTCCTCCACACTGGACACCCCAACCCGCATCACGCCCCGCTCCCGCAGGTGCCGGGTCAACGCCCGGGTGTCGATGCCACTGATGCCGACGACCCCCTCGGCGATCAGCCGTTCCTCCAACTCCCCGGTGGCCCGCCAGTTCGACGCGAGCCGCGTCGGATCACGCACCACGTACCCGGCCACCCAGATCCGGTCGGACTCGTCGTCCTCGTCGTTGACTCCGGTGTTGCCGATGTGCGGCGCAGTGTGAATCACCACCTGCCGGTGGTAGGACGGGTCCGTCAGCGTCTCCTGGTAGCCGGTCATCGCGGTGGTGAAAACCGCTTCGCCGAACGTCTCCCCCACCGCGCCGTAAGCCTCGCCACGGAAGGTGCGCCCGTCCTCCAACACCAGCAGCGCCGGTCGCCGTTTCGTCACTTCACTCCTCCGATCCCCGGGTTGGCACCTCGAACCGGCGCGCTCACCGAACCGCCTTCCCGTCGAGGACCGTCGGCTGCCCGTGCAGGAAGGTCGCGACGATCCGGCCCGGCAGCACCATGCCGGCGTACGGCGTGTTCCGGCTCCGGCTGGCCAGCTCCGCCGGATCGATCGTGCGCCGTGCCGCGGGGTCCACGAGGGTGAGGTTGGCGGGAACACCCGGTGTGGGGTCACGTCCGTGTGCGCTGAGCCCAGCGATTCGCGCCGGTGTGCGCGACATGCGTTCAGCGATGAGGTCCCAGTCGGGACGCCCGTCGACCTCCAGCGCCCCGGTCGCCAAGACGACCGACAACGCCGTTTCCAGCCCGAGCATGCCCGGCCGAGCGTACGCCCACTCGCACTCCTTGTCCTCCACCGCGTGGGGGGCGTGGTCGGTGGCGACCACGTCGATGACGCCTTCGGCGAGTGCGGCGCGCAACGCGGCCACGTCCGCCGCGGTCCGCAGCGGAGGGTTGACCTTGAAGACAGGGTCGTAGCTGCCGGCGGGACGCCAGTGGGGATCGACCCCGGGGCCGACCAGCTCGGCGCGCCCCGCCACCACCTCGTCGGTGAGGAGCAGGTGGTGGGGGGTGACTTCGGCGGTGACGCGCACGCCGCGCGCCTTGGCCCGACGCACGATCTCCACGCTCCCGGCGGTCGAGAGGTGGCAGATGTGCAGGCGACTGCCCACGTGCTCCGCGAGCAGCACGTCCCGCGCGATGATCGCCTCCTCGGCCACCGCGGGCCAGCCGGGCAGGCCGAGTCGCGTGGCGACCTGCCCCTCGTGCATCTGGGCGCCCTCAGTCAGCCGTGGCTCCTCGGCGTGCTGGGCGATGATCCCGTCGAAGGCCTTGACGTATTCCAACGCGCGGCGCATGAGCCGCGGGTCGGCGACGCAGTGTCCGTCGTCGGAGAAGATCCGCACCGCGGCGGCGGAGCTGGCCATGGCGCCCAGCTCGGCCAGTCGCTCACCGGCGAGACCCACCGTGACCGCGCCGATCGGCTGCACGTCGACGAGTCCGGCCTCCCGGCCGAGCCGCCACACCTGCTCCACCACGCCGGCGGTATCCGCCACTGGGGAGGTGTTGGCCATCGCGCATACCGCGGTGTAGCCGCCGAGGGCGGCGGCCCGCGATCCGGTCTCCACCGTCTCGGCGTCCTCCCGACCCGGCTCGCGCAGGTGGGTGTGCAGGTCGACCAAGCCCGGCAACGCCACCAGGCCGTCGGCGTCGATGACGTGCGCGCCAGCCGCGCTCAGGTGAGGACCCATCTCGGCGACGACACCGTCGCGCAGCAGCAGGTCAGTCCGTTCGCGGCCGAGGACGGCGGCGCCGCGAATCAGGTATGAGGTCACACTCGCTCCTCTTCCGGGGGTTGTCAGGCCGTTCCCGCCGATCGGCCACCGAGCAGGAGGTAGAGCACCGCCATGCGGACGCTGACACCGTTGGCGACCTGTTCGACCACGGTCGACCGGGGTGAGTCGGCGACCTCCGCGGAGATCTCCATGCCCCGGTTCATCGGCCCAGGGTGCATGACGATCGCGTGTTCCGGGAGTCGGCGCAGCCGCAGCGCGTCCAGGCCGTAGCGACGGGCGTACTCGCGCTCGGAGGGGAAGTAGGACCCGAACATCCGCTCCCGCTGGACCCGCAGCATCATCACCACGTCGACCGTCGGCAGCACCGCGTCGAGGTCGTAGGAGACCTCGACGCCGGGGGCGAGTGCGGTGGCGATGTCGACCGGGATCAACGTCGGAGGGCCAACCAACGTCACCTTGGCCCCGAGAGTGGTCAACAACAGGATGTTCGAGCGGGCGACCCGGCTGTGAAGAACATCACCGACGACCGCGACGTGCAGCCCCGCGACACGCCCGAACCGCGATCGGATCGTGTACGCGTCGAGCAGCGCCTGGGTGGGGTGCTCGTGGGTGCCGTCCCCCGCGTTGATCACCGACCCGTCGATCCAGGTCGCCAGGCGGTACGGGGCCCCGGAGGCGGGGTGGCGGACCACCACGGCGTCGGCCCCCATCGCCTGCAAGGTCAAGGCGGTGTCCTTGAGGCTCTCGCCCTTGGAGACGCTGGAGCCTTTCGCGGAGAAGTTGATGACGTCCGCGGACAGCCGCTTCGCCGCCGCTTCGAAGGAGATGCGGGTACGGGTGGAGTCCTCGTAGAAGAGGTTGACCACGGTCCGTCCGCGGAGCGTGGGAAGCTTCTTCACCTCGCGCCCGGCGATGCTGGCCATCTCCGCCGCGGTGTCCAGGATGACCGTGGCCGTCTCGGCGTCGAGGTCCGCCCCGGACAGCAGGTGCTTCAGCGTGATCATCGGGCCACCCCCGCGAGGAGCTTGACCTCGTCGTCGCCGTCGATTTCGGCGAGGGAGACCCGAACGCTCTCGGAACGCGCGGTCGGGATGTTCTTGCCGACGTAGTCAGCCCGAATCGGCAGCTCCCGATGCCCCCGGTCGACGAGAACCGCCAGCTGCACCGAGCTGGGCCGCCCGAGGTCGCTCAACGCGTCGAGCGCGGCCCGCACGGTGCGTCCGGAGAAGAGCACGTCGTCGACGAGGATCACCCGTTGGCTGTCGACCCCGGCGGGCGGCAAATCGGTCGGCCCGACCGCCCGCGTCGCACGCATCCTGAGGTCGTCGCGATAGAGTGTGATATCGAGCACACCAACGGGGACCTCGATCCCTTCGAAGGCACGAATCCGCGCGGCGAGCCGGCGCGCGAGGGGAACGCCACGCGTGGGGATGCCGAGCAGCACGGTGTGCTCCGCGCCGCGGGTCTTCTCCAGGATTTGGTGGGCCATGCGATCGATGACCCGATGAACGTCAGCGCTGGTGAGAATGACTTTCATTGATGGCGGTGACGCCGCTTCGGGGTGGGCAGCCCGCGCGCAGGCCAAAGCAGACCTCCTTCCCCGCCTCACGGGACGGGTCGTTAAAGGACGTCATGAGGACGACCGGCGGTCGCGATCAGTGCCCCACCGGCTGCACGCAACGTTACCAGTGACCATCTGCCGGATTCGCTTCGGTGCGCTGCATACCACACCCGAGAGGGCGGTGTGGCGGTTGAATCAGACGGGCGTTTTGAAATCGGTCACCATTGACCACTTGACCACGTCTCAGATCCGCCGTAGCGTCACTCTCCGTAGCGATCACCGGGTATCGTTCCCCGGTCGGCCACTGGGAGTGTCCGCATGCCCTCTGAGTACGCAAAGTCGTTGGGCGCTCGCCTGCGCTCCATCCGTCAGCAGCAGGGACTCTCCCTGCAGGGTGTGGAAGAGAAGTCCAACGGGCGGTGGAAGGCCGTTGTCGTCGGTTCTTACGAGCGCGGAGACCGTGCGGTCACCGTCTCACGCCTCGCGGAGCTGGCCGAGTTCTACCGCGTCCCCGTCGCGGAGCTGCTGCCGGACGGCAGCGGGGTGCGCCACGAACCGACCAACAAGATCGTTCTGGATCTGGAACGCCTCTACGACGACGCGTCGGAGGAGTTGGCCTACGTCGCCCGGTACGCGCGTGCCATTCAGCAGCAGCGCGGGGACTACAACGGGCGCGTGCTCTCCATCCGTGCTGACGATCTCCGCGCTCTGGCGATCGTCTACGACATGTCGCCATCGGGTCTGATCGAGAAGCTCAACGAGCACGGCGTCTTGGTCAACGACCCTCGCGAACTCCTCTCCTGAGCCGTGACGACAAGGGCCCGCGTGCGGCGGGCCCTTGTCGGTCGCGCGGATCAGTGCGGGGTGAACTCCGCGATGCGCGCCAACACCCCGTTGAGGAAGCGGGGCGAGTCGTCGGTGGACATCTGCTTGGCGAGCTCCACCGCCTCTGAGATCGCCACCGCGTCGTCGATTTCCTCGACGTAGAGGAGCTCCTGCACCGCGATTCGGGCCAGGTTCCGGTCCACGACCGGCATCCGCTCCAGGGTCCAGCCCTCCGCGTACGTGGAGATCAGCTCGTCGATCCGGGCGAGGTTGCGACTGACCCCCTCGACGAGGCTGATCGTGTACGGCAGGTGCGGCGGGTACGGTTGCGCGATGCGCTTGAGGTAGCTCTCGAGCACCTGCGTCGGCGGAAGGCCACGGACGTCCGCCTCGTAGAGCACCTCCAACGCCCGTTTGCGCGCCTTACGGCGCGAGGGCATCGAGGTTTTCGATCGCTCAGCCATCAGGCGCGGCCGAGGTAACGGCCATCGCGGGTGTCGACCTTGATCTTTTCGCCGGTGGTGATGAAGAGCGGCACCTGGACCGTCGCTCCGGTCTCCACCGTCGCCGGCTTCGTACCCCCGGTCGCGCGGTCCCCTTGCACGCCCGGCTCCGTGTACGTCACTTCGAGCACCACGCTGGCGGGCAGCTCGACGTAGAGCGGCACGCCCTCGTGGGTCGCGACGATCACCTCCGCCTCCGGCAGGAGGTAGTTGGCCGCGTCACCAACGGTCGCGCGAGGCACGGTGATCTGGTCGTACGTCTCCAGATCCATGAAGACGAAGTCCTCGCCGTCCTGGTACAGGTACTGCATTTGCCGCTTGTCGACCGTCGCGGTCTCGACCTTGACGCCCGCGTTGAAGGTCTTGTCAACGACCTTCCCCGACAGGACGTTCTTGAGCGTCGTGCGGACGAATGCCCCACCTTTCCCAGGCTTGACGTGCTGAAACTCCACGACGGACCACAGTTCGCCGTCGAGGTTGAGGACCATGCCGTTCTTGAGGTCGTTGGTGGTGGCCATTTCCTGCCTTGCTCGTCAATGTGGCGGATCGACGCGCCAAGTTTACTGGGCGGCCCACCTGCCCGCCGGCGAGGGTACATCCCCTCACCGGGCTCGGTCGGCCAAATACCGCAGCGCGAGCCGGTAGCCCTCGAACCCCAAACCGCAGATCACCCCGGTAGCGACTGGGGAAACCACCGAGTGGTGCCGGAACGGCTCGCGGGCGTGGATGTTGGAGATGTGCACTTCAATCAGGGGGGCGCGCAGCATCGCGCAGGCGTCCCGCACCGCGTATGAGTAGTGCGTCCAGGCACCCGGGTTGAGGACGACCGGGGCGCCCTCGTCGGCCGCGGCGTGTAGCCACGCCAACATCTCGTGTTCCGCGTCTGTCTGCCGGACGTCGACCTCCACGCCGAGCTCCGCCCCCTCCCGCTGGCAGAGGGCGACCAAGTCGGCGTAGGTCGCCGTCCCGTAGACGTCCGCCTCCCGGCGGCCGAGCCGGCCGAGGTTGGGGCCGTTCAGCACGTAGACCTTCACGGTTGGGCCACCTCCTCGTAGGCGGCGCGGAGCAGCGACTCCTCCGGATTCTCCACAATGGAGGGCTTGCCGAGCCCATCGAGGACCACGAAACGCAGTCGGCTTCCCCGGGACTTCTTGTCGATGCGCATCGTGGACAGCAGCTCCGGCCAGGCGTCGGCGCGGTAGGCGGTGGGTAGGCCGAGCGCGCTGAGGATGCGCCGATGCCGGGCCACACTCGCGGCGTCGAGTCGGCCCAGCCGGTGGGCGAGCGCCGCCGCGAAGACCATCCCCACCGAGATCGCGTTCCCGTGCCGCCAGCGGTAGCCCTCGACCTTCTCGATGGCGTGCCCCAACGTGTGGCCGTAGTTGAGGATCTCGCGCAGCCCCGACTCCCGCAGATCGGCGCTGACGACGCGCGCCTTGACCCGGATCGCCCGCTCGATGAGGTGACGGAGCACGGGCTTGTCAGGCTGGGATGCGGCGGCCGGATCCGCTTCGATCATGTCCAGGATCTCGGGGTCGGCGATGAAGCCGCACTTGACCACCTCGGCCAGGCCGGGGATCAACTCGGCCGCGGGCAAGGTGTCGAGCATGGACAGGTCACAGAGCACCCCGACCGGCGGGTGGAAGGCGCCGACGAGGTTCTTGCCGGTCGCGGTGTTGATACCGGTCTTCCCGCCGACGGCCGCGTCGACCATGCCGAGCAGCGACGTGGCCACCGGCACCCACCGCACCCCCCGCAGCCAGCAGGCGGCGACGAAGCCCGCGAGGTCAGTCAACGCCCCGCCGCCGACACCGACGACCGCGTCACTTCGGGTGAATCCAGCGGCCCCCAGCCGCTCCCAACACTCCGCGGCGACCGCGACGGTCTTGCCAGCTTCGGCATCCGGCACGTCGATCGGCACCACCTGCCGCCCCGCGGCGCGCAGCCGTTCGACGATCACGTATGCCTGGTCCCGCAGCGGTGGCGTGTGGAGGACGGCGACCCGCTCGGCGCCGTCCAGCAATGGGGGCAAGGCGTCGTGCAGGCACCGCCCCACGAGGACGTCGTAGGGGTGGTCACCGCCGACGGAAATACGTGTGAGCTCGTCCATCGTGGGGAGCCTAACTGCTCCCGCCCACCGGCTCGGGTTCCCGGGCGGCCAGTTCGGCGAGCCGAGCCGCGTGCGCGCCCACCGCGGCCCGCAACTCCGCGGGTCGCACGATGGTGAACGGCCACCCGAGTCCCGCGAGCAGCCGCGCCATCTCGTCGAGATCGCGCACGAGACTGCGCAGCAGCACCCCGTCCGCGGTCTCGGTGATCTCCGCGAGCGCGGCCGGCACCCGCCGCCGCGCGGTGTCGAGGTCGGTCTCCAGCAGCACCTCGACCTCCCACGTGTGCGGCCCGACCGTCAGCTCGCGCGTGACGTACCGCACCGGGTCGAAGCGGCCCGGGACGGTGAAGGTCGCCTCGCCGACGTCGACAGCGCTGATGCGGTCGAGGGTGAAGCGGCGAATGTCATGCCGGCGGTGGTCGAAGCCGACGAGATGCCAGCGGCCGGCGTGGAAGACCACCCCGTACGGATCCACCTCCCGTAGGGTCACCGCGCCCCGCGAGGAGCGGTAGGTGAGGCTGACCCGCCGCCGGGCGCGCACGGCCGCGGCGAGCGTCCGCAGCGTGGTGCTGGCGGGGCGGGCCCGGCCTTCCCGGCGCGGCTCGGGGAATCCGAGCTGCTGGCACAGCGCCGCGAACCGAACCGCGAGGGCGGCGGGGAGCATGCGGTGCAGCTTGGCGAGGAGCGCCGAGGCAGCGGGCACCTCGGCGGTCAACCCGAGCTGCTCGGCCGCGGCCAAGCCCACCAGCACCGCCAGACCTTCCTCGTCGGTGAGCATCACCGGAGGCAGTCGCCGCCCACCGCCGAGGCGGTATCCGCCGCGCCGCCCCCGGGTCGCGACGATCGGGATGCCGAGCTCCGTCAGGGTGGCGGCGTAACGCCGGATCGTTCGCTCGTCGACACCCAGCCGATGCCCGAGGTCGGCCCCGGTGAGCCGGGGGTACGTCTGGAGCAGTTCAAGCAGGGCGAGCACACGGGACGCTGGGCGCGACACAGGCCCTCTCTCCTCGCGACAACCGGACCGATTTGTCCGGTTGGGATCCTATGGCCGGCGGCCCAGCAACGCGATGATCTCCTCGACGATCTCCTCCGGCGTCCGGCCGTCGGTGACCACCGTGTGCGTCGCGACCTGCTCGTACAGGGGACGGCGCTGCTCCATCAGGTGCCGCCACGTCGCCCGGGGATTGACCGCCAACAGCGGTCGGCCCGCGCCGAGCCCGACCCGCGCCATCGCGTCTGACAACTCGACGGACAGGTAAATCACGGTGTGATCGGCCAAAGCCGCCCGGGTCTCCTCGGCGAGGACCGCCCCGCCCCCTAAGGCGAGCACCCCGTCGCAGGAGGTGAGCGCGGCGGCGACCGCCTTCCGTTCGAGGGCGCGGAAGTGCTCCTCCCCCTCGTCCACGAAGATCTCCGGGATCGGTTTGCCGGCGATCGCCGCGATGTCGGCGTCGGTGTCGCGGAACGGCACGCCGAGCGCGGCGGCGAGGGCCTCGCCGACGGTGGTCTTGCCCGCCCCGGGCGGGCCCACGAGGACGCAGATCGGACGAGTCATCGGATCACCAGGTGCGCGAGGTAGCTGTCGAGGTTCCGCCGAATCTCGGCCACCGAGTCGCCGCCGAACTTCTCCGTCGCCGCCTCGGCGAGCACCAGCGCCACCATCGCCTCCGCGACCACCCCTGCCGCCGGCACCGCGCAGACGTCCGAGCGCTGGTTGATCGCGGTGGCCGGCTCGCCGGTCACGACATCCACAGTAGAGAGAGCGCGGTTCAGCGACGAGATCGGCTTCATCGCCGCGCGGACCCGCACCGGCTCACCAGTCGTGATCCCTCCCTCCAGGCCACCGGCCCGGTTGGTGACCCGCTTGACGCCAGAGGGTGTGGGCACGATCTCGTCGTGCGCGGCCGAGCCCCGCGACCGCGCCTGAGTGAACGCGTCACCGATCTCCACGCCCTTGATCGCCTGGATGGACATGAGCGCCGCCGCGAGGCGGGCGTCGAGCTTCCGATCCCACTGCACGTGGCTGCCCAACCCGGGCGGGACGCCGTACGCGATCACTTCGACAATCCCGCCGAGCGTGTCCGCGGCCTTCTTCGCCGCGTCGACCTCGGCCACCATCCGCGCGCTCGCCTCCGGGTCAAGGCAGCGCAGCGGGTCGGCGTCGATCCGCTCGAGGTCCTCGGGTTGGGGCACGAGGCCGGGCTGGATCGCGACCGAGCCCAGTTCGACCACGTGCGACACGATCGCGATGCCGAACGCCTGCCGCAGGAAGGCCTTCGCCACCGCCCCGACCGCCACGCGGGCGGCGGTCTCCCGTGCGCTGGCCCGCTCAAGGATGGGTCGACAGTCGCGGTAGCCGTACTTCTGCATACCCGCGAGATCGGCGTGCCCCGGCCGGGGACGGGTCAGCGGCGCGTTGCGCGCTTGGCCGGCGAGCACCTCGGGATCGACAGGGTCGGCCGCCATCACCGTCTGCCACTTCGGCCACTCGGTGTTGCCGACCCGGATCGCCACCGGGCTACCGAGCGTACGGCCATGCCGTATCCCGCCGATGACCTCGACCTCGTCTTGTTCGAACGTCATCCGCGCACCGCGGCCGTAGCCCAGGCGACGGCGGGCGAGTTCGCGGCGAATCTCCTCCGTGGTGATCTCAACGCCCGCCGGCACGCCATCGACGACAGCCACGAGCGCGGGCCCGTGCGATTCCCCTGCAGTAAGCCAGCGCAACACGAAGGCCAGTCTGTCACGTCGACCACAGCGCTGTGGGGACCGGGCAGCCGATCGCCGGGTACGACACGCCCACCGCGCCGGCTATCCGCAAGGCCAACCCGCGGCGTTGATCACGCCGGAGCGCTCGCGGTGACGACAAACACACGGGCAGCCACTCATGATCGTCGGCTATCGTCGCCATGGTTCGTCATCCGGACGCGTTCTCGCGCGGCCGCTCAGTGCCGCGTCTTCTCAGCTCAGCGTCGCCCGTCGGCGGTTCGGCGCTGATGTCGACCGTTCACTGGATTTCGGAACCGCGAGGCTCAGGCGGGGGAGGGCATTCATGGCGATGGCGGAAGCCGACCAGGTGCGGACCCACACGGACCGCGGCCCCGAGCGGGGATCGCTCCTCCTCCTCCTCGTACTGCTCGGCTCGCTGACCGCCATCGGCCCCCTCGCCATGGACATGTACCTCCCGGCCTTTCCGGAGATGGCCACCAGCCTCTCCGCGTCCCCGGCCCAGGTGCAGCTCACCCTCACCACCTGCCTCGCCGGGATGGCGGTGGGCCAGTTCCTCATCGGCCCACTGAGCGACCGGTGGGGGCGGCGCACGCCGGTCATCATCGGCACCGTCGGGTTCGCCCTGTTCTCCCTCCTGTGCGCCGTCGCGCCGAACGCGGCCACGCTCACCGCGCTGCGCCTTGGCCAAGGTTTCACCGGCGGGATGGGCGTGGTCGTCTCACGGGCGGTCGTCCGAGACCTGTTCTCGGGCGCGGCGGCCGCCCGGTACTACTCGCGCCTCACCCTGATCTTTGGGCTCGCGCCGATCGCCGCGCCCAGCCTCGGCAGCCTGGTGCTGCGCTTCAGCTCGTGGCGTGGCATCTTCGTCGTCCTGGCGACGCTCGGCGCGCTCCTCACGCTCCTCGTCGTCCTCCGGCTCCCGGAGACGCTCCCTCCACAGCGGCGCAGCGCCGCCGGGCTCCGCCCGATGGCGCGAGCGATCCGGGTGCTCGCGGCCGACCGGCTCTACGTCGGCTACACCCTCGCCCAGGGCTTGGTGTTCGCCGCCCTCTTCGCCTACATCTCCGGGTCGTCCTTCGTGTTCCAGGACGTATTCGGGCTCTCCGAGGCGACCTACAGCGTGGTCTTCGGGATCAACTCCCTCGGCTTCGTCGCCTTCAGCCAGCTCAATGGCGCGTTGGTGACGCGACGACACCCCCGCCGGCTGCTCGTCACCACCCTCGTCGTCGGTGTCCTCGCCACGCTGGCGCTGCTCGGCGGCGCGCTGGTGGGCAGCCTGCTTCTCGTCGCCCCCGCGCTCCTCGTCTTCACCAGCAGCCTGGGGATGGTGCAGCCGAACACCATGGCGCTCGCCCTCGACCCACACCCCGAACGAGCGGGAAGCGCGTCCGCGCTGTTGGGGACGACGCAGTCACTGGCGGGGGCGTTCGCCGCTCCCCTCGTCGGTTTGGCCGGCAGCGGGACCGCGCTCCCCATGGCGACCGTCATGCTGATCGCGATGGGAACGGCGTTGCTCGCCGTGCTGACCCTCGCACGGCCCAGCGCGCGACGAGCCTGACGGCGCGCGGAGCACGCCGGCCGCGCGGTCAGACGTCGCGCCCGAGCCGGGCGAGGAACGCCCGCCACGCCTCTGGGGAGAACGTCAGCACCGGGCCCGTCGGGTCTTTCGAGTCACGCACCCCCACCACCCCGGGCACGTTGTCGGCCACTTCCACGCACATGGCCTCGTTGCTTCCGCTGTAGCTGCTCTTCCGCCACCGGGCACCCGTCAGATCCATGACTTCGCCACCTCGATCATCAAATCGGTCGACTGTTGCAAGGTCAGCGCTTCGGCGAGCGTGGCCTCCCAGTGCTGCCACACGCTCGCGACGTCACTCGGACGGACGAGGAGCGTTCCGCCGAGCCAATTGCCGAGGTAGGCCACCTCCTCGCCGTCCGACATCGTAGCGAGGACAAACGGGCCATCGAGGCCTATATAGGCACCTACCGATGAAGGAACGACGTGGATACGAATTCGCCGCTCCTCGGTGTTGAGACGGGCGAGGTGGTACAACTGCTCGCGCATGACCGCCGGCCCGCCGATCGGACGATGGAGCAGCGTCTCATCGAGCGCGACGAACAACTGGGGCGGGTTCTCGCCGGTCAGCCGCGCCTGCCGGTCGAGCCGCCGGGCCACCCGGGCCTCGATCTCTGCGTCAGTGAGCTGGCAGTCCGATCGGAAGACCGCCCGCGCGTACGCCTCCGTCTGGAGCAAGCCCGGCACCCACGCCAGCTCGTACCAGCGCAGGACCGCCGCCTGCTGCTCGATGTCGATCCACTCCCGTAGCCACGGCGGCGCGACGTCGTACTGGTGCACCTTGCGCAGCAAGCGGGTGAATATCCCGCCGGTTTGCAAGGCCCGATCCACCGCCGCCACGTACTCGGGCTTCGGGGCGCGCTGCCCGGTCTCCACCGCGCTGACATGCGACCCCGAGTAGTTGATGAGTTTGCCGAACTCCTCCTGGTTGAGCCCTCGCGAGAGGCGCGCGTGCCGGAGCTCCTCGATCAGGAAATCCGCCGATAGCCCCACCGCTGCCCAACTCCTCCACAGCCTTTCCCGACGTCCACACACCCGCTCCACTCGCGCCACCTGGCGCTGCCCATACGCTCCCGCATGGACGGGAATGGCTTCCGACCGTAGCGGGTCCACCACAGACTGTGAAGTAGGCAACAGCGATGTCGGCCGTACTTGGCACACACGTGTCCTGGCACCGAGGTGAGAGATGCCCCGACCGGATCCCATCCCGTTCGCCCCGGCCCACCGGCCCATCTGGCGTCGATGGCGCCGCCGCTGCTCTTGCGGATTGCCCTGGCCCTGCATCGACCGCGCGGCGACGCGCTATGCCACCGGCGCCCTCACCCCCGACCGCGACACCGGCGGCTCACGCTGATGGTCGGCCCGCCGCGGCCCACAGCGCGGTCCGCATCGCCTCCACGGGCGCGGATACTCCGGTGAACTGCTCGAATTGGTGCACCGCTTGGGCGAGCAGCAAGTCCAATCCAGAGATGACGCGCTGCCCGGAGCGCTGCGCCGCGTCGGCCAGGGGGGTCGGCCACGGGTCGTAAAGCGCGTCGAAGTAGACAGCGCCGGGGCGCCATCGCGCCACCGGGGCCAAGGGGTCAGCGGCGCCCTTCGGCACCGTCGAGATCACCACGTCTGCGTCGAGGAATGACGCGGCGTCCGCCCACGGCGCGCCGGTCATCGTCACCCCCACCGCCGCGGCGACCGGCCGCAGCTCCTCGATCGCCTCGGGGCGACGCGCCACGACCGTCACCCGCGCTGCCCGCAGCTCGGCCGCGGCGGCGATCGCGGCCCGGGCCGTGCCCCCCGCCCCCAGCACCGTCACCTCGGCACCGTCCGCGACCTGCGCCTCGCGGAGCACCGCGACCATGCCCGGCGCATCGGTGTTGTCGGCGTGCCAGGACCCGTCAGGTCGCCGAACCAACGTGTTGGCCGCCCCGATCGCGGTCGCGATCGGCGAGGCGGTCGCGGCCGCCGCCAGCGCCGCCTCCTTCCCGGGCATGGTCACCGACAAGCCGACCCACTCGGGGCCGAGGCTCGCCACCAGACCGGGCAGCTCCTGCGCACCGCACTCGATCGCGGTGTACGACCAGCCGGTGAGCCCCGCCGCCTGGTAACCAGCGTTGTGGATCACCGGCGAGAGCGAGTGAGCGATGGGGCGCCCCAGCACCCCAGCACGTCGGGTCAACACAGCGGAATACCGTTCTTGCAGGCCTGAGCGATGTTGCGCTCGTGCTCGGCGTCGGTCGTGGCGAAGGCCGACTTGCCGGACTTGTCGATGGCGACGAAGAACAGCCACGGCTCGTCCGGCGGATTGGCGGCGGCCTTCAACGCCGCCTCACCGGGGCTGTTGATCGGCCCGACGGGCAAACCGGTCTTCGTCACCGTGTTGTAGGGGTTCTTGGGGTCCTCCAGCTCCGCTCGCGTCAGTTGGCCGGAGTGCTTGGCCTTCTTCCCTTGCAGCTCCAGCCAGTAGTTGGCGGTCACGTCGAACTGCAAGGGCATGTTCTTCTTGTACGCGCGGTTGTAGGCGACCCGGGCGATCGGGCCGAGATCCTCCGGCACCCCCGCCTCGGCCTGCGCCAACGACGCGACGATCAACGCCTCAAACGGCGAGATCTTGAGCTTCTTCTCCACCGTGGCGACGAAGTCGATCCGCTCCACCACCACGTTGAACTGCGCGACCATCTCCGACAAGATCTCCGCGGCGGTGAGATTGGGGTCGAACTCGTAGGTCGCCGGGAAGAGGAAGCCCTCGACGGTCTTCGCGACCGGTTTGCCGTCCTCCCGCTTGAACCACCAGCTCGGGACCCCCAGCGCGACCGGGTCCTTCGCGGCCTTCTCGAACTCCTCCACCGGGATCTTGGTGGCCTTCGCCAGCAGCTCGAACGTCTGCTTGACCGTCCGCCCCTCGGGGATGGTGACCTTGTTGGATATCCGGTTCGACCTGTCGAGGAGCGCCAGCAACGCGCTCTCCGCGCTCATCTGCTTGCGCAGCCGATAGAACCCGGGCTGGATCGTCCTGCTCTGCGAGTTGGCGTTGGCCGCCTTCACGAACGCCGCAGCACTCTTGACCACACCGGCTCGATACAGGGTGTTCCCCACATCGGTGAGCGAATCCCCCTGCTTGATTTGGATCATCGCTTCGCCGGTGCCCTCGCCGGTGTAGTCGGGCGCCCCGAACAGCCCAGTCACCCGGTTCACGCCGTACCAGGCACCGCCACCGAGCAGTCCGAGCAGGAGAAACGCCACCATCAAGGCCGCGATCGTCTTGCCGCGGCCGGTCTCCCCGCTCTCCTCGCGAGCCCGACGGGCTGCCAACCGGGCCTGGCGCCTGCGGTAGCTGCGCCGATGCCGTCCCTTGACCCGACGCCTCGGCGGGCGCTCGGGACTGTCGTCGACCACGTGCTCAAGATCGTCAATTAGCACGTCCGCCTCCGCTGCGCATCCAGCCAGCTCTGCAGGATCTCCACCGCGGCCACCTGGTCGACCACAGCGCGTTGCCGCTTCCCTCGAACCCCTCGCTCCGACAGCCTACGAGTGGCCACAACTGTCGACATTCTCTCGTCCACCAGGTGCAACGGCACCGGGGCGATCGCCGAGGCAAGCACCCGCGCGTACTCCTCGACGTGCGCGGCGGCCGGCCCGCGCTGTCCCGCCAGGGTCACCGGCAACCCGACGATCACTTCCACCGCCTCGTGCTCGCGGACGAGATCCGCCAAGGCCGCCACGTCGGATGGAAGCCGATCGGCCTTTGCGGTCAGGTCACGGGTCAGCGTGGTGAGCGGAGTGGCGAGGATGCCGTCCGGGTCGCAGATCGCCACGCCCACGCGGACCTTACCCACGTCGACGCCGATCCGCGTCCCTCGTGTGAATCCGCTCACGCTACCGCCTCCCGTATCCCTCGTCACGCCAGCGGCGCGGTCACGCCGCCGACGCGAGTAAGGGCCTGTCACCAGCTAGTACGAAAACCGCCGGCGACAAGCCCTTGATCAACTCCAGTTTCTCAACATTTACGCCGACTCGATTTACGCCGACTCGGCGATGGCCTTCTCCACCGCGGTGAGGAGCTGCGGCACCTCCTCCGCCGGCACACCACCGCCCTGAGCCAAGTCGGGGTTACCGCCGCCACGCCCGGACAGCACCCCTTTGACGAGATCGGCCGCCGACAATCCGCGCGCCTTCGCGGCCGCGTTCACCGCGACGACCAGCGAGGCCTTGGGGCCGGAGCGAGCGGCCACGGCCACCACCGCTGGGCGGGCCGGATCCACCGCGCCCCGAATCTCCTGGGCGAGCGTCCGGACGTCGTTGCTCGTGGCGCCCTCCGGGGCTTCCGTCCCCACGAAGGCGACACCGCGGACGTCCTTGGCCTGCGCGGCGAGGTTCGCCGCCCCGCTCAACACCAGCTGGGCACGCAGCTTCTGCAGCTCCTTCTCGGCCTCGCGGAGCTGGGCGATCGTCTGCTCCACCCGGTCCGCGAGCTGGTCGACCGGCACCCGGTACAACCCGGCGAGCCGCGAGACCAGCACGTGCTCCTTGGCGAGGTAGCTGAACGCGTCGAGACCGACCAGCGCCTCGACCCGGCGGACCCCGGAGCCGACCGACGACTCAGAGAGGATCTTCACCATGCCGAGCTGCGCGGAGCGCGCCACGTGCGTGCCACCGCAGAGCTCCTTGGCGTAGTCGCCGACCTCCACCACGCGGACCTGTTCGCCGTACTTCTCGCCGAACAACGCGATCGCGCCGGCCCGGCGGGCCTCCTCCAGCGAGGTGATGTAGGCCCGCACCTCCAGGTCCTGCAAGAGCACCTCGTTGATCTGCTGCTCCACGTCCTGCAGCACGCTCGGCGGGACCGCGCTCGGCGTCTTGAAGTCGAAACGCAGCCGACCCGGCGCGTTGAGCGAACCAGCCTGAGTCGCCGACTCTCCGAGGAAGTTCCGCATCGTCTGGTGGACGAGGTGCGTCGCGGTGTGCGACCGAGAGATCGCCCGGCGTCGCGGCACATCGATCTCGGCGTAGCCGATCTCCCCAGCGCGCACCTCACCCCGCACCACGCGGGCCCGGTGCACGATGAGGCCCGGGACGGGCTGCTGGACGTCGAAGACCTCGAGTTCGCCCCCGCTGACCGTGATGCGCCCCTGGTCGGGCTGCTGGCCACCGCCCTCGGCGTAGAAGGGCGTGGCGTCGAGCACCAGCTCGACGACGTCCCCCTCGCCGGCCGCGGGACGCTGCGCGCCGTCAGAACCCAACAGGGCCCGCACCCGCGATTCGCGGGCCACCTCGGCGTACCCGGTGAACTCGACCGGCCCGCCCAACTCCAAGACCGATCGGTACGCCGACAAGTCGAGGTGGCCGGTCTTGCGCGCCTGAGCGTCGGCCTTCGCCCGGGCCCGCTGCTCGGCCATCAGCCGGCGGAAGCCCTCCTGGTCGACCGTCAGGCCGTGCTCCGCCGCGATCTCCAGCGTGAGGTCGATCGGGAAGCCATACGTGTCGTGCAGCTGGAACGCCTTCTCCCCGCTGATCGTCGTGCCGCCCGCCGCCTTGGTCTCGGCCACCGCCGCGTCGAGGATCGTCGTACCCGCCCGCAGCGTCGACAGGAACGCCTCTTCCTCGGCGTAGGCGTACTGGGAGATGCGGTCGAAGTCGGTGCGCAGCTCCGGGTACGAGGGCGCCATGCACTCCAGGGCCACCGGCAGCAGCTCCGGCAACGCCGGGCCGTGCCAGCCCAGCAGCCGCATCGCGCGAATCGCCCGGCGCATGATGCGGCGCAGCACGTAACCGCGGCCCTCATTGGACGGCGTCACCCCGTCCCCGATGAGCATGAGCGTGGTCCGCACGTGGTCGGCGACCACGCGCAGCCGCACGTCGTCCGGGTGGGACTCCGCGGCCACGTGGCTGGAGTGCGCGCCGTACCGCTTCCCGGTCATCTCGGCGGCCCGGTCGAGGATCGGCCGCACCTCGTCAATCTCGTACAAGTTGTCGACGCCCTGGAGGATGCACGCCATCCGCTCCAGGCCCATGCCCGTGTCGATGTTCTTCGCGGGCAGCTCGCCGACGATGCGGAAGTCCTCCTTGCTGCGCACGTCGGCGATTTCGTATTGCATGAAGACGAGGTTCCAGAACTCCAGGTAGCGGTCCTCGTCGACTTGCGGGCCCCCCTCACGCCCGTACTCCGGGCCACGGTCGTAGTAGAGCTCGGAACACGGCCCGGCCGGACCGGGGATCCCCATCGACCAGAAGTTGTCCTTCTTGCCCCGACGGACGATGCGCTCCGCCGGCACGCCGGTCTTGCGCCAGAGCTCGAACGCCTCGTCGTCGTCGTGGTAGACCGTGGTCCAAATCCGGTCCGGGTCAAGCCCGAAGCCGCCCTCCTCGACCGGCTTGGTGACCAGCTCCCACGCGAGCGGGATCGCTCCTTCTTTGAAGTAATCGCCGAAGGAGAAATTGCCGTTCATTTGGAAGAAGGTGCCGTGCCGGGAGGTCTTGCCGACGTCGTCGATATCCGGGGTCCGGATGCACTTCTGCACGCTCGCGGCACGGGGGTACGGCGGCGCCTGCTGCCCGAGGAAGTAGGGCACGAACTGCACCATGCCGGCGTTGATGAACAGCAGGTTCGGGTCGTTGATAGCCGGCAGCGGGGCGGAAGGCACGATCGTGTGGCCATGCGCCTCAAAGTGCGCGAGGAAACGCCGCTTAATCTCCGCCGTCTTCATCGAATGCCTTCCCGAGACTGAGTCTGTTCATCGGAGCCGGTCTCCTCCCCCGACTCCACCGTCTGGTCATCGAGCGCGATCCCCTCGGCGAACGCGGCGTGGATCTCCCGCTCGCGTTCCGCCATGCCCTCGCGCACGTCGTCGATAAAGGTCCGCACCGATTCAGTGAGCCGCCCGGCGGACTCGGAGAGTGAGGCGGCGATACCGGCGGGCGAATACGCGTGGGCCGCCTGCGACAGCTTCCGGACCACCAACGCCCCGATGGCCAGCCCTACACCCAACCACAGCAACCGCTTCATGGCTCCATCCTTTCGTTCCCGTCGGGCTGGCGGGGCCCGCCAGCGCGGCTCGCCGCGGACCCCCGTGGTCGGGTCAGCGCCGACCTCGCTGTGCGCGCCGCTGCTTGAGGGCTTCCCGCACCTCGCGCTCCTCCTCCGCGCGCCGTCGCGCCGCGGTCGCACGCCGGAGTCCGTATCCAAAGGCGGCCAACTTGATCAACGGATTCGCCGCTGCCGCGGAAATCACGGTAGTGAGATTCGCGACATTGGCGGTCACCGCTTGGACGTGTCCGGTCATCGTGTCGAGCTTGGCGAGTTGGTGGTTGACCCCGTCCAGCGATGTCTGCACCTGATCCAACGCAGTGTTGATCTTCTCTATGGCGATGTTGGCATTGTCCAACAGCGGCGTGGTCTGCGCATTGACCTCGTTGATCGCCCGGGTCGCCGCGTCGATCGTGCGGGTCAGCCGCACGATGGGCACGGCCAGGAGGATCACCAACATCAGGAACGCCCCCGCCGCCACCAACGCAGCGATCTCTCCAGGCTCCACGCGTCTCCTCCTCCGTCAACCGTCCGGGGGTCCCGGCGGCGGTGCGACCCGCGCCGCGGCGCCCAGACGATGCAGCATCGTCCTGGGCACGCCCCACTGTGCGCCAACGTGGAGACCCTACCGTTCGTGACGATCGGGCGCCCCACTACGGTCCCGGTGTCAAGTCGGCGAGCGGGTCGTCGGTGATGATCGGGTCCGGCGTCTCGCCGACCAACGACGGGTCGAAGCTCGGCACTGGCTTGATCCGGTCGTCGTCGATCGCGTTGCGCACCTTGACCGAGACCAGCGCTCCCGCGCACGTCTCTTCCGGCGACGGCGACGCGGCGGGGGTGCTGTCGTCGGTCGGGGCGATTGTGGGACGCTTCGCCTTCGGATCTTGGGCGCACGCGGGCTGCCGCACCCAGAGGTCCAATGTCAACTCGTCCCGTCGCCAGCAGGTGTAGTGTCCGTCCACCGGCTGCGCCGGGCAGAGCTCCACGTCCCAGCGCTGCCACCCGGCGTCGGCCAACGCCTTCTCGTAGATCTGCGCGGTCTCCTCCGGACCCCGCTCCGACTCGGCCATGCGCTCGCGGAATCGGCACTCGATGAAGCACCACCGGCTGCCGTTGACCTGGTCGACGACGTTGACCGCCGCCCAGGAGGGGATATTCAACGAGTCGAGCGAGGTGAACACCGGGTCACGGGTGGCCGCCCGAATGGCGAAGTACAGCGGCAGCGCCCCGAGGACCACGAGGCAGACCATGAGCAGCGCCAGAGTCTTGAACCTCCGCTCCTCGCGGATCTGACGACGCAGCTCCGATCGCAGCCCGGTCGGCCGCCGCGCGCCCTCCGCCGACTCCGGGCCGGCGCCGTCCGTCCGCCCGTCCTGGGGGGCGACCGCCGGTCGCACGGCGGCGGTGGCCTTCGCGGCCGGGGATCCGGTGTCGGTCCCCGGCGACGGTGGGGTGGGGACCGCGGCCGCGGCGCGGACTCCTGAGCGCCCGTCGCGTGGGGGATGGTCACCACCGTGCCGGGCCGGGGACACCGGTGCTTCGGGCGGTGGCCCCGGTGGGACCGCCACGCCGCGGGACGGCGTCGCGGACGACGGGGTCTCGGACGGCCCACGCGCCGCCACCGCCGCGCGGCCCGCTGGCCCGGGCGGCGGGGTTGGGGAGACGGGGATGCCCGCGCGACCGGCCGCGACTCCTCCCGGGCCGCTCGGCGCGGACGGTGGGAGGCGGTCCGCCGACCCACGCCACTCGGGCGTCTCGGGCGCCGCGTGCCTGTCCTGCGGTGCCTCGGGGCGACGCCACCGGCCCCGCCACCGCCACCCGCGCTCCGGCGCGTCCTCGCGGAGGCTGTGTCGCCCGGTGGGCTCGGTGTCCTCACGGAGACTGTGCCGCCCCGTGGGCTCCTCCTCGCCGGCACTGTGGCGCACGTCGGATTCCAGATCGCGCGCACGGCGCCGACCCCCCCGCGGCTCCGGCGCGGGCGGCTCGGAGACCATGCGGCTCACGGTGTTCGGATCGCCGGTCGGTGGCCGTGCCTCGCGCGGCTCACCGACCCCCACTGGCGCGGCGGGCGGCGTGAGGGGCACCGGAGGCGCGTTACCGGACTTGGGGACGACCGGCACACCCCCAGCCGACTCGGGAGGTGACGACGGGTCGCCCAGCGCGCCGGGTCCCCGTCCGTAGGGAGTCCACGGCGCTGCCCCGGTGGGCGGCTCGCCTCGCCGAGGCCGGTCCGCCGCGTGCCGGCCCCCCGATCGCCACCCGGTCGACTCCACGTCCCCCGCGTCGTCGGGGGCGGCGTGCCGCCCGGATGGCTCCGCGCGCCGTCCGGAGGATGGCTCGTCTGGCGCGCCCCCGCGCCACCCGGACGAGGTCGGCGCGACCGAGTCCTCGTCAGGATCATCCGGGGCGATCGAGACCCGCTGCTCCTTGGCGATCCGCAGGTCGGTGAGCCAACCCAGCTCCTCCTGACTCATCGGCGGCGCGGACTCCCGCTCACCACGGCCGCGCCTCCACCGCAGCACCGTGCCCCGACTATCCCGCCGCTCGTCGGGACCGTCCGCGGGACGCTCCGGATCGCGCGATCTCACTGGTGTCCCCTCCCGGCAGGTGCCCTGCCGCCTCTGTCCGATGCGCTACGACCACCGACCGACTCCGGTCGGGCCGCGCCGTTCGCCGCCGCGGCATCGCCGCTGGACCCCGCCGATCTCCCCGCCTCCGAGCCGTGCGGACCGCGAACGATCCGGCGCAACACGGGGAGACGGGCGGCGATCGCTCGCTCCGCCCCGTGCTCGCTGGGGTGGTAGTAGTCAACGCCGACGAGGTCGTCCGGCGCGTACTGCTGTGTGACGACTCCGCGGGGATCGTCGTGGGGATAGCGGTATCCGATGCCGTGGCCCAACCCACGGGCGCCCGGATAGTGTGCGTCACGCAGATGGCGGGGAACCACTCCACCACGCCCGGCGCGCACGTCAGCGATCGCCGCGCTGATCGCCTTCGTCGTCGAGTTGGACTTCGGGGCGGTCGCCAGGTGGATGACGGCCTGAGCCAGATTGAGCTGCGCCTCCGGCAAGCCTACGTACTCCACCGCGTGGGCGGCGGCCGTCGCCACGCTCAACGCGGTCGGGTCCGCCATCCCCACATCCTCACTCGCGAAGATCACCAATCGGCGGGCGATGAAGCGCGGATCCTCCCCCGCCACCAGCATCCGCGCCAACCAGTGCAGCGCCGCGTCCACGTCGGAGCCCCGCATGCTCTTGATAAAGGCGCTGACCACGTCGTAGTGGGCGTCGCCGGCTCGGTCGTAGCGCACCGCGGCCACATCCACCGCCTGCTCGGCGATCTGGAGATCGATCTCGGTGACGCCCTGGGCCTTCGCGGATTCGGCGGCCGCCTCCAGGGCGGTCAACGCCTTGCGCACGTCGCCCCCGGCGAGCCGCACGAGGTGATCCTCCGCCTCCGGGCGCAGGGTGACCGCGTTAGCTAAACCCCGCTCGTCGGCGACCGCCCGGCGTAACACCTGCCGGACGGCGTCCTCGGATAGCGGCTGGAGGGTGAGGAGCACGCAGCGCGACAACAGCGGTGAGATCACCGAGAAATAAGGGTTCTCCGTCGTCGCGGCCAACAAGGTCACCGTGCGGTCCTCGACCGCGGCCAAGAGCGAATCCTGCTGGGCCTTGCTAAACCGGTGCACCTCGTCGATGAACAGCACGGTCGGCGGTCCCCCGGCCCGACGCTCCCGCCGGGCTCGGTCGATCACCGCGCGGACGTCCTTGACGCCGGCCGAGAGCGCCGACAACGCGACGAACCGTCGGTTCGTGGAGCGGGCCACGAGGTGGGCGATCGTCGTCTTTCCGCAGCCCGGCGGTCCCCACAGGATCACCGAGATCGGCGCGTCCCCGCTCACGAGTTGCCGCAAGGGCGCCCCCGGAGCGAGGAGATGATCCTGGCCGACCAGCTCGTCGAGCGACACCGGCCGCATCCGCACCGGCAACGGCGCGTCCGCGCGCGGAGCGTCAAAGCCGTCCACTCCGGCGACCCCGGCGGATGAACCGGAGTCAGCGAGAGAGAACAGACCGTCGGGCTCCACCCGAAAGACAGTACCGGCCCGTCCCACCGGCCCGACAACACACCGCAACGGGGCACACGCCGCTGGGGCGCCGCGGCCCAGGACGAGCCTGGGCCGCGGACACTGGGCCATCGCCGCCATGCCCCGGCGCCACGCCGCGCGGTCGCGCGCTACGACGGCTGCACGGCCCCCGCGACTCCGGCGGTGCCGGGCACCGATACCGCGACCTTGGGCGTGGCGTCCACGCCGGCCTCCCGGCGCTGCTCGGCGGTGATCGGTGTCGGGGCGCCGGTCAGCGGGTCCAGTCCTCCTCGCGTCTTGGGGAACGCGATCACGTCGCGGATCGAATCGGCCCCGGCGAGCAGCATGCAGACGCGGTCCCACCCGAAGGCGATGCCCGCGTGCGGCGGTGGGCCGTACTTGAACGCCTCGAGGAGGAAGCCGAACTTCTCCGCCGCCTCCTGCGGGCTGATCCCGATGAGTTCGAAGACCCGCCGCTGGACGTCCGCCCGGTGGATACGCACCGACCCACCGCCGATCTCGTTGCCGTTGCAGACGAGGTCGTACGCGTAGGCGAGCGCCTGGTCGGGGGCCTCCTCGAAGCGGTCCACCCACTCGGCCGTCGGCGAGGTGAAGGGATGGTGGACCGTCGTCCACCCGCCGTCCTCGGTGCGCTCGAACATCGGCGCGTCGGTCACCCAGCAGAACGCCCACGCGCTCTCGTCGATGAGATTGGCCCGCTTGGCGATCTCGACTCGGGCCGCGCCGAGCAGCTCCTGCGCTTCCCGACGGTTGGTCGAGGCGGCGAAGAAGATGGCGTCGCCCGGCCTGGCCCCCACCGCGTCCGGCAAGCCAGCGAGGTGCTCCGCGGAGAGGTTCTTGGCGACCGGGCCGCGCGGCTCGCCGGTGTCGGGGTCGAGCACCACGTACGCCAGGCCGCGCGCGCCGCGCGCCCGCGCCCACTCCTGCCAGCCGTCGAGCTCCTTACGGCTCTGGCTCGCCCCGCCCGGCATAACCACCGCGCCGACGTACCCACCGGCGTCAATCGCCTGCGCGAAGATCCGAAACTCGGTGCCCCGCAGGTACTCGGTGAGGTCGACCAGCTCGACGCCGAAGCGGAGGTCCGGCTTGTCCGACCCGTACCGCTCCATCGCCTCGTGCCAAGTGATCCGCGGGATCGGGCGCGGGATGTCGTACCCGGCGAGCTCCCGCCAGAGCGCGGCGACAATCGCCTCCCCCAACTCGATCACATCGTCTTGGGTGACGAACGACATCTCGATGTCGAGCTGGGTGAACTCCGGTTGCCGGTCGGCGCGGAAGTCCTCGTCCCGGTAGCAGCGCGCGATCTGGTAGTAGCGCTCGAAGCCGGCGACCATCAACAGCTGCTTGAACAACTGCGGTGACTGCGGCAGGGCGTACCACGTCCCTGGCTGGAGGCGCACCGGCACGAGGAAGTCCCGCGCGCCTTCCGGCGTCGACCGGGTCAACGTCGGCGTCTCGATCTCCAGGAAGCCACGGTCGTGCAGCAGATTGCGCACGATCTGGCTGGCTCGGGACCGGAGCCGCAAGGCACGCGCGGGGCCACTCCGGCGCAGATCCAGGTAGCGGTAGCGGAGCCGGACCTCGTCGCCGACATCGATCTGGTCGTCGATCGGGAACGGCAGCGGGGCCGCCTCAGAGAGGATGACGAGCTCCCTCGCGTTCACCTCGATCTCACCGGTGGCCAGGTCGGGGTTCTCGTTCCCCTCCGGGCGCCGCACGACCTCACCGGTGATCTGGACGCAAAACTCGTTGCGCAGCCCGTGAGCCAGCTCGATGCCTTCGCGGAACACCACCTGAACCACGCCGGAGGCGTCCCGCAGATCGACGAAAATGACACCGCCGTGGTCGCGCCGGCGGGCTACCCAACCGGCGAGGGTCACCGTCGTGCCGACGTCCGTCGCGCGCAGGCTGCCGGCGGCATGGGTACGGATCACGGCAAGCGTCTCCTTTGCAGCATTCCTGGGGTTCCCCGGGCATTCTTCCAGGACCCGCTCGGCAGACGGACGCGGCCACCGGTCGTCTGGCGAGACGGGATCCGGACGGAGCCTATGCGCGCGCCAGGGCGGTCACCTCACCCACCGCCAGGTGTGTCGGCAGGCGTCCCCGCGGGATGCCTCCGCCAGCACGACCGCGACCGGCTCCGCCACCCGGACGTCTCCTCCCGCCGGGCCCCACCGGGTGCCCCGAGGATCGCTCCGGCCCAGAGGTCGATCGGGCAAGCGACACCGAATACGAGTACTCGTCCCGGTACTTCTCCTGCTCGGCCTCGAATCGCCTTATCCAACTGCATAAAGGCGTGGATGAGCACGGCCACGGAGATCAGCCGAACGCCTTGCTCTCGAGCACCGCCAGCTTCTGCGAGATTCCCCTCTCCCGCGCGGCCGCGTCCGAGGTCAACACGCACAACACCACGCCCGGCTGCACCGGAATGGTGATCCCCACACCGAGCCGTGCCGTCCGCAAGGCCTTCGCGCAGTCACCCGGGGTCAGCTCGGCGCTGCCCTCCACCGGGCTGCCCGCCGTGTCCCCGGCGAGGCGCAGCTCCGGCGGGGCGCCATCCCGGCACCCCGCCGTGAACGTCAGATCCGCCACCCCGTAGGACACGCCGACGCTCGGCTCATCGAGGTCACTGGGAGGCGGTAGGTTCGACGCTTCCGTCGACGCCGCTTTCCCACCTGGAGCCTGAACAAAGGCGGCACACCCTCGCCACCCTCCCGCGCGTGCTCGACCCTGGCGCCACCCCGATGCGGTCGTCCTCGCCTGCCCAAGCCACCAGACGCACGATCGATCGCGGGAGGTGACGTGGGCAGCTCGCGACCGTCGAGGTGGGACGGCAGCGGATGTCCGAAGGGGAGAGTGGGGCTCTGGACCTGGCGGTGGAGGGCGCGCGCAGCCTCACCCTTCGTGTGGCGTGCGAGAGGGTGGGCGGCACGGTCATCCTCAGCGATGCCCGTGTGCTGCCCACCTCGTGAGCGGAGGCGTCAGCCTTCGCGGGCCATCGACACGAAGCGGTAGACCTCGCTGCGCAGCATCTCGGCGAGCTGCGACAGCCCGGCGGTCTCCGAGCCGCTGCGGCCGTCGACCGCCACCGCGATCCCCTCGATGAGACGGCTCATCTCGCGGATACTCTCGGTGAGCGATTCCAGCACCTCGATTGCGCCGGCCGCGGCCTGTTGGACCGTCGCCACCTGCGCCATGATGTCCTCACTGGAGTTCGCCGTCTCGTTCGCCAGCGACTTGACCTCGTTGGCTACGACGCTGAACCCGCGCCCCGCCTCACCCGCGCGCGCCGCCTCAATCGTCGCGTTCAACGCGAGCAGGCGGGTCTGCGACGCAATTTGGTTGATCAAGTCGACGGCGTGCCGAATCTGCTCCGAGGCCGTGCGCAGGGAGCCGACCGTGTCGAGGCCCCGCTCCGCGCCGGCCACCGCCTCGCGGGCGAAGTCGGCGAGCCCGTTGGCGGAGGCCCCCATCTCGGTCGCGGCCGTGGCGACCTGCTCCGAGACGGTCAACACGGTGTTCTCGAGCTGATCGGCGAGGTCGGCCCGGGCGGCAGCCGCTTTCGCGAGATCCTCGGCCGACTGCCGCATCCGGTCGTTGGCCTCGCAGATCAGACGCGCGCCGTCCCGGAACGCCCCGTGGAGCCCTCGGGGCAGGAAACGCCGGTGGTACCGCCCCTCGCTGGACGCCATCAACGCGGCACCGGATTCCCGGACGAAGGCGTCGGTGACGTCCAGGAGCCGGTTGATCGCCGACCGTGCGGCGGCCGCCTCGGGCGTGTCACCGATGGGCGGCACGCGCACCTCCATGTCTCCATTAGCGGCGCTGCCACAGACCTCGGCGATGGTGCGGAGCGCCGCAGACAGGTCGGTGGGCGACGCGACAGACGATGAACGACGGAACTTCATGCGGTGCTCCGGTTGGTCAAACCCCAGACGAATTCCTCGTACGTCTCCCCACGCTCCGCGAGGATCTGCTGCAGCAACCGCGAGGAGGCGTCGATCGCGTCGGCGGGGCGGGAATGCCGCTGCTCCTCAGCCCGAAGTCGGGCATACAGCTCGCTGACGGCGTTCACCGCGCCCCGGTACGGGCTGCGGCGATTGGAGTGGTAGCCGACGACTTCCCCAGCCGCGTTGAACGACGGCGTCACGTGGGCCAGGACCCAGTAGTGCGCGCCGTCCTTGGCGAGGTTCACCACGTACGCGAAGATCTCCCGCCGCTCGGCAAGCGTGTCCCACAGCAGCTTGAAGATGCACCGCGGCATATCTGGATGCCGAATGATGTTGTGCGGCTGCCCGATGAGCTCGAACTCCGGATATTGGGAGACACGGACGAAGACGTCGTTCGCGTAGGTGATCACACCTCGGCGATCGGTCTTGCTGACGATGATCTCGTCCTCGTCGAAGGTTCGCTCCACTCCCGTGGGTTGCACCCGGGTTGGCCGCATCGGTTCTCCTCACCGTCGCTGTACGCGCGTCCCTATCGGCGTACCTGCAACGAATGTGAGGAAATGCCGGAAACCGCGTTACGCGTCGCGGCGGGAGACGACCGGGTACACGTCCTCGGCCGGCGGCGACCACACCTCCGCGTCCGCCTCCACCTGCTCCCCGGAGCGGATGTCCTTCACGCTGTCGGGCGCGCCGTCGCTGCCGGGGAACCAGACATACGGGATTCCCCGCCGCTCCGCGTAGCGGATCTGCTTGCCGTACTTCGCGGCTGTCGGGGACACCTCGGTGGGGATACCGCGCCGGCGCAGCCGCTCGGCGATGCGGTTGGCCTCGCGGCGACGCTCCTCATTGGGCAGCGCGACCACGACACACGTCGGCACCGATCGGGAGACGGTGAGCTCCCCGGCCCCGAAGAGCAACCCGAGGAGGCGGGTGACGCCAATGGAGATACCAACCCCAGGGAAGCGGTCGTTCCCCGCGGTCGCCAGGTTGTCGTAGCGCCCACCGGAGCTCACCGACCCGTAACGCTCGTAGCCCCGCAGCTGGGTCTCGTAGACGGTCCCGGTGTAGTAGTCGAGCCCGCGCGCGATGCGCAGGTCTGCCACGCAGAGCCCTGGGGCGTGCTCCGCCGCGGTCTCCACGACCTCCACGAGCTCGGCGAGCCCTTCGTCCAACAGCGGATCGCTCACCCCGAGCGCGCCGACCGCGTCAGCGAATGAGGCGTCCTCCGTCCGGATTTCTGCCAGCGCCAGGCACGCCTTGGCCTGCGCGTCCGTCGCGCCCGCGGTCTCCTTGAGGAGTTCCGCCACCTTGTCCGGGCCGATCTTGTCGAGCTTGTCGACCGCCCGCAGGGCCGCCTCCGGATCGGAGAGCCCAATGCCCCGGTAGAAGCCTTCGCAAATTTTGCGGTTGTTGACCTGGATGCGGATCGGTGGGATCGGCAGTCCGCCGAGGGCGTCCGCGATGATGAGGGGCAGTTCGGCCTCGTAGTGCGGCGGCAAGGTGTCGCGGTCGACGATGTCGATGTCGGCCTGGATGAACTCCCGATACCGCCCCTCCTGGGGCCGTTCCCCCCGCCACACCTTTTGGATCTGGTAGCGCCGGAAGGGGAACTGGAGCTTGCCGGCGTTCTCCAGCACGTAGCGGGCGAACGGCACCGTCAAGTCGAAGTGCAGCCCAAGCCGATCGTCTCCCCCCGCCCCGTCGTCATGCAGCCGGCGCAGGACGTAGATCTCCTTGGACGTCTCGCCCTTGCGCAGGAGCTGGTCGAGCGGCTCCACCGCGCGGGTCTCCAACGGCGCGAAGCCATAGAGCTCAAAGGTGCGGCGAATCCGGTCGAGCACGAACTGCTCGATCATCCGCTGCGGCGGCAACCACTCCGGAAAACCCGAAATCGGCTTGGGTCTCGTCATCGCTGTGGACTCCTCAGTCCTGAGGACGGGCGACGCGGGCGTACCTCACAGCCCGGTGGTCGGCGTGGGCCGAGCGTCGTCACTCTCCATGATGTCGATCAGGTACGGGTTACTCCGGCGTTCCCGACCGATGGTCGTCTGCGGACCGTGGCCAGGCAACACCACAGTGTCGTCCGCGAGCGGCAAGATTTTGTCCCGCAGACTCGCCCGCATCTGCGCGTAGTCGCCGCCCGGCAAGTCGGTCCGGCCAATCGAGCCGGCGAAGAGGACATCCCCAGACAGGCAAATCTGCTCCGCGTCCCACGGCGAGCCCGCCCCCGGCAGGCGGAACAACACCGAACCCCGCGTGTGACCGGGAGCGTGATCCACAGTGATCTCTAGGCCAGCGATGTGGAGCGTGGTCCCGTCGGTCAGCTCCGCGACGTCCTCAGGCTCGGAGTAGGTCAGCCGACCGCCGAAGAGCGCCGTGATGTCGGCAGACAGCCCTTTGGCGGGGTCGGCGAGGAGTTCACGGTCAGCGGGATGGACGTAGGCGGTGATCCCCCGCGCGCCGCACACTGGCGCCACCGAGAAGGTGTGGTCGAGGTGGCCGTGGGTGAGCAGCACCGCGGCGGGGTGCAGCCGATGCTCGGCGAGGACCGCGTCGAGCTGTTTGATCACCCCGATGCCGGGATCGACGATGACGCACTGTTCTCCCGGCGCGGTGGCCACGACGTAGCAGTTCGTGCCGAAGGCCTCCGCGAGCACACTCGCGACGAGCACGCGGGATCCCTCCTGTCCGATTCGTTACTGTGAGCCTAGCCGCCGCCCGTCGCGGCCCCGGAGGAGCATCCCCGCGCCGTGGGCCGGGCCTCCCGCCCCCGGTCGACATCCACAACAATTTCTCAGCCAATGCTCGTAAACTCTGGCCGGACGTGTGTCATGTCCCACTTGACACGCGAGGGTCGATCCTGCCCTGCGCACCGTGCGCAGGCTCGTGGACGGCATCACGGGGGCCCGGGGTGCGACAGCACCACGACATCCGGGGCGGTCGCGAGGTGACACCACTAGCGGGGTCAACGACCGACAGGACCAGGGGTCACAGGAAGGGGAGCAGGTGGCTTCCAAGAAGCAGCGACAGCGCAGGCTGGCGCGCGCCAAGTTCGAACGGCAGATGGCGCGGCGGGCCGCGGCTGAGCGGCGCAGGCGCCAGATCCGGGCCGGGCTCGGCGCAGCTCTCTCCCTGGTGCTGATCGTCCTGGGCACGATCTGGGCGCTCGGTGGCTTCGACAAGGAACCGGAGCCCGTGGCCAACCCCGACATCTGCTTCTGGCACGACCAGGACGCCACGACCAACACCAACCTGCAGGACGTGGGCAAGCCCCCGAGCAAGGACCTGCCCACCATCGGCACCCGCCCGATGACGATCACCACCAACCACGGTGGCCCGATCACCATCGAGCTGGACGTCACCTCCGCCCCGTGCGCCGCCGCGAGCTTCGCGTACCTGGCGAGCCGCAACTTCTACGACAACACCAAGTGCCACGAGATCACCCAGGAGGGGGCGCTGCGGTGCGGCGACCCGAGCGGCACCGGCTTGGGCGGCCCGACGTACTCCTTCTACAACGAGAACATCCCCACCGTGCCGGAGGACCCCACGCCCACGCCGAGCGGCTCGGCTAGCCCGAACACGAAGCGCGAACCGCTCTACCCGGCGGGCACCGTCGCGCTCATCGGTATCTCCCCCGGCGCCAACGGCAGCCAGTTCCTCATCTTCTTCAAGGACTACGACACCAACGAGCCGGCCTATCCCGTGGTGGGGAAGGTGACCGAAGGGCTCGACATCGTACGCAAGATCGGCAAGATCGAAACGGTGGAGAACGACGTCGGCGAGAAGGTCAAGCCGAAGACCGACATCGTGATCCAGAGCCTCACCGTCGGTGAGGTCACCACCGAGCCCAGCGCGACGCCGTCGGCGAGCGCGTCGGCGTCGGCGAGCCCGTCCCCATCCGCCACTACCGTCGGTTAATCCCATCGATCGTCGACCAGGCAGGAGGAGGCACCGTGACGTCCGCCAGCCAGCGGCGGCGCGCAGCGGCGAGGGCGCGCCTGGAGAGGGAAATGGCTCAACGTATCGCCGCTGCCCGGAAACGTCGACAGATCCAAGCCGCGGTGGGCACGGGTGTCGCACTCCTGCTCGTCATCGTGGCGACCGTCTGGCTCATCGTGCGCCTCGGCGATGACGAGGAGACCACGGCCACCGCGCAAGCCACGAGCCAACCAGGCGTCTGCGAGTGGAAGGAGATCCCCGCCGGAGAACGGACGTCCACCACCGTGGACGTCGGTCTGCCGCCGACCACCACGCCGCCGACCAGCGGCACCCAGGTGATGACCATCGAGACGAACTTCGGCGAGATCACGGTCTCCATCGACCTCAGCAAGGCGCCGTGCAGCGCCGCCGCCTTCAGCTACTTGGCCAGCAAGAACTTCTGGGATGGCACCAAGTGCCACCGGATGTTCCCCGGCATGCTCCAGTGTGGGGACCCCAGCGCGAAGGGCGAAGGCTACCGCTCCTCCGACGGCACCGGCGGCCCCAGCTTCCAATACGCCGACGAGAACCTCCCCGTCGGCAAGAGCCCGGCCTACCCGACGGGCACCGTGGCGCTGGCCAACAGCGGCCCCAACACCAACGGCAGTCAGTTCTTCTTCATCTACGAAGACGTCGACCTCTCGCCGAACTACACGGTGCTCGGCACGGTCACCTCGGGACTCGACGTGATCAAGAAGGCCACCGCGAAGGGACATGACGGCGCGTTCGATCCGTCCCCGGGCGGCGGGCATCCGAAACAAGACATCGAGATCCGCAAGCTGACGATCAGCGATCCGCAACCGTAGCGGTCGCCGACCACTCGAACGCCCTCACGTGCCGGCGGCGGTAGCACACCCGTGCTACCGCCGTCACCGCTATTCGGGGGACGGCACGGGTGACGCCACCCACGGGAGCTGGCGGGCCGACAACCGGCGTCGGGGCGGTCACACCCCCGACGTCACCCGATACGCGTCGAAGACGCCGTCGACCTTGCGCACCGCCGCCAGCAGGTGGCCGAGGTGCTTCGGGTCCGCCATCTCGAAGCTGAACCGGCTCACCGCGATCCGGTCCCGGGTCGTGGTGACGGTCGCGGAGAGGATGTTGACCCGCTCCTCCGAGAGCACCCGGGTCACGTCCGCGAGCAGCTTGTGCCGGTCCAGCGCCTCGACCTGAATCGCGACCAGGAATGACGAGGACGAGGTGAGCTTCCAGTTGACCTCGACGACCCGCTCGCTCTGCTTCTTGAGGTCCTTGGCGTTGGTGCAGTCGTCGCGGTGCACGCTCACCGCGCCGGAGCGGGTGACGAAACCGAAGACCTGGTCCGGCGGCACGGGCGTGCAGCAGCGAGCCAGCTTGATCCACACATCGCTGACGCCGCGGACCTCCACACCCGGGTCTGGGGTCGCCCGGCGGACGCGCTGCGGGCGGGTGGGGATGGCGGTCTCGGCCAAATCCTCGGTGGCGCCCTCCTCACCGCCGTACCCCGCCAGGAGACGCTGGACCACCGACTGCGCCGACACCTGCCCCTCGCCGACCGCGGCGTAGAGCGCCGCGACATCCGCCAGGTGCAGGTCCCGGGCGATCGCCGTGAGGTTGTCGGTGGTCAGCATCCGCTGCAGGGGCACCCCCTGCTTGCGCATCGCCTTGACGATCGCGTCCTTGCCGGCTTCGATCGCCTCCTCGCGCCGCTCCTTGTTGAAGTACTGGCGGATCTTCGTGCGGGCGCGCGGGCTCTTGACGAAGCCAAGCCAATCCTGGCTCGGACCCGCGGTGGCCGACTTCGACGTGAAGATCTCAACGACGTCGCCGTTGGAGAGCGTGGACTCCAACGGCACGAGTTTGCCGTTCACCCGCGCGCCGATGCACTTGTGCCCGACCTCGGTGTGCACGGCGTACGCGAAGTCGACCGGAGTCGACCCGGTCGGCAAGGCGATGACGTCGCCCTTCGGGGTGAAGACGTAGACCTCCTGGCTGGAGAGGTCGAAGCGCAGCGCGTCGAGGAACTCGCTGGGATCGCTCGCCTCTCGCTGCCAGTCCAGGAGCTGGCGCAGCCAGGTCATCTCGTCGATGTGCGCCGGCGGCCCAACGATCGTCGCGCCCTTCTGCTCCTTGTATTTCCAGTGCGCCGCGATGCCGTACTCGGCGGTGCGGTGCATCGCGTAGGTGCGGATCTGCATCTCGATCGGCTTGCCGGTCGGCCCGATGACCGTCGTGTGCAGCGACTGGTACATGTTGAACTTCGGCATCGCGATGTAGTCCTTGAACCGGCCCGGCACCGGCTGCCAGTTCGCGTGGATGACGCCGAGGGCCGCGTAACAGTCGCGCACCGTTTCGACCAGGATCCGGACTCCCACGAGGTCGTAGATGTCGTTGAAGTCCCGACCCCGGACGATCATCTTTTGGTAGATCGAGTACAGGTGTTTCGGGCGACCGGTCACCTCCGCCTTGATCTTGGCCGCCTTGAGGTCCTGCTGCACCTTCTGGGTCACCTCGCGCAGCAGCTTGTCGCGCTGCGGCTGGTGCTCGGTGACCAGACGGTGGATCTCCTCGAACCGCTTGGGGTAGAGGGTGCTGAAGGCGAGATCCTCCAGCTCCCACTTGATCGTGTTCATGCCCAGGCGGTGCGCCAGGGGGGCGAGGATCTCCAGCGTCTCGCGCGCCTTCTGCTCCTGCTTCTCCCGCGGCAGGAACATCAGCGTGCGCATGTTGTGCAGCCGGTCGGCCAGCTTGATGACGAGGACCCGAGGGTCCTTGGCCATCGCCACGACCATCTTGCGGATCGTCTCGGCCTTGGCCGCGTCACCGAGCTTGACCTTGTCGAGCTTGGTGACCCCATCGACCAGGAGCGCCACCTCCGCCCCGAACTCGGCGCGCATCTGATCGAGGGTGTAGTCGGTGTCCTCGATGGTGTCGTGCAGCAGCGCGGCCACCAACGTGGTGGTGTCCATGCCGAGATTGGCCAAGATCGTGGCGACCGCCAGCGGATGCGTGATGTAGGGGTCACCCGACTTGCGGTACTGCCCGCTGTGCAACCGCGCCGCCGTGTCGAAGGCCCGCTGGATCAGCCGGACGTCCGCCTTGGGGTGGCTGGTCCTGTGCGTCGCGATCAGCGGCTCAAGGACCTCGCTCACCTGTGGCGTCTGCCACGGGGCGTTGAACCGCGCGAGCCGGGCCCGGACGCGCCGCCCGGTCGGCGCGTTGAGCAAACCGAAGCCGGAGCTGGCAGGGGCAGAACGCGACGAGCTAGACGACCCAGCCTGGGTCGCTGGTGAACTCGTGCCGCCGCCCGCAGCCTCCGCGCCGGCGGAACCGGTAGCACCACTACCCCCCGTCTGGTCGACGACACCGGTACGGGGAGCGGTCGTCTCAGTGCCGGTCCCAGACGCGGACACGGCCGGGTTCATGACGTCGGACGCGCGGTTAGCTTCGCCAGTCGGGTGCACAGTGCCCTCCACCGAAGGGGCGACGTTGTGGGACACCGGCCTCCTCACACTCGCCGAGTACCGGCCGACCGCAGTCGGCTCGCCTGCCCCCTGACCAGGAGGAACGCAATGTCGTTCCGGCCAGGTCAGCGAGGTAATCGTAACCGTACGGCCGGTGGACCGGCTCCGTCCACTCACGCAAGCCGGTCAATCACTCCGCATGGGCACCGCGCGGTCGAGACGCCGCTGACCAGCTCCTAGACGGTCAACAGCGCATGGATCGGGCGCGGGGCGAGCCGCTGCCGGCCGCCGAGAAATGACAGCTCCAGCAGCACGGTAAAGCCCGCGACCTCACCCCCCGCGCGCGCGACCAGGTCGAGCGTCGCGGCGGCCGTACCACCGGTGGCGAGCACGTCGTCCACGACCAAGACCCGCTGCCCCGGCGTGAAGGCGTCCTCGTGCACCTCCAGCACCGCCTCGCCGTACTCCAGCTGGTAGTTGGCCTGATAGGCGGGACGCGGCAACTTGCCGGCCTTGCGCACCGGCACCACGCCGACCCCGGTCGCGTACGCGATCGCCGCCGCGATTACGAAACCCCGCGCCTCGATGCCGACCACCACGTCGAAGGAGCCCCGGCCGTAGTGGTCGACGATCCCGTCGATCACTTTCCGGAACGCCTCGCCATCGGCGAACAGCGGCGTGAGGTCCTTGAACACCACCCCCGGCTTGGGGAAGTTCGGCACGTCGACTACCCGGCTCGCCACCAGCTCGGCTACCGCCGTCCCACTGTCCCCGCGCACGGCGGAATAGGTCATCGTCCCGATCGTCCTCTCTTAACGCCGGCGCGTCCGCCCCGCTTCGTCAGCGCGGGAACGGACGCGCCGCGGCTGTCACGTCACGCGGTCAACGCCGCTTGCCACCCGATCGGCGGCTTCCGCTGGGGCGGCCACGCCCTCCCGAGCGTTTCGCGGCCGGACGTGCCCCGGGGCGCGGCGCGGCTCCCGCCGCCGTCGCCGCAGCGGCTCCGACCGGCTGCTGCTCGGCGGCCTTCTCCGCCTTGGCCTTCTCGGCCTTCTCCCCACCGCGAGCCGCGGCCTCGGATTCCCGGCGCGCCAACACCCGCTTGTTGTGCGCCTGAATCCTCGGCTCAAAGTCCTTGAGCACGGTCAACACCGGGGTCGCGAGGAGGATCGAGGAGCAGACCGCGATGCCCATACCGACGAAGAGCACCAGGCCCAGGTCCTTGAGTGTGCCCGCGCCCAACAGGCCAGCGCCGATGAACAGCAGGCCACCCACGGGGAGGAGGGCGACCAGACCGGTGTTGATCGAGCGCATCAAGGTCTGGTTCACCGCGAGGTTCGCCGCCTCAGCGTACGTCCGCAGCGTACCCGCCGTGATTCCCCGGGTGTTCTCCTGGACCCGGTCGAAGACGACGACCACGTCGTAGAGCGCCCACCCGAGGATGGTGAGGAAGCCGACGATGGTCGAGGGCGTGACTTCGAAGCCCACCAGGGAGTAGACACCGGCGGTCAAGACGAGGTCGACGAAGAGGGAGATGACCGCCGCGACCGCCATGCGCCACTCGAAGCGCAGGATCAGGTAGACCATTACCAGCGCGACGAAGACCGCCAGGCCGAGCAGGGCACGCTCCGTCACCTGACCGCCCCACGCCGCGCTCACGCGGCTCTCGCTGATCGCGTCGACCGAGATCCCGAACTCGGTGGCGAGCTTCTGCCGGACCGCCGCGGTCTGGTCCTCGTCGAGCTCGGTGGTGCGCACGAGGTAGGTACCGCCCTCGGTACCGCCTACCCGCTGCGCGGAGACCACGCGGCCGTCGACGTCCCCCGGCAACTCGTCGATCGCCGTGTTGACGGCGTCCTCGACCTGCTGGAGGGTCCCCACGCTCATCGGGAGCTGGAACTCGTTGCCCCCTTCGAATTCGATGCCGAGGCGGAAACCGCGGATCGCGACGCTCAACACCGCGATGAGGAGCAGGACGCCGGCGATGCTGATCCACAGCTTGCGCCGGCCGACGACGTTGAGGCCGGCTTCGCCCCGGTAGAGGCGGTTAGCGAGACCGCTACGAGCCATCTCAGGCCTCCTTCACGCGGGTGTTGCCGACCGACCCCGCGGTGTCGTCGTCACGCTCGAGCACGCGGCCGAGTCCGCTGATCCGCGGCGACAGGAAGGCCGGGGTCCGGGCGAACAACGTCATGATCGGGTGCCGGAAGAGGAAGACGATCACCAGGTCGAGCAGCGTGGCCAGACCCAGCGCGAACGCGAAGCCCTGAACCGTGCCGACCGACACGAGGTACAGCACCACCGCCGCGAGCAGCGAGATCACGTTCGCCGAGATGATCGTGCGGCGGGCGCGCACCCACGCCCGGGACACGGCGCTACGCGGGCTCCGGCCCTCGCGGATCTCGTCCTTGAGCCGCTCGAAGTAGATGACGAACGAGTCAGCCGCCACACCGAGCGACACGATGAACCCGGCGATACCGGCGAGCGTCAGGGTGAAGTTGATCTGACGGCCGAGGATCACCAACGCGCCGTACACCAGGAGGCCCGAGAGGATCAGGCTCAGGAAGATCACCGTGCCGAGCAGCCGGTAGTAGAAGAACGCGTAGATGACGACCAGCAGCATGCCGATCGCGCCGGCGAGCAAGCCCGCCTTGAGGTGTTCGATACCCAGCGTCGCCGAGACGTTCTGCGCCTGCTGCTGCTCGAACGTCAACGGCAGCGCGCCGTACCGCAGGTTGCTCGCGAGATCGTTGGCCTCCTTGGCGGTGAACGACCCACTGATCTGCGAGTCGCCGGTCAGCACTCCCTGAATCTCGGGAGAGGTGATGACCTTGTTGTCGAGCACGACCGCGACCCGGCATCGGCTCTGCTGGCCGAGCGCCCCCGCGTCACACGCCGCGCCGTCGTTGTGGTACGCCTCCCGAGTCAGGGCGGTCCACTTCTTCTGGCCGGAGCTCGTGAAGCTGAGGCTCACCACCCACTGCCCGGTGGTCTGGTCGATGACCGCGTTCGCCTCCCGGACGTCGGTGCCGAGCACCTTGGCCTCGTCGAGCAGGTACTTCATCGGGCCTTCGCAGGCGACGACCTGCTGCGCCGGGTCACTGATCGAGCCACCGGGCCGGTTGTCGAGCTGGTCACACGTGATCGTCGGAACGTTGAACTGCACCGCGGAGGGCAGGACCGCGACCTCCTCCGGCGTCAGCGTGCCGAAGGGCTTGAGCTTCTCGATCAGCTCGGCGTCCTGCGTGTCCGCGGGAGCCTGGAGACGGATCGCCGCGGCCCAGGCCGTCTCCCCGACCTTCTCCCGCACCGCCTCGCGCTGCTCCTCCACGCTCTGGGCCGCCGTCGGGGACGCCGTGGGCGAGACGCTCGGCGAGGGCGACGCCGACGGGTCGGGCGCCATGCCTCCCTGGCCGCCCGTGGTCGGCGTGGCGGACGCGCTGGGGCTCGCGCTCACCGCGGCGCTCGGGCTGGCGCTCGGCGAAGCCGATCCACTTGGGGACGGCGAGGCCGACCCGCTCGGGCTCGGGGTGACGGTGACACCCCCGCCGTCGGTCACCTTGAGCACCTTGCGGAAGCGCAGCTCCGCCGCGGCGCCGATCTCGTTGAGGTCACGGTTCTGACCGGGCAGCGAGATCACGATGTTCCGGTCACCTTCGGTGACGACCTCGGCTTCCGCGACACCCCGGGCGTTCACCCGGTTCTCGATGATCTCGCGGGCGCGCTCCAACGACGCTGCGGGAGGCGGGTTGCCGTCGAGTGTCTTCGCCTCCAGCGTCACTCGAGTGCCGCCAACGAGGTCGAGACCGAGCTTCGGCTGCAGCCGCTGCTTCCAGTCCCCACTCGCGCCGGCGAAAAACACCAAGAGGTAGAGGACGACGAAGATGACCCCGAGTGCGGCGAGATGCCGCCCGGGACGCATCTGTCCCTGTGGTGCCACGCTGTCCTATCTCCCTGCTCGGTTCAGCCGCTATCGGTACGGCGACGGGTTGTCACCCGACAAGCCGGCGGCGCCTCCGTCACGCCACCAGCAGGCCACGCCGGCGCGGCTATTGATTGTCTACGATGTCCGGGCCGATTATCGGTGATCCCCGGCGGGAAGGGCACCCCGACCGGGTCACTCCTTCTTCTTGACAATCCCGTCGCCGGCGATGATGCCGTGCGCCTTCGAGTTCACGCGGGCGATGGCGGCTTTGGCGTAGCGCACCCGCACGCCGGGCGCGACCTCCAGGGTCACGGTCTCATCCTCCACGGCGGCTACGGTGCCGTAGAGCCCGCCAATGGTGACGACCTCGTCCCCCGGGCCCAGCGACGCGTGCATCTGTTCGAGCTCCCGCCGCCGCTTCTGCTGGGGGCGAATCATCATGAAGTACATCGCGACGAAGAGCAGGACAACCATCAGAAGCGGCATGAGGCTGCCCGCTCCGCCACCGCCTTCTGCTGCGTACAGCACGTGGAACCTTCTTCCCAATGTGTCCCCGACACGGCCCGCCGCTCGGGCTGGTGGATCCGGCACCGGGCCGCCGGGGAGTTTATCCGCTCCAGCTGAGAACGCCGAATGAGGCGCAGATCACTGTCTCGCCACAGATCCTGGCGCACCGCGCGCCTCACAATGGGGCCCCACCAGGAGAGAATGTGGCGTACCTCACTCGCCTAGGGTACGGGGAGTCCTCGATGCGCGGGCTCACGGAGAGGTGGGCGAGGCGTCCTCCGCGGCCACGGAGAAGAGGTCGGGCTGGCCAGCTTGTCGGGCCGCGAACGCGTCCGGCGGCGGCGTCCGCCCCATGTGGCGCCACGCGGCCTCCGTCGCGACCCGCCCTCGGGGCGTGCGCGCCAGCAGTCCGGCCCGTACGAGGAACGGCTCGCACACTTCCTCGACCGTGTCAGGCTGCTCCCCTACGGCGACCGCCAGCGTCGACAAACCGACAGGTCCTCCTCCGAACGTGTCGATCAACGCGGTCAGCACCGCGCGGTCGAGGCGGTCCAGACCCAGTTCGTCGACGTCGTACACCCGCAAGGCCGCCCGCGCGACCTCCCGGGTGATCACCCCGTCGGCCCGTACCTCGGCGAAATCGCGCACGCGCCGCAGCAGGCGATTGGCGATCCGCGGCGTTCCCCGCGACCTCGCGGCGATCTCCGCGGCGCCGTCGTCGGTCAGCGGCACACCGAGGATGCGCGCGGACCGGTGCAGCAGCACCTCCAGATCCTCGGGCGAGTAGAAGTCCAGGTGGGCGACGAAACCGAAGCGGTCCCGCATCGGGGCGGTGAGCAGACCGGACCGCGTCGTGGCCCCGACGAGGGTGAACGGCTCCAGCTCGATCGGGATGGCGGTGGCGCCGGGGCCTTTGCCGACCACCACGTCAACCCGGAAATCCTCCATGGCGCTGTAGAGCAGCTCCTCCGCCGGCTTGGCCATGCGGTGAATCTCGTCGATGAAAAGCACGTCCCCCGGGGCCAAGCTGGTGAGGATCGCCGCGAGATCCCCGGACCGCTCGATCGCCGGCCCGCTCGTCACCCGGATGCTCGACCCGAGCTCGGCGGCGACGATGTTGGCCAACGTGGTCTTGCCGAGGCCCGGCGGACCGGACAGGAGGATGTGATCAGGTGGGGTGCCGCGCCGAATCGCCCCCTGCAACAACAGCTCAAGCTGGTCGCGGACGCGGTTCTGGGCAACGAACTCGGACAGCCGCCTCGGCCGGACGCTCGCCTCCAACTCCCGTTCGGCCTCGCTGGCGTACGGCGAAACCACCGGTTCGACGTCGCTCATCGGGTCTTACCCAACATCCGAATCGCCTGCTTGAGCAGGACGGGCACGGGCGGAATCGGGTCGGGGAGATTCTCCGCGACCGCCGCCACCGCCTGATTGGCCTGCGCTGTGGTCCACCCAAGGCCGATCAAGGCCTCGCGGACCTGCTCGTGCCAGCCCGCGGCCACGCCGCCCGTCGCGCCATCACCCCCAGCGGGCACCGGGCCGATCCGGTCGCGCAGCTCCAGCACCAGCCGCTCCGCGCCCTTCTTCCCGATCCCCGGCACCTTGGTGAGGGTCGCCGTGTCTCCCGAGGCGATCGCCCGCCGCACCGTCTCCGGGCTGTGGACCGCGAGCACCGCCTGCGCGAGCCGCGGCCCCACGCCACTCGCCGTCTGGAGGAGCTCGAAGAGCTGCTTCTCCTCCTCCGTGGCGAAACCGTAGAGGGTGAGCGAGTCCTCGCGGACCACCAAGCTGGTCGCGAGCCGGGCCGTCATGCCAGGGCGGAGCTTGGCCAGAGTGCCCGGCGAGCAGTGCACCGCGAGGCCGACCCCACCCACCTCGATCACCGCGGTGTCCGGGGAGACCGAGGCGACCACGCCGGACACACTCGCGATCATCTCGCTCCTCCTCGTCGGATCGCCGCCTCGGCCGCGGCCAGCCGGGCACGGGTGCCACCGCGCCAGATATGGCAGATCGCCAACGCCAGCGCGTCCGCGGCGTCCGCCGGGCGGGGCGGCGCATCCATGCCCAACAATCGGGTCACCATCGCGGTGACCTGGGCTTTTCCGGCCTGCCCAGAACCGGTCACCGCCGCTTTGACCTCGCTGGGGGTGTACGTCTCGACCGGCAGTCCGGCGCGCGCGCCCGCGAGCACCGCCACCGCGCTGGCCTGCGCGGTCCCCATGACGGTGCGGACGTTGTGCTGGGCGAAGACCTGCTCGACGGCGATGCTCTCCGGCTGGTGTTGGACCACCAGGTCGGTCAGGGAGCGGTCCAGGTGGAGTAGCCGCAGCGGCAGCTCGTCCTCCGGATCCGTGTAGATCACGTAGTAGGCCACGAGAGAGCAGGGACGGCCTGGGACGCCTTCGACCACGCCGACGCCGCACCGAGTCAACCCCGGGTCGACACCGAGCACGCGCACGTCCGCCCCCTCCCTCTGCCAACACGTACGTGTGTTCGACACCCTAGCCCGGGCCGCTGACATGACCATGACCGACACGCCCGACAGTGGCGGGCGGGGACAGGGCTCACCCGGTATGACGCGGGGCGCCGCCCGCCGGCCGGCGCCCCCACCACGATCGAGGCGGCGACAATCAGCCGACCGCCGCCATCACCTCGTCGCTCACGTCGTAGTTGGCGTAGACGTTCTGCACGTCGTCGCAGTCCTCAAGCGCCTCGATGAGCTTGAAGATCTTGCGAGCGCCCTCTTCGTCCAGCGGAACGTGGACGCTGGGGATCATCGAGGTCTCGGCCGACTCGTACTCGATGCCGGCGTCTTGCAGCGCCGTGCGCACCGCGACCAGGTCGCCCGGCTCGCAGATCACCTCGAACGACTCGCCGAGATCGTTGACCTCCTCGGCCCCGGCGTCCACCACCGCGAGCAGGAGGTCGTCCTCGGTGAGATTGCCCTTCGGCACGATCACGACGCCTTTGCGGGAGAACAGGTAGGACACCGAACCCGCGTCGGCGAGAGACCCGCCGTTGCGGGTGAGGGCGGTCCGGACCTCGCTGGCCGCGCGGTTGCGGTTGTCCGTCAAGCACTCGATGAGCAACGCCACGCCATTGGGGCCGTACCCCTCGTACATCACCGGCTCGTAGTTGGCGCCGCCCGACTCCGCGCCGGAACCCCGCTTGATCGCGCGCTCGATGTTCTCCAGCGGAACCGAGTTCTTCCTCGCCTTCTGGATGGCGTCGTACAGCGTCGGGTTGCCGGCCGGGTCCGCGCCCATCCGGGCCGCGACCTCGATGCTCTTGATTAGCTTGGCGAACATCTTGCCGCGCCGGGCATCGATGATCGCCTTCTTATGCTTCGTCGTCGCCCACTTCGAATGGCCGGCCATCAGCCCTCCGTCTTGGTTCTCTAACCGCCAGCGCCCGTTCCGCGATCGAACCGGCACTGGGGGAGCTCCGGACGCGGAGAGAGGGCGGAAGGCGGTGGCGAGCAGTTACCCTGCCGAGCCTTGCCAATCCTACCGACGGCGTCCCCTCCTGCGCCCCGCCCCCGCTGCGCCATCGACACACTGTGCGGGCGGAGGAGCGACCCGGGCCCAGGCCCCGGACCCGCATCCGCCACGCTCCATGGTCGAGCCTCCCCGGTCAGGCATCAACCATGCTCAAGAAGTACCGGTGGATCCGCATGTCGTCGGTGAGCTCCGGGTGGAAGGCGGTGGCGAGCACCTTGCCCTGCCGCACCGCGACGATGCGCCCGTCGGCGGGGCCACCCGTGATCCGCGCGAGGACCTCGACCTCAGGACCGACCGATTCGACCCACGGCGCGCGAATGAAGACCGCCTGAATCGGATCGGGGATGCCGGCGAAGTCCAGCGGCACCTCGAAGGAGTCCACCTGCCGGCCGAAGGCGTTCCGGCGCACGGTGATGTCGATGGCGTCAAAACCACGCTGGTCCGGACGGCCGTCGAGCACGTTCCGGGCAAGCATGATCATGCCCGCGCACGAGCCGTACGCCGGCATCCCGGCGGCGATCCGCTCGCGGATCGGGTCGAGGAGACCGAACTCGATCGCGAGCTTGCTCATGGTGGTCGACTCCCCACCGGGGATGACCAGCGCGTCAATGCCCTCCAGGTCCTCCACACGGCGCACCGGGCGGGCTACCGCGCCACACTCCGCCAACGCCCACAGGTGCTCGCGCACGTCCCCCTGGAGAGCGAGGACCCCGACGACCATGGTGTGTGAATGTCCTTCCCCCGTACGAATGCGGGCTCGCTCCCGTTCGTGATCGTCAGTTACCAACCACGCTCGGAGAGCCGATGCGGAACGGGGATCTCCTCAACGTTGATCCCCACCATCGCCTCGCCCAGCCCACGCGACACCTTGGCGAGGATGTCCGGATCGTCGTAGTGCGCGGTCGCCTTGACGATCGCGGCGGCGCGCTTGACCGGATCACCTGACTTGAAGATGCCGGAGCCCACAAAAATTCCGTCGGCCCCGAGCTGCATCATCAT
This sequence comes from Micromonospora sp., assembly GCA_036563645.1. GTDB lineage: Bacteria > Actinomycetota > Actinomycetes > Mycobacteriales > Micromonosporaceae > DATCMA01. Next base: position 82,768 of record DATCMA010000058.1, read on the forward strand.
CGCCGCGTCCGCCGGGGTCGCGATCCCGCCCGCGGTGAACAGGGGCACCGGGAGCCGGCCCGCCTCGGCGACCTCCTTGACCAGCTCGTACGGCGCCTGCAGCTCCTTGGCCGCGACGTAGAGCTCGTCCTCGGGCAGCGCGCTCAGCCGGCGAATCTCCTGGCGGATCTTCCGCATGTGGGTGACCGCGTTGGAGACGTCGCCGGTGCCGGCCTCCCCCTTCGAGCGGATCATCGCGGCGCCCTCGTTGATGCGGCGCAGCGCCTCACCCAGGTTGGTCGCGCCGCACACGAAGGGAACCGTGAAGGCCCACTTGTCGATGTGGTTCTCGTAGTCCGCCGGGGTCAGGACCTCAGACTCGTCGATGAAGTCGACACCGAGCGCCTGCAGGATCTGCGCCTCGACGAAGTGGCCGATACGCGCCTTGGCCATCACCGGGATGGAGACCGCGTTGATGATGCTTTCGATCCGGTCAGGGTCGCTCATGCGCGCCACGCCACCCTGGGCGCGGATGTCGGCCGGCACCCGCTCCAGCGCCATCACGGCCACCGCCCCGGCATCCTCGGCGATCTTCGCCTGCTCCGGGGTGACCACATCCATGATCACTCCGCCCTTGAGCATGTCGGCCATGCCCCGCTTGACGCGGGCGGTGCCGGTGACTCGGGCGGACGTGGTCTGCTCACTGCGCTCGGACACGGTGATCTGGCTCCTCAACGGGATCTCAACACATCGTCTTCCCGATGCTACGTCCGGTCCGCATCGCCCCCGAGGGCCGCTCCCCGCGCTCGCCTATGACAGGACTCACCCCTATGACGGGCCTCACCCCACGCGTAACGGGCCGCCCTCGAGGGTGGGATCATCGACGTCGAAGTACCGGGGTCGCTCGTGGCGACGCGCTAACCGGAAGAGTCGGACGAGCGGTCTGCGCCGCAGGGAGAGGGCGTCGCGCACCAGGTCGGTGTGCACCTGCCGCGCCAACGCCAACCGCCTGCTCGCCGCGATGACCGCCGCGGCTGAGGGATCGGACTCGTTGAGCTCGGTCGCGCGCAGCACGCGGGTCAGGGCGTTCTCCGCCGCCTCGCGCTCCTCCGGCGCCGCGTCCAGCGCCTCACGCGCCGCGGCGTACAGCTCAAGCAAGTAGCGTTCCTCGGCTAGCACCGCCGCAGCCGCCGCCCGGCGGAGCAGGTGCGCGTCCAGCGCCCGCCCGGCCGCAGCGACCCGCTGGTGCAGCCGGTCGACCCGCCCCGCCGTCCATATCAGGTATGCCGAAAGCACGAGCAGCACGGCGACGACCGCCAGCACCCACCACATTCTCGGCATGGTAGTGCCGTCACTCGAGTGACGGGGTTTCCGTCCTGCGTGGTTGCACCCAATCCTCGTCGAGCACGCGACCATCGGTCGCTTCGATCGCCGTCGCGTAGACCTCCACGACCCGTCGGGCGATCACTGGCCAGTCGAACGCGGCGACCACCCGTCGGCCGTGCTCGACGAGCTGAGCCCGCCGTGGGGCGTCGTCAAGGAGCCCGGAGAGCGTCTCCGCCAACGCCGCGGCGTCCCCGGTGGGGAAGAGCACCCCGGCGCGGCCGCCGTCGAGCACTCGGCGGAAGGCCTCCAGGTCACTGGCGACCACCGCGGCACCCGCCGCGAGCGCTTCGGTGAGGATCATCCCGAACGACTCGCCCCCCGTATTCGGCGCCACGTAGACGTCGACGCTGCGCAGCATGCGAGCCTTGTCCTCCTCGGACACCTTGCCCAGCCACACGATGCGCTCGCGCAGCTCCGGGGGGACCCCCCGGTACAGCTCGTCGGCGTCCCCCGGCCCGGCCACGAGCAGCCGCAGCCCGGGCCGACGCGAGGCGAGGGAGACGAACGCCTCCCGCAGCACCGGGAAGCCCTTGCGCGGCTCGGTGAACCGCCCGAGGAAGCCCAGCGTCCCGCCGTACCCCACGCCACACTCCCCCGGCCAACCGGGCAACGGCTCCGCGCTGGCGAAGCGCGCTACCGCCACCCCGTTGGGGATCTCCACCGCCCCACCGTCCATGTGCTCGACCTGCACCTTGCGGGCGGAGGCGCTCACCGCGATGCGCGCGGTGATCCGTTCCTGGACGAGTTGCAACACCCCTTGGGCGGCGGCGAGGGCTCGCGACCGGGTGATCGCCGTGTGGAACGTCGCGACCACCGGCCCGCGGGCGACGAGCACCGCCAGGAGCGACAAGCTCAGCGCGAACGGCTCGTGGACGTGGAGCACGTCGAAGGCGCCACGCGACACCCAGCGGCGCACGCGGGCCGTCGAGATCGGTCCGAAGGTCACGCGCGCGATGGACCCGTTGTAGGGGACCGGCACGGACCGACCGGCGGACACCACGTACGGCGGGAGGGAGGACTCATCCTCGGCGGGGGCCAACACGCTCACCTCGTGCCCGAGGTCGATCAGCGCCTCCGCGAGATCGATCACGTGGCGTTGGACCCCACCCGGTACGTCGAGGGAGTACGGGCACACGATGCCGACACGCACAGCGCCCTGCCTCCTCCCCCTCACGCGCGCTCGGCGGCCGGTGACCGCCGAGAGGCTGGCGCGGTCTCGTCCAACCACATCCGCTGCAACATGTGCCAGTCCTGCGGGTGCCGAGCGATCCCAGCCGCCAGCTGGTCGGCGATCTGCTGGGTGAGCCGCCGGAGCCGTTCGTCGAGCGAGCCGTTCTCCGGCACCGCCAGCGGACCGACGAGCTCCGCTCGGACGACATCCGCTTCGTACCACATCGAGACCACATACAGCGGGGCACCGGTCCGCAGGGCGAGCAGCGCCGGACCCACCGGCATCCGGGTACGCCCGCCGAAGAATGTCACCTCGATTCCCCGGGCGGACAAGTCCCGGTCCGCCAAGAGCGGCACCACGTACCCGGCCCGGAGGCGTTCGGTGAGCAGGTCGATGGGTGGACGGGCGCTACCCGACGTAGGAATGATCTCTATTCCGAGCTGCTCTCGGAAGGCGACGAAACGCCGATACAGCCCTTCCGGTTTGAGCCGCTCCGCCACGGTGATCAAAGGGAAGCCGTGCGCCGCTACCCACGCCCCGGCGGCGTCCCAGTTGCCCGCGTGTGGCAAGGCGATGACCACGCCGCGCCCCGCGCGCGCCGCCCGGAAGAACTCGTCCTCGCCGTCGACGCGAACGCTGTGGAGGATCTGCTCCCGCGACAGCGACGGCAGCCGGAACACCTCCAGCCAGTAGCGGGCGTACGAGCGGAGCCCGGCGCGGACCAACTCCTCGAACTCCGCCTCCGGCATCTCCGGGCCGACGACACGGCGGAGATTGGCCGCCAGCCGCTGGACTCCCGGCCCGCGACGCCGGTACATGCGGTCCGCGCCCGCGCGGAACAGCGCGGCCGCCACCGGGTGCGGCAGCGCCCGCACCGCCCGCCAGCCGGCGACGAAGCCGAGCTCGATGAGGTTCACCCGACCGCGCCCCTGGTCTGCACGTAGACGTGTCGCACCCGCTGACCAACGGTGATCGCCGAGAGGACGGCGAGCAGCCACAGCGCCGCGGACAGGGCCCAGTCCAGCGTGAGGCCGCCGAGCAGGGCGCCCAGTCCGACGATGAGCAGCCGCTCCGGTCGTTCGGCGATCCCCACGTTGCAGGAGATGTCGAGCCCTTCCGCGCGGGCTTTGACGTACGAGACGAGCTGCCCGGTGACCAGGCACAGCAGCGCGGCCACCGCGTCCCACCGGTCCCCGCTGACCGCGAACCAATACGTCAGCGCTCCGAAGATCGCCGCGTCGGCGACGCGGTCCATGCTCGAGTCCAGGAACGCCCCGAACTTCGTCGTCCCCCCGGAGATCCGGGCCATGGTGCCGTCGAGCATGTCGGTGAACGAGGAGACACCGATGATGATCACAGCGGGGATCAGGTGACCCCGGGCGGCGAAACCCAGCGCCCCGATGAGCACGCCGATCGTGCCGGCCACGGTGACCGCGTTCGGCGAGATACCGGCGCGCAGCAACCGGCGCGCGATCGGCTCGAGAAACCCGGTCATGGTAGCCCGGGCCGACACTCTGAAGATCCTCGCCATGGCTGTCCCACCATAGCGGTACCGGGCGCGACCACTGAATGACCGGGGCGCCACCGACCGCTGAGACTCACGCGCGACACGTCGCGCAAGTGACTACTGTCGATACCAGGTAACCGCGGTCGCCACGTCCTCGCTCCCGCGCCGTCGGCGGCTGCACTGCCGCCACCCTCGCCTCCGTCCGCTGTGGACAACGGCCTCGGCCGAGCCGCCGCGGGCTACGCGGGCCACGCGGCCGCGAGGAGGTCCCGGGTGTCGGTCAGCAGCTGCGGCAGGACCTTCGTCCGCCCGATCACGGGCATGAAGTTCGCGTCGCCACCCCAGCGGGGCACGACGTGCTGGTGCAGGTGAGCGGCGATCCCGGCGCCGGCGACCCTGCCCTGATTCATGCCGATATTGAACCCGTGCGGGCTGCTGACCTTGCGGATCACCCGCATCGCGGTCTGGGTGAACGCGGCGAGTTCGACGGTCTCCTCCGCGTCCAGCTCCGGATAGTCCGCGACGTGGCGGTACGGGCAGATCAACAGGTGACCCGGGTTGTACGGATAGAGGTTGAGCACCGCGAAAACCCGCTTGCCCCGGGCGACCACAAGGCGGTCCTTGTTGTCCCCGCTGTCGAGGCAGAACGGACAGCCGCTGGGCTGGTCATAGCCTTCGGCTGGCCGATCCTCCCCGGAGATGTAGGTCATCCGGTGCGGTGTCCAAAGCCGCTCCAGGCCGTCGGGGGTACCGGTCTCGGCGAACTGCGCAGTCACGCCGATGATCCTACGGTCATCACGCTGTGTCTCCTCCGCCCCTACCGCCGGGACACTCGATCCGTCATCGATGTGTCCCGCTCCGCATCGACGTCGCCTCAGCACGCCGCTCGGGGCGGCCCCGCCGCCCCGAGCGCGTCACGCCGCGGAGGGCCCCACGTTGGTCCGCAACCGGATCACCTCCGTGACGTGGGCCACCGCGTCCGCCAGCGGCACCCCGTTGCGCTGGGAGCCATCCCGGTACCGGAAGGAGACGGTGCGGTTGGCCACGTCCGTGTCGCCCGCGAGCACCATGAACGGGATCTTTTGCTGCTGCGCGTTGCGGATCTTCTTCTGCATCCGCTCCGCGGAGGTGTCCACCTCAGCGCGGACCCCCTCGGCGCGCAACGTGGCGACGAACTCCTCCAGGTACGGCACGTGATCGTCCCGGATCGGGATGCCGACCACTTGGACCGGCGCCAGCCACGCCGGGAAAGCCCCGGCGTAGTGCTCCGTGAGGATCCCGAAGAACCGCTCGATCGAGCCGAACAGGGCGCGGTGGATCATCACCGGCCGCTGCCGGCTGCCGTCGGCCGCTTGGTACTCCAAGCCGAACCGCTTGGGCTGGTTGAAGTCGAGCTGGATCGTCGACATCTGCCAGGAGCGCCCGATCGCGTCCTTGGCCTGCACGGAGATCTTTGGCCCGTAGAAGGCCGCCCCACCCGGATCCGGCACCAGCTCCAGCCCGGAGCGCTCGGCGGCTTGGCGCAGCGCCTCGGTGGCGACCTCCCATTCCTCTGGATCGCCGATGAATTTGTCCGAATCGTCGCGTGTGGACAGCTCGAGGTAGAAGTCGGTGAGGCCGAAGTCCCGCAGCAGGTCGAGCACGAAGGTGAGCAAGGACTCGAGCTCGCCGGGCATCTGCTCGGGGGTGCAGTAGATGTGCGAGTCGTCCTGGGTGAGGCCGCGCACCCGGGTCAGACCGTGCACCACCCCGGACTTCTCGTACCGGTAGACCGTGCCGAACTCGAACAGCCGCAACGGCAGGTCACGGTACGAGCGCCCCCGCGAACGATAGATCAAGTTGTGCATAGGGCAGTTCATCGCCTTCAGCCGGTACTCCGCGCCCTCGAGCTCCATGGGCGGGAACATGGTGTCGGCGTAGTAGGGCAGGTGCCCCGAAGTGACGAACAGCCCGGCTTTCGTGATGTGCGGGGTGTAGACGAACTCGTACCCGGCCTCCTCGTGCCGCTTGCGGGAGTAGTCCTCGAGCTCCCGGCGGACGATACCGCCCTTCGGGTGGAAGACCGGCAGGCCGGAGCCCAGCTCCTCGGGGAACGAGAAGAGATCGAGCTGCACCCCGAGCTTGCGGTGGTCCCGGCGCTCGGCCTCCTCCAGCAGCTTGAGGTACGACTTGAGCGCCTCCTTGGTCGGCCAGGCCGTGCCGTAGATCCGCTGGAGCTGCGGGTTCTTCTCCGAGCCCCGCCAGTAGGCCGCGGCGGTACGCATCAACTTGAACGCCCCGATCAGCCGAGTGTCCGGCAGGTGGGGGCCCCGGCACAGGTCGGACCAGCACACCGTGCCGGTCGCCGGGTCGATGTTGTCGTAGATCGTGAGCTCGCCCTCGCCAACCTCCATCACCTGGCTGGCGTCGAGCCCCTCACCCTTGATCTCGACCAGCTCCAGCTTGTACGGCTCGTGGGCGAGCTCAGCCTTCGCCTCCTCGACCGACGCGAACCGGCGCCGCCGGAACCGCTGCCCCGACTTGATGATCTCGTGCATCCGCTTCTCAAGCTTCTCGAGATCATCTGGGGTGAAGGGCGCGGGGACGTCGAAGTCGTAGTAGAAGCCGTTGTCGATCGGCGGCCCAATGCCGAGCTTGGCCTCGGGGAAGAGGTCCTGCACCGCCTGGGCGAGGACGTGCGCGGTGGAGTGCCGCAAGACGGTGAGACCATCCGGGGAGTCCAGCGCGACGGGCTCGACGGTGGTCTCCTCCTCGGGGGCCCAGGCCAGGTCGCGTAGCCGCCCGCTCGGGTCGCGGACAACGACGATCGCGTGAGGGCCGGTGGTCGGCAACCCGGCGGCGGCCACCGCGTCGGCCGCCGTTGTCCCGGCCGGGACGACGAGAGGGTCGACCGCGGCGGGGGTACGGGGCTGGGACACGGTAACTCCTTCGCTCGGACGTGCCGGGAATGCTCCCGGGCTCGACAGGACGGGCCGGTGACGATCCGGCTTCCCGATGCTATTCGGTCCCGATTGTCGCGCTCGCGTGGGCGCGGCCCGTTCCCGACGCGCGCACTCCGGCGCCCCGGCCCGTGCCCCGCCACGGCGGGCGAACGGGACTTAGGGCACCCAATCCGGCAACGGCTCCCGGGCGGCGACCCACGGGGCGGGCACGCCACCTGGGGTATCGACCCCGGTGTACGCCGCGACGATCCCGCCGACGATCGCCGCGGTGGTGTCGGTATCGCCGCCGACCGCCACACAGCTGCGGATCGCCTGCGGATAGTCGTCGAGGAAGGTGGCCGCCACCCAGAGGGTGAAGGGAACGGTGTCCTGGGCGGTCGCCGCGGAACCGTTGCCCAGCTCGCGCGCCACCGCATCCACGGGCTGGCCGAGAAGGGTCCGCGCCCGCTGCACGCCCGCGCGGACCTCGCCCGGGCCGGCGAGCGCGTCGATGACCGCCGTCAGCAGCTCTTCCGGGTCCGGTCGGCGGCCCGCCAGCCGAGCCCTCGCGGCGACGGAAGCGGCGACCGCGACGGCCACCCCACCCGCGATCCCCTCGGGGTGGGCGTGGGTGACCTCCGAGGCCGCCACCGCTTCGGCCGCCGCCCGGGTTGGCGCGTCCGCGAAGTAGGCCCCAAGCGGCGCGATCCGCATCGCCGCCCCATTGCCGCACGAGCCTTCGCCGCCAAAGGCGGAGGACGCGGCGGTCGACCAGGGGGTACCGGCCCGGATGAGCCCCAGGACCCGCAGCGCGCCCGAGCCGTACCCGCGGTGGACGGTGCACCGATGCGCGAAGGCGGCGGCCAACTCATCCCGGTCGATCGCGCCGCGCGTGGCGAGCATAGCGACGATCGAACAGGCCATCTCGCTGTCGTCCGTCCACTCCCAGACGGAACCGGACAGCTCACCCTCGGTCAGCTCCTCCGGGTGCGCGCAGCCGGCGCCCAGCGCGTCCCCGACCGACAGTCCCGTCAAGCTGTCCCGCGCGAGCGCTAACCGGACATTCGCGTCGAGGGGACCGGTCACATTCATCGAGACCTCTCAAATCTTGCCCGTTTGCCGCATGCACGAAGGCTTGTCAGACCAAGTACGGTCTTCGCATGGCCACCGTGCTTCTCGTCGAGGACGACCACGTCGTGCGCGGCGCCATGATGCGATCGTTGACCGACCGCGGACACGCTGTCCACGCGGTGGGGACCGCCCTCGACGCCCTGCGTCGGGTCGCGAAGCAGGCGCCCGATCTGGTGGTGCTCGACCTCGGCCTGCCCGACCTCGACGGCGCCGACGCGCTGCGGATGCTCCGCGGCATCACGGACATCCCCATCATCATCGCGACGTGCCGTGACGACGAGCAGTCCGTCGTCCAGCTGCTGCGCGCCGGCGCCGACGACTACATGGTCAAGCCCTTCACGGGCGCGCACCTCGACGCCCGGATTACCAGCGTCCTGCGCCGAGCGGGCCGAGCGACCCGGATCGACCAGCCCGTCGTCTACGAGGTGGGGGGCCTGCGGGTGGATGTCGGGGAGCGCACCGCGTACCTCGACGGCGTGCCTCTCTCGCTGACCCGCAAGGAGTTCGATCTCTTGGCCTACCTCGCCGCCCGTCCCGGTCGCGTGGTCTCCCGCCGCGAGCTCTTGGAGGAGGTATGGCGCCAGCCGTCGATCGGCGAGGACCAGACCATCGACGTTCATCTGTACTGGCTGCGTCGAAAGATGGGCGAGTCCGCGGCGAAGCCCCGATACCTGCACACCGTGCGGGGGGTCGGATTCCGGTTGGTGGCCCCGGACTGAGGATCGCCTTAGCGTTCCTCACCGCCGCTGTGGCTGGCCTGACGGCGCTGGTGTTCCTCATCCCGCTCGGGACCCTGATGGACCGCCACGCCCGCGCCGAGGCGCTCGCCGACGCGGCGCGCCGCGCTGGGGTCGTCGCGGGCGCCCTCGCCGTCAATCCCTCCGCCAAAGCCCTGTCCACTGTGCGCGACACGCCGCACGCCCCCGCGGCGGACCGCCTCGCGGTGCACGGCTTGCCGGAGGGCGGCGAACCGCGAGCCGACGCGCGCACCGTCGACCGAGCCCGCGCGGACGGTCCACTCACCGCGGCCGTGCCCGGTGGTGTGGTGCACGTACAGCCAGTGCCGGGGCAGTCTCTCGTCGTCGAGGTCTTCGTACCGGAATCCGAGCTGAGCGCGGGCCGGTGGCCGTGGCTCGTGGGGGCCGCCCTCGCGCTCGTGGTCGTTGCGGTCGCGCTGGTCGACCGGTACGCCGCCCGCGCGGTCGCCGCGGTTCGCACACTGATCGACGCCGCGACCCGGATGGGCGAGGGGGACCTCACCGTCCGCGTCACCCCCTCCGGCCCACGAGAGATCGCCGAGGCCGGCTACACGTTCAACCGCATGGCCGAACGCCTCGCCGCCGCGCGCGCCGACGAACGGGAATTGGTCGCCGACCTCTCCCACCGGCTGCGCACTCCCCTCACCGTGCTCCGCCTCGACGCCGACGCCCTGGACTCCGACGACACCAGCGTCGGCACCTACTCCGCCGCCGAGCTCGACCGTCGCCGCACGATCCGGCGGATCCGCCAGGCCATCGCCACCCTCGAAGGCGAAGTCGACGTCTTGATCAACACGACGCGCAAGGCGGTGGCGCAGGAGAGCGGCCCGGAGATCTGCGACGTGAGCGAGGTGGTCCGCGAGCGGATGAAATTCTGGTCCGCCCTCGCCGAAGACCAAAACCGCCCGCACCGGGTGCTCGGCGCGCACGTGCGCATCCCGGTCAAAGTGCAGCGGGCGGAGCTCGCGGCGGCGCTCGACGCCATCCTCGGCAACGTCTTCCGCTACACCCCGCAGGGCACGGCGTTCGAGGTGGCGGTCAGCCGACGCAACGACGGATATGTCGCGATCCGCATCGACGACGCGGGTCCGGGAATCGCCAACCCTGACCGAGCCCTGCGGCGCGGCGCGAGCGACACGGGGTCAACCGGGCTGGGCTTAGACATCGCGAAACGCGTCGCCCAGCAGGCCAACGGATCGGTGAGCATCGACCGCGCGGCGCTCGGTGGCGCGAGCGTGGTCATGCTGCTCGCCGACGCGGAGGCGAAGCCGCGACCGGTGAGTCGCTTCGGCCTCGTCGGCCGTCGGGCACGGGAGCGGGAGTCCGGGCGGCGCCGCTGGCCGCGCCAGCGTGGCGCCGATGACGAGTGGTGACTCATGGTCACGCTGCGTCCACAGTGGCGTAACGGTCCGATCCCTCACCAATCTGGGATAAGCCCAAAAATTGAGAACTTTCTTAGGTCTGCCTTAACGCCGTTCCGTCGACGGGCGTGACGTGTCACCATCGATGGCGATCCCCACCCCGCTCCCGGACCGCAGCCCGCGAACCCACCCACCCCGGTCCGTGGAGCGACGGGCGCGGCGAGCGCGGTTTCTCTCGTCACCGGCTGCTCTCGCCGCGCCCGACCACGCCCGTCCCCCACCCAGTGGTGTGAGAGCGACGCGCACGGCCCGCGGTCACAGCGCGGCGGCGTCGCTCTCCACGCTGTGCGCCACGTACGCGTCGATCTCCGCCAGAATCCGGGCTTTCTCGGCGTCGGGGAGGAACGAGGCGGTCACCGCGTTGCGGGCCAACGTCGCGATCCCCTCACGCCCCCAGCCGAGGAGTCGGGCGGCGATGGCGTACTCGTCGGTGAGCGTGGTGCCGAACATCGGTGGATCGTCGCTGTTGATGGTGACGAGGAGTCCGGCCTCCACCATGCGGGGCAGCGGGTGCTCCGCGAGGCTGGGCACCGCGCGGGTGCGCACGTTGGAGGTCGGGCAGACCTCCATGGCGATGCGCTGCTCGGCGAGGTACTCCAGCAGGACGGGGTCGTCGACGCACGAGATGCCGTGGCCGATCCGCTCGGCGCCGAGCTCGCGCACCGCCTCCCATATGGACTGTGGCCCGGTGGTCTCCCCGGCGTGCGGCACCGAGCGCAGCCCGGCCGCGCGCGCCTGATCGAAGTACGGCTTGAACTGCGCGCGAGGCACCCCGACCTCGGGGCCGCCGAGCCCAAAGCTGATCAACCCCGCCGGTTGCTCCTCCAGCGCGATGCGCAGCGTCTCCTCGGCGGCGCGCAACCCCGCCTCTCCGGGGATGTCAAAACACCAGCGCAGCACGACGCCGAGCTCCGCCTCGGCCCGTACGCGCGCGTCCTCGATCGCCTCGCAGAACGCGCGGGCCGGGATGCCGCGGCGCACGTGGGAGTACGGCGTGATGGTGAGCTCGGCGTAGCGCACCTGCTGCCGCGCCAGCTCCCGGGCCACCTCATAGGTGAGGAGCCACACGTCCTCCTCGTCACGAATGAGATCCACGACGCTGAGGTAGACCTCAATGAAGTGGGCGAAATCCCGGAACACGAAGTAGTCGGCCAGCGCCGCCGGATCCGCCGGCACGGGGGTGTGGCCCTCGTGCCGAGCGGCGAGCTCCGCGACGATCCGCGGCGAGGCGGACCCCACGTGGTGGACGTGCAGCTCGACCTTCGGTAGCCCGGCGATGAAGGCGGTCAGCTCGGTCACGCGCTCCCTCTCCCATGACGCTGAGCGGAGGAGACACGAGGGTATCGCGCCACCTCCGCGCGCCAGGCGGTGGCGGTGCGCGCGGAGCGTGCCGGGCCAGGGCGCTCAGCGCGGCGGCTCGATGACGACCGGTTCGTCGAACTGGACGAAATCCACCGTGATCGTCCCCGTCTGGTTGCGGACCGGCAGCTCGATCCGCTGCGGCAGCCGCCGATCGTCCCCGATCCACATCGTCCCGGTGATCTTCTCATTGATCCCGGGCACGAGAGTGGTGAGCGCCCGAGTGTCGAAAGTGGCCCGCACCCGATACGCCGCCCTGGCCGGGTCGTACGCCTCGGTCCGCGCGTCGTGGGCGGTGGCGAAGAGGTGGGCGAGGCCACGCTCGGGATCGAGCAACGCGGTCGGGTCGTAGACCGCGGCGGCCGTCGTCAGCGGCACCTGCCGCCAGTCGCCGCCGCCGACGCGGACGTACGCCGTGTCCCCCACGGCGACGAACTCCGCCTCCGGGGAATCGACGTCCCGGGCGAGCCGAGCTCGCCCTTCGGCTTCTCCGGACCGGGTCACCACCCCGTGGGCGCCCGTGATGCCGAGCATCTCCCCCGCCCCGCTGGTGCTGATGTCAAACCGCACCGTCTGGACAGCGCGCAACTCGGCCGCGGCCGCGCTGAGTAGGTCCGCCGCGGCGGGCAGCGACTCCCCGCTCTCCCGCGCCGCCTCGCGGCGCGGGCAGCCCATGGTGAGGAGCAGCACGGCGACGAGGGCCGCCGCCGACACGACCGCTCGCCACGTCGTCCCAACGCCCCGCACGGTCAACTCGGCCACTGTCCCGTCAACCGCCGGAATCCACTGGCCCCAGCCCGATCGACAGCAGCCCGGATCAGGCCGAGGATCGCGCCGTGCAGCGTCGCGGCGGCCAGGATCTCCCCCCATCCCCGCCGCTCGTCGGTGGCGCTGGGCGCCTCACCATCGCCCGACGCCAGCCGCCACACGGTTCGGAACGCCGCGCTGGCGAGCGCGCTCGCCGCGAGGCTGAGCGCCACCCCCACAGGCTTGTAGAGCTTGCTCACCGGCGCCTCCTTCGCCGCACGAACACCACGACCACTGCCGCGGCGCCCACCGCGGCCACGATGAGTGGCAGGCGCCAGCGCGAGTGGCCGCCGCGCGCCTGATGACCCGCGTGGCTCGCCTGGCCCCGAACCCGTTGCCAGGTGCGGTGCGCCGACGTGCGAAGCCGCGCCTTGACGTCAGCCTTCTCGGCCAACGCCTGCACCGTCTCGCCGAGCTCCGCGCGCGTCTGCCGGATCTGCGCGCGCAGCGCGTCACGATTGCCCGTGCCGTCGGCGCTCATCCACGCCCCCGGCTCTTCACGGCGTCACTGACCGTCCGCACGTCGGCCCGGACACCATCGGTGACCGCCTTCGGTACCGGCGACCCCGCCTGCTTGATCCGGTGCCGCCCCGCCAGCAGGAGCAGCCCACTGCTGGCGAAGGCCACCACCGCGACGATCACCGCTGCCAGCCAGGCCGGCATGGCGAGCGCGAGCGCGAGCACCGCCGCGACGATCAACGTGCCGATCCCGCAGAACGCGAGCACCCCGCCCGCGCCGGCGAGCCCCATCCCGACGCCGGCTTGCCGGGCCTTATCCGCGATCTCCAGTCGGGCCAGGGTGAGCTCGTCCCGGACGAGTCGGGAGATCTGCTCCGTCGCTTGCTGCACCAACTTGGCCGTGGACTGCGCAGACGCCGGCCGGTCGAGCACATCGGCCATGGTGTCCTCCTTCTCCGGTTACCCGGCACGTATGCCCCGCTGACCGGGCCGGCAATCCTCGCGGGGGACCGCGGGTGGACGAACCGCGGGACTAGGCGCGTCCGATCCGGATGGACACCTGGCTGTCGGTGACCCGGTCGAGGGTCACGGCGAGCCCGGCGACCTCGACGCCCTCCTGGTCGTGGGTGAGGGTGAGCCGCTCGCCGGCGACCTCCACGGTCACGGTCGAGCCGTCCACGCGGACGAGCCGAGCCTCGATGCCGAGCACATGGGCGCTCACCTCGACGCCGCGATCGAACGTGACGACGCAGGAGTCCAGGCCACAGTCAGTCTCGACTCCCTCGCCGCTACAGCCGGCGAGCAGCGCGGCGGTGAGGGCGAGACTGGCGGCCAGGCCGTGACGGGCGGGCTTCGGGAGACGAGAGAAACGCCTGATCACGGATGTGAGCGTACGGAATCGACGCGAGGTGACCACCGACGCGCGCCGCCGGCTCGGCTCGGCACCCAGGTGACACTGCGTCGCCATCAGACGACGAGCCGCAGCGAACACCCCCGAGGGGATCTACCCTGAAGGTGCCTGGAAGGGGGTGCGCGACCGATGAGCGTCTTGGTCGAAGACAACCCGGCGCGCCGGCGGTTCGAGATTCTCGTCGACGGGTGTTTGGCCGGCTTCGCGGTCTACGAGCTCCGACAGGACACGGTCGTCTTCCTCCGCACCGAGATCAACGGCGCGGCACAGGGCCGGGACGTCGGTGAGGATCTCGTACGGCGTGCGCTCGAGCAGGTCCGCGCACGCGGCGAACGAGTCGCGGTGGAGTGTCCGGTCGTCGCCACGTACATCGAACGCCACCCGGACTACGCCGATCTCGTGGTGACCATAGACTGACAGCGATGCCGAGCAGCGGCGTGCGAGAGTGCACGCTATGGATCACCCTCTCGCCACTGACGCGGTCGACTGGCACGACATCCCCGGCGTCCAGCTCGTAGGTGCGATCATCGGCATCATGTTGATCATCGCGGCGATCCAGAAGATGATCGGCAAAGACTGACGGCGATCGCTCGGGTACGGCGTCGTGACCGCGGTGCGTGCCCGGCGGGGCGCCGATCCCGGCGGGTGTGGCGCGCCGCGGGGATGAGACGAGCGCTGGCAGGCATGGGGCGACGCGCGGCCGGGTATCCCGCTCGCGACACGACGGCGAGGGGGTTCGGATGCGGGTCGGCTTTTTCCTGTGCACCGAGGAGTACGATCCGGCGTCACTGCTGGCCCAGGCGCGCGCCGCGGAGGAGGCGGGCTTCCAAGGGCTGTGGATCTCCGATCACTTCCACCCCTGGAACGACGCGCAGGGGCAGAGCCCATTCGTGTGGTCGGTGATCGGCGCGCTGAGCCAGGTGTGCCGGCTGCCCGTGACGACCGCGGTGACCTGCCCCACGGTGCGCATCCATCCGGCGATCATCGCCCAGGCGGCGGCGACGAGCGCGGTGCTGCACGAAGGGCGGTTTGTCCTCGGTGTCGGCACAGGCGAAGCGCTCAACGAGCACATCTTCGGGGACCCGTGGCCCCCAGCCGCGGTCCGGATGGAGATGCTCGAAGAGGCGGTCCAGCTTATCCGTCGCTTGTGGACTGATGAGGTCGTCAGCCACGAGGGCGCGCACTACTCCGTCGAGAACGCCCGGATCTACACCCTCCCGGAAACTCCGCCACCGATCTACGTCTCGGGTTTCGGTCCGAAGTCGGCCAAGCTCGCGGCGCGGATCGGCGACGGCTACATTGGCGCGGAGCCGACCCGCGAGCTCGTCGACCGCTTCCGCGCCAGCGGTGGGGGGAACAAGCCCTGCCAGGCGAGCTTTAAGGCCGCGTACGCGGAGTCGGAGGACGAGGGGATGCGCCTGGCGCACCAGCGCTGGACAAGCGACCTGCTGCCGGGCGAACTCGCCCAAGTGCTGCCGTACCCACGACACTTCGAGCAAGTCGGCGCCCTGGTGACGCCGGAGATGATGAAGAAGAAGTTCGTCTGCGGCAACGACCCCGAGGCGCACCTGCGAAAGATCGAAGAGTATCGGCAGGCCGGCTACGACGAGGTGTACGTGGGCAGCACGGGGCCGCACTACCTGGAGCTCATCCGCATGTACGCCGAGCACGTCCTGCCGGCCGTCACGTAGCCCGCACGACCCCTATCGCCGCCACGCCGCTCGTGCGGATGAGGCAGCCGCAGGGCCTGGCCCTGCTCTCGTCGCGGAGCTGGAGGTAAGCCGTGGAGGGAATATCCGGTTGCGTCGGGATCCTCTGTGTCCTGATCGTGGCGGCGATCGTCGCCTGGATATGGCTGCGGCGGGAACGCCGCCAGCCGTAGGGGCGTCGGGCTGACGGGGCGCGCCCAGCGCCCCTCACTCCTGGCGTAGCAGCTCGAACACAGCTCACTCCTGCCGGAGCAGGTCGAGCACGGCGCGCTCCAGCGCGGCCCGCGAGGCGCGGCGGGGAATGTCGGCTGTCACCCCGTCGTGGAACAGCTCGACCACCCGGGGGTCCACATACGACTTTCGCGCGACCGCCGGGGTGTTCCCCAACAGCTCCGCCACCTCGCGCATGACCGAGGCGACCGCACGCCGGCAGCGTCCCGCGGTCGGCTGCGTCCCCGTCTCCGCGAGCCGGGCGGCGGCGAGGACCGTGCCGTGCCAGGTCCGGAAATCCTTCGCCGTCATCGGGCCACCGCTCGCCTCCCGCAGGTACGCGTTGATATCGTCGCTGTGCACGTCCCGCCACTGGCGCTCGGCCCAATAGGCGAAGAGCCGATCGGCGGTACGCCGCCGGCGCCGCAAGTCCCGGAGGACCGCGCACACACCCGGATCCTCGACCCGGCGCACGAGCTCGACCCCGCCCTTGGCCGGGAAGGCCAGTACCACCGCGCCGCGGCGGGCGCGCACGTGTTCGGGACGCAGGGTGGCGACGCCGAACGTCGGGTCCTCCCCCGCGGCGTACTCGTCGCACCCCACCCGGAACACGCCCAGGTCCAGCAAGCGCACCGCGGCCGCGAGCACCCGCTCGCGGGTCAGGCCCCGTCGACGGAGATCCGCGGCGACTCGCCGGCGCAGGGCGGGCAGCCGGGCCGCCACGTCGAGGATGTGGTCGAACTTCGCCTCGTCACGCCGCGCCCGCCACAGGGGGTGGTACAGGTACTGCTTGCGCCCGGCGGCGTCGATGCCGGTCGCTTGGATGTGCCCGTCGGGGTCCGGGCACACCCACACGTCCCGCCACGCCGGCGGAATCGCGAGTGAGCGCAGCCGGGCGAGCTGCCGGGGATCGGTGAGCGGTCGTCCGTCGCCGTCGAGGAAGCTGAACCCGCGGCCACGGCGACGCCGACGGTACCCCGGGCCGTTGGGATCACTCCGCCGCAGCCGCATCGGACACCGCCACCGGTGCGTCGAGCTGCCGCGCCGCCTGCTCGACCTCGACCGCTGCGGCGAGCACCTCCGGGACGCCGATAGCGGTCACCGCGGGAGGTGTCCCCGCCGAACTCGTCATCGCCTCCGCCGACCACAGCGCCCGGTGCCACCGGCGATCGGCCGGCGGCCCCCAGCGCGCCGGCGAGGTCGGCCCGAAGAGCACCACGGACGGGGTGCCGAACGCGGTCGCGAGGTGCCCAACTCCGGTATCCCCGGTGATCACGAGACGCGCCCGGGCGACGATGGCCGCGAGTTCGGCCAGGCCGGTGCGGCCGGCCAGCACCGCGCCCGGCGGCAGCCCCGCTACCGCCGCCACCCGCTCGGCCAACGGACGTTCCGCCTGGCTTCCGGTGACGACGGGTCGGTGGCCACGCGCCGCGAGCTCCCGGGCGACCACGCCGAATCGCTCCGCCGGCCAGCGGCGCTCCGGCGCCTTGCCACCCGGATGGAGCACGGTCACGCCTATCGGAGAGTCCACTGTGGGGGGACGCAGCGCCAGGTCACCCGGATCGCTCGGCACGCCGTACCAGCGGAGGAGGCGACACCATCGGTGCACCTCGTGCTCCCCCTCGATCCAGATCGGACCGTCGACGTGCCCCGCCTCGGGGCAGCGGAACGCCCACAGGCGCTCGGGGGCGGTGGCGCGAAGCAGGCGATGCGACTCGGGGCCCCGACCGTGGAGATTGACCGCCCGATACGGGGACGGCACCCGCCAGGCGGGGAGCTGGAGGCCACCGAGCGGCAGCAGGCGATCCACACCGCCGATCAAGTCGACCAGCGGGGCCAGCCAGGAGGGTGCGGCGAGCGCCAGCACGCGATCGGGGAAAGCCCGGCGCAGCCCGCGCAGCGCAGGCACCGCGGTCGCCAGGTCGCCGATCCCCAGCGCACGCAGCACCAGGATCACGGGTAGGACACCTCCCGGTCAGCGCAGATCACCAGCTCTCGGACCGCGCAGCCCGGAGGCTGCCCCAGTGCGAAGAGCACCGCGGAGGCGACGTGGGCGGGGTCGTTGAGCACCGCGTCCGGGCCCGGTCGATACCGCTCCTCCCGCCCGTCGAAGAAGGCGGTGCGCATCCCTCCGGGCACCAGCAGCGTCACCCCCACCGACCCGGCCAGCTCCGCGGCGAGGGCCCGCGTGAACCCGACGACCCCGAACTTCGACGCGCAGTACGCTGTCGCGTCCGCCACCGCCTTGACCCCGAGCGTCGAGGCCACCGTCACCACCGCGCCGCGGGTACGGCGAAGGTACGGCAGAGCGGCCCGGATCACCGCGGCGGTGCCGAGCAGATTCACCGCTACCACCCGTTCCCAGGTCTCCGGTGGCACCTCGGCCAGCGGCCCCGGGACATCCACCCCGGCCGCGGTCACCACGCCGTGCAGCGCCCCCGCCTGCTCGGCGATCCGCCGCGTCGCCTCCTCGGCCTCGCGGGTTTTCGCCACGTCGCATTCGAGCCACGGCACCCCCGCCGCCGGCGGTCGCCGGTCGAGCACGTACGGACGGTCGCCGTTGGCGACGAGGGCGGCGACCACCGCGGCGCCCAGCCCGCTCGACCCGCCGGTGACCACCACCGCGCGCCCGGTCCCCGCGCTCATCGCCGCTCCCCCGCTCCGCGTCCCGACCGCGCGGCGGCGATCATCCGAGTGGTCGACCGGCCGTCGAGGTACGGGACGATCACCGTCTGCCCACCCCAGCGGCGAATGAGGGCGGACTCCGGAAGATCCGCCTCACCCCCGGCGTAGTCCCCGCCCTTGACCCAAATGTCCGGGCGGAGCCACGTGAGGACCGCATGGGGGGTCAGCTCGTCGAAGATGACCACGGCGTCGACGCATCCAAGCGCGGCGAGCAGACGGCTGCGGTCCGTCTGCGGCACGATGGGCCGCTCCGGCCCTTTGAGGGCCGCGACGCTGCGGTCGGAGTTCATGCAGACGATGAGGCAGTCCCCCAGCCGACGCGCCGCCTGCAACGTCGCCACGTGCCCGGCGTGGAGCAGGTCGAAGCAGCCACCGGTGGCGACCACCGTCCCCCCGGCCGCGCGGACCCGCGCCACCACCTCCCCGGCGGCCCGCGCTCCGATCCGCTCCCGGTCGGGCTCCAGGTCCACCGAGGGGCGCGGAGCGGGCGCCTCCCGTGGGGACGTCATCGCGCTGGACCAGGACGACGTGGTCGACGCCTGCCCGGAGCACAGGTCGCCCAGCGCCGCCCCCGGCCCGCCCGCCGCCACGTACGCCGACGCCTGGTCCACCGCCTCCTGGACCGCCTCGGAGATCACCGCGCCGCGGGCCAACGCGGCCGCCGCGACGACGGCGAAGCGGTCCCCCGCGCCGCAGGTGTCCCCGTCGGCGACAGCGGTCGGCGCGATCACCAGGGGTGCCGCCTCCGGGCGGCAGAGCATCGCCCCCTCGGCGCCCACCGTGACCGCGACCGCCGCCGCCCGCCAGCGCCGGCACAGCTCCTGGCCACCCCGGGCGGCCGCGGACATCCGGGAGGCACCGGGGGACTCACCGGAGAGCTGGCGCACCTCCGCCTCGTTAGGGGTCGCCACGCGGACCCCGGGTACCGGCGCCGGCCCGCGCGGGTGGGGATCCCACACCACCGGCGCCTGGGCGTGCGCCACCGCGGCCCGCAGCGCGGGGTGGCGCGCCACTCCCCGGCCGTAGTCACTGACCACGATCGCCGCGGCACTGGAGATCACCTCAAGGACGGCCTCGGCGGGATCCCCCGGCGCCACCGGCGGACCGCCTCGATCGAGCCGCAGCAGCACCTGCCCGCGCGTGCGCAACCGGATCTTCTCCGGCGTGGGGGCGGCGAGGGGCATGGCGTACACCTGGACGCCGGCGGCGGTGAGCAGCGCGCTGAGGCGCGCGGCGGCCGCGTCGTCGGCGAGCGCGGTCACCAGGCACACCTCGAACCCCTGGTCCACGGCGAGGACCGCCGCCAGCCCGGCTCCCCCTGGCCGATCGGTCACCCACCGTTCGTCCAGCACCGGCGCCGGCGCGTCCGGGCAGACACGCTGCACCGCGCCCTCGACGTCCCGGTCGAGCAGCGTGTCCCCCACCACCACGAGCCGCCGCGTCACGCCCCATCCCCAGCGCCGACCACGCCACCCGCGGTGGTGGCACCACCCGCTCCGCCGAACACGTAGGACTCACCCACGGACGCCGCGATCCCCGGGGCGACTCCATCCGCCGGGGTCCGCGCCGCCGCGACGTCGAGGACGGTGGGCAACGCGCGGTCCACGTACCCGCACAGCACGTGCGCGGCGACCAGGTGCAGCTCCTGCACGACCTGGGCGTCCGCGACCGGGACCGCGAGCACCTCGGCACACACCTCGGCGAGCGGGTTGGGCGTGGGCCCCGTGCAGGCCCAGCAGCGCATCCCCCGCTCCTGGCCCGCGCGGGCGGCGGCCAGGAGGTTCGGGCTGCGCCCGGAGGTGGACAACAGCAGCAGGATGTCGCCACGGCGCCCGTGGGCGCGCACCTGGCGGGCGAAGACGTCCTCGTAGCCGAAGTCGTTGCCGATCGCGGTGAGCGACGCCGTCTCCGCACAGAGCGCGATCGCCGACAGCGGCGTCCGGTCATCGCGGAACTTGCCGACCAGCTCCGCCGCGAGGTGCTGCGCTTGGGCCGCGCTGCCGCCGTTGCCGGCGACGAGGAGCCGTCCACCGTGCCCCAACGTCCAGGCCAACTCACTGCCCCACCGGCCGAGCACCCCGGCGACCTCCCGGAACGGCAGCAACGCGGCGGCGATCTCGGCCAGATGGGTGTCGAGCACGTCCGGCGATTCCGCCATCACGCCACCACCTCACTCGCTGCGGGTACCCGGCGAACGGCGGCGTAGACCGCGGTGAGCTGGGCCGCGGTGCGCTGCCACGTGTAGCAGGTGCGCACGCGATCGACCGCCGCGGTGGCGTACGCCAAGCGGCGCACGCGATCGGCGAGCAGGCGCCGCAGGGTGGTGCCCAGCGTACGCGGATTCCGCGGCGGCACCAGGTCCCCGGTCAGCCCGTCGACCACGGTGTCGGTGAGGCCGCCGACGGCGGTAGCCACCACCGGCACGCCGCAGGCCATCGCCTCCAGTGGGGTGAGCCCGAACGGTTCGTACCAGGGCGCGGCGACGAGCACGTCCGCCGAGCGGTACCACAGGGGCATCTCCTCGTGCGGCACCGCCCCGACCAGCCGCACCCGGTCGGCGACCTGGTACCGCTCAGCCAACGCCCACAGACGTCGCGCATAGGGATCCGCGCTGAGTTCGTCCGCGGGTGGGCCCCCCACCACGACGCACTCGGCGTGGGGCACCAGCCGCAGCGCGGCGATCACGTCGTGGAATCCCTTGCGTGGCACCAGCCGGCCCACGGTGAGGATCCGCGGACGGTCGGGATCGCGTGGGACCGCCGGTCCGTCTGGAGTGAACAGTGATTCGTCCACTCCGGAGGGGACCACGGCGATGCGGGTGCGCGGTACCCCCATCGCGAGAAGCTCGTTGACCTCGTCCTGGGATTGCGCGATTACTCGATCGACGGCGCACCCCAACGCCCGCTCACAGCTCATCCGCTGCGGCGGACTCGTGTCCCGGGCGCCTTGGTGTCGGCGTTTGACCACGCCGAGGGCGTGATACGTCTGCACCACGGGCACGTCGACCTGTCGCGCGGCGGCGACGGTGGCGAGACCGCTCATCCAAAAGTGCGCGTGCGCGACCTCGGGGATCCACTCGTCACGGCGCCAGTGGTCGGCGAGCCACTCACCGAAGCCCGCCATGTACGGCAGCAGGGTGTCCTTGGGGAGCGGGCGCGCCGGGCCCGCGGGCACGTGCACCACGGTGACCCCGCCACGCGTCCTGATCCGCTCCGGCAGCTCGGGCGCGTCGCGCCGGGTGTACACGCGCACGTCGTGTCCGTCCGCGGCCAGCGTGGCGGACAACTGCGCCACGTGCGCGTTCTGCCCCCCGGCGTCCTCGCGGCCGAGCGCGGCGAGCGGACTGGCGTGCTCCGAGATCATCGCGATGCGCATAGCTCCTCCTCCAGCAGCCGATCCCAGTCCGCGAGGAACCGGTCCAGCCCGTAGCGGTCTTGCGCCACCGTCCGAGCGCGTTCGCCCAGGCGGTGAGCCACGTCGGGCTCGTCGAGGAGCCAGCGGGCGGCCTCGACCAGCGTGTCGACGCGAGTCGCGAGGATCCCCGCGTCCGGGGGCACAGCGGCGACCGCCTCGGTGGTGGCGAGGGCGAGGACGGGCATCCCCATCGCCATCGCCTCGATGAGGCTCAGCCCGAGCGAGGTCCATCGACACAGGTGCAGGTAGATCCGACGTCGCGCGAGCTGCGCGTGCATCTGGGACTGCGGCACGTCCTCGTAGACCGCGAGCCGCTGCGGCGGCACCCCGAGCCACTCCGGGAGGCGCGTCACCCCGATACCGAAGACGTCGAGCGGGGCGACCGGAGTGAATCGGGGAATGAGGTCGGTGCCCGTAATGCGGTTCCGCCGAATCGGCTCGTTGGTGACGACCGCGATGCGCGCTAACTCCCCCACGTATCGCGCCGTCGGCGGCACGATGCCGTGTTCGACGACGGTGGTGCGGGTGCCGCCGGTGTCCCAGAACAGCTCGTTGAAGTGGGTGACGTGGACGATGAGGAGGTCGTCGCGGTCCGCCATCGGGTGCCGGGAGTTCGGCACGTCCCCTTTCGGAGTGTTGTGCTCGACGTACACCGCCGGCAGGTCTCGCCCGATCCGTCGACGCAGCCACTGCTCGGCGAGCGCGACCTCCTCCGGGCGTTGCAGCACCACCACGTCGACGTCGGCGTCGGCCAACCGCTCGGGCGGCACCTCCTCGACGGTGTCGGGCCACGAGTAGGTGCGCGCGCGCCCCAACCCGTACGGCCCCCGATCGGGGGTGACGGGCACCAGGTAGCGGTGCTTGCCGTGCACGAACGCGGTCATCCACGACCCGTGGACGTGCCAGACCAGGATGTTCACGGCGCCTCCGCCGCGCCGACCAACCGCACCGCCTCGACGACGCGCTGCGGCGCGATCCCCGACAGACATGGGTGACCCGCCACCGGGCAGGTGACGGCGCGGGTGTGCCGGCAGGGCGCGACGGGATCCCCCAATCGCACCCACGGCACCCGATACGGCCCCCACTGTCCAAACGAGACAGTAGGGGCGAACAGGCTGATCACCGGCGTGCCGACGGCGGCCGCCAAGTGGGCCGGCCCGGTGTTGCCGACCACCACCGCCGCGGCCCGCGCGAGCACCGCCGCGAGCCCAGCGAGCGAGGTCATGCCCCCGAGGTCCACGGCCACCCGACCGGCTACCCGCGCGGTGAGCTCCCGCTCGTTCGGACCTCCGGTGACTACGACCCGGTGCCCGGCCGCCACCAGGGCTTCGACGATCTCCGCGCAGCGCTCCGGCGGACAGGCCCGCGACGCCACGGAAGTGCCCGGGTGGACGACGACGTAGCCCGGCGGGAGGTCCGCGACAGCGCGCGGGACGTCCAGGGGGCGCACCCGCAGCGCGGGATCGTCCTCGGGCGGCAGCGGGAATCCGGCGGCCGCCGCCAGGGACAACGCCCGCTCCGTCTCCGGGATGCCGAGCGGTACCCGATGCCGGATGTCCAGCAGCGACCCCGGATAGTCGTCACTGATCGCCGCGATCCTCGGCACCCCCGCCATCCGCAGCAGCAGCGCCAGCGGCAGCGGCGACTGGTGGAACGAGGTGAACACGATCGCCTCGTCCGCCTCGACGGCCGCCAGGCGCCGCACCAGCCGCTCGGCCTCGTCCCGGTCGAACGGCGGCGGCTCAGGATCAATCCACGGCAGCCGCCACTCGATGAGCTCGTCCACCCCCGGCAACAACTCGGCCGCGGCCCGCCCGCGAGGGCCGCAGAGCATCACCACCCGGTCCGCGCCCGCCGCCACGGCGCGAATCGCGGGCCCGGTAAGCAACACATCGCCGGCGGAGTCCGTCCGCGCCACCAGGACGCACCGCTGGTGGCGAGGCGTGCCGGCGCCGGTGACCAACCGGTGACGCCGCAGGATCAGGTGGACCGCGCCCGCCACGTCCCCGGCCACCGCCGGCGCGGCCGCGATCTCCTCAGGCCGGGTCACCGCGGTGGGAACGAGAATTCCCGCCGCCCCGGCCGCCCCGGCGGCGGTCATGTCCCGTCCGACATCGCCGACCACCACACATCGCCGCGGCGTCGTGCCGAGCGCCGCCGCGGCCGCGTACACGAGACCGGGCGCCGGTTTGCGGCAGCGGCAGCCGTCACCGTCGTCGTGCGGGCACACCTGCCACGTATCGAACGGGCCGAGCAGCTCCTCGACCCGGGCGTTGACCCGGGCGACGTCGTCGAGGGTGAGAAGGCCGCGCGCCACGCCCGACTGGTTCGTCACCACACCGAGGCGCAGCCCCGCGGACCGGAGTCGGTCGAGCGCCTCCCGCGCCCCCGGCATCGGACGGACCCGATCGGGATCGCCGTTGAACGGCACGTCCTCGATGAGCGTGCCGTCCCGATCGAAGAGCACGGCGTCGAAGAGAGGCCCGCCTCGACCGCTCCACGTGTTTCGCACGGCCGGCGTATTCCCGGGACATGAGGGAGTAAACATCACCGACGCGTTAGCGCCGGCTCGTGCGGGGTACCGGCACAAGGTGCCAGTAGTCGAACGGGTTATCCCAGTTCCGCCTGGGCAGGTGTTCGCGATCCTGCGCGATGGTTGGAGCTACTCCGATTGGGTCGTGGGCACCCAGCACATCCGCGACGTCGACGACGATTGGCCGCGACCGGGGGCGAGTCTCTACCACACCCTCGGCCCGTGGCCCTTCATCGCCATCAAGGGCCGGTCCATGGTCCTCACATGCGACGAGCCGTACGAGCTGAGCTTGCGGGCCGGGCTGTGGCCAGCCGGAGAAGCGCACGTGACCTTCAAACTCACGCCGCTCGAGGATGGCTCGACCCGGGTGACGTTCAGCGAGGAGTTCTCCGCTGGTCCACTGCTGACCATGCGCAACCGACTCAACGACCTCATCTTGAGTTGGCGCAACCGCGAGGCGCTGCGGCGGCTCGCTGACTTGGCGGTCAACCGGGGGTCAACTACCAGCGCCGGTGAGGCGCCCCGGCGAGAGCCGGCCCGCTCTCACTGGTAGATACTCCGCTGCGCCCGGCTCATCGCCGCTTGGTAGAGACGACCGCTGACCGCCCGGTCCCGGGCCAGCGCGGCGCGTGCCGCGTTCGCCCCCGGTCCCCCATGCACTCCGCCGCCAGGATGCGCCGAGGCACTGGCCAAGAACAGGCGGTCGACGGGGGTGTCCGCTCGACCGAGACCCGGCACTGGTCGGAAGAAGAGCTGCTGGTATGGCGCGACGGTGCCGCCCCCGAGCGCACCGCCGACCAAGCTCGGATTCGCGCGCTCGAGGTCCGCCGGGCCGGCGACGTATCGACCAAGGATCAAGGAGCGGAAGCCCGGAGCGTGCTCCTCCAGCACCTCCTCGACGCGCTCCACCTGGGCGGCGACGTCCTCCGCGGACCAGTGCGGCCGGTGCGGCAAGTGGGTGTACGCCCACAGCGACTCGGTGCCGGCCGGTGAGCGCGAGGGATCGGCGGTCGTCATCTGCCCCACCAGCAGGAACGGCTTGAGGGGAATCTCGTCGCGGTCGAGGGCCCGGGCGTACTGGCTCAATCCATCGAGATCCCCACCCACGTGCACGGTGCCCGCGCCGGCCACCTCGGGATTGCGCCACGGCATCGGGCCGGACAACGCCCAATCGACCTTGACCGTCGCGCCGTCCCACCGGAAGTTCGCGAGGTCCGCCACGAGCCGCGGCGGGAGCCAGCGCGGACCCACGAGATCCCGGTAGAGGACGGGCGCGGGGACGTCGGCGAGGACCGCGCGCCGAGCCCGCCACAGGCGGCCGTCCGCCGTGGCCACCCCCACCGCGCGACCGCGGGCGATGAGGACGCGGTCGACCCGCGCGCCGGTCACGACCCGTCCACCGCGAGCAGCCAGCCGTGACACGAGCGCGTCGGTCAGCCGCTGGGCGCCACCGGTGGGCACCGGCCACCCGACCTCCTGGCCGAGCATGGCCAACAGCCAGCCGTAGACCCCGGAACCGGAGTGCTCCGGGGCCAGGTCCGTGTGCAAGGCGCACCCGGTGAGCAGCAGGCGCGCGCCCTCCCCAGCGAAGAGTTCCCGCCCGAGGTGGCAGACCGGCAAGAGCAGCCGACGCCCCAGCCGCAGCGATCCGCCGAGACCCAGGGTGCGCAGCAGGGCGAGCCCGTGGCGGATCGGCGGAAACGGCGTGAAGAACGCGTTGATCAGCTCGGACGACATGCGCCGCCACTCCGCGTACGCCGCCAGCCACCGCTCCCCGTCCCCGGCGGCGAACCGCTCCACCGACGCCGCGGTGACCTCGGGGTCACGCGACAGCACCACGGCCCGCCCATCGGGCAGCAGATGCGCCAGGACGAGGGGAGCGTGTCGCCAGTGCAGGCCGTACTCCTCGAGTCGCAGCGCGCGCAGCGCCGGGGAGACCGCCGCCAACGGGTAGAACGAGCTGTAGAGGTCGCTGAGGAACCCCGGGGCGACGACCTCAGCCGAGCGCACGGCACCGCCCGGTTGGTCGGCGGCTTCGACGACCACCACATCCCACCCTGCGTCGGCGAGCAGGTTCGCGGCGACCAACCCGTTGGGCCCTGAACCGATCACCACCGCGTCCATGCCGTCCACCCCGGCGATTCTTCCCTCCCGACCGAGGAGCAGTCCTGCGCCCGTGCAGGACACGGTGCGTTTGGCCGATGGGGCCGTGGGGCATGCACGCCCCATGTACGAGGTCGAACAGCTCATCGGGGGGCATTGGGGGGCAGGCGGCGACGGCCGGCTCACCGTCCTCGACCCCGCCGACGACACTCCGGTCAGCACCGTGCCGATCGCCACGCCGGTCGAGGTCGACACGGCGGTCATGACGGCGCGCAAGGCCGCCACGGATTGGGCACGCACGCCGGCCGCGGAACGAGGAGCCGCCCTCCACCACGCTGCCGAGGCCGTGGCGGCGGCCATCGACCGCCTCGCCGAGGCGCAGACCGCCGAGATGGGACGGCCCATTCGGGAGGCGCGCGCGGGGGTGGCCGCGGGGGTGGCCACCCTACGGCAGTACGCGGAGCTCGGCCCGGTCCACCGCGGCAAGACCCTGGCGGGCGCGCACCACGCCACCGACCTCATGACGTACGAGCCCCGCGGCGTCGTCGCGGTGATCACACCGTGGAACGACCCGGTGGCGGTCTCCTGCGGACTGCTCGGCGCCGCGCTGGTCACCGGCAACACCGTGGTGTATAAGCCCAGCGAACGCGCCCCAGCCACCGGCTGGCTGCTCACGCGGATCCTCGCCGAGCACCTCCCGGACGGGGTGCTGTCGATGGTGACCGGGGACGGAACGGTGGGCGCGGCGCTCGCGGGACACGACGTGGACGTGGTCGCCCACGTCGGCGCCACCGCCACGGGCCGGGCGATCGCCGCGACGTGCGTGCGCACCGGCGCCAAAGCGCTGCTGGAGAACGGAGGAAGTGACCCGCTCATCGTCGACGACGGGGTCGACCCGGAGTGGGCCGCGCAGCAGGCCGCCCAGGGGGCCTTCGCGAACGCCGGGCAGTTGTGCGTCGCCGTGGAGCGGATCTACGTTCACCGCGCGATCGCCGACGCGTTCCTCGACGCGCTGGTGCGGCGCGCGACACGCCTGCGGGTAGGGCCCGGCCGCGATCCCGCGACCGACCTCGGACCGCTGGTCGACCGGCGACACCGCGACGAGGTGCACGCGCAGGTCACCGACGCGGTGACCCGGGGTGCCCGGTTGCTCTGTGGCGGCGTGATCCCCAGCGGACCCGGGGCCTTCTACCCGCCCACGGTGCTCGTCGACTGCACCGACGACATGCCCGTCATGCGGGAGGAGACGTTTGGCCCGGTCGCACCGGTGATGGTGGTCGACTCCTTCGACGAGGCGTTGGTGCGTGCCTGTCGCTCCCCGTATGGATTGGCGGCGACCGTTCTCACCCCGTCGATGAGCCACGCGCAGCGTGCCTGGCGGGAGCTCCCGGTCGGAACCGTCAAGATCAACGCGGTCTTCGGCGGTGCTCCGGGCGGTGCCGCGCACCCGCGCCGCGGCAGCGGCCAAGGCTTTGGCTACGGCCCCGATCTCTTAGACGAGATGACGTTCACCAAAGTCGTCCACATTGAGCCGCCAAGTGGTGCGCGTGGACACTGGTAGCCCGTTCCACCGCGGCGCGCCTACCGCTCCCCGCGCTTCTCGCGCTCCCGGGCCGCGGCGGTCGCCTTCCGATTCGCCTTACCGATCGCCTGGACCAGCTCGTCCTTGCTCATCGTGGTCCGCCGGGGAATGTTGAGCCGCGCCGCGATGTCCTCGAGGTGCTGGCGGGGCGCGTTCGCGTCCACACCGCCGGCCGTCGCTTGCCGCGCCGCGGTGGCCCCCTGCGCCGCCTGCGGATCACTTGGCCCTTTGCGGTCTTTGGGCTCCCAATGGTCGCCGACCTTTTCGAACGAGTGCTTCAGCGCCGCGTACGCCGTGCGGTGCGCCCGCTCTCCCTCGCCGTACGTCTCGACCGCGGAGTCGTGGGTCTTCTTCCACGTCCGCTGTGCCTTGTCGCTGGAGCGTCGCACCGTGCTCGGCAGGTCATCGGGTTCCGGCACGGCCCTCTCGTCCGGCTTCGGCATGGCCGCCTCCTCCCTCGGGCTCCTGCCCTCACGGTGCCCGGCGAGCCGACCGAGCAAACGGCACAGGCCCTCGGCGCGCGGCAGCGCCGGCTCACGCGCTCCCTGGTGACCGCGCGGCCCCGGCGGCGTGTGGCCACGGGTGGCCCAGGGCCGGTTTGCCGGAGGGGCCCGAGGGTAGCGAAACAGGCATGGAACGGGGCAACAGCAAACACGCTCCACGCGTGGACGAAGCGTTTCTGCGGGAAGTGGAGAGCACCGTCCACGGCACCGCCGGGAGCCGCGTCGAGGAGTGGTACGAGGCGGAGCCGTCCGGTGAGGACCAACCCGGCACGACCGCCATCACCCCGCCGGGACACCGCACCGGCTCTCCTCAGGGAATGACCAGTGAGGACGTCGAGCAACGCAGCCGCCTGGGGCGTTACATCAGCCTGTCCGCGCTCCCTGGCGATCGCACGGTGCTGCGCCGCAACGCCGAGGAGAACGAAGCCCCGGACGACATTCTGGCTCAATTGGACCAGCTTCCCGAGAACACCACCTTCGAGACGGTGTCGCAGATCTGGGCGGCGCTGGGGCACGCGAACGAGACACAGCGGTGGTAGAGGCATCCGCTTTGGCCCCGAACGGGCACGTCGCCCTTCCAGAAAGGGCCAGAAAGGGGATTCGAGATGACAACGACCATCAGTGCCCAGATTCACGTGTCGGTGCCGGTGCGAGTCGCCTACAACCAGTGGACGCAGTTCGAGGAGTTCCCCCAGTTCATGGAGGGTGTCGCTGAGGTGCGCAGGCTGTCGGACACGCTCACCCACTGGACGACCGGTATCGGTGGGCTGACGCGGGAGTTCGACGCGGAAATCGTCGAAATGGTCCCCGACAAGCGCGTGGCCTGGGCGGCAAAGGGCGGTGTCAACCAGAAAGGGCGAGTGACGTTTGACCCTCTGGACGACCACACCACACGGGTGACCGCCGAAATTGAATACGAACCGTCCGGCTTCGCCGAGCTTGCCGGATCCAAGCTCGGCCTCATCGAGCACCGCGTGAAGGGCGATCTGAAGCGGTTCAAGCGCTTCATTGAAAACCGCGACAAGAGCCGGGAGAACCGGTTGTCCGGCGCGGGTCCGCACCAGCACACGCACGAGCACATCTGACGTCCGTCAGGGGTCCGGCTCGGGCCCCTGACACCATCCGACGCGGGAGACACCATGAGGGACAGCGCAGGCGCGTGGCGCGATGAGCGGCGGCTGCCGCTGCACGAACTGAACCGAGCCGTGGCGCGATCGACTCCGGATGGTCAGGTTGACGACGTGACCGGTGAGTCCGCCGGCGACGAGCAGACGTTCGGGCATGGCCCCACGGCGATGCTGCCCGGCGAGATCGACGCGGACCGGGTACCGGACGCGACGGATCCCGAGCGACGTCACCGCCCCTCAACGACCGGCCGTACCGGTCCACATTGATCGATCTATTCGACGGGGGCGGGCTCGGCGCTGCGGTTGCCGGCAAGACGGGTCGAGACGACGTACAGCGCCCACAACACCAGGGAGAGGACGAACAGCAACAGCCCGAGCAATCCGAATCGGTCAGTGATCACCACGCCCATTCCGGAGACCAACAGCGCGCCTCCGAGCGCGGCGGCGCCGACTTGCATTCCGATGGCTCGGTCGGCGTGCTCCGCGCCCACCCGCTGCGCCGTGGTCAACGTGAGGAGGGGGAAGACGGGCGCCGCGGTGAACGCGAGCACGACGAGCCCGACCACCGCCACCGCCGCCGGGGCCGGTATCGCGATGAACAGCGCGCCCACCACCATCCCGACCACGTTCCTCGACAGCACCCGCGCGGCGCCGAACCGCTCAGCGAACTCTCCCTGGATCAGACGCCCGACGAAGAGGCTGCCCCAGTAGCCGGCGACGCACAGGCCCGCCGCCGTACTGCCCATCCCTCGACCTTCGGTGAGCAACAGGTACGCCCAGAGCCCTGCGCCGACCTCGATGGCCGTGTAGGTGGCGAAGGTAAAGACCCCCAGCCACACCGCGGGCAGGGTCAACGTCCGCCACGGCGGTGGTGACACGCCCTTCTCCGCGCGCGGACCGCGACCCCAGGCGGGGACCGAGAGGAGGAACGCGAGCGCGAGGGCGAGCTGGGCGACCGCGACGATGACATACCCCCAGCGCCAGGCCAGTCCGAGCTCGAGGACGGCGGTCATGGTGAGGGGACCGAGCGCGACCCCGAGCCCGAAGAACGCGTGCAGCCAGTTCATGTGGCGCGGCCCGAAGGCGCCGGCGGCGTAGGCGTTGAGCGCTGAGTCGATCGCCCCGGAGCCCGCCCCGACCAGCCACCCCAACCCCACGATCAGCGCGAGCGCGGGCGACACGGCGTAGCCGATGAGGCTGACCCCCACAAGGGCGGTGCTGGCGGCGAGTAGCCCGCCGACGCCGATCCAGGACAACGCGAAGCCAGCGGCCACACTGGACATCAGGTAGCCGATGGTGCTCGCGGTCACGATGAGCCCGACGGCCGAGGTCGGCACGGAAAAGTCATCCCGCATCGTCGGCCACGCCACGCCGAGGAGCCCGTCCGGAAGGCCGAGGCTGATGAAGGCGAAGTACGCCAGGAGGAGCAGACCGAGGCACGGCCGGAGGGTCCCCATCGTGCCTTTCCCATCGACGCGGATGACGGTCTCCCCATTCTTGCCGTGAAAGGCCGGCGAACCAAGCGGTGGCGGACCGCCCGCGGTGGGTAAGAGCACGCCATGACGGCAGCGGAACGTCCCGCGGGGGTCCTCTTCGACGTGGATGGGACCCTCGTCGACACCACCTATCTCCATACCACCGCGTGGTGGTCGGCGCTGCGACAGGCCGGCTACGACGTGCCGATGGCGCTCATCCACCGCTCGATCGGCATGGGCGCGGACAAACTGCTCGATCACGTCCTCGGGGCAGGCCGGGATCGCTCCCGCGACGCCCAGTTGCGGGCGGCGCACGTCGCCTTGTACGCCGAGTACTGGAGCCGGCTTCGCCCCCTGCCGGGCGCGCCCCAGCTCCTGCGCGCCTGCGCGGCCCGGGCCCTGCGGGTGGTGCTGGCGTCCTCTGCCTCCGCGACCGAGCTGGCCGCGCTGCGTCGGGTGCTCGACGTCGACGACGTCATCACCGGCGCGACCTCCGGTTCCGACGCCAAGGAGACGAAACCCGAGCCCGACATCGTCGAGGCGGCGCTGGCGGCCGGCGGGCTGAGCCCGGACCGGGCGGTCTTCGTCGGGGACTCGGTGTGGGACGTCGCCGCCGCGGGACGACTCGGTATCCCGTGCGTGGCGGTGACCTGTGGGGGAACCAGTCGGGCTGAGCTCGTCGAGGCAGGGGCGCGGGCCGTCTACCCCGATCCCGCCGCTTTGCTCGCCGATCTCGACGCGTCACCCATCGGGGCGCTCACCCGTCCGGCCGCGGCCACACACAGCTGAGCCGCGACGAGCGCAGATGACCTGAAGGCGAGACCACACCGGCCAGGAGGGGCGGGTGGAGTGGGATCCGGCTGATCTTGTGATTACCCTGTTCGGGCTCGGCGCGCTGCTCGCCGGTGTCCTGCCCAGGCTTGTCGAGCAGCGCCCGTTCTCGATGCCGATCGTGTTCGTGGCGCTCGGCATGGTGGTGTTCTCGCTGCCAACCCCCCTGCCACGTCCGGATCCCCTCACCTATCCGACGATCGCGATGCACCTCACCGAGCTGGGCGTGATCATCGCGTTGATGGGCGCCGGGCTCAAGATCGACCGCACGATGGACCTGTGCCGGTGGATGTCGACGTGGCGGCTCGTCATCATCGCCATGCCGTTGACGGTCGCCGGGGTCGCGGTGCTCGGCTGGTGGTGGATGGGGCTCGCCCCGGTCGCGGCCGTCCTGCTCGGCGGGGCGCTGGCCCCGACCGACCCGGTGCTCGCCTCCGACGTCGACGTGGGGAAGCCAACCGAGTCCGAGGACTCCGAGGACGAGGTCCGGTTCGCGCTGACCTCCGAGGGTGGGCTGACCGAAGGGCTGGCGTTCCTGTTCGTCTACGCGGCCATCGCGTGGGCCACCGCCCCCGAGCCCTCCCTCACCTGGTTGCTGCGCTGGCTCAGCGTCGACGCCGCGTACAAGGCGGCGATGGGCATCCTCGGCGGCACCGCGGTGGGCTGGCTCCTCGGCCGGCTCTTCTTCCGTGCCCCGTCGGAGAAGTTCCGGCTCGCGCGGCACTCCGAGGGCTTCCTCGCCCTCGCGTCGTCATTCCTCACGTACGGCGCCGTGGAGCTCGTGGGTGGCTATGGCTTCCTCGCCGTCTTCATCGCGGCCCGAGCGATCCGCCGCGCGCAGCGCCGCGATCACTACCACCAGGTGCTGCACGACTTCTCTGAACAAGTCGAACGGCTGTGGACCATGTTCCTGCTCCTCCTGTTCGGCGGGGCGGTGGCCAACGGTCTGTTCGCCGCGCTGACCTGGCAGGCGGCGCTCACCGGGTTGGCGCTGCTGCTGGTGATCCGTCCGCTGGTGGCCCGGTTTGCGCTGTGGGGAGCGCCCGGCTACGGCCCCGAGCACTGGGTGGTCGCGGCGTTCGGCATCCGCGGCATCGGAACGCTCTACTACCTGTCCCACACCGTGGCGCACGTCGTGGACTTCCCCCAGGCGAAGGAGGTCTGGGCCACCGGCGCCTTCGTCGTGCTCGTCTCCGTCGTGGTGCACGGCATCACCGCGACCCCGGTCATGCAGACGCTCGACCGGTGTCGGCGTCGGGCCGAGACATCCCCAGGGACCGCCCTCTAGCGGGCACCTCAGCCAGCGGAAGGCGACGTCACCGACCCAGGGGATCGACGGAGAGTAATTGACTCGTCGCTCAGCAGCCCTTCACATATCGCGGAGACACCCGTACGGTTATCGATGAATTTGGGAGCGCTTCCATGGATGTATGTCCATGTCTTGCGCGCCGGAAGGAGTTCCTACATGCGCAGAACAGTCGTAGCCGGCGCCGTCGCTACGGCCGCGCTGACCGCTGCCGCAGCGGCCGGCGTCGTGCTGCTTCGGCCGTCGGCCGCTGAGGCCGCCGAGTCAATCTTCTACGTCGACCCCAACACCGCCGCGGCGCGCTGGGTCGCGGCCAACCCAAACGACCCGCGGGCGGCGGTGATCCGTGATCGTATCGCGAGCGTACCGCAGGGTCGGTGGTTCACCCACACCAACATCAACACGATACGCAGCGAGATCAGCGCGTTCACCGGAGAGGCCGCCGCCGCCGGCAAGATCCCGATCGTCGTCGTCTACAACATCCCGAACCGCGATTGCAGCGGCGCGAGCAGTGGCGGTGCGCCCGACCACGCGACCTACCGGCGCTGGATCGATGAAGTCGCCGCTGGCCTCGCGGGACGGCCCGCCTGGATCATCCTCGAGCCCGACGTGCTCTCGCTCATGGACAGCTGCATGAGCCCGCAGCAGCAGGCCGAGGTGCAGGCGTCGATGGCGTACGCCGGCAAGAAGCTCAAGGCGGCTTCCTCGCAGGTGCGGGTGTACTTCGACGCCGGTCACTCGGCGTGGCACTCCCCCGCCGAGATGGCCCGCCGCCTGGTCGGCGCGGATATCGCCAACAGCGCCGACGGTATCTCCACCAACGTCTCCAACTACCGGCGCACCGAGGATGAGGTCCGGTACGCCAAGGAGGTCATCGCGGCGACCGGCGCCAACCACCTGACCGCCGTCATCGACACGAGCCGCAACGGCAACGGGCCGCTCGGCTCGGAGTGGTGCGACCCGCCAGGTCGGGCCCTCGGCATCCCGAGCACCACCAACACCGGCGACCCGAAGATCGACGCGTTCCTGTGGATCAAACTGCCGGGTGAGGCCGACGGCTGCATCGCTCCGGCGGGGCAGTTCGTGCCGGACCGGGCGTACGAGCTGGCCATCAACGCGACGAACTTCCCGACTCAGCCGCCGACGACCCCGCCGACGACGCAACCGACCACGCCGCCGACGACTCAGCCGCCGACGACTCCCCCGACGACGCAACCGACCACGCCGCCGACGACCCCGCCGTCGTCGAGCAGCTGCCGGGTGGAGTTCCGACCCAACGTGTGGCCGGGCGGTTTCACCGCCGAGATCGTCATCACCAACTCGGGCAGCGCGATCAACGGCTGGACCCTCAGCTTCACCGTCGGATCCAATGTGCAGCTGAGCAACGGCTGGAGCGGCGTCTGGAGCCAGTCGGGCAACCAGATCACGGTCCGCAACGCTGACTGGAACGCCTCGCTGCCCACGGGCGGCACGGTCAACATCGGCTTCCAGGGCACCTACACCGGATCCAGCCCCGGGGAGCCGTCTGGGTTCACGCTCAACGGCACGCCCTGCTCCCGCTGACACCGGCGGGCGCTGACCACCTAACCTCGAGCCCGCGAGTGGGCACCACTCGCGGGCTCACTCCTGTCGTGGGGAAGTCGTCGAGGACACCTCGCGGCGCGCGAATACCTCACGCCGAGACGAGAAACACGCCGATCACGCCGAGCAGCACGATCGCGAGCAGGGTCAGCATCATCCCCTGTTCGCTGCGCAGGGGGTCGTACTCCTGCGGTGGGCGCGCGTGCGCTCCGTCGCGAGGAGCGGTCATCGTCGGCCTCCTCACCTCATCGCAACGGCGGACACGGCGCGAGGCGATCGTGCCGCGCCGAGGACGGACGTCGTGGGATTGCCGGGCCGCCGAGTTGAGTGCACGGGAACCGTGGCGCTGCCCAGACCGCACTCCGGCAGATCCGCGGCCCACGCTTCGAATAACCCGGCTGACGGCATCGAAACCTCACCGCCGCCGCCACGCTCGTCGGCCGGTGCCTGACCAGACGGCCGCCCGAGACTCGGCGTGACGCTCTCGAGACACACCTATCCGATTTCTGATGAAAATGAGCTAAATATCCCCTATGGATATCGTACTTTCGGCTAGCTTTCATCGGCCATTAGTCCTACCGTCGGAGGCGTAGGGATCACGAGGGAGAGGGATCACGTCGGCAATTCGCCATACGCCCGCGGAGGCAGGAGGAACACGATGACCGCGACCACCACGGGTACGACACATGCCCCACCGCTGGGCTCCGCGACGTCCGTCGAGAGCGCGACCGACGTCCTCCACGCGATGGCGGCCCTTCCCCCCGACCATCCCGCGCGGCCAGCCCTACGCGACCGCGCGATCGAAGCCTGGCTGCCATTGGCTCACCACCTCGCCCACCGCTACTGCGGCCGAGGCGAACCCACTGACGACCTCGCGCAGACCGCGGCGATCGGCCTGATCAAGGCGGTCGACAAATTCGACCCATCCCGCGGGGTGGACTTCGCCGGCTACGCCATCCCCACCATCATCGGGGAGCTCAAACGGCACTTCCGTGACCGGACGTGGGACATTCGCGTCCCGCGGCGCCTCCAGGAGCTGCGGCTCAGCATCTCCGAAGCGAACACCACCTTGCTGCAGTCGCTCGGCCGGTCGCCCACCGTCGCCGACGTCGCCGCCCACCTCGGCATCACCGAGGAGGAAGTCCTCGAAGGCCTGGAGGGGGCGCGCGCCTACAACGCCGTCTCCCTGTCCACGCCGACCGGTGACGGTGACCGCACCACCGAACTCGGCGACATGCTCGGCACCGAGGACGACGAGTACGAACTCACCGAGCTGCGCGTCGCGCTCGGCCCGGCACTGGCCACCCTCGACGAACGGGAGCAGCGCATTCTGACCCTGCGGTTCTACGGCAACCTGACTCAATCGCAGATCGCCGAGAAGATCGGCGTGTCGCAGATGCATGTCTCGCGGCTGCTGGCGCGGGCGCTGAGCAAGCTGCGGGGACAACTGGGCGCGTGATCGCGGATCCCACACGGGGCGCGGGCCTTGCCCCGCGCCCGGGGTCAGGGGACCTCGACGACATCCGCGATCGCGACGGTGACGTTGTCCGGCCCGCCTTCCGCCAACGCGAGGTCGACCAGGCGCTGGGCGCACACCAGCGGATCGGGCTGGCTGCCCAGGACCTCACTGATCGCCGAGATGGGGACCACACTGGAGAGGCCGTCGCTGCACAGCAGCCAGCGGTCGCCCACCTCCGGGGTCGTCGCCGCGTACGCCACGGTCACCGGGTCACCCTGCAGCGCGCGTGTGATCACCGCCCGTCGCGGGTGAGTCATCGCCTGTTCCTCGGTGATCACACCCTCGTCGACGAGCATTTGAACGAAGGTGTCGTCCTTCGTCATCTGCTCCAACATGCCGCCGCGCAACCGGTAGGCGCGGGAGTCCCCGACGTGCACCAGGGCGACGGCGGTGCCGGTGGCGGAGAGCAGCAGCGCGGTCAGCGTCGTCCCCATCCCCTGCCGGGTGGGGTCCTCCGCGACCGCGGCTCGAATACGCGCGCTGGCGGTCTCGACCGCCTGGCGCAGGCTCTCGGCGAGACGGTCGTCGGGTAAGGGCCCGTCCAGCGCGGCGAGCGCACCGATCGCCAACGCGCTCGCCAGGTCTCCAGCGGCCATGCCGCCCATGCCATCAGCGACCGCGACCAGCCATTCTCCAGCGTGCACGGCGTCCTCATTGCCGCTTCGCACGAGGCCGCGGTCGCTTACCGCCGCGGAGCGCAGCTTCAGGGTCATGGTCGGCAGCCTGCCAAAACGCGAGTGGGAGTGTGGCTAGGGATTCGCTGGAACATGATTGCACGTGGGCGAAAGCGCACCCAATCGGTCCACTCACCGTCC
This sequence comes from Micromonospora sp., assembly GCA_036563645.1. Classification (GTDB taxonomy): domain Bacteria; phylum Actinomycetota; class Actinomycetes; order Mycobacteriales; family Micromonosporaceae; genus DATCMA01. Next base: position 119,970 of record DATCMA010000058.1, read on the forward strand.
CCGGTGCGGGTCCCTGACGTGCCGGTCAGTTCGCCCGGCACGGAGCAGGACGCCCGCTGCGCGGGCACCCGCGCCGGCCACGCACGGACACACGCCCTGAAGAATACAAAGGACGGTGTAAGGGTGGCGTCAGTTCCGCCACACCACTATCGATTCTCAGAGAACACCGACACTGTGGCGCGCGTCACCTCACCGACGCGCACCAACCCACGCGCCACGAGGGCCACGCCCGCCGGGCGCCGCCCGCTCGCGCTCCGGGTCACTCGAACAGCGAGTGCCGCGTGCCCGGCGGCTCTTCCCGACGGCGAGCGGCCCGGCGCATCTGAACAATCGTAAAATCGACAGCTGCGATTGCAGCGAGTACGAATAGAATCACTGCGAGCGGAACGAGATCCGCCCGGGCAGCAAGCACTCCCAGCCCTATCGACGAAACCAGTCCGAACGTCGCGAAGAGCAAGCGGAGGTTTAGCGCACTATAGGGATGTCCAATTGTCCCTTTTGCCCCTCTCGGCTGGGATCTCACAGCCATAGTCCTCACGTACCCGGAGCCTCGGTGGGCGTAACCTCCTCCGGGCTCACCAGCAGCGTCGCTCGCCGCCCGCGTCACCGCACCCCTCGGAAGCGTGAGCACCATGAGTCCGCCCCTCACTCGCGCCACCACCGATATTCGCGTCGGCATCACCGGGGTCGGCGCCGCGCTCCCCGATGAGCGACTGACCACAGCCGACCTGCAACGCCGAATCAGCGAAGCCAGCGGCTTTCCCTTACCGCGCAATCTCATCCAGGCGGCGACGGGCATCGAATCTCGGCGCATCGCCGCCGACGGTGAATACGCCTCCACGCTCGCCGTCCTCGCCGCCCGCCAGGCCCTCACCCAGGCCGGGCTCGAACCTGGGGACATCGACCTGCTGCTGTTCGCGTCGGCGACCCGAGACGTCGTCGAGCCCGCGACCGCCCACATCGTGCAGGCGGAGCTGGGAACCCGCGCCCACGTCTTCGATATCACCAACGCCTGCAACAGCTTTCTCAACGGCATCGACACCGCCCGCGCGTTCATCCTCAGCGGACGCGCCCGCCGTGCCCTCGTCGTCACCGGGGAGACCCCGACCCGCTCGATGCGGTGGCGCGTGACGAGCCTGGCGCAGGCGAAATCCTCCTTCGCGGGATTCACCTTCGGCGACGCCGGCGCCGCGGTCGTCGTCGAACCGGTGACTACGGGCGGGATCATCGATATCGATACCGAGACTCACTCGGAACACTGGGCGATCGGGGGAATCTTCGGCGGAGGATCCCGGCACCCCCGCGACCCGGAGTACACCTACTTCCAAGGAGACGGGCGACAGCTGCGTCGCGTCGTCGAGGGCATTGGGTTCGGCATCCTCGACCGCGTGCGGCAACGGACGGGATGGGACTGGTCCGACTACGCCCGCGTCCTCGTGCACCAGGTCACGCTGCCCTACCTCGACCGATTCATCGAAGTCACCGGAGTGCCGAAAGACAAAATCGAGGTCACCATCCCCGAGTTCGGCAACATGGCCAGCGCGACGCTCGGAGTCCAGCTCGCCCGCATCTGCCCAGAGCTTCGCCCCGGTGACCGGGTGATGTTCATCGGCATCGGCGGCGGCATCAGCTTCATGACCATGGTCTGGGAGAAGTCGTGACCGAGTTGTGGGTGATCGTCCCCGCCTACAACGAGGAGAAGCGCATTGGTCAGACGCTCGCCGCACTGGCCGCACAGACTGATCTCGATTTCGCGCTCCTCGTCGTCGACAACGCCTCCACCGACGGCACCGCCGACGCCGTCCGCCGCTTCGCCGCTACCGCTCCGTTTGCTGTGCACCTCATCCATGAACCGGAGAAAGGCGTTGGCTGCGCGGTGGACACCGGTTTTCGTTACGCCATCTCAAACGGCGCGCAGCTGTTGGCGCGTACCGACGCCGACTGCCTTCCCCATCCACAGTGGGTGGCCGTGGCGCGGGCGGCGTTGCGGGCGGGGGCCGGCATGGTCTGTGGGCGAATCGTCGCGCGCCGTGACGAACACGGGCCGCTGGGCCGAGCCGGTTTCCGCCTCCTCGTCATGCTGGCCACGCTCTTCGGACGGTTCCGCCCCGCCAATCGCGGTCCGGAGTACCGCGCGCCGTACCGCATGCACGCCGGGAACAACATGGCGATCACGGCTCAGCTCTACCTCGAGTGCGGCGGCATGCCGCGCCGCCCGTCACCCACCGACCGCGCCTTCCTCAATCGCGTCCGCCGAACCACCGCCAACATCGTCCACTGTCGATCGATGGTGGTGGAGAACTCCACGCGCCGAATCCGCGCCTACGGGCTTCGGCGCACCGCGTCCTGGTACCTCGACCGCGGCAGCGGTGGACTGACCCCGGACCCACGCTGATGCTCGACGACCTCACCGCGGCGCTCCGCCGCGACCGCGACCGTCCCGCGCTGCTGGCCGCCGGCCCAGGTGGCCGCCCCCGCGTCCTGGCCACCCGCGGCGACATCGTCGACCTCGCCGACGGCTACGCCGCTGCCCTGCACCACCGTGGACTCACCACCGGCGACACCCTCGGGCTCGCGGTCCGTCCCGGACCCCGGGCATTGGCCCTGCTCCTCGCCGCTGACCGACTGGGCGTGCGGGTGGTGCTCCTCGATCCGACCGCCGGACCGGACGTCCTCACCGCTCGCCTCGCCTTTGCCCGCCCAGCCCTCGTGGTCGCCGACGCGGCGGCCCAAGCCGTCGCCGGTTGGGCACGCCCGCTGGCCCGCCGCGCCCGCCTCGCCCTCCCCGACCTCTCCACCCTCGGACCGGTGGCGACGATAGGCCGGCGACTGCCGGGCTGCGCGCCACCGTTGGAGCCGCGCGACGGGCCAGCGCCACACCGCGGCGACGACGACGGAGACGCGGTGATCATCTTCACCTCGGGCACCACCCAGCGGCCCCGCGCCGTCGTCTACCGCCGCGGTGGACTCGCCGCCGGGATGCGCGCGGTCATCGACCTGGTCCGTCCGCGCCCCGAGGAGGCGGTGCTGGGCGGCATGTTCTTCGTCCTGGTGCCGGCGCTGACCAGCGGAGCCCCGGTGGCGCTCCCGGCGCGCTCACCCCGGCGGCTCGCTCGCCAGATCGCCCGACTCCGCCCCCAAGCCACGTACCTCACCCCACCGCAGCTCCGCGAGCTGCTCGCCGAACGTCCGCGGCTGACCGGCCGGGTCTACAGCGGATCCGCACCGGTCAGCGCAACCCTGCTCACCCGCCTCAAGCGGGCGGGGGCCTCAGAGGCGTGGGGGGTGTACGCGCTGACGGAGCTGTTTCCCGCCGCCGCGGTGGAGGAGGCGGAGAAGTCTGCCTTCACCGGCGACGGCGACCTCGTCGGCGCACCGCTGCCGGGTGTTCGCGTGCGCGTCGACGACGCCGGGCAGGTGCTGCTCACCGGCCCCAACCTCTCCCACCGCTACCTCGGGGAACCACCGCACGACTGGGTGGCCACGGGAGATGTGGGACGCGTCGACAATGGACGCCTCATCCTCGCCGGCCGCTGCAAAGACATGATCCTGCGCGGCGCGTACAACATCTATCCCGGACTTTACGAGCCGGCATTGCACGTTCCCGGCGTGAATCTCGCCGTCCTCGTCGGTGTCCCCGCCGACGACGGGGACGAACGACTCGTCGCGCTCGTCGAACCGGAGCCGGACGTCCGCCCGGACCGCGTGCGGCGCGCGCTCGAACCCGTGCTGGCCCGGATGGGCTCGGCGCGCCCTGACCACGTGCTGGTACGACCTGTGCCGGTGGCCGGGCGGTCCCGCAAACCCGACCGCGCCGCGGCCGCCGCGCTCGCGAAATCCCTATTGGAGGGTCGGCGTGACTGACATGGCCCCTCCCCCCACCACCGACACCGCGGGCCGACGCGCGTCGCGCGCGCGACGCCGGGACCGCTGGGTGTACCTCCTCAGCCATCCCATCCTCTTCGCGGTGCTGGCGGCGCTTCGGCGTGCGCCGGTACGCCGATTCGGCCGCGCCGTGGTGGTCAACGAGCCCGAAGCCTTCCGCGAGGCCCTCACCCGGGTGCCGCTGGACCGCGTCGCGCCCGGCACCACCGGAGGCTTCGCCCACCAGCTCGGCCACGGCCTGCTGTTCGGGCAGTCCGGTGAGGAGCATCGCAGCGCCCGCCGCTCCCTCGGTGAGGACCTCAGCGAGGCCGGGGTCGCCCGCCTGCGGCCGGTATGGACCGCGGTGCTCGACCGTCGCCTCGCTCCCCTAGCCGCCGGGGAGGACGTCGACATGGTCGACGTGACGGCCGAGCTCGCCGGGGCGACCACCGCCGCGCTGCTGCGCGTCGACGTGAATCCCCACCTCCTGACGGAGTCGGCGCGGGCGGTCGCGAGCGCCGCGCTTCGCGACCACCTGCCCCGCCTGCCGCGGCCCGGGCGGGCGCAGCGCACCCAATCCGCCATCGCCCGCCTCACGCGGCTCGTCGGCTCGGGTGAGGCGGCGGTGCTCGCGACGGCGGGGATCACCACGACGGTCGCGGCGATCCCCCGAGCCGTGGCCTGGTGCGCCGACAACGCGCTGTGGGACTGGGCTGCGGACGACGCCGAACGGCCCACGCTCGTCGCCGAGCTGCTCCGCGTCACCGCGCCGAGCCCGGTGCTGCCCCGAGTGGCGGCCAGCCCCGGTGTCGTCGGCGGCTGCCCCGTGCGACCGGGGGATCGCCTGTTCCTCATCGCCCGCCACGCGGTCGACGCGCACCGCCGAGATCCGGACCGCGCACACCCCGCCCCGGCGCGGATCTCCCAACTCGTCTTCGGCGCCGGTCCGCACGCCTGTCCCGGCGCGAAGCTCGCCCGCGCCCAGCTCGCCGACGTGCTCGCCACGTTGGCCCCCCATCGGCCGGTGGTCGTCGCCTCCCGCGTCGACCGCCACAGCGCCCTGCCGGGCTGGGCGACGCTGTCCATCCGGGCGGGGGCGGCCCGATGACCGAGCCCGGGTCGCCAGGGGCGGCCGACCTTCGCGGGCTGCGGATCGCGGTGACCGGGGCCAGCGGATTCTGCGGGTCGGTGGTGGCGCGGACCGCGGCGCAGCGGGGCGCGGAGGTGATCTGCCTGGGCCGGCGTCCCGGGCCGGTCGGGCGACACGTGCCCTGGGACGCCGCGGCCGAGACCCCACGCCTGCCCGACGTCGACCTCGTGATTCACCTCGCCGCGGCGGTGGGCGACCCCCGGCCGGGCCGCCGGGTCGAGGCCGCGTACCACGCCGTCAACGTCACCGGCACCGCCCGGCTCCTCGATGCCGCCGGCGACCGCCGGGTCGTCTGGGTCAGCAGCGCGAGCGTTTATGACCCGCGGGTCCGCGTGGCCGCGATCCGGGAGGACCACCCCATCGACGGGCAGCGCAGCGCGTACGGCCGGACCAAGGCCGCCGGTGAGCGGCTCGCCTTGGCGGCGGGCGCGGTGGTGCTGCGTCCCCGCGCGGTGTACGGCCCGGGTGACCCGCACCTTCTCCCCCGGCTACTGCGGGTGGTGCGCGGCGGGTGGGCGCTGCTGCCCGGTCCGGACGTGTCTCTCAGCCTCACCGCGGTGGAGAACCTCGCCGACGCCTGTCTCGCGGCGCGCCACTGGCCCGCGGGCGCCTACAACATCGCCGACGCGCGACCGTACTCCCGGGACGCGGCGGTCACCGCGGTGCTGGCGGCGCTCGGCAAGCCCGCCCGGGTCCGGCACGTCCCCGCGGCTCTGGCGTACACGGCGGCCGCGACCGCCACGGCCCTGGCGTGGCTGGCCCGCTCCGACACTCCGCGGCTTACGCGGTACGCGGTCGACCAGCTCGCGCACGGGATCGTGCTCGACATCAGCCGCGCGGCCGCGCAGGGCTGGCGCCCCCGGCGCACCCTCGACGACTTCGTACGCGCCCTGCGCGGTGACGCGGGCCAGCCGCCGGGCCCGGCCGGCGTATCCGACCACCAGCGCCGAACACGCCGCGACGGGTTCCCCTCATATCCATCGACGTCGTAGAGTGGACGAGCCGTTACTGTCCGCCTTCCCCAGGGGGACCTCGTGCCCCGACGTTGGACCACGTACGCCCTCGTCGTCACCGCCTTGGTCGCCCTAGCGTGTGAGGGCACCGGCCGCCGGAGCGCGAGCTCGTCCACGCCGCCGGCACGCGCGGATCTTCCTTCGTCGATGGCCGCGCTCGGTGACTCGATCACCGCTGGCTACGGCTCCTGCCTCACCCTCGTCGCCTGCCGCCGCAACTCCTGGTCCACCGGGGACGGCATCCGGGTGCGCAGCCACTACCACCGCATCGTCGAGCTCAATCCCGCGATGCGCGGCAACGCGCACAACTACGCCTTCCCCGGGGCGCGCGCCGCCGACCTGCGCGCCCAGGCGGAGGCCGCCGTCCGCGACAAGGTGGAGTACGTCACGGTGTTGATCGGGGCGAACGACGCCTGTCGGCAGCGGATCGAGGACATGACGCCGGTCGACGAGTTCCGCGCTCACATCGATCGCGCGCTCGAGGTGCTGCGCACCGGCCTCCCTCGCGCTCGGGTGTTGGTGGTCAGCATTCCCAACCTCTATCGCCTGTGGCAGGTCGGCCACACGGACGACCGGGCGGTGCGGGCATGGTCGAGGGGCATCTGCCCTGCGCTCCTCGCCGAGCCGCGCTCCACCGCCGCCGAGGACGTCGCCCGCCGCACCGCCTTCCGCAAACGCGTCGCGGCCTACAACGCCGAGCTCGCGGCGGCGTGCCGAGCGTACGGTTCGCGGTGCCGGTACGACGGCGGGGCGGTGCACCGGGCCCGCTTCGACCTCACGATGCTCAACCCGTTGGACTACTTCCACCCCAATCGGGAGGGGCAGAACGCCCTCGCCGACGTGACCTACCGGGCCGCGCGGCTTCCGTGACGACCGGTCACTCCTCGCCCTGTTGCGCGGCGAGGATCTCGCTCACCACCGCCTCGGCGTTCCCCTCGTGCTTGGCGTAGTGGTAGGGGAAAGCGGAGACCTGGACACGCTGGGCGGCATCGGTGAGCGCCATTCTCTCCCACCCGGGCACCCGGAGGAGGGCTTGGTAGAACTGCCGGGCCGCGTACTTCGGGTCCATCAGGTCCTTGACCGCTCCCCACCCGGTGCTGGGGCGCTGCTGGAAGAGCCCGACGGAGTCGTGGTCCCACCCGGTGGCCTGGTGCGGGTAGTTCTTCGACTCGGGCACTCCCTCGTTGGCCCGGTTGAGCAAATTGGACTCCTGCATCGCGGTAGCCACCGCGATCACCATGGCGCGCCGCGGCACGCCCATCTCCTGGCCGGCTTCGACGATGAGCCGGGCGTTCTCCATCTGCGTCGGGCCGTATCCCGCGGTCGGCCGGGGTTGCCGGGGCCTCGGGGCGTGCACCGGCTCCCGCACCGGCTCCCGTTCGAGGAAGCGCGAGGCACGTGCGGCGCGGTCCTCAGCCCGCTTGCGCTCCGCGGCGTCGGACTGGGCCGTGATGGCGAGGTCGACGGCCCCGGGCGTCGCGCGGTCGACGTCGGTGCTCCCGAGGGCGGCCACTCCCATGACGGCGATCACACCGCCGGCGATCACGAGCCGGAGGCGTCGCTCCTCGGCGCTCCCGCGGAGGTGCTTGGGGACGGTCGGCAGCGCGGTGAGCCGGCGTACCGACCACGTCACCACGGTGGTGAGCCGCCGCTGAGCCTCCGCCACCCAGTGACGGCTGCGAATCCACCAGCGGTCGTCCGTGTGCTCGCCAGGTGCGGCGTTCTCCCTTGGATCCATTGGCATGCGGGCGTCCTCATGCTCGCGTGCGTCGCTGTCTTGCCCGAGGCTAGGCACACGAACCTGCGATTACCTATAGTGATTAAGTGACACTTATCACAAATCGGTTTTGAGTAATCGGTCAGTCAGCGACAACCGAGAATGAGCAGCTAGAAGAGGGACAACCGGGGCGGTTAGGCCTCCTGGAACATTCGACGTATCGCGACATGTCTCGCCGCGCTTCTCACTACTTTCCGTAATCGATCGCCGAGCCATCGCACAGCGCGATCCATCGACATTCATCGAGTGCGACGGCCCTCCGGGGTGCACCCGATGCCGAGCGCCGGGCGCACCCGCCACCACTCCCCATCGCCCCGGCACAGTGATCCAGCTGACATCGCGCCCCGGACTCGAGCGGCGACGAACGACGCCGCGCCGATCCCCACATCCCTTCCAGCGACCGTCGTGCGAGACGATAGTGAGAAAACATCGCGAGGCGTGTCGACGGACCTGAACCCCGTACCGACCGCCGACGCACCCGAGATCGATGCGGTTTCCCAGGGAGACCACGAGGAGGTTTGCGAGGGGTGCTCGACCCGCACGAGCTATACGAGCTCACCGACGACCTGCCCGACCTTGGGCAGCCGGTCATGATCCAGGCGCTGACCGGTTTCGTCGACGCCGGCTGCGCCGTTCGGCTCGTCCGTGAACACCTGCTCGCCACCCTGCCGTCCCAGCCGATCGCCAGGTTCGACGTCGACCAGCTCCTCGACTACCGCTCCCGGCGCCCGGCGATGATCTTCGTCGAGGACCACTGGGAGGACTACGACGAGCCGCGGCTGGAGCTGCACGCACTGCGCGACGACGCGGGAACGCCGTTCCTCCTGCTCTCCGGCCCGGAGCCGGACCTCCAGTGGGAGCGCTTCATCGCGGCGGTCATCTCGCTCGTGCGCCGTCTCAACGTCCGGTTGACCGTCGGGCTCGCCGCCATCCCCATGGCGGTCCCCCACACCCGACCGGGCGGGGTCACCGCGCACGCGACTCGGCGTGAGCTCATCACCGGATACGAGCCATGGCTGCAACGCGTCCAGGTGCCCGGTAGCGCCGGCAACCTGCTCGAATATCGCCTCGGCCGCGAGGGCCTCGACGCGCTCGGCTTCGCCGCGCACGTCCCGCACTACCTCGCGCAAGCCGAATACCCCGCCGCCGCCGAGCTCCTGCTCACCTCGGTGTCCCGGGCCACCGGCCTGCTGCTGCCCACCGAACGGCTGCGCATCGCTGCCGAAGCGATGCGGGGCGACATCGATCGGCAGGTGGCGCAAACCGACGAGGCGCGCGCGCTGGTGCACGCCTTGGAGGAGCAGTACGACGCGTTCACCCGGGGGCGACGCGCCAACAACCTGCTCACCGAATCCGGAACGCTGCCCACCGGCGAACAGCTCGCCGCGGAGCTGGAGCGCTTCTTGGCTGACCAGGGGCGTCAGGGGGACAATCCCCCGACCAGCTAACACCCCGGGCGCTACCCGGCTCGCCCGGGCTTGGGCGAGATGGACGCCGAGCGCCGCGCCAGCCGCGACCGGGGGTGTCGCGCGGGCGGAGCCCGGCAGCGCGGGCGCCCGTGATGGCAGGCTGATGGCGTGCGCCTGGCGACCTGGAACGTCAACTCTGTCAAGGCCCGGCTCCCCCGGCTGCTGGCCTGGCTCGCGGACACCGCGCCCGACATCGTCTGCCTCCAGGAGACCAAGTGCGCCGCGGACGCCTTCCCCGAGGCCGAGGTGGCGGACCTCGGCTACGCGGTCGCGGCTCACGGAGACGGTCGCTGGAACGGGGTGGCGATCCTTTCCCGGGTCGGGCTCACCGACGTCCGCCGGGGCTTCCCTCGCGAGCCCGGGTTCCCCACTCCGGAGGCGCGGGCCATCACCGGCACCTGCGGCGGGCTTCGCGTCTGGTCGGTGTACGTGCCCAACGGCCGCGCGCTGGACTCGCCGCACTACACCTACAAGCTGTCGTGGCTGCGGGCGCTGCGCGAGGTGCTCGGGGAGGACCTCACCACCTGCCGGGAGCTGGTGGTCTGCGGCGACTTCAACGTGGCGCCCACCGACGCCGACGTGTGGGACCCGGCCGTCTTCGTCGGCTCCACGCACACCAGCGCCCTGGAACGCCAGGCCCTCAGTGACCTCGTGGCGCTCGGCCTCGTGGACGTGGTTCCGCGGGCGCTGAAAGGCCCGCACCCGTTCACGTACTGGGACTACCGGGCTGGCATGTTCCACCGCAACCAGGGCATGCGCATCGACCTGGTGTACGCCACCGAGGCCGTCCACGCCCGGGTCCGCGACGCGTACGTCGATCGGGAGGCCCGCAAGGGCACCTCCCCGTCCGACCACGCGCCGGTCGTCGTCGACCTCGACTGACTCACCCAGGCGGCCGGGGCGCCCCCGGTCCGCGTCGCGCCGATCTAGGGTGGACGGTATGGCAGTCGTGAAGATCAACGCTATCGAGGTGCCCGAAGGAGCTGGTCCGGAGCTCGAACGGCGGTTCGCCAACCGCGCCGGCGCTGTCGATAAGACCCCCGGATTCCTCGGCTTCGAGCTGCTGCGGCCGGTCGCCGGCGAGACCCGCTATTTCGTCTACACGAAGTGGGAAAGCGAGGAGGCGTACCAGGCCTGGGCGAACGGGCCGGCGCGGGAAGCCCACGGGGGTGGGGGCAAGCCGGTCGCCACGGGCGCGACCCTGCTCGAGTTCGAGGTGGTACAGGAGTCGCGGCCGACGGGCTCCTGACGACGTCACGGCCCTCGGCTGTCCACCAGCGAGGCGAAGACCACGATGTTGTCGCTGTAGCCGGTGCCGCCGCCCACCCAGCGCCCCGCGCACGTGATCAGGCGCAGGCCCGGCCGGGTGAAGTCCGCGTACACCCGCTCCGCCGGCAGGCGCGTGCGGCGAAACCGCTCGACGGAGGTCACCTCGAAGATGGCGACGCGCCGGTCTTGGCGGGTGACCTCGATCCGCGCGCGTGGGCGCAGCCGGCGGAGGTCGTGGAACACCGACGGCCCGGATGCGGTGTCGGCGTGTCCGACGAGCACCGTCGGTCCGTACTGCCCGGGGGTGGGGCTGCGCGCAAACCACCCCACCTCCCAGTGGCGGCGCAGGGGCGGCACGGCGATGGATCCGTCGGGGGCGAGCCCGACAGGGCGGATCGGGGCCCGTACGTCGATCGAGGGGATGGCGACGCGGATCGGGCGACTCGGGGGCAGCACCGGGAACTCCCGCGGCAGCGGTACCGCGTCGCCGATCGGGGAGCGGCCGTCGCGGGTGAGGCCGGCGACGGCCGCGGTCGCGCCGACCGCCACCAGCGCCATCGCGGTCCGTCGGGAGACGTGGAGGCCGAACACCGTCACCCCTTCTGCTCTTTTCGCCGGGTTCGCCACGCGAGGATGACCCCGGCGGTGACCATCGCGAGGCCGCCGACGACGAGCCCGTCGGCGATACCCCGGTCGTCCGCGCCGCCTCCGAAGCCAGTGGCGGGCCCGAGACGGGGTCGGATGTCCCTGACCACGTACAGCGTGGTGGTCGCCTCCTGGCCGTCCGGGCAGATCAGGCGTACGGGGTACCCCCGCGCCCGCGCCTCGGCGGAGACCGTGGCGGTGGCGAGGAGCAGCTCATCCTGACGGTGAGCGGTGACGGCGCCGAACGCCTCGGATTCGACGCGCGCCGAATCCGTGGCGCTGGGGCAGCTCGCCCGAATGTCCACCCCAGAGCCCGCCTCGACCGTGCTCGGGACGAGGTCGACGAAGACCTCAGCGGCGCGCACCGGTGAGGCAGGGGCGAGGAGGACCGCGACGAAACCGACGACGGCGAGGAGGAGGGGTGTGCTGCGGCTCCTCATCCCTTCGCCCTCCGTACCGAGGGTGGAGCGGGATAGTCTCCTTCACATTCTTCCATCCGTGCCGTTCACATCACAGTCGGTGAATTCCTGACCATGACGCCCGGCCGCGTAGGCTGGCCTACCTGATGACCGACGCCGACGCTCCTCTGGCCGCCCTCACCGGCTTCGGGCCACGTGGCGGCCTCCGCCCGATTCGCACCTTCCGTCGCCGCGCCGGGCGGCTCCGTCCGCGGCATCGGGACGCGCTCACCCGGCTCTGGCCGCGGTACGGGGTCCCCCTCCCCGAGGAACCCGGGCCGCTGGACCTCACGGCCCTGTTCGAGCGCGAGGCCCCCGTCGTCTTGGAGATCGGCTCCGGGATGGGTGAGGCCACGGCGGAGATGGCCGCCCGGGATCCCGGCCGCAACTACCTCGCGGTCGAGGTGCACACCCCGGGCGTGGCCAACCTCCTGGCCCTCATTGAGGAGCGTGGCCTCACGAACGTGCGGATCGCCTACGCCGACGCCGTCGAGCTCGTCCGAGACCGGCTGCCCGAGGAGTGCCTCGACGCGGTGCATGCGTTCTTCCCCGATCCCTGGCCCAAGGCACGGCACCACAAACGCCGGCTGATCCAGCCTGAGCGGGTGGCGCTGCTGCGCTCCCGTCTGGTGCCCGGCGGCATCCTGCACTGCGCGACGGACTGGACGGAGTACGCCGAGTGGATGCTCGCGACGCTGAGCGCCGACCCAGAGCTCGTCAACGCGTATGACGGCTTCGCGCCGCGGCCCGCGCACCGGCCGGTCACCCGGTTCGAACTGCGCGGACTGCGGGCCGGCCGCACCATCTACGATTTGATCTTTGTGCGGAGGACGTCAGTCCTGTCGACGCCCGCACCCGCGCCGCCCCGCGACGCGAATTGGCGACCGGACGAGCACCGCGACACCATGGACCGGCTATGACCCTCATCGCCGCGTTGCCGGATACCGAGGACCCCACCGCCGTCTACGAAGCGTTCTCCGGTTGGGTGGCGGAGCAGGGCATCACCCTCTACCCCCACCAGGAAGAAGCGCTCATCGAGATCGTTTCCGGGGCGAACGTCATTCTCAACACCCCCACCGGCTCCGGGAAGAGCCTGGTCGCCACGGGCGCGCACTTCGCCGCGCTCGCCACCGACCGCGTCTCGTTCTACACGGCGCCGATCAAGGCACTCGTCTCGGAGAAGTTCTTCGCCCTCTGCGAGATCTTCGGCGCCCGCAACGTGGGGATGTTGACCGGGGACGCCAGCGTCAACGACGACGCGCCGATCATCTGCTGTACCGCCGAGGTGTTGGCGAACATCGCGCTGCGCGAAGGCGCCGAGGCCGACGTCGGCGTCGTCGTGATGGACGAGTTCCACTTCTACTCCGAGCCGGACCGCGGGTGGGCCTGGCAGGTACCGCTGATCGAACTCCCGCAGGCGCAGTTCGTGCTCATGTCGGCGACCCTCGGCGACGTCACCCGCTTCGAGCGGGATCTGACCCGCCGCACCGGCCGCTCCACCGCGGTGATCCGCTCGGCCCAGCGTCCGGTCCCGCTGACGTACTCGTACGTCACGACGCCGCTTCACGAGACGCTGGAGGAGCTTCTCGAGACCAAGCAGGCGCCGATTTACGTCGTGCACTTCACCCAAGCCTCGGCGTTGGAGCACGCCCAAGGGTTGATGAGCATCAACGTCTGTACCCGGGCGGAGAAGGAGGCCATCGCCGAGGCGATCGGCAATTTCCGGTTCACCGCCGGGTTCGGCCGGACGCTGTCCCGGCTGATCCGCCACGGCATCGGCGTCCACCACGCCGGGATGCTGCCCAAGTATCGGCGGCTGGTCGAGACGCTCGCCCAGGCCGGCCTCCTCAAGGTCATCTGTGGGACGGACACCCTCGGTGTGGGAATCAACGTGCCGATCCGCACCGTCGTCTTCACCGGCTTGACCAAATTCGATGGGACGCGGACGCGCCTGCTCAAAGCACGGGAATTCCACCAGATCGCCGGACGGGCCGGGCGCGCCGGTTTCGACACCGAGGGCCGGGTCGTGGTGCAGGCCCCGGAGCACGTCATCGAGAACGAGCGCGCGCTGGCCAAGGCCGGCGACGACCCCAAGAAGCGGCGCAAGGTGGTCCGCAAGAAACCCCCAGAGGGCACGATCACCTGGAGTAAAGCCACCTTCGACCGCCTGGTCCAGGCCGAGCCGGAGCCGCTGACCTCCAGCTTCACCGTGAGCCACTCCATGCTGCTCAACGTCATCGGCCGCGGCGGGGACACCTTCGCCGCCATGCGGCACCTGCTGGAGGACAACCACGAGGACCGCAAGTCGCAGCTCCGGCACATCCGCCGCGCGATCGCCATCTTCCGGGCGTTGCGCGACGCCGGTGTGGTGGAACGGGACCCCGAGACCGGCTCGATCCGCCTGACCAAAGACCTCCAGCTCGACTTCGCGCTCAACCAGCCCTTGTCGCCGTTCGCGCTCGCGGCGATCGAGCTGCTCGACAAGGAGTCGCCGACGTACGCGCTGGACGTGGTGTCGATCATCGAGTCGACGCTGGACGACCCGCGGCCGGTGTTGGCGGCCCAGCAGTCCAAGGCCCGGGCCGAGGCGGTCGCCCAGATGAAGGCGGAAGGGCTCGAATACGAGGAACGGATCGCGCTGCTCGACGCGGTCACCTACCCGAAGCCGCTGGAGGAGCTGCTGGAAACCGCGTACGAGATGTACCGGCGGGGGCATCCCTGGGTCGCCGACTACGAGCTGTCTCCGAAGTCGGTCGTCCGGGACATGTACGAGCGGGCGATGACCTTCACCGAGTACATCAGCTACTACGGACTGTCCCGCTCGGAGGGTCTGGTGTTGCGGTACCTCGCCGACGCGTACAAGGCGCTGCGGCAAACGGTCCCGGGGGACGCCAAGACCGAGGAGCTCATCGACCTGGAGGAGTGGCTGGGCGAGCTGGTTCGGCAGGTGGACTCCAGCCTCATCGACGAGTGGGAGCGGCTGCGCGACCCGATCGAGCAGGGCGCGGAGCCCACGCTCGTGGTCGACGAGCGGCCTCCCGCGGTCACCGCGAACGCGCGGGCCTTCCGGGTCTTGGTCCGCAACGCCATGTTCCGCCGCGTGGAGTTGGCCGCGCTGCGCCGCTACGACGAGCTGGGCGAGATGGACGCCGAATCCGGGTGGGACGCCGAGCGCTGGGCCGAGGCGATGGAGCGGTACTTCGCCGAGTACGACTCCCTCGGCACCGGCCCGGACGCGCGGGGTCCGGCACTGTTCATGGTTGAACAAGGGCGCGACCGCTGGACGGTCCGCCAGATCTTCGACGACCCGGAGGGCGACCACGACTGGGGTATCAGCGCCGAGGTGGACCTGCGGGCTTCCGACGAGGCGGGCACGGCGGTCATCCGCGTCCTCGACGTGGGTCCGATGTAACGAGCGGTCGTCCGCTCCGCCGCCTGGCGCCCCGCCAGCGGCCACGGGACGCGGGGGCCACGACCCCCGACGAGGGCGACCTGCGGTCCGCGCCCTCTCACGTCGGGATGCCGCCGGCTATCCCACGAGCGTCAGTCCCACCAAACTGACCGCACAGATGGTCACTGTGGACGTAAGTCCGAGCACCATCCGGGAGCCCGCCGCGCGGATGAGCCGCACCAGCTTGACGGAACACCCGAGAGCAAACATGGCCCCGGTGAACAGCAGTTTCTCGACGATGGCGACCGTGTCGAGGACCGCAACGGGCAATATTCCCGCGGTCCGCACCACCACGGCCACCAGGAATCCGACGAGGAACAGGGGCACCACGGGAGGGCGCTTGCCGGACGGCGGGGAGGTCCGTCGCGACCACAGCCCCACGAGTGCCACGATGGGGGCGAGGAGGGCGACCCGCGTGAGCTTCACGACCACCGCGGTGGCGAGGGCGGCCGAGCCAACTGCGCCCGCGGTGGCGACGACCTGAGCGACCTCGTGCACGCTCGCGCCGGCCCAGACGCCGAACAGGTCATCGCTGATCCCGAGGGGCACGGCGACCACGGGCAACAGGAAGATCATCATCGTCCCGTACAGCGAAACGAGCGCGACGGTCGAGGCGACCTCATCCTCGTCGGCGTCGATCACACTGTTGACCGCAACGACGGCCGACGCGCCGCAAATTGACACGCCAGTGGCGGTGAGAATCGTCTGCCCGCGCGACAATCCCATGGCGCGCCCCACCCCCAGCGTCACGACGAACGTCAGACAGACGGCGCTGAGCACGAGGACGAGGGTCGGCCACCCCAGTCCGAGGATCTCGGATATCGACAGTCTCAGGCCGAGCAGCACGACGCCGATCCTCAACAGCCGCCGCGCGCAGAGGTCAAGCCCGGGCCCGAAATGGCGCGGAATCGACACCACGCTCGAGACGAGAATCCCTAGGACCATCGCGACGACCAGCGGACTGAGCGGAACCGCAAGGGACACCCCGAACGCCACCGTCACGCCGACAGTCGCGAACGCGAGACCAGGCAGTCGCGGCCACTGGAGCGCTCGTCGAATTCCGGCGTATTCCCGACGTGATTGCCGCCGTCCAGGGGAAGGCGTGATTCTCCTGTGCCTCTTCTCCAATTGGTGATCCGTCATAGTGAGACTACCCCCCTCACGATGCCGGCTGTCCCGCCAATAGCCGCCACCACAAGCGCCAGCACAAAGCACTGCTTTTCTGGGATTTTGTTGGCGACGATCGCACCGAGCAGGGCTCCGATTCCCACGCCCACCACCGCCGCGCTCAATTCCGTCCAGCCGGCGGACGGCCATCCCTTCACGAGCAGAGAAGTGAAATTGACAGATATGTACGTCACCTGGGAGGTCGGAATGAACGATGCGATCGACCAGTTCGTCGTAGCCGCGTAAATCGCAATCGGCGGGCCACCGACACCCGCAATCGCGTTCATAAACCCCGAGCTAGCGCCCGCTCCGATGATTCCCCACCGTCCGGCCAGCGCGGGAATCGCCGGACGCCGCATCGCCAGGACGGCCGCGACGAGTACGGCAGCGCCAACGACAATCGACAGGAAGGGCGACGGCAACGTGAGGGCAATCCACCCACCGGGAATCACCGCTAGGACGCCGGGCACCACGAGGTACGGCAACCGCTTCCAGTCCACATCTCGCCAAGTCAACGCAAGAATGGCAAGGTTGATGCCCAGGGACGTGAGATTGGACAGGATCACCCCTTGCACAGGTCCAAGAAGGATGCTGTAACACGGTGATACGATGAGCGCGAACCCGATGCCGGTCGTGCGCTGAATAACCGAGCCAACGATCGCTATTATCGCTAGCCCAACCAAGGTGAGATTGAGGTTCACTTCTCGCTCATCTCGCCGATGGAATAACCAGTCGGCTACCCAGCCCGCATCACGGCGCGGTTCGATAGCCGAACGAAGGACCCCTCCACGCAGCACCTCACTGTGAGGGAATATCGACCGTCAAGGTGTAGATAGTGCGGAACGTCGACGTCGAGCGACCAGCTTCCGGCAATGCTCCGTCAGGTCCTGAAAAATTCCACCCCGTCAGCTGACACGGCGAACGCCCCTGCTGAATCGCTCAGATATTTCCGCCGCAATTCTTCGCACGTATTGACCGAGCTCATGCATGCGCTCCTCCGTGATGCGGTAGGCCGGTCCAGCGACGCCAATCGAGGCGACCGCGATGCCGAAACGGTCCAGAATCGGAGCTGCTGTCCCACACAGATCTGCCTGCCAGGCACCGAAGTTGACCGAGTAGCCGCGCTTACGCGTAGCCGACAACTCCTTGAGGAGCTCGTCGGTCGTGGCGGGCGTGTTCGCCGTAAAGCGAGTGAGTGGCTGTTTCAGCAAGTGCACGGCGTCTTCCGGCTTCTGCCAGGCAAGGATCGCCTTGCCTGTCGCCGTGCAGTGCGCCGGCACTCGCTGGCCAAGCCGGGTCTGTACCCCGACCGATTGACTTCCGGCTATCCGAATGACGTAGACAACTTCGCCACCATCGAGCACACCAACATGGCACGTCTCGCCGCAGTGCTCCGCGATCTGCCGGGCATACGGCTCGATCTCCGTCAGAGCGAGCCGTACCTCGACAGCCCGCGAGCCCAGCTCCCACAACCCCATCCCGAGGCTGTAATGCCCTTGGCCATGGTTGACCAGGAGGTTATGGCGCACGAGGACGGAGGCGAAGCGGTGCACGCTACTCTTGGGCAGACTTGTGCGGGCGGCAAGCTCGCCGAGCGACAATGACGCTTCGCCCGGTCGAAACGCCTTGAGAATGTTGACGACTTTATCAATAACCGTCGGACGTCCCGACTGCGCCACGATGTTGTTCGTCTCTGTCATGTCCCCCGCCCTCACGCCATTCCGGGCTCTCCTGCACGCGTGATTAGCTGGTTACCGATGTCGATGCGTCTTTTGCGGTCGACGGTCGACTCCGGTTGGATAGCCTGTCGTGCAACGCGGCCGCGCGCTGCTGTGGCTCGCCGGTGCTCAGGCAGAGAGCGAACAATTTCCGTTCGTAGTCGATGCCCGTCTCAAGATCAACATCGAACGAACGAACGACGGCATCCCGGGTGGCCTGGTAGGCAAACGACGGCTGCTCACCCAACTCCTTGGCAATGGCGATCGCCTGGGTCAGCAGCGATTCCGGCGGGACAATTTGCGTGACAAGCCCAATCCGGAACGCGGTCTGCGCATCGATCGGATGTCCCAATAGACACATGTGCAACGCCCACCCCTGGCCGACGACTCGCGCGAGGCGCTGGGTGCCGCCGCTGCCCGGCAGCACGCCAATCCGGATCTCCGGTAAGGCGAACGTCGCCTTCTCCGACGCAATCCGGATCGCGCATCCCAAGGCGAACTCGAGGCCCGCGCCGATGCACGCGCCGTTGATCGCCGCGACGATCGGTTTGCTCAACGTCTCCGCCACGTGCGGCAGGCGACGCCGGACCTCCGCCCCTCGGGATAGTTCGCTATGCGTTGTCCGGAGCTGAAGCTCGTTGAGGTCCGCGCCGGCGGAGAAGGCTTTGTCACCCGCCCCTGTCACGACGATCGCGCGTACCGCGTCGTCATTCTCCGCGGCGAGGAGACAGTCAATGAGTTCCTCCCGCAGCTCCAGGCGCATGGCGTTGCGCTTCTCAGGCCTATTCAGCCACACAACCAATACACCGTCGTTGAGCTCGTACTTGAGGTCGTTGTATTCCTTCATGTGGTTTTCCTGATGTGATAAGGCGTCAGTCATCAGTTAGTCGGAAACCGCGCTATTCAAATGCGCGGACAAGGTTCGAATCTTCGTCCGTTCCCCCATCGTCATGAGCTCGTCCAAGAGGCGTTGTGCACTGTCCTGCGAGAGCCGCGCCGCCGCGCAGTGGAGAAATTTTCTGCGAAGTTCATGTGCGGACAGGGGATTGTCGGGATGTCCCCGATTGATGGGTACCTCTACCACGAGCCGGCGACCATCCTTCGTCATGGCCTCAGCACGCCCGGGGAACGAGTACGGGTACGGGGAATCCTCCCACCGCACCGCGGTGACCCGCTGCGCGACCGCACGGAGATCATCACGGCGCAGCGTCTCCTCGGTAAAGCTGTCCCGGGTGACGTGCCCGTCGACGAGCGCAATCGCCACGAGCCAGGGCAGGGAGAAGCGCAAGCCATAGACGCTATTCGGTTCGAGTTTCGCTGGCCATGGCTCGGCGATGAGGCGGAATGTTTCCGGGGGAATATGGCAGTGAACCGTTTCGAGGTTTTTCGCCGATAGCCCCTCACGACGCAACGCCACGATTGCGTCGATGACCGCGTGCGAGAAGTGGCAGGCCGGATACGGCTTTGTCGACACGCGCAGGATCTCCCAGCGCTGCCCCAGGTCACGGAACTCGTCGGTGAGCTCCGGCCGGCTTCCAATACACGCCTCGAATACTCCGAATCGTCCTTCGAGCACCTGGTCTGGACCGGTAACACCCTCTCGCGCCAGAATGGCGGCCACGACGCCGGTCTGAGCGGCGAGCGCGGGATTGAGCAGTTTTCCCGAACTCCCATTGCTCAGGTAGGCATTGATGCCCCCCGCGCCGCTACCCGCCAGGCCGAGGGCGTGCATCACCTCGGTTTCGGTGAGTCCGAAGACGACGGCAGCCGCGGTCGCCGCGCCGAAGACCCCTGCAACCGATGTCGGATGCCACCCTCGCCGATGCAGCTCTCCTCTGGAGGCGAGCCCGATCCGCGCCGCGACCTCCCAACCGGCGACCACCGCCTTGAGTACGGTCTCCGCGTCTGCGTCGCAGAGCTCGGCGGCGGCCCAAGCCGCGGGGACGACGCACGTGCTGCCATGGACCACCCCAGCGGTGTGGGTATCGTCAAAGTCCTCGCTGTGCACGCTCGCGGCGTTCACGAGCGCGGCGGTGGGCGCGCTGGTTCGCAAACCCTCGCCCCAAATCGTGGCGCCGTCCGTCGTCACCGGAGACCACACCAACGCTGCGCGCGTCATCCGCGCGATCACGTCAGCTCGCGAACCCGCCAAGGCGACACCCAGGGTGTCGACGATACGGTCGATCGCGGCACGCCGTACCTGGTCGGGAAGGTTGCCAGCCCGAAGGCTGGCAACCAACCGCCCGATGGACGGGGAGACGGTGCCGTTGCCCGCGTTGGTTGCCACCTCGTCGGTCACCGCTTAGGACACCTCGACGCCGTCAAAAACCAGGTCGGCAGCCCGCAGGTCCTTGCTGAGGACGCCCGCCTCCTTGAGGAGATTCGCTGTCGTCTGCAACCCACGGATCTTCGTGGTCCACACCGTTCCCTCGGCCCGGATAGCGGTGAGAACCTCCTCTCGAGGAGTCTTGTCGCCCTTAGCGGCGAGAATGTCCGCGGCACCTTCCGGATTGGACGTGATGTAATCGACCGCCTTCTTCAGAGCCTCGAGCAAGCCACGGCGCGCCTCCGGGTTGCGCTGGTCAAAGTCACCGCGCGCGACCGCCACGATGAGGCAGTGCTCGCCGAAGACGTCGTGGCTATTGAGGATGGACTTGGCATTCGCAGCCCTCTCCTGGCCAATGAACGGCGGCTGCGCAAAGTGAGCAGTCACCTCTTGGCCGGACAGGAGTGCGGACATCGCGTCCGGGTGCGGCAGACCGACGAGCTGGTTATCGAAGGCCTTGGGGTCACCGAGCTGCCTCATCGCCGCCACCTTGAGGGTGTACGCCTGATGGCTGCTCGGCCCGGGCAGCGCGATGCGGTCCGACGGACCGAGGTCGGCGATGGACGTTACCGACGCCTTCGTGGTCATGAGCTCGAGCGGCATCTCCTCCAGACAGCTGATGGCCTTGAGATCCGCTCCGCCATCAACCGCCTTGAGGAAAGGCCCAATTCCCATGTACCCGACGTCGACGGACCCAGAAATCATCTGCTCGACAACGGCCCCGCCGCCGGAGAGCTGCACCTCCTCAATCGTGGTATTGGGCAGCTGGTCCTTGAGGTACCCCGATTCCATCATGACCACGTGCGGCAGATACGCGAGCCCGAATTGCGGAGCCAGGGTCAACTTCCCCGATCCGCCTCCGGAGCCTGAATCGTCGTCACCACAGGCCGCCGCCAGCGATAAGGCCACCGCAGAAGCCGCGACCGCACCGGCAACACGCGCCAATTTTCGCATGGAATCTCTTCCTCCCCGAATTTTTCACCTATTTGTCACATACGCCGTCACAGTGCGGGCTCGTCCTAAGGTGCTCAGTTCGAAGACAAGCCCCACCGCATAACCGTCTTAGACTCGATCTTCGACAGGAGATACTCGACTGCGAGACCAATGGCGATGATGGTAAACAAGCTGGCGAACACCTTGTCGCTGCGCAGGTTGTATCGCTCTACGACAATGAGCCAGCCGAGGCCACCCTGTCCTCCGATGGCGCCGAAGACGAGCTCGGCGGCGATTATCGTCCGCCAGCCGTAGCCCCACGCGATACGGAAACCGGTGAGCAGGCTCGGAAGTGCCGCGGGCAGGAACACATGCACCAGGTAGCGCCACGAGCGGAGGCCGAGATTCTGTCCCACCCAGCGGAGCTGTAGCGGTACCGCCTCAAATCCCGCATTGAGATTCAAGGCCATCACCCAAATCACCGCATAGACGATGACGAAGACGATCGGGGACGGACCGACGCCGAACCACAACAGCGCCATGGGAAGCAGCGCAACCGAGGGCAACGGGTTGAACATCGCGGCCAAGGTCCGCAAGGCCGCTCGGGCGCCGGAATGGAAGACGGCGAGAGCACTTAGGACGAGAGCTAGCACCGCGCCGACGGCGATCCCCTGGCCCAACAGCCTGAGTGTCGTCCCAGCTGCCTTGATCAGCTCGCCCGACGAGGCCATGTCCCACCACGCGGTGGCGACGGATGTGGGCGACGGGAACAGCAGCGGGTTGACATCCATCACTTCGACGTAGAGCCACCAGATGACCACCACCGCTGCCACAGTCGCCACCTGGGCGACGGGTAGCCGCGTGTCGCGAACACGGACCGTCCGCGACCGCGAGGCGGGCTTTTTCGCCAGCGTTAGTTGCGTCATCACCCACCTACCGTTTCGCCACGCGCTTCATGGAGTAGCGCCCGCAGTTCCCGTCGAAGCTCCGCAGCCTCTGTCGGCTCCGCTTCGATGTCCGCAAGAAACTCTTCTTGCAAGGTCCGGTTATCGATTACTTTGAGAATCCGCCCTGGATCGCGGGCCATGACGACGATGCGGTGCCCGAGCCGAACCGCTTCGTCAATCGAGTGGGTGACGAAAATGAGCGATGTGCGCGTCCGCTGCCACAGCCGGTTCAACTCCAGCTGAAGCTTCTGTCGCGTTTGGGCGTCCAGTGCGCCGAAGGGCTCATCCATCAACAAGACTTTCGGATCGACGACGAACGCCCGCGCGATCGCTGCGCGCTGCTTCATGCCGCCTGACAACGTGTGAGGGAAGAATCCTCCGAAGTCTGCGAGCCCAGTGATATCGAGATACTTGTCGGCCTTGGCGAGCGCCTCGTGCTTGCTGCAACCCAGCACCTGACGAGCGGCGAAGGCGATGTTTCCGCGTACCGTGCGCCACGGAAGGAGTTGGTTATGGTCCTGAAAGACGAGCACCCGGTCCGGCCCAGGACGCCCGATCGGTTTCCCATAGAGCTCGATGTGCCCTTCGGCGAGCGGAAGAAATCCGCCAATCGCCTTAAGCAGCGTTGACTTGCCACATCCCGATGGCCCGAGAAGCATAATCTTCTCGCCCTCGTACATGCTGAAGTTCACGTCTTCGACGGCGCGAAACAAGCCCTTGTCAGTCTTGAAGTCGATCGTGCATCCGACAATCTTGAGAACTTCTGGCGGCGATTGCTTGTCCGCCGTTCCACTCTCAGCGCTCGCGTACGATAACATCTATACCTGCCCATAACGCTTCAGGTGATTTCGCGCAATGATGATCCGCTGAATCTCGTTGGTTCCCTCCGCGATGACCATCTGCGGGGCATCCCGGAAGAGCCGCTCGACAATGAATTCCTTGGTGTAGCCGTAACCACCATGGATTCGCATCGAATCCATGGTCACTTGGACCGCCATTTCCGTGGCGAAGTACTTCGCCATGCCGGCTTCCAGGTCCGCACGCTTCCCCGCGGCCATGGCCTCCGCCGCGCGGTCGAGGAGCCCTTCCGCCGCGGCGATCTTGGTGCACATGTCCGCGAGAAGGAACTGGATCGCCTGGTGCTCAGCGATTGGACGGCCGAAGGTCTTCCGGACCACCGCGTACTTCGTCGCCTCATCCAGGGCCGCGCGGGCGACACCGACCGCCCGGGCCCCTACATTGATGCGCCCAATCTCACTACCGGTCATCGCCTGGTAGAACCCGCGCCCCGGCTCCCCGCCGAGGAGGTTCTGCGCCGGAACCCGGAAGTCATCGAACGACAAGGGCACCGTCTCAATGCCGTTATATCCAAGTTTCTCAATTTTCTTTTCGACACTGAATCCGGGGCCCGGTTCGGCAAGGAGCAGCGACATTCCCTTGTGCGGCGGTTGCACCGCGGGATCGGTCTTGACGAGCAGGCAAATCAGCTTGGCCTTGGCGCCATTGGTGATGAACATCTTGGCACCGTTGACGACGTAGTCATCCCCGTCCAAGACCGCGGTGGTCCTGATCGCGGCGACATCGCTGCCCGCTTCGGCCTCCGTCATCGCCAGGGCGGCTCGCACCTCACCGGTCGCCATGAGCGGCAGCCACGTCTTTTTCTGCTCATCGGTGCCGAAGTGAGTAATCAAGTATGCAGTGATTGTGTGCGAGTTGATCGCACCACCCAGGCTCATCCACCCGCGCGAAAGCTCGGCGACAACGCGCCAATACGTCCCGATGTCCAGGCCAAGACCGCCGTACTCCTCCGAGATGAGCATGCCAAACATGCCCATCTCCTTCATCTCTGTAATAAGCCCCTCTGGATAGGTGTTGGTGCGCTCCAATTCCGGCGCAACTGGCATGACCTCACGGTCGACAAACTGCTTCGTAAGGGAGATGATCTCGTCCCGCAACTCACTGACAGCCATCGTGAATACTCCGCTCTGCTAAACGATGCCTTCCGCACGCAACTCGTCAACCTCCGCCGGGTCGAGACCGACGATGTTGCGGAGGACCTCGTCGGTGTGCTGGCCAAGAGCTGGGCCAAGCGAGTCAATTCGTCCCGGTGAGACGGTCAGCCGGGGAGTTGGCGCGGCCATCGCCACGCGACCCACACCTGGAATATCGAATCGTCGAATCGCGCCTCGTGCGGCGTAGTGCTCATCCTCGGCGATGTCCTTCGCGGTATAGATCAGGCCGTGCGGGATATCGGCCATCTCGAGCAGACGCAGCAGGTCGCTTGCCGTTACGGTGGATGTCTTAGCGGCGATAACACGATCGATGTGTTCGGCATGCTTCATCCGCCCGGTGTGGTGGGCGACCTCCGCGTTATCGCGCAGCTCGTCTAGCTCAAGCGCCTTGACGAGTCGCTCGAAAATCGCGTCGGAATTCGCCGCGATCAGGACCTCGGAGCCATCTGCCGTGGGATAGACGTTGGACGGCACGACGTTGGGCAACGTGGGCCCGGTACGTCCGCGGATATACCCCGTGACCTCGTAGTCGGCCACGAGGCTCTCCATCAGCGCGAAGACGGCCTCATAGATCGCCACGTCGACAACCTGTCCCCGGCCGGTACGCTCCGCGTACCGCAGCGCCCCGAGCGTGCCGATGGTGGCGAAGAGCGACGCAATTTGATCGCCGAGGCTGATCCCCACGCGCGTCGATGGACGGTCCGGCCAGCCCGTCAGGTGCCGGATACCCCCCATCGCCTCCCCGATGCTCCCGAAGCCCGGTTGCCGAGAGCGGGGCCCGGTCTGGCCAAACCCCGATACTCGGGTGATGACGAGGCCCGGGTTGACTTTCAGGAGCTCATCCGGTCCGATTCCCCATTTTTCCAAGGTGCCGGGGCGAAAGTTCTCGAGAACCACCTGCGCCGAGCTGGCGAGTTTCAAGACAATATCGCGCGCCCGCGGATGCGAGAGGTTCAACGTCACGGACTTCTTGTTTCGCGCGATGCTCGGCCACCACAGGTCACCCTTGCCCAAGTCTCGCCACCGACGCATGGGATCGCCGATCCCAGGCTGCTCGATCTTGATGACCTCCGCGCCCAGGTCGCCGAGCTGCTGACCCGCGAACGGCCCGGCGATGAACGTCCCCAGTTCGATGACCCGAACACCTGTCAGGGGATGTGCGAGCTCAACCTGCCGGTCTTCTCGCGTCACAGCGACTCTCCCAGCAGGCTGTCCCCGACGACTACGGACTTCAACTCCCGGTACTCGTCGACCACCTCAAAACCGCGTTCCTTGCCGAATCCGCTTTGTTTGACGCCACCAAACGGAAGGATGTCGTGATCGGTACCGATGTCATTGATCCAGGTGTATCCCGCGTCGAGACATTCGATCGCTTTAAGCGCGTTCTCTCGGCTTCTCGTCCAGACCGTGGAGCCGAGCCCGAACTCACTGGCGTTGGCTCGCTCGATCGCCTCGTCGAAGCTCGTGACGCGCACGACCGGCACAGCGGGACCGAAGCACTCCTCAGTCATGATCGCGGCGTCATCGGGGACATCGGTGAGGAGCGTGGGGGCGACGAAGAATCCGTTGGCAAGCGCGGGATCGTCCGGTACCCCGCCCCCGCGCACCACCGTCGCTCCGCGCGCGATAGCGTCCCGAATTTGGCGCAGCGTGACTTGGCGCTGGCTCTCGGTGTGCTGGGGACCCATGAGCACGCCGGGAGTCCGTCCATCGCCCACCGGAAGCCGGTCGATGCGCGCCGCGAGCAGGTCGATGAACTCGTCCGCGACAGCCTCGTGCACGAAGATGCGCTTCACGGCGATGCACGCCTGTCCGGCGTTGAAGAACCTGCCCACCGCAGCGGCCTTCGCCGCACCTGCGACATCAGCAGATTCGTCAACGATCAGCGGATCGCTGCCGCCCAGCTCGAGCGCGAGTCGCTTCACTCTCGGTGCCGCAGCCGCCATGATCGCGCGTCCGGTCTGCGTGGAACCGGTGAAGCTCACCATGGCGACATCCGGATGGGCGACCAACGCGCGACCGACTTCGGCAGCGCCGAGGACCGTCGTGACCACACCGTCCGGCAGACCGCACTCGTACAGGCGGTCCAAGACCATGCGCGTCGCCAGCGGGGTGGTCTGCGCGGGCTTCGCGACAACAGTGTTGCCCGTGATCAGCGCGGGAACCAGCTTGTTCGCCAGAAGCGTCAGCGGAAAATTCCACGGCACGATGGCGGCAACGACGCCAATGGGGCGAGGCTTGACGACGGCGAGCTTCCCAGGGATCTCCCGCTGTTCTGTGCTCTCACGGAATCTCTCTGACGCGTAAAATTCAAATGTATCAGCACAACGCTTAACTTCGATGTTTGCTTCTTTGAGAGGTTTTCCCTGTTCCTGAGTCAGGACAGCGGCTATCTCAGACGCGCTTGCTCGGATGGCGTCGGCTGTGCGCTTGAGAATCGCCGCCCGCTCATCCCAGGACGTTCGGCTCCAAGCAGGCAAAGCTCTACGAGCATGGTCGACCGCGACCCCGACATCGTCGACTGTGGAGAGGCGGACGGTCCTGAATGGCGTACCGAGAGCTGGATCGATGAGCGGGAACTCCTCGCCGTTCGTAAATTGCATCTCGCTCCGTTCCAATTATTGGAATGGCATTTCAAATATGTGGCCGATATGGTGACCCTCAACACGCTCCCTTGTCAAGAGCCCCACGGAATTCACTCGAAGGTACGACACCAATCGGATGACATGAATTGAACGCAATTGTCCGACGCACTGGCAGCGTCCATCGCCGCAGCTCAGCAGCGCGGATATTCCCGCTGGCAGCCGCTACTCACCCGTCGCGCCAGGTGTCCAGACTGCAGTGACGCGACAGGCACTAAATGCCGAATCCGGAACCGCGAAGGCTCTCGACGCCGGTTAGCTCAACCTCACCCCGTTCCAATTATTAGAATGGCATTTCAAATATGTGGCCGATACGGTGACCCTCAACACGCCCTCTTGTCAAGAGCTCCGCGGAATCGATCCGAACGGATGACGCTGGATAGGGGGACCGCCACCAAGACCGAGGGCGTCTCCACCGGTCGCCGGATTCCCTCGCGGGTGCGTCCACACTGCTCAGACGAACGACGAGGGGAGGAGCCGACGCTCGGCGTCAGTCGCCCAGTCCTCCTCGCGGTGACGCGATCACAATTCCCGCCGATGTGGGCATCGTCACTTTCATTGATTAGAATATGTGTACGAAATCCGGTCTAGGAGGGATCACCATGACCTCCAGCCCGCCCTCCCCCACCACGCCGGCCGCCGCCCCGCCGCCGTACGCCACCCTGTTGAGT